>NC_018002.1:1255054-1882581 GCF_000265295.1 Sulfurospirillum barnesii SES-3
AGAGTGAATCCAATGACTTAAAATCAGAAATTGAATCGCAAAAAGCAAAACAAGCACAAGATGATGCCAAAAAACATCAAGAAATTCACCTAGCACGAGAAGAAGAACGGGCTAAATTTCTTAGCTATGAGACAAGTATTGCAGAACTTAACACAAATCTTGACGCATTAAAAGAAAAGCTTCACCTTCAAGAAGCAGAATATCAAACACGTTTTGAAAATGAAAAAAAAGAACTGGAAATAAAAAATCAACTCCTTGAATCTTCCACAAAACAGCTTCAAGAGTTGGAAGCGAAACATACAGAAACCTTACGATTAAAAGAAGAAGCTATTGTTAAAGAAAATGCCACGCATGAAGAAGAAGTGAAACACCTAAAATCAGAGCTTTCAAGTGCAAAAAAACATGTTGATGCTTTACTTTTAGAGAGTGAAAAAGATTTGGCAAAATTTAAACACTATCTTGATGAGGAAAAGAAGCGTTATAGCGAACTAAGCTTTGAAAATCAACACTATAAAGAAGCGATGCAAGCCAAAATTGAAACCTTAACCCTCACAGTGGAAAAAGCCAAAGAAGAGGCTGCTCAAAAAGAACAAAAGCTTCAAGAATTAACCCAAACCATCACAAAGCTTCAAGCCATTACGCAGGATATTGATAAAGAAGTTGAAAAACGTGTCGATGAAATCAGCCAAACTCACAACAAAAACTACCGTATTTTTAATGAAAAAATGGCTCATTTTGAGAGATACAAACAAGAACTACTCCAACAACTCGATGGTCAATTAAACGAATATAAAGCAACTGCTAAAGAAAATTTTGAACGTATAGAGCACCAAAACAAAGAACTCACCCAGAAAAATGAAGCCTTGAGTTTGGAAAAAGAAAACTACGCAAAAGAACTTCAAACCGTTCAACAACAGCTGATACTCTTGCGTGAAAAACATGAGGCGATGCAGCAAGCCGATATGCAAAAACTCAAAGAAACACATGAGTCACTCCTAAGACTGCAAGAACAACTCAAAGCAAAGGATGAAAGTATAAAAACCTTACATGTAAATCATAAAGAAGCACTCAAATCAAAAGAGAATGCTCCTCGCTCAAATGAGCCATTGAACTATATAGCTCAAATAAACTGTGAAGATATGGGAACAGGAGTGGATGCCCTTTCTGAAAAATGCAAAACAGATATAAAAAGCTTTTTATCACGCTATGATCGTTCTTATTTCTTTGAAATAACACCCATTGTGGACAATTCAGGCTTTGCTTCTTTAGCGCTTCTTAAAACAAAGAAAGTTGGCATTGAAGAGAGTGAGATTGAGCGTATTAGTGCTCTTGCTAACATTGGACTTGGCAAAGCCAGAGCCAAAGCAGGTGGTGAGTTGGTTACATCTTACGTAGGAGAGGGGGCAAAAATAAGCTATGCCCTCTCAAACATTGAACAAGCTAAAGCACGGGGTTTTCAGATCAAGGTGTATCGCTAAATGCTCAATTTATTGCAATTAAAAGAAGGGTATCGCTACAACAGCGATTCTTTATTACTGTATGATTTTATAAGCACCTTAAATCCAAAAGGGAAGCTCTTGGATGTTGGATGTGGATGTGGTATTTTAGGACTTTTACTCAAACGTGATTTTCCTTCTTTACATGTAAGCCTTTTGGATATTCAAGCGAAAAATTGTGAAATTGCACACGCCAATGCTTTAGCCAATCATTTAAGCATTGAATCCTTTACATGTAAAGATTTTTTAGAAGTAAAATTTGAAGAGAAATTTGACCATATTATCTCCAACCCTCCTTTTTACCATCAAGGAGGCGTTAAGAGCGAAAAGGATACGCTAAGCCTTAGCAGACATAGTAGTGCGCTCCCTTTTGAAGCTTTCGCAAAAAAGGTGAGTAAAACACTTTCCAATCGTGGGTATTTTACCTTTTGTTATGATGCTAAACAACTTGATATGCTTATGCATGCGCTACTTAGCAATGGTTTAAATGTAGAAAATCTCTGTTTTGTACATCCTAAAATTGACAAAGAAGCTTCTTTGGTACTTGTTTGTGCACGTAAAAACTCAAAGTCATTGTGTAGGATTCATGCGCCTTTGTTGATGTGCGAGGAAGAACAGTTTACTAAGCGTGTGAAAGCTATTTTTGAAAAATCAAAAACAAAGAGCCTTGAATGGATGGATTAATGTATCAAGAGGGCTTTAAGTATGCTTTTAATCCAAAAGCCTGCCAAAGCTGTGAAGGAAAATGCTGCATTGGAGAGAGTGGGTATATTTGGGTGAGTCAAGAAGAAATAGAAGCTATTGCTGAAAAACTTTTGTTAAGCAAAGAGAGCTTTATCAATAACTATTTACTAAAAATTCGCTATCGTTTCACGATTAAAGAGATTGCGTATGAAGGTGGCTATGGGTGTGTCTTTTTTGATAGAGAAAAAAAGATGTGTACCATCTACGATGTGCGTCCATCTCAGTGCCGAACCTTTCCCTTTTGGGAATATTTTAAAGAAAACATTGACGAGGTAGTTTCAGAATGTCCCGGTATTATTCGCTTATAATTGTTCTTTTCTTCTTGGTGGGATGCAGCACCAAAGAAGTTGTCGTTCTTAATGAAACCACAAAAAAAGTTTTTGAAGAAGAGGACAATCTTATCTTGCAAGCGTTGCATTATCAACAAAAAGGTGATTATACAAACGCCCGTAAAATCTACCATTCACTTTATGAGCAGAGCCAAAAAAAGGTTTATTTAACCGAAGATGCAGGCTTGGCTTTTGTATTGGGCGATCCTGATGCCCCAGCATTGATTGCGGAGGGACTTCAAAAATACCCTGATGAGAAAAATTTTAACCGTCTTTTGGTAGGGCAATTGGTGAAAGAAAAGCGTTACAAAGAGGCAGAACACGAGATTTTAAAACTCATTGAACACGATAAAAGTATCCAGCATTTAAGCATTGCTGGCAATTTATACCTTCAAATGAAAGCCTATGATTTGGCACTGAAATATTTTGAAAGTGCGTACAAACAAGAGCAGTCTGAAGATTTATTGATGAATATTGTTGAATTGCAGTACCGTTTTTTAGAAAGACGTGACGATGCGATTGCACATTTAGAAACCTATGCAAATATGGAAGGATGTGGAAATAAAACCTGTTTCAAACTCATCGAAATTTATGGCAAAGAACGTAATGTTCAAGGTTTAATTGCAACGTATAAAAAACTTTACAAAGAACATCATAACGAAGAGTTATCTAAAAAAATTGTTGAACTCTTATTGTATGTAAGAGATACAAAAGGAGCGATTGAATTTTTAAAAAACTCACCGTTTAATCAAGATATGCTTTTACATATTTATGCCACCCAAAAACGCTTTATGGATGCTTACGCTTTAGCTGAGCGTTTATATGACGAGAGTAAAAACCTTGACTACTTGGGCAAAATGGCAATTTATGAGTATGAACATCACAAGAACACCCTCACACCCGAGATTCTTCACGCCATTACACTCAAGTTTGAAGAAGTCACAAGTGTTTTACGGGATTCTGTCTATTTTAATTACTATGGCTATTTGTTAATTGACCATGACATAAATGTCCAAAAAGGTATTTATTTGGTACAAGAAGCCCTCAAAATTGAGCCGAATTCTCCTTTTTATCTTGATTCTTTAGCATGGGGATATTATAAATTGGGTCAATGCGAAAAGGCGTATGAAGTGATGCAAGGTCTTGGTGAATCAATGATGGAAGAAGAGGTTGTTGTGCATTTGAATGCCATTAAGAAATGTTTGAAAGAGAAAAAATGATTTTAGATGAAATTATAAAACGTACCCATGAAGACTTAGAAAAGAAAAAGAAAGAATACACCATAGATTGGCTAGGCAGGAGCCTTGCCTTTAATCCGTTTATGCCACGCGATGTTAAACCGTATCTTAAAGCAACACCCCAAAATCCGTATCGTATTATTGCAGAAGTTAAAAAAGCAAGCCCTAGCAAGGGAATTATTAAAGAAGATTTTGACCCTTTACTCATTGCCAAAGCGTATGAGTTAGGAGGGGCAGATGCGATTTCTGTGCTGACTGAGCCACACTATTTTAAAGGTAATTTAGAGTATTTAACCCAAATCCGCCGTTATGTACCAACACCGCTGTTGCGAAAAGATTTTATTATTGATGAGTATCAGATACTTGAAGCCCTTGTTTACGGCGCCGATTTCATTTTATTGATCGCAAAAGCACTTTCAAAAGCTGAGTTAAAACACCTATTAGAGTATGCATTACGACTAGGACTGGAAGTTTTAGTCGAAATACATGATAAAGAGGATTTGGTCAAAGCCATTTTTGCAGGAGCGAATATCATCGGTATAAACCACCGAAATTTAGAGACCTTTGAGATGGATATGAACTTAACCCAGAAGCTTATGCCACTGATTCCTCAAGGAAAGATCATCGTAGCAGAGAGTGGATTGAACGATAAAGAGACGATTAAACACTTAAGTCAGATGGGAGCAGATGCGTTTTTAATTGGAGAATATTTTATGAGGGAAAATGACATAGAAACATCTCTAAAATCTTTCAAAAAGGTAGACTAATGGATTACATGTATGCCCCATGGCGCAGTGCTTATTTTTGTGAAAGACCTCAAGGATGTGTGTTTTGTAATATTTCAGAACATCCCGAAAAAGACGATGAGCACCATGTACTCTACCGTGATGAGCACTGTTTTATCGTGATGAACCGCTATCCGTATTCACCTGGCCATTTTATGGTGATTCCACATTACCATACCGATTGTGTCGAAGCACTTGACCCACAGGTGTGGGTGCATATCTCTTTACTCATTCAACGCTGTGTTCTTATGCTTAAAGAAGGCATTGGCGCACAAGGGGTCAATTTGGGAATGAATTTAGGCAAAAGTGGTGGAGCAGGCATTGCTGAGCATATTCACTATCATGTGATTCCCCGTTGGAGTGGCGATACGAACTTTATTACCACCATTGCTGACACCAGAGTTTATGGAGCGGATTTTGAAAAAATTTATCAGCATTTAAAAGGGTTAATTCCTGAGTATCTTGCATGCTAAACGAGTTGGACATTGATGCCTTTATGGAGAAAAAATCTTCATTTGAGCTTCTTATTGATGTGCGTAGCCCTAAGGAATTTGAAGCGTCTCATATGGTGGGGGCGGCTAATTACTACGTCTTAAATGATGCAGAGCATTGTGAAGTAGGGACGTTGTATAAAAATGTTTCTCGCAATGATGCAAAACTTTTAGGAGCCCATTACATTTGTCAAAACAGTGCACAACATCTTTTAGAAATTGCTAAAACGTGTAAAATAGGTTCTAAAATAGGCATTTACTGTGCAAAGGGTGGTCTTCGTTCTAGTTCTCTTGCCAGCATTCTTGCACACATAGGCTATCAAGTGTATCGGCTTAAAGGGGGATACAAAAGCTACCGTTTTTATGTTCTTAGCTACCTTGAAAATCTTCCTCATCACCGTTTTATTGTCTTAGGGGGCAACACAGGGTGTGGTAAAAGTGAGTTACTAACCAAACTTTCACCTTCTTTAGACCTCGAAAAAATGGCAAATCATTTAGGATCCAGTTTTGGTCATATTAAAGGTATTCAACCAAACCAAAAAACATTTGAAAATAATCTATGCGAAATTTTACATAAAATCGACCCTCATACGTATATCTTTGTTGAGGCAGAGAGTAAAAAAATGGGCACATGCACCATTCCTTCTCGTTTATACAAACATATACATCAAGGAATTCGTGTTGAAATAACAGCGCCTCTTCCACAGAGAATTGAGCGCATTTTAAAAGATTACGCTTCTATGTCAGCTGATTTTTTTTACTCATCCATGCAAAAAATTGCACCTTATATTCAAAAAAGTGTTAAAGAAGAGATTTTTAGAGCCTATGAAAACAAACAGCTTGAAAAAGTGGTTGAACTGCTTTTACTGAAGTACTATGATGTTGTCTATAAAAAACCACAGCACAGTAATTTTTTTCTTGAATATGCAAAAGAACAAACAACGTATGATGCTTTAAATGCCTTACATGTAAACCTTTCCTCTACGAATCTTTAAGTCTTTTTTTACCTCTTTAGTGAGACAATAATAAGTTATTTATTAAAATATTATTTAAGAGGAGTATTTGTATAAAAATATTATTGGCTTCCATTGTATGCGCATCGTCTTTGTTTGCACATTTTCAAACAGTGATGACAGACAAATCTGTGATCGAGCAAGGTAGTAGCCCAAAAGTAGCGGTTCAGTATGAATTTACCCATCCCTTTGAACAAAACAGTATGAATATGGAAAAGCCTAAAGAGGCAGGCGTTTTTGCTGAGGGCAAAAAAACATCGCTTCTGTCTTCCTTTAAAGAGGTCAAAAAAGGCGCAATGACATCATGGACAAGTGAATACACGATTAAAGAACCAGGTGTATACCAATTCTATGTCGATCCTGTGCCGTATTTTGAGCCTGCTGAGGAGAAATTTATCCGCCATCAAACCAAAACGATTGTGGATGCGTTTGGTTCAGGCGAGGGTTGGGATAAACCCATTGGTCTTAAAGCAGAAATCATCCCACTTTCTCGCCCTTATTCACTCTATGCAGGCAATCTGTTTAGCGCCCAAGTGCTTTACAAAGGCAAACCCGTTGCGAATGCCGAAGTTGAAGTAGAATTCTACAACACAAAAGGGCTCAAAGCGCCCAATGAAATGTACGTTACGCAAGTGTACAAAGCCGATCAAAATGGCGTCTTTCATGTGGCACTCCCTCAAGAAGGCTGGTGGGGATTTGCAGCATTAATGGATGATGATGAAAAGATCAAAAAAGAGGGTAAAAGTTACCCTGTCGAATTGGGTGCTGTGCTGTGGCTCAAAACGGAGGCGATGAAATAAAATGCACCTCAGTGAAGGATTACTCAGACCTGAGATTTTAATCGGTGGAGCAGTCGTTTCGGCTGCTTTTACCCTGTATGCGTTTAAAACACTCAAAGATGATGAAATTCCTAAAACGGCCGTACTTTCAGCGCTGTTCTTTTTGGCGTCGTTCATTCATGTCCCCATTGGTCCCACATCGGTACACCTTGTTTTAGGGGGCATTATAGGCGCTATGCTAGGCATAAGAGCTTTCATTGCTATCTTTGTCGCCCTTTTACTCCAAGGCGTTCTTTTTGGCTTTGGAGGACTTACGACGCTGGGTATCAACCTCTTCAATCTTGCCACGCCAACACTGGTTGGGTATTGGCTTTTTATGCTTCCTCCCACCAAACGCTGGCACAAAGATTTGCTCTGGTTTTTAATTGGGTTTGTTCCTTTAGCGCTTTCAGCCGTAAAGCTCTTAGATGCGAACCAAAAAGAGCTTTTAACCCTTAAAACCGATGATGAGGGCAAAGCATCCGCCACATTGCCTGCGGCTGAATTTGACATTATCCTTGAAGCAGGCATGGGACACCAAACACAAACACACTATATCGCTCAAAGTCACACCAAAGAAGAGGCAAAAACATTGCCCTCCGATACACCTTGGGATAAAATGCTCTTGGGATTGGCTATAATTGTTTTTTTCTTTGGAGCACTTTTTTGGATAAAACGCAAACCCAGCCACGCATAGCACCGACAACAGCGCTTCTTTTAGCGTTGTTGTACAGCACCGTCGTGGCATTACAAGAGCATCTTTATCTCCCCATACTTTTGCCACTGCTGTTGCTTGGTTGGCTACAAAAAGCGTCACTGTGGAGCATCTTCAAGCGACTCTTTTTGCTCAATACCCTCATTGCCATCGTTGTGGCAAGCATGCTTTGGCAAGAAAACTATGAATTGGCACTGCTTATTTTTTTACGATCCAATTTTATTTTACTGTTTGTATTAACGATTTTTCAAGGCAAAGATGAATTTTCCATCGCCATTGCGATGCAGCGTTTGCATCTGCCGCACAAACTCACCTCCATCTTCTTTTTCACGGCAAAGTCCATTTTTCTCATCAAACGAGAGTTTACACTTTTCAAAAATACCTTACATGTAAGAGGATTTATTCCTAAAACCAATCTTCTAACCTATAAAACAATGGCAGGATTTGTGGGCATTTTGTTCATTAAAGCATTGGAGCGCTCACTTTGGCTTCAAAAAGCGATGCACCTGCGTGGTTTTTGCGGTGAAGTCTATACTCTAGAAGCGCATCAAGACTTGAGCGCTTACGATACGCTACTTGCTTTTATCACGATTTTATCGCTCGTTTGGCGACAAGGAGCCCTTATATGAGCTGTTCGGTGAATATCAAAAACCTCTCGACCTCACGCGATGGTGTGCGTTTGTATGAAAATGTGACACTCGATGTCTCACATAAAGAGAAGATTGCCATTATTGGTCCCAATGGCTGTGGCAAAACAACGCTTTTAGAGATTATCGCAGGGCTTAGAAGCTTAGAAGAAGGCACTTTAGAGCTCTTTCACCAGCCGATGCACTCTTTGGAAGATTTTAAAAGCATGCGTCATCTCATCGGTTACCTGTTTCAAGATTCAGACAACCAGTTTTTAGCGCCTGTGGTTGAAGATGATGTCGCCTTTAGCCTTTTGGCGAGTGGTGTTTCCAAAGAGGAAGCCAAACTCAAAACAGCGATGATGCTGCAAGATTTGGGCATTGCACATTTGGCAAAAAAGATCGTCTATCATCTCTCAGGCGGAGAGAAAAAGCTGGTCGCATTGGCAGGCGTTTTGATTATGGAGCCCAAACTCATGCTTTTGGATGAACCCACCAATGGACTCGATCAAGCGATGCAGTTACGCTTGGTGGATATTTTAGGACGCATTGATAAGAGTATTATTATTGTCTCGCACCATAAAGCGTTTATAGAATCTGTTGTGGAAAAAATATACGAGATAACCCCACAAGGCGTTATCTGTCTACCCAATCATGCTACCCCTAAGTATCCTAAAGATACACAAGGTAGCAGGGATTAAAAGGTCAGTAGTTTTTTTGCTGTGGCAAGTTTAACCGCTTCTTTAATCGCATTAATATAGCTAAGCGTTGAAGGATTGGCATCTTTGTACGCAATATCAAAAGCGGTACCATGATCCACAGAGGTTCTTACAATACCTGCATTCAGACTGACGTTAATGCTCTCCTCAAAATAGAGTGCTTTTAAAGGAATTAACCCTTGATCATGGTACATACAAACAAAATAGCGAAACTTATCACGGTTGGTTTTCGTAAACGCCATATCAGGTACAAAAGGGCCTACAAAGACCTCACGCTCTAAAAAATTATTGGCTTTAGTAATCGCTTTTTTTATCTCCTCTTCCTCATCGCCAATGACGCCATTATCGCCTGCATGAGGGTTGAGTCCCAAAACAGCGATTTTATCTTCGCCTAACTCCTCATAGACCTTCAAGAGAAAGGGCTTGAGCTTTTTCGTTTTAATTTCATGCGGGACATCACATAAAGGGATATGATGCGTGTAAAGAATGGTAAACATCGCTTCACATCCGAGCATCATAATGGCTTCACATCCGAGTAAATCACTGAGTGCATCGGTGTGTCCTTTGTACTCCAATCCTGCCATCGCCCATGATTCTTTGTTGATGGGCAAGGTGACGATGCCACTTACTTCATTGCTCTTAGCCAATGCCACAGCCGTAATAAACGAGTCATAAGAACTCTCACCCGCTTCTGCGGAGCAAACACCCGCTTCAATTTCAAAGACCTTGCCACAATCACGTATCTCAAAATCCAAAGGAATATCTAGCCCTAAGAGTGCTGAACCCCAACCTAGCATATTTTCATTGATACAATAAATTGGATGACACACTTTTTTCACTTCATCATGCGCTTTGAGTGCAATTTCTAACCCAATACCGTTTAAATCCCCAAGACTAATGGCTATTTTTTTCATCGTAATAATCCTAACATCTCTTTAACTGCATTTTCAAATCCAACAAACACGGAACGAGCAATAATACTCTGCCCAATATTAAGCTCACAAATCTCTTTAATCTGGACAATACGCTTCACATTATGATAATTTAATCCATGCCCAGCAGCAACTCTAAGCCCTAATTGATGGGCATATTTTGCTGATATTTCAAGTTCATGTGTGGCTTCAATAAGTTTTACATGTAAGGTTTCTCTATCTAACTCCAACTCCTGAATACTATGACGTGAGCGGGAAAGATTGGAGTAGAGCATGGCGTAAATATTGGCATATAACCCCGTATGAAGTTCTATCCATTGTGCACCTATTTCATGAGAGGCATCGATCATGGCACTGTTTGGATCAATAAACAAAGAGAGTTCAATATGCTCTTTTTTTAATCGCTTAGCAATGTCAATCATCACCGCTTTATTTTTAACCACATTCAAGCCACCCTCTGTGGTGACCTCTTCACGTTTTTCGGGGACTAATGTTGCACGGTGTGGGCGAAGAGCGAGTACTGTTTCAATAATTTCTTCATTGATAGAACACTCTAAATTCACAGGAACATGCGCATTCTCGATAATACTTTTAGCATCTTCATCGTTAATATGACGGCGGTCTTCTCGTAAATGAATGGTGATCTGATCAGCACCCGCACGCTTCACCAAAGAGACAGCCTCTAAAGGATCAGGGTCATTTATTTTTCGTGCTTCTCTTAAAACCGCAATATGATCAATATTTACACCTAGAAGCATTCAAATTCCTTTATTGTTTTTAACGATTATAGCAAAAGATAATGTGAAAAAAATTTCTTTACTTTACGGACGCCGAATATGCGCTTTATCTAAAATACCGTATTCGAAATCTTTATGACAGGCAAAACAGTTCGATGCACTTTTGACATCCACTGGTAACACCACATTTTCATGAATGTCTCTCCAATAAGGCACTTTTTTCATGGAAAGTGGACGAAGTTCTCCTAGCGATTGGAGGGTTTTAAGTGCCAATGTGTGGTTTGAATCTTCAGCACTGTGTGCGATTAAATAAGCATAAATACTTTCTTGATCTGCTTTTGTAATATTATGTTCGCTAATCGTTTCACCAAAATGATTTTCCAACCCTTGCATAAGTTTTGCCCATGAATCCTTTGGAAGCATAAAAGGAGGGTAGGGTTTATGACAACTTGAGCATTGCTTGTAGGCACTATTTTCAGCTTGAAAATCACGTTTTTCAACATACGTTTGTGTTAAAAAAGTCTCTTCATAACTCTTTACATGTAAAACAATAAAAAGGCATAAAGCGATGCTACCATACGCAAAAATATGTAAAGGTAAAGAGACATGGGCATCTTCTCCTGTTGCTTTCTTATAACCTGTAATCATCGCAAACACCATATGTGTTTTATGGTAAAATTGTTCGATCAAAACACCTAAAATATGAATCATACTACAGGCAAAAAGCGTGTAGGCAAGAACGCTATGCAGCCACATAAAATGTGTAGAAAATTGAAAATAAGATGGATGTAAAAATCCCAACAATCCACTAGCGTCTTCAATGCCTTGCACCACTAAACCACTGATGACAATCAGTATTCCAAAACTTAAGACAATGATGGTAAACCAACTAGAAGCGGCATTGTGACCTGCATGAATGGTGCGCCATCTGTTCTGAATTTTTTCAACAAAATAGTATTTTAAGGCATTGAGGCTAAGTTGAAAGGTTTTAAAGGTGGCATAATGAGGTCCGATAAAACCCCAAATAATGCGAAAAAGTAATACCACTCCAAAAATAAAGCCAAAGCAAATATGCCACACATACCATTGATAAAAAAATGAAGTGATAAAAGCAAGTAAAAAAGAGGTCGCAATAATCCAATGGATGATACGTGTACACAGTGGCCAGACAAACACTCTTTTTGGTGTATTCATAGTGCAGGCGGATGTTTTTTGATGCGTTTTTTCACCAAAAAACATCCCTATCCGTTCTATTTTGCTTGATTGAAGGTTGTGAAAATATAATTCGCCATTGCTTTAATGTCGTAGTCATACCCTTTTTCAGTCAGCTTTTTCATATTGTGTTCCATTACTTCATGCTCACTAGCCGTTGATTGCCCAAGCCCACCGTTTTTAATATCAAACAATGCCATCTCCAACTCTTGAATACTTAGTTTATTAATGGCAGGACTTTTCTTTTCAGCAACACCTTCACCTTTTGCCCCATGACAGTGCAAGCAGGTCTCTTTATAAACAACATCCGTAGTGTATTTATACGTTTTTACTTCCTCTTTTGGCTTAGAGTTACAGCCACTTAAAACAACCAAGGCAACCATAAGCGAGAGTGCTATATTTATTTTTTTCATTATTAATCCTTTTTGTGTCATCGTTAATTAAGCGCGGCCTGAGAGCATACCATAGATGGTCATTGGCTTAAGCGCATAGACTTTTACCAACCACCAAAACCATCGCTCCTGCGTTGGGTCAAGTGGCACAGATGGCGTTGGTTTTGCCGTCCAATTAAACTCCGCCATCATAACCGTTCCAATACTGGTAATTAAAGGACAAACCGTATAACCATCGTATGCGGAAGGAAGAGATTCTTTCTTCTCCATAACCGCAATAAGATTATCCGCTACAACACCGTATTGCTTACGTGCGCTTCCGCCTGTTTTGCCCATAGGAAGTGCAGCAACATCACCAATGGCAAAAACATTTTTATATTTGACATGTTGTAAGGTCTCTTTTACCACAGGTACCCAGCCTTTGTTGGAGCCAAGAGGTGAGTTACCAACAACATCAGGTGCTTTTTGAGGCGGTGTTACATGGATAAAGTCATATTTTTTCTCAACATTTTCACTTTTAACCACCATGGTATATTCTTGTAAATCCTCGTCGTATTCACCTTTTTCAAGCCATTTTTTCTCAAAAGTTGCTATTTTTTTGTCAGTATCAATCGCAATGAGATTGGTTTTGTACTCCCATTTAAAATTTCTTACTTTAAATTGCTCGAGAATCGCCTCGTGGTATTCAGGAACACCAAACATTTTATCACCCGATGGACAGAATATCAGCTCAACCTTATCTCTAACCCCCGCTTTACTCAATAAATCATGGGTAATATACATAATTTTCTTCGGTGCCCCACCGCATTTAATAGCTGTATCAGGGTCGGTAAAAAGTGCCTGTAGCTTTTCACTTCCTGTATGAGCTTTAGCTTTTACAATTAACTCTTGAATTCCTTTATAAGTATCAACAGCACCGTCTGCAAAATAGATAGAATAAACACCATCCTTACCTAATTTCTTTTTGACGATTTCATTTTCGCCTGAAGAGGTGATTTCACCTTCTAATCCTTTAATAGCCCCAAAATTTAAATGCAGTCCTGTTGCAACAATCAAATAATCATAACTGACTTCTGTTCCATTTTTTAAACGCACTTTATTTGCATCAGGATCAAACCCAACCACAAAATCTTGAATCCATTTTACGCCACTAGGAAGAAACTTAGCCGTTTCATATTCAATGTCGCTTTTTTTCCAAATACCAGCAGCAATCAGTGTTTGTCCTGGCTGGTACGAAACTGATTTTGGGTTTGGTTCAATAATAGTAATGTCTGGGTTTGAAAGCGTGTGTGTGAGTCTTGCGGCTGTTGCCATACCTGCAAGCCCAGCGCCAACAATGACGATTTTACCTTTTGCATTTGAAGAAGCCTTTGCAGCAACTGGAACGCTAGCACTTCCCAAAACACCTGCGGCTATAGGAGAGAGTGCTAAAAGTTTCATCGCCTCTCGACGTGAGAGTATACCCTCTTGTTTTTCAATCTCATGAAGTACTTCTTCAATGATTTTGTTTTGTTTCATAACAATTACCCGTCCTTTATATTGAGTGTTTCCCCATTCTACTTCCACTAATCTAAGGTTTTCCTTGCTTAAAAAAATTATACCTGATTATTTTACTTGTTTATAGTTTTCTAAAAATATTGCAACTATGTAACACACAAAAAACCTACTCTTAAGTTATATTTGCTTAAAATCACTCTTTATTTCTTTAAGTAAGTGAAGCCTATGAAAAAAGAGTGTGCTATTTTTATTATATTGCTTTTTGTGTTGTCATTGGGCATCCATATGAATCAGTGGATAGCCTATCCCATCGAACATTTCAAGCACTTAGCTGAGCATCAAATGCCTTACCATCCGCTGCTGTATACCTTTATTGTCTATCTTTTACTGGGCATCATTCGTCTAGTGATTCACGGCATTATTAAACTTTTTACCCTACGTAGCCGTTAGGAAATATCATTGATTGCCTGTGATTTGGGGTCCAATACTTTACGTATTGTGGAAATAGACTGTGTCAGTAAGAAAAAATTAAATACCTATGAAAAAATTGTACGCACGGCTAAAGATTTGCATCGCACGCATATGATTTGTGAAAGCTCTCAAAATGCTATTTTTGAAGCCCTTGAAGAGGCTTCTAGGCTCTTTGATTTTAAAGCTGAGCCTTGCGTATGTGTTACAACGCAAGCCATGCGTGTCGCACACAATGCTCTCCCTATTTTAGAAGAGATAAAACGTCGTTTTGGGCTTAATTTTAAAATTATTTCAGGAGAAACAGAAGCATATTTGACCTCTTTAGCCATTGAGTATGCCCTTAAAAGAGAAGGTTTGAATGAAAAAACCTATGTTCTTTTTGACTTAGGCGGAGGTTCTACCGAATTTGTTTTTTGCAAAAATGGAAAAAAAGTAACACAAAGCTTTCCTTTTGGCATTGTTAGTGTTGCCGAACAATATAAAGATAATATTGAGCAAAATGTAACACATGTGGTTGAAAGTATTGAGACATTTCTAAAAGATATTCCTCTAATTCAAAAAAATTATTTACAATTAGTAACAACAGCTGGGACACCAACCACCGTTGCTGCGTTTTTAGAAGGTCTTGATTATGCACATTATGATGCATCTGTGGTGAATGGTAAAGTTTTACATGTAAACGATTTTGAAAAAGCGTACCAACAACTTAGTAGCCTAAATGAAGCGGATGCAGAGCGTTACACAGGTACCAATCGCCGTGATTTAGTTGTTGTAGGCATTTTAATCGTAAAAGCGATTATGAAAAAATTAGGTTTTGTACATTGTGTTGTTATTGATGATGGCTTAAGGGAAGGTGTTGCACTTGCTCATTGCGACGCTTCATCTAAAGAGAAAGAGATTCTTATACACCAAAACAAACGTCATTTAGGACATATGCTACAAGAAGTTTAATGTTTCTTTGCTATAATAACCCACTTTTTTACAGACCGTAAATGCTACAAAAGGTAAAGAATTTAAAAATTTACTTTATGTTTTTTTACATGTAAAGATTCACAACGCCATGTTGCATAGGTCTTTGTGCTTTGCATTACATGTAAAACATTCTGCCTCACAAGAGGCAAGCTTTAGCGCCAAGTGCAACGATAGGTTTTTAAGCAAAGCTTAAAAACCGTTATTAAAAATATGAAAGGAGAGGTCATGGAGTTAAGCGGTTCCCAAATGGTCATAGAAGCACTACGTAAGGAGAATGTCAGCGTCGTCTTTGGCTATCCTGGTGGTGCGATTATGAATGTTTATGATGAAGTTTATAAACAAAATTATTTCAAACATATTTTAACCAGACACGAACAAGCAGCGATTCACGCAGCCGATGGTTATGCAAGAGCGAGTGGTGAAGTAGGCGTTGCTTTTGTCACCAGCGGTCCTGGTTTTACCAATGCTGTTACAGGTCTTGCAACGGCGTATATGGATTCGATTCCTATGGTGGTTATTAGTGGTCAAGTTCCTATTAGTATGATTGGGACAGATGCATTTCAAGAAATCGATGCAGTGGGTATTAGTCGCCCTTGTGTTAAACATAACTATTTGGTCAAAGATGTTAAAGATTTGCCTCGTATTTTAAAAGAGGCATTTTACATTGCACGCAGTGGCAGACCAGGTCCCGTTCACGTGGATATCCCAAAAGACGTTACGGCACAAATGGGGCATTTTGCGTATCCATCTGAAATAAAAATGCAAACCTATAAGCCAACCTACAAAGGCAATCCACGCCAGATTAAAAAAGCGATTGAAGCAATTCAAGCTGCTAAACGCCCGGTACTTTACATCGGTGGTGGTGCGATTCATTCTAATGCCAGCGCTGAAGTAAGAGAATTTGCCAAAATTTGTGGTATTCCTGCGGTTGAAACTTTAATGGCACGAGGTATTATGGGTCATGAAAATCCCTTATTACTCGGAATGTTGGGGATGCATGGTTGCTACAGTGCTAACATGGCAATGAGTGAAGCTGACTTAATGATAGCCTTTGGCCCACGCTTTGATGATCGGGTTACAGGCAAACTCAGCGAATTTGCGAAGCATGCTAAAATTATTCATATCGATATTGATCCTAGCAGTATTGGTAAAATTGTTCCTATTGATTACCCTATCGTTGGGGATTTGAAAAATGTTATTGAGGCGATGATTCCCCTAGCAAAAGAGCATATCAAAGAAGAAAAATATAAGCCATGGCGTGACCTTTTAAATCGTTACGATGAAATTCATCCACTCAAGTATGAAGATTCCAATGAAGTGATTAAACCGCAATGGGCAATTGAAAGAGTAGGGCATCTTCTAGGTGATAAAGCGATTATTTGTACGGATGTTGGTCAGCATCAAATGTGGTCAGCACAGTTTTATCCTTTTTCGTATCCAAGACAATGGCTAACAAGCGGTGGTTTAGGCACTATGGGCTATGGTCTTCCAGCAGCGTTGGGTGCAAAAGTAGCCGTTCCTTCTAAAACAGTCATTAATTTTACGGGTGATGGTTCTATTTTAATGAACATTCAAGAACTTATGACAGCAGTTGAGAGCAAAATACCTGTTATTAATATTATTCTAAACAATCAATTTCTAGGTATGGTTCGTCAATGGCAAACCTTTTTCTATGATAAACGCTACTCATCGACAGATTTAACGATACAACCTGATTTTGTAAAATTAGTCGAGAGTTTTGGGGGACGTGGTTTTAGAGTAACCACCAAAGAAGCGTTTGATAAAGCGCTTGAAGAAGCCATTGCTTCCAATACGGTGTGTATGATTGATGTTAATATTGATCGTTTTGAAAATGTTTTACCGATGGTTCCAGCAGGTGGAACGTTGTACAACATGATGCTTGAGTATAAGGAGTAAACGATGGAACATATAAGACGCGTTTTATCGGTTATTGTTCTCAATGAAGATGGTGTTTTGTCACGTATTTCTGGGCTTTTTGCAGGTCGTGGGTATAATATTGACTCTCTTACAGTCGCTCCCATTCCTAAAACAAATCTCTCTCGCTTGACCATTGTGACTTCAGGAAATGCTCCTGTGTTAGAACAAATTGTCAAACAATTGCATAAACTGATTCCAATTTATAAAGTCATCGAATCTGGTCAGTTTGTTGAAAAAGAATTAGCCCTTGTTAAAATTCCTCTTAATGAAGATTTCAATGGTCTGGATGCCATGCTAAAAGCCTACAATGGAACGATTGCTAGTAGTGGTGAGGAGTTTATTGTGGTTATGGTTGCGGATGATTATGATCGTATTGATAATTTTTTAAAAGCTGTTAAAAAATACAACCCCACAGACATCGTTAGAAGTGGCTCTGTCGCATTGGATATGTAATGATGAAACTCAGTTTTTTAGCACACGCTATGCATTTAAGCTTTGAGGGAGATGATTTTGATGTCATCTCCTTTGCACCCCTAAAAGAAGCAACCCCATCACATATCTCTTTTTTCTCAGATAAAAAACTCTTAGAAGATTTAAAAACAAGCAAAGCAGGGGCAATCATTGTTACCCCTGAATTTCAAAGTTTTGTTCCTTCCCATTCTCAAATTTTACTCAGTGAAAATCCTTACTTAAGTATGGCATATGCCAGTAAACTTTTTGCACATAAACCTTTTGAAACCTCAATGCCCGCCACCATCTCTCAAGAAGTGCATCTAGCACCAAATGTAGTTATCGGTAGTGGTAGCATCGTAGAAGAGGGGAGTTATATTATGCCCAATGTGACTATTGGCGCTAATGTACGTATTGGAAAAAATGTAACTATTTATCCAAACGTTGTTATTTATGACAACGCTATCATTGGAGATGATTGCATCATTCAAGCAGGAGCAATTATTGGAAGTGATGGTTTTGGCTATGCCCATACCAAAATGGGTGAACATATCAAAATTTACCATCATGGCAATGTGATTCTTGAAGAAGAAGTAGAAATTGGAGCGAACAGTACCATTGATCGTGCTGTTTTTGGCTCAACCATCATTAAAAAAGGGACAAAAATAGACAACCTTGTTCAAATTGGGCATAACTGTGAAATTGGGGCATACAGTATTATTGTTGCACAAGCAGGTTTGGCTGGGTCAAGTAAACTTGGACGAAATGTGGTTATGGGTGGACAGAGTGCAACGGCTGGGCATTTAGAAATTGGTGATTTTGCAACGATTGCCGCACGTGGTGGCGTTTCAAAATCCATTGAAGGGGGAAAAGTTTATGGTGGATTTCCCCTTACATTACAAAGTGAGTGGTTAAAAAATAACGCTAAACTTGCTCGATTTTTTAAAAAGAATTAAAAGGAAAATACAATGGGTGGAAAAAATACAATACTGACAAAATTTGCATTAGCAGGCACGAAAAATGGAACCATTTCTGTTTCACATTTAGAAGAACCCTATGGAAATGGTTCCTTTCCTGTGGTAAGCATTGGTATCTCATTAAAAAGTAATGCTCAAGAACCTGATTGGAAAGCACATATTCCTTATGAAAATATTGATGAGCTGATTAATGCCCTTAAAGATGCAAAAGAACATTTTAATACAGAAGTCAAATAATCAAAAGCTTTACATGTAAAAATCTTTTACATGTAAAGCTTTTTTATTATAAAGAAGCGATATACTCCTCAATTGCTGATGATGCTCGTTTAGAAAAAGAAACGGCTTCAACCACTGTTCTAGCCCCTGTGACCACATCACCCGAAGCGAAAACACCTTGCATCGTTGTTCTACCACTTTCATCGGTAATCACGAGACCCTTACCATCCACTTCAATCTCTCGTGCTCCTTGGATAATATTATCCTTGGCTGTTTGACTAATAGCAATAAGAACGGAATCTGCTTCCAAAAGACCCTCTGATTGTTCTTCATCGGTCGTTCGATATTTTACACCTGCATCTGTAATTTCAATAGGTTGCTTATACAAATCAAATTTCACACCATCTATTTTGGCACATTCAACTTCATGATGTGATGCGGGAATATCTTCCATTCCTTTTCGATACATAATAATGACTTCTTGAGAACCATTACGTACCGCTGTTCTTGCTACATCCATCGCTACATTTCCCGCACCCAAAACAATCACTTTTTTACCCAGGTGATGCACGGAGGGATTTTTAAGATAATCAATCGCAAAGTGAACATGCCCTAAACTTTCACCCTTAATACCAAGCTTTTTAGGTGACCAAACCCCCGTTCCTATAAACACCGCTTTAAATTCATCTCTAAAAAGATCGCCAACGGTGATATTTTTACCCACGGTGATATTGGGACGAATTACGACACCTAATTCTTCTAGTTTGAGAACCAACGTATCTAAAATCGTTTTATTGAGCCTAAAATCAGGAATACCATAACGAAGCACACCCCCGATTTTATCATGAGCGTCATACATAGTAATAGCATACCCTTTTGCCGCTAGAATAAATGCCAATGAAATACCTGCAGGTCCACTTCCAATAATGGCTACTTTATGACCATTTTTCAGTGGTTTTTCAAAATGTTTATCATGAATATACAGGTCTGAAATATAATTTTCGATACTCCCCACACTAACAGCTGTCCCTTTTTTATTAAGAATACAATGTCCCTCGCAATGTTTTTCATGGGGACACACAAGTGAACAAATTACAGAAAGAGGATTGTTTTCAAAAAGCATTTGTCCTGCTTTTTTAATATCACCCGCCAAAAAAAGGCGAATCATCTCTGGAATTGGAGTCTGTACAGGACACCCTTTTTGACAGGCAGGTTTTTTACATCCTAAGCATGTATTAGCAAGTGTAATGACATATTTGTTCATCTCTGTACCCTTTATCTGTGTAAAAATTGTGTCAGAATTGTACCCAAATCATGGGACTTTTGTAAGAAGTTTTTCACCAAAGAGCTTGTTTTAACACATGCCCTTTGGTGAAAGGTTTATTTGTAGTTTTCAACAAATGCTTTAATACGCCCAATACCATCTTTAATAGTAGCATCATCGGTTGCAAATGAGAATCTAAAGTACCCATCACTTCCAAACCCAAGACCAGGAACCACTGCAACACCCGTTTCTTCAAGAAGTTTAGAGCAAAATTTCATGGAATCATTTTCAACGGCTTTGGTGTTTACATAAAGGTAAAACGCACCTTCTGGCTTCATAACGGAAAGACCTTTAATGTTATTGAGTAAATCATATGCCATATTTCGACGTCTTTCAAATGCAGCACGCATCGTTTCAATATCAACGTCTACATCCCCATTGAGTGCAGGAATCGCCGCTTTTTGCGTAATTGTGTTAATGTTTGATGTACTTTGACCTTGAAGATCAACAATGGCATCGACAATCTCTTTGATAGGACAGGCAAGATAGCCAAAACGCCAACCTGGCATTGCAACAGATTTGCTAAGACCATTCACAGTAATGGTACGATGAAACATATCTTCACTAATAGACGCAACAGAGGTAAAGGTTAGATTGTCAAATAAAATCTTTTCATACATTTCATCTGAAACGACTAGAACATTGGTACCTTTTAAAACTTCTGCTATGGCTTCTAAATCACTTTTTGAATAGACTGCACCTGTAGGATTAGAAGGGGTATTAAATAAAAGCACTTTTGTTTTAGGCGTAATTGCAGCTTTTAATTGGGCAGGTGTGATTTTAAAATCACTGGACTCATCCGTTTCAATATACACAGGCGTTCCCCCTGAATATTTAACAATTTCAGGATAAGTGACCCAATAAGGAGCAGGAATAATCACTTCGTCACCTTCATCAATAATGGCTTGAAAAATGTTAAACAAAGAGTGTTTAGCACCCACATTCACAACAATTTGAGAAGGTTTATAATCAAGGTTGTTTTCACGCTTAAGTTTACCTGCAATGGCTTTAAGCACTTCAGGTGTGCCAGCAACAGCTGTGTATTTTGAGCAACCGTGTTGGATCGCTTCAATCGCAGCATCTTTTACACCTTGAGGTGTATCAAAATCGGGTTCACCCGCAGAAAAGCTTAAAATATCTTTTCCTTGAGCTTTAAGATCTCTTGCCAAAGCGGTAATGGCCAAGGTTAAAGAGGGTGATAAAACTTGAATTCTTTGTGACAGCATGAAGATTTCCCCTGTAAAAATATCGTGCTGATTATATCAAAAAATTAACCTATTTCTTCCAAAAAAATTTTATTCTTTGACCGATTCGAGGTAGCATTTATAAATGGTTTCTAGCTCATCATCTTTTACTTTTGCATCATGATGGCTGTTTAAAACAGCTTCTTCTAAAATCTTAATCCGTTTAAACATATAAATAAAAAGCTCTTTATTAATGTCAGGAATTTTATTATGTGCCATAGGATTTTTATCACGCCCTTTTTCAATGATACGAGCGGGGATTCCCACGGCTGTAGAATCATTTGGAATGCTTTTAACCACAACGGAATTTGATCCAATACGGCAATTTTCTCCAATACTAATATCACCCAAGACTTTGGCTCCTGAACCAATCACCGTTTTATTGCCAATGGTTGGATGGCGTTTGACCCCTCTATCCAAACTAACACCCCCCAATGTGACGCCTTGATAAATCAAGACATCATCACCCACAATAGCTGTTTCTCCAATAACAACACCAAAAGCATGATCAAAAAAAACACGGCGACCAATGGTACATGCAGGGTGAATATCAATATTAGTGATTATCTGAGAAACACCCATAATGACACGAGCAATCCTTTTAAATCCCTTTACATGTAACGCATGAGCCATACGGTAATTGACCAATGCCCAAACACCAGGATAATTGAAAAAAAGCTCTATTTTAGAGTTAATTGCAGGGTCTTGTAAAAGCGGTTGAGAAAAGTCCTCTTTGATTTGCCCCCACAAAGAAATATCACGCATTGTTCGTACCTTCATTATTACTATTAATGGTTTTAAGATAACCGTTGTCGTTCAAGAAAAGATAAATCTCACCCAAAATATATTTTTTCTCTTTTTCACTGATAATATCAGACGCTTCAATACGCTCATTGAGATTTTCTTGCACTTCTCTAATATCATAATCAAGGTCTTCTAAAATATCACTAATACTTTGTGATTCAAGAATATTTTTTATTTCAAAACTATCATCATCAATGATAATTGTTGCTTCTGTTGGATGGGTAAATAAGTTATGTTTCATTCCTAAGACTTCTTGATACGCACCTACAAGAAAAAAGCCTAAGAAATAGTCACGATTTTTAATATCTACATCGTGTAAGAAAAGTGGCGTTTCGGTATTAAACCCAATTTCTCCATCACTATCGCAGGTAATATCCCATAAAGAAGCGGAACGTGTGGGTGTTTCATCGAGTCTATCCAATGGCATCACAGGGAATGTCTGCTCAATACCCCAAAAGTCAGGTAGGCTTTGAAACAACGAAAAGTTAACCAAATAGCGCTCTTGCACACGGTCTTGAATATCTAAAATTTCACTCAATTTTTTATCGGCAATAAGTCCAACCGCTTTTTTAATAATGAGATTCACCAAAATCTCTGTATTGGAGCGATCTTGCAAATCAATGTAACCCAAATCAAAGAGGGTGAGTAATGACTCCATATGGTCAATACTATCGTGTAAAAACTCTAAGGCATTTTTACGATTCATCGTATTAAAGAGGTCAAAAAGTTCTTGCACAAGGGGTGGATTGTTCTCTTTAAGGTGTAACTTTTGATCCGTATACTCTTGAGAAAAGAGTTCCAACACAGGTGCTACTAAAACTGCATGGTGTGCGGCAACAAAACGACCCGATTCGATAAAAATATCAGGTTCAGAAACATTCTTACGATTGGCAATATCTTTTAATAAATAAACAACATCGTTGGCATATTCACTTAAGGAGTAGTTTTTGTGCAATGTCGTTTTATGCTGAGAATATTCAACGGCTAAACCACCACCAAGATTAATGGCTTTAAGATTCGTAGCTCCCATGCGGCAAAGTTCTGCATAAATATTTCCTGCCTCACGAAGCGCTTTTTTAAGCGGAGCAATATCGGTGATTTGCGAGCCAATATGAAAATGAATCATCGTAAATTTATCAAGTAAATTGGCATCTCGAATCATATTGACCGCTTCAAGAAGCTCTGTGGATGTTAAGCCAAATTTGGAGTTAATACCCCCACTTTTTGCCCAAATACCAATACCTGAGCTGTGCAAACGAATACGAAGCCCAATGTTGGGCACACACCCAAAACGATCTTTGGCAATAGAAATAATACTCTCAAGCTCATTAAGACCCTCAATGGTTAACGTGATGTTATGTCCCATTTCCGCAGAAATAAAACCGAGCGAAATCATCTCATTGTCTTTGAAACCATTGACCGTAATAGGAGCATTAGGATTATTATATGCCATGGCTAAAAGAAGCTCTGCTTTAGAACCCGCTTCAAGTCCATAGTTGTATTTTTCCCCCAAAGAGACAAGATTTTTTACAAAATTTGGAAATTGATTGACTTTAAGAGGATAAACCGCATTAAAACTTCCCTCGTAGCTAAACTCTTTCCTTGCATCAGCAAAACTTTTATAAATCATACGAATCTGTTTTTGGATTAAATGAGGAAATCGAAGTAAAATGGGGCCGCGAATACCATCTTTTCGAATTTCTTGGATAATTTCCATCAAAGAGGGTTCACACCCTGTATTTACCTTTACTTTACCATCTTCAATAAAGAAGTTGTCATTTCCCCACGTTTTAATACCATAATCCAATGTCTTGCTCCTTAAAATTCTTCAATAGCGATACTTTTTTCTTCTTTACTTTCCAAATCTTTAATCCAAATCTTCCCACAAGAGAGCTCATCTTCTCCTATGCATACACAATATTTTACATCGTTTTTATCTGCAATTTTTAGATGATTTTTTAATGACTTTGCCTCATAACTGCTTAGCACTTTAGCCTCATGACGCTTACTATTCACCAATGTATACACCTGAGGCAATGCTTCATCGCACAACGCACCTATGTAGTATCCCTCACGAGTTTTTTCAGGCATTTTCACCAAATCCATCAAACGCTCAATCCCCATAGCAAAACCAATAGCAGGGGTTGCTTTCCCTTCTAAAAATTCAACCAGTCTATCGTATCTTCCCCCTCCAGCAATGGCACTTTGCGCACCAATCTCAGAGCTTACAAATTCAAAAGCGGTTTTAGAATAATAATCAAGCCCACGAACAAGCTTTGGATTGACGCTATATTGAATATCAAATTGATCCAAAATCGCTTTTAATGTACTAAAATCTTCTTTACATGTAACGCATAAATTTTCTACAATTAAAGGCGCATCTGCAAGTAACATTTTGCAGTGCTCATTTTTACAATCCAAAACCCGAATGGGATTGGTAAGTTTTCGGCGTTCACAATCTTCACACAGTCCCTCAAGTGAATCTAAAAAACGCACCAACTGACTTCGATAGTGTGGCATACACGCAGGACAGCCTAATGAATTAATCTCTAGGCTATATTTAATTCCTAGTGCTTCAAACATTGCCTTAAGCATTAAAATAATTGTTGCATCTTCTCGCACATCGGCTTCCCCAAAACTCTCAACACCAAATTGGTGAAATTGACGTAAACGTCCTTTTTGAGGTCTTTCATAACGAAACATCGGTCCGTGATAAAAAAAGCGTTTTGTGCCACCAGCTTTGTCATATTTTTGTTGAATAAAAGCACGTACAACGCCTGCTGTTCCCTCAGGACGCAAGCAGACATCATTTCCACCTTTATCAGTAAATTGATACATCTCTTTACCCACAATATCACTGCTTTCACCTACGCTTCGTTTAAAGAGTGCTGTTTCCTCTAAAATAGGTGTCTCAATCAATGTAAATCCATAATTTTGTGCAATGCGTGTACACGTCTTAATAATATACTCATACACTTCATTTTCAGGAGATAAAGTGTCTTTCATTCCACGTAAGGCATTAATCATTTAAAAATTCCTCAATCTGTCTGTAAATTGTCTCAATACTTTGAGAAGCATCGACTTCTAAAACCTGAATGGGTAAGGTTTTTACAATGCGACGCATTATATCTTGAATCTGTAACAAATAGCTTACACCACGCTCTTCAATCGCATCGTGTTCTTTTGCCCCCAAACGCTCTTTGATCAAAGCTTCATTGGTGAGAAAAAGAACTATTTTTTCAGGATAATTTTCTTCTAATGCCAAACGGTTCATTTGAAGTAAAAAAGCACCATCAATATCGCTGTGATTAGCACAAGCATACGCAATACCCGATAAAAAGCCTCTATCACTAATCACCAAATGAGTCGTGCGCATAGGTTTTACCACCGTATCATAATGAAAAGCACGATCGGCTAAAAAGAGAAAAAGCTCTGCGTTAAACGAACCTTTCAGCTCACCACCTAAGAGTATTTCACGCAGTTTCGTACCTAAGTGGGTTCCTCCTGGCTCTTTTGTAGCCAAAACATTTTTATTTGATTGAGCAAAAAGCGAAACTTGGGTACTTTTACCTGTCGTATCCACGCCCTCAAAAATTACATACATGTAAACCTGCTTTTGATATAAGGTTGAATAATTTCAGGCACTAAATGCCCAACATCACCCCCGTATTTAGCGATAGAACGTACCACAGAAGAACTAATAAACGCATTTTTTAGACTGGGCATCAAATAAACGGTTTCAATCTCATTCCACAAAGAAGCATTGGCATAACCCATTTGAAGCTCAAATTCAAAATCACTCACCGCACGCAATCCCCGTATCATCACACGAATATCTTTCAATTTTGAAAAATTAACCAATAACCCATCAAAAGGTTCAACGTCAACCCCATCCATATCAGCAATAGCAACCTTTACCATTTGTACACGAGTCTGAATATCAAATAAAGGGCGTTTTTCTTCAGAGAGCGCCACTGCAACTAAGACTTTATCAAACAGTTTTCTTGCACGTTTAATCACATCCATATGCCCATTGGTAATAGGATCGAATGTTCCTGGATAAATGGCAACTCTCATGCACCCTCCCATCGTTTAAACAACGTGTGTTCAATCCCTAAAAGATCAAACCATTTTCCAATTAAAAAATTCTCCATAGCATCGAGTGTATCATTTTGTGCATAATATCCCAAAACAGGTGGTGCGATATGCACCCCTAGCATAGAGAGTTTGAGCATATTTTCTAAGGCAATGGAAGAAAAAGGCATTTCACGAGGAGCAAGTAGAAGAGGGCGCCTTTCTTTAAGCATTACTGCTGCGGTGCGTGTGAGTAAATTATCCGCAATACCATGCGTAATTTTAGCTAAAGTGTTCATACTGCAAGGAATAATCACCATAGCATCTGTTTTAAAGGAACCTGAGGCTGTAATGGCACCAATGTTGTTATCATCAAGTAAAATCGTATTGGATTCTTTATTGAAAACGATCTTTGCATGGTCTGAAATAATAAGGTATTTTTCAATCTCTAAGGGGAGTGCTTGAACAAATTTTAAACCTAATTCAACCCCACTTGCACCACTAATTCCTATAACTATTCTTTTCATTTGAGGATGATCGCTTCTTTGGAAGATATGATTTTTGCATTCAAAACCTTACCATGTTCTGTTTTGATTTTTACCACATCACCAATATCAGCATCGCTTAACACTGTTGCTTCTATTTCTATAATCAATCCTTCCTCTTTAAAAAGTGCCTTGATACGATCTTGTTTCGAAAATAATTTCTTACTACTAAGATGGTAATCTGCTAAAATTTGACCTGCCTTAAGGCTTCCCTTTACCACAGCACTACGAGGCAATTCTTGTATTAGTGCACGAAGGGGTATAGCGTCTAAATTAAGCCAAATACTCTCGTAATCATCGTTGTTCAGGATTTTACCGTTATGCAAATTATGTTTTGCTTTAAAAACAAGCGCTTTAGCCTTCATTTCATAAAAAAAATAGAGCTTCTTTTCTTGATTACCTGTACGAAATTGAGCAAAAAAAGAACCACTGTTTTTACGTAACATTGTATTGGGAATATCAATAAAGAGAAGTTCATAGCGTTCAAAATCTTCAGGCAATGAAGTTTTTACAAATACATACGGTTTTTCTTCTATGAGAATTGTGGGTGCAAGCTCATGAAACTTTTTAACAAAAGCCTCACTGAGTATTTCAGCTTTTCCCATCAACGCACAATCACGCTTAAAGGTAACAACACCTTCACTACTATCTATAATAGATATATTATGATCTTGAAAAAAAGTGAGGATTGTACTTGAAGAGATAGCATAATGGGCACGTTCTGTTGGAATTTCTAAGATAACACTGTCTGTGCCTTTATACCCAAACAATGAGGCTTTAATGGTTTTGTCTTCAATGCAATAGTTTTTATCAATATAGAGTGTTTCAGAGAAAGAAGAAGTAAAAAAAAGAAGTAAAAAAAAGATGGAGCGGGAAACGAGGTTCGAACTCGCGACCCCGACCTTGGCAAGGTCGTGCTCTACCACTGAGCTATTCCCGCAAAACGGACGAAATTTTAGCAAAAAAAACCCTTTATGTCAATATTTTCTGGGTTAATTGTAACACAAAGTGATTTAAACTTTAAAAATAGCAATCTCTTTTTCCAATTCCACGGAAGAATGGTTCAAATCAGAAGAGACATTTAATAAATTATCAGCAATGGTTTTATTCGCATGGGCTAAGCCTGTTGCTTCATTAACACCTTGGGATAAACGCTCAATTTCCGCTGAAATACTCAGTGCTTTTTCATACGATTGAGTTGTAATGTCTAAACTTTTTGCTGTTTTTTCTTTGGTTTCATTCGCCATAGAAGAGATTTGAATGGCATTTTGATTGAGCTGCGCCACTTTATGGCTATTTTCTTGAATACTCTCACTAGCATTAGAAACACTTTGAACCACAACACTAATGGTCGCATCTATCTCCATCAATGATTTTTGTGTGCGTTCTGCCAATTTTCTTACTTCATCCGCAACCACCGCAAATCCACGACCATGTTCACCTGCACGGGCTGCTTCAATGGCCGCATTAAGTGCTAATAAATTGGTTTGATCTGCAATCTCTTTAATCATCTCTAAGACGGAACGAATTTGTGTTGTTTGTTGCGCAAGTTGATTCATTTTAGACGAAATTGCCTCTTCATCATGACTGACATGATCAATGCTTTCTACAATCGTATCAAGGGTCATAATCATCTTATCTAACATAGCATAATCTTCTTTCATATATACAGCACTAATTTCAGAGATAGAACACGATGCTTGTAACTCTTTATTAATTTGAACGGTCAGAGATTTTACATTTTCAACAATACGATCTTGTTCTTGTGCTGTACGAGTGATTTGATGTGAAAAATCTTGCATCGTTTGGTTGATTTTTGAATGAGAGACAACGGTTTCTTTCGCTTTGAGCAGGGCTTGCTGAAGGGTACTCAAAAGTGTATTAATCGTGTGGCTAATTTCGCCAATTTCATCATCGTTTGCAACCACAATAGGACGATTGAGCGCCAAATCTCGTGTAATAAGTGATAAATGTTCACCAATACGTCGTATACGTCCTACAATATAACGACTCATAATCAATAAGAGTACAGATGAAACCACCAAAACAATGGCAGAAACCCACAAAACTTGATAGTAATTTTGACTCAACTGCATGCTAATCGTGTGACTGATTTCTTTAACGCGTTGATTGGTAAAGTGTGACATGTTTGCAAAGCGCTCGCTAATATAACGACAGTCTGCCTCAATTTCCACCGCCATATCCCCAATATCTTCTCGATGATCAATGCTGTAAAGTTCAGTGATTTCTTTATATTTTGGAACGATTTTTTGAGTATAGCGGGTATAGGCTTCATGAAGATTTTGCGACAAAGTAGGGTCTGAAAAAAACTCACTTTTTAATGCTTTTGTAAAAAAAAGTTCCATTTTCTCTTGCGTCACACTCAGACGAGTTTTCGCTTGCCCTGTAGGTAAAAATTCGCTGGTGACATAAATAAGATCTTTTAAAATCATATCAAACGTTTCTTGCGCTTTTGTAATTTCAGTATCAGGAATAACATTCTTTTCATAAATGGTAACCAGTGAGTTTTTTCCAATAAGACTTGAGTAAATACTAAGATACGAAAGAACCAAAAGCCCAAAAACAGTAAAACAAGAGATTAAGAGTAATTTCGTTGAAATTTTCATTGCCTTAAGCATTCTTTTCCTTTAACGAGTTCTTTATGCATACAAGCGTCAATGGTAACAAAAATGAAAAACAAGGTCAAGTTTTTAAAGAAAAAATATAATTTTTTTTACAAAATAAAACTTAAAGTAACAAAATTTTAATCTTTTCATCCACTTCAACAGAACGCTTACTCTCATCACTGATCCAAAGAGCATTGCTTCCAACCAAAGGCTTTACCATTCCTGATCCGTACATGTTTTTATCAAAAGCATGAAAAACACCCTCGCTAAAAGAGCCTAAAACAAAATTAACACGACCAGAGCGCAGGGCAAAAGTCTCTTTATTAAGCGCATCAATACGTTCAAAGTGAAACACTTTTTGACCTTGCAATTTTTTTAACACAGGGAGTAAAAATACAAAGGTATTGACATATGCAGCTAAAGGGTTCCCTGGCAGCGATGCCACAAGGGTATCACCCATTTGACCCATCATCATAGGCTTTCCAGGCTTAATATTAATACCATGAAAAGAGGCTTCAAAGCCATTTGCCAACAAGGCACGTTCCACAAAATCAGCTTCGCCCATACTCACACCACCACTGGTGATCACTACGTCGTATTGCTTCATCTGTGTAAAATACGCTGTTGCTGATTCCAAATTATCAGGAATGACACCACAATAGTGTGCCTCAAACCCATATTCTTTCAATAAAGAGAGTAAAGCAAGGGCATTAATGTCGTAAATTTCATCTTCACTGGCATTTTCCCACGGTGATTTAAGCTCATCTCCTGTGGAAAAAATCGCAACATGAAGTTTTTTATAGACCTCCACCATCATGATTCCTTGCGAAGCCAAAAGAGCAATATCTCGGGAATTAAGATGCACTCCTTCTTCTAAAAGTATTGTGCCTACATCTGCTTCTTCCCCTTTTAAGCGAAGAGCATTTCCTTTTTTAATCTTCTCAGGTAACCTAACCATGGTTTCACCGTGTAGTTCGCACATCTCAAACGGCACAATCGTATCCGCATCAAACGGCACTTTTGCTCCTGTCATAATTTTATAGCATTCATTTCCCATCAAACACGCATCCACCACACTGCCTGCTAAAATGGTTTTTTTAATGTGCAATTCTCGTAAACCTTCTTTATACGTAAAAGCATAACCATCCATGGCAGCGTTATTATACGAGGGAAGATTTTTTTTACATGTAATCTTTTTTGCAAGGGTACGCCCAAGTGCATCAAAAAGACTAACCCACTCTGTATGAGGCTTATCTTTAACTAGGGCTAAAGAGCGGATAATAGCGTCATCATAAGAGACAATATCTTCGTACGCCATGGCTTACTCCTCTAATCGTTGAATGTGTGCACCAAGCATGGAAAACTTACCCTCTAAGTTTTCATACCCACGATCTAAGTGATAAATTCTATGAATCTTTGTCGTTCCCTCAGCAACAAGTGCTGCTAAAATAAGTGCTGAGCTGGCTCTTAAATCCGTTGCCATAACATCAGCGGCATTCAAAGACATAGAACCTTCAACCGTAGCACTATGCCCTTTTAGCTTGATATTAGCACCCATACGAGACAGTTCACTGACGTGCATAAAACGGTTTTCAAACAATCTTTCATCAATAATACTCGTCCCTTTTGCTTGCGTGCACAATGCCATAAATTGGGCTTGTAAATCCGTTGGAAATCCTGGGTACTCAGAGGTTTCAATATCACATGGCATCATTTTCTCACACGGATAAATGGTCAAAGTATCTTCGGTCTCATCAATCTTAAAGCCCATCTGTCCTAGTTTTAAAATCACCGCTTCTAAGTGTTTAGGGTTGACATTTAAGAGGGTGATTTTTGATTGGGTAATAGCTGCTGCACACAAGTAGGTTCCCGCTTCAATGCGATCAGGAATCACACTAAAATCAGGAATATTAAGCAGTTTTCCACCACTTCCCTCAATAATGAGTTTTGAACTCCCAATACCCTCAATCACCACACCTCCAAGGGCTAATATTTCACACAATTGCACCACTTCAGGCTCTTTGGCAACATTGACTAAGGTGGTTTTGCCATGCGCAAGAGCTGCTGCCATAATGATATTTTCACTGCCAGTCACCGTGACTTTATCAAAAACGATGGTCGCTCCTTTAAGCCCATCAGGTGCTTTGGCTAACACATACCCTTGTTTAATCTCAATAACCGCTCCCATTTGTTCTAAAGCTTTTAAATGCAAATCAATCGGGCGCTGACCAATAGCACATCCACCAGGTAAAGAGACTTCACAATGACCAAAACGAGCTAAAAGGGGTCCTAGTGTTAAAATAGACGCACGCATTTTACGCACAATATCATAATTTGCACACGCTGAATTTACCGTTGTTGCATCCACTTCAAACACATTTTTTTCTTTACATGTAAACGAACCACCTAAATTACAAAGTAACTGCAATAAGGTCTTAACATCTGCAACTTCAGGCATATTTGAAATGGTTATTTTTCTATCAGAGAGAAGCGTGAGGGCTAAAAGAGGTAATGCGGCATTTTTTGCACCTGAGATGCTGATACTTCCGCTTAATGTTTGTTTTCCCTGAATTGCCAAATAATACATCATGGATTGTTTCCTTATTAAAAATTAAGGCATTGTAGTTAAAAAATGATTAAATTTTCTATGAATTTTGGTAGAATGTAAATGAGATGATTATGAGGAAGAAAAATGCTTTTAGAAGATTTCTTACACGAAACTCGCTCGTTATCAGTAGCTCACCTTTATTTTCATGAACCAAAACTCACACTTTTTGAAAATGCAAAACAAACGCATCCTCATTTTCTTTCCTTTAATTTAGAGGAAGAGAACAACACACCCTTGAGTGCTGATATTTTATTTATTGAGGTAGCAGAAGCCAGTAAAGAAAAACTCAAACGTCTTGTCAGTATTTTGGGTAAATATAAACCTACGATTACCTATCTTTTTGCAGAGGATGTTGAGAATAGATTGCTTTTAAAATTCGCCTTGCATTTTAATGTCACCGATGTTTTGCCACTTATAAATGAAGAACACGTGTTGCTTTCTATTTTTTCACAAAACCCCACTAAACTCGATGAAAAACTCTATACATTCCAAAAAATAGAGCTTGAGAAAAAGATAGAACACTTTTTTCCTTTTTTCCTTTTTCAAGGCAAACATCTTCTATATGCCAACGCCAAAGCAGAAAAACTGTATGAGACGACCCATCTTGTGAGCATGCAAGAGAAAATACATGAAAATGAAGATTTGTACAATGCCCTTGAAAGCAACGAAGATGCGCAAGGTATTATCTACCTTCATTCACGCCCTTATATGTGTCTTATTAAATGTTTTGCCAAAAATAATGAAAAACTGCTGACGTTGATTGGTGATATGGAAGAGGAAGAGAGAACCTGTTCTTCCATGCTCAATCGCTTCGACTTTGTAGACATGCTCAAAGACCGCCTTGCACAACAAAGTGTCACGCAAACAGCTATTACGCTTACTTTTGTTAACATTGCAAACCTTGAAAAACTCTCAAAAAGTTTTAAAGGAACTGCTTTGCATGATGCCTTTAAAAATTTGCTCCAAACCTTCTTTCAGCTCAAAGAAACGTGGCAAGAACTGGTGCAATGGAGCCCAAGCCTTTACATTTTTATGTCTGAAAAACGCCATTTTGAAGAGACGTGTAAACAAGCAAACTATATTCAAAAAGAGCTGTTTACAACCCATATCCATGAAAAAATAAGCCCTATTATCGTCACATCCGTTATGGATATAAAAGAGATGAATCTCAATAATCTCATTGAAATAATTGAAAAAATAAATACAAAAACCCTCACAACAAACGATACCCAAAATATAGATTATTATGAGGTTGAGTATCTTGAAAATATCAGTAATGAAAATGAGCAAATTTCTTACCTTATGCACCACTGTTTTAACAACAAAATTCCTATTAAACTCCTTAATATTTACAAGGGGCTTTGCATCAATACGGCTGCAGATATTTTAAAAATTTCACATGATAGCTATCATATCTCTTGCGAAAACCTACAAGCTTATGTGATGCAACTTGAGGGGCAAACCGTTCTTCAAGCCTCGAGCTTTCCAAAAGACATCAAAGCTGAAGTCTCATTTTTAGATATTAAAAAATCTTTTGCCATTATCAAAAATCTATCGTTTTTACATAACAGTGCTAACAATCGCCAACACACCCGTGTTCAAACGAGTTTTCGAACACCTATTGTGATGAAATACGCACGCCATGCCTCTGCTCAAGGAGAGATCGTTGATATTTCAGTCAATTCAATTGCCATGAGAATAAAAAAACTTTTTCGAGAAGAAGAGCTTAAAGGAAGCCTTGTGCATCTTAACTTCTCCTTGCCCAATGAAACAGGAGAATACGGTTATGTAGTGATGGATATTGAAGCAAAAATCACCTATATTGCCCAAAGAGATACCGAATCAACCAAAATTGTTGTGATGCTTGAAAACCTTCCAAAACCTTACAGTGAGTATCTTTTGCAGTACATGTACACACGGCAAAAAGAGCTGATTACCGAGATAAAACGAGCCACAAAAGCCTACCATTAATCTTTACATGTAACGCTAGAGATGGTTAATAATACTCGCATTATACGCTGCGCCAAAGCCGTTGTCGATGTTGACGACACTGACTCCACTGGCGCAACTATTGAGCATGGAAAGCAGTGCTGCCACACCTCCAAAACTAGCACCATAGCCGACACTGGTAGGAACGGCGATGACAGGTTTATCGACTAGCCCACCAATCACACTGGCAAGTGCTCCTTCCATGCCTGCGATGACAATGACCACTTTGGCATTTTGGATGAGTTCTAAATGCGCAAACAAGCGGTGAATCCCCGCCACACCCACATCGACTACTTTTTTAACCTCATTGCCTAAAATAAGCGCCGTCTCATACGCTTCTTCTACCACGTACATATCAGATGTTCCCGCAGCAACAATGGCAATATAACTTTGCGGTTTAATCAAATGCTCTTTATATAAAGTAATGGTTCTGCCCATGGCATTGTAGAGTGCTTCAGGAAAAAGGCGCACAACAGCATCGTATGCTTCTTTATTTGCCCGTGTAATTAAAATATTATTCCCTTTTTCTAAAAGCTTTTGGGTAATGCAGGTGATTTGCTCAGGTGTTTTACTCTCCCCATAAATGACCTCAGGATACCCTTGACGAAGGGAACGATGGTGGTCAATTTTTGCAAAATCAATATCTTCAAAGGGCAGGGCTTTCATCTTTTGTAGGGCATCAGCAATGCTTACATTCCCATTTTTCACACCTTCCAATAAGGCTTTAACACTTTGTTCGCACATCTAAATCCCTTTTCTTTGACTTTCGTAACGGTATCCCTCTAAATCAAGCATTACATGTAAAAACCCAAACGCTTTTAGGTGCGCAATCATACATGAAAAGTGCGCATCATTCATCAAACGCAGAGCATCTTCTTTTTCCATTTCAATGCGTGCCATCCTCTGCTCATAACGTACACGCATCTTTGCATACCCTTTGGCGATTAAGTATGCCTCAGCATTTTCTACCATCGCTAAGGCGTGTGTCTCAATGGAGACATTATGCGAAAAACGTGTCAACAAACACGCATACGAGGGTTTATCCCATGTACTCAAGCCCAAATGTTTCGATAAAGCACGAATCTCTTCTTTATGCAATTGAGCTTCCAACAAGGGCGTTACAATACCAAGTTCTTGCAACGCTTGACGTCCTGGTCGCAGCTCATGGGTATCATCAACATTGCTTCCCTCGGCTATGGCAAAAAAACCCTTTTGATTCGCAAGGCTTTGCAAGGAAGAGAAGAGGGCATGCTTGCAGACATAACATCTGTTTTCTGGGTTATGCTTAAGACTCTCAATCCATGGCGCATCGTGCACCACATGGCTAACGCCTATCTGCGCTGCCACACGCCGTGCATCATCTATTTCACCGTGTGCGATATAGGGCGTTTGCACACTGACGCCTAAGACATTTTCACCCAAAACATCGTGTGCGACTTTGAGTAAAAAAGAGCTATCCACCCCACCTGAAAAGGCAACGACAAGCCGTTTATGCGAGGCTAAAATGGTTTTAAGATTTTCATACTTTTTAAGCATTCGTGGTGCGCATTGCATGGGCAACACTCTCGTAGACTTTAGAAATAGGAACGTGGTAGAGCAGGGCAGCGTGTTTGCAGTGTTCGTATTCGGCTTTGTATTTCAACATTTTTCCCTCATAAAAACTGCACTTCACCGCAATCTCTCCATAGCATGTGCTCACACTTCGTATCTCACGCTCTAGCGCAATTTTATCAACCCGATAGCGCCTAAGCCCAATAGAGCTTGTCTCTTCAAATAAAATACGCATCGCTTCATGTTCTATATCAGGAGAGACCAAAACGCTCAATTTGACGCCTAAGCGATTTTTTTTGGTGGTAATAGCGGTGGTGTAAACATCTTTTACTCCCATAGCAAACAGGCGCTCTTGCACGTAGGCTAAAATTTCAGGGCTCATATCGTCTATATTGGTCTCCAAAACAATTTCTTCACCCATGTCTTTTTTTTCTTCCATTTCACCTAAGAACACACGCAAAACATTGGGAATTAAAAACTCTTTATGCCCAATGCCATACCCAATTTTTTCAACTTTAAAGAAGGGTTTTTCTTCAAAAAGATGCACATTGGCTTTTATAATTGCAGCCCCTGTAGGCGTTGTGGCTTCAGAGCTCACACCATTGAGGCGAATGGGAATGTTTTTGAGTATCTCAAGCGTTGCAGGGGCAGGAACGGGCAGGGTACCGTGTGCACACCGCACAAACCCTCCACCCAATTCTATTGTAGAAGCCATAATTTTCGTTACATGTAAAGCTTCCAAACAGATGGCAGCACCGATAATATCGACAATTGAGTCAATAGCACCTACTTCATGAAACCCAACATCCAAAGGTGCTTTTCCATGAATTTTTCCCTCAGCCATCGCTACTTCCCAAAACATAGCGATGCTTCGTTGTTTCACCGCTTCGCTGAGCCTGCTTTTTTGGATGAGCGTTTCAATGCTTTGATACGTTCGATGCGCATGATGGTGTGCTTGTGTGTGCCATTTTTGCGTCAGATGTACCGTCACTTTTGTGCCACAAATGCCCATTTTACTACTCTTAGACACGAGCAGTTTAAAGTGCTCATCCAAATCAAGTTTTGAGAGTTCACTTCTTAAATGCGCTTCTTCAACGCCCAAATCCAGTAGTGCGCCCAGATTCATATCGCCGCTAATCCCACTGAAGCAATCATAATAAAGAACTCTCATAAGCATCCTTATTGAGCTACTTTTGGTACCGTAATAGAACCAAAAGGAAGCACGATGATGCTGGCATCTTTGCCTTTTTCTTTGATGGCATCCTCTAAAGCTACATGTAAATCATGATACGGCTTTAAATGCACCGCTTTCATCTCTTCATCACTCAGCTCACTCACTGCCCAACTCTGCGCCCAAAGGTTAATCTCCGCCATCTTCGCCGCTTTGTGATAGCCTAGTTTGTACCCACACTTGATTTTATCCAAGACTGCTTGTGCTGATGGGGCTGAACTCATGAGTTTAAAAAATCCTTCCTCACCAATGCCTGTGCGGCATTTTGCTACCATGATAAGAATTCCATTCTCTTTCAAAGCAAGTTTGCCATTATCGAGCGCTTTTTGAGACTGATACAAATCAATGTCCATAGGGTAGGGTGCAACAGAAATGACAATATCCGCTTTTTGTGGAATATCCACGCAAAAGACTTCATCGGCTTTGTCAATGCCCGCATAAAAGGAATCACTCAAATCACCCGCACGAACAGCACAAATATCGTGGTCGCTGTCCAAAACGGTCATAATCGCAAAGACATCAATGTGTTTTAAAACACCCATCGCATCCATCATATCTTCATGGACAGGATTGCCTTTAAGGCTGAGGGCTTGTGCGTTAGGATGAAGCGCTAAGAGGTGGTTTTGCGTAATGGTCTCATAAGCGGCAACCCCTGGTAAAAATGCTTTTCGACCACCTGTGTAGCCTGCAAAATAGTGTGGTTCTACCGAGCCAATGGCGCAGACTTTTTTAGCCTCTGCTACGATTTTATTGAGGTGCATTTCCGTCCCGTTGGTCGAAATTCCTAGATAGATCATTGCATCGTTTTTAGAGTCATGACTCCACAAACGATTCTTTACATGTAAATCTTCATAAATCTCTTTTCCTAAAATAAAATGCCACTCTTCCTCCGTGGGTGCTCTATGACATCCTGTTGCAACAATGAAAAAAATATCTTTGTCTTTAATTTTAGGATAAATGCGTGCGAGTACTTTTCGTGTAGGCGTAGGGCGCGTACCATCGTTCACAATGAAAACAATTCTTTCATTGGTGTCAATAAAATGATCAAAACTCTCTTTGCCCAAAGGCTTTTCAAGCGCTTCATCAATCGCTTTATTGTAATCAATTTTTGCAACACTGTTTGGGTTGTAAACACCAATGAGCTGTTTATCATCAATGTTTAATTCAAACTTTTCATCTTTACCATAGCCGACTGTTACTTTCATGCATTATCCTTTATTGTTGATGTGGTAATTGATAGCACGTCTTATCTTTAAGACCTTTTATTTTATACAAAATATTTAATATTTTATCACCGATTATCTTTGTTTAACTTTCCATTTGCAATACAAAAGTACCAAAAAGAAAAAATGATTTTAAAAGAACACCCAAAAGGAATCAATCCTTTTGGGTTCATTTAGCATAGGGGCTTATTCAAACACTTCGTATTGTGCACGACCCATTTTATAAAGGTCAGCACCAAAAGTATCGTTAATAACGGTTAATGGAAAATCAACCACTTCAAGTCTTCTAATCGCTTCTGGTCCCAATTCTGGGTATGCAATGACTTCAGCACTTTTAATCTGGCGTGCGAGAAGTGCACCAGCACCACCTGTTGCACCAAAATAAATAGCTTTAGATTTAACACACGCATCAATAACATCTTGATTGCGTTTGCCTTTACCAATCATACCTTTAAGACCTTGCTCATTAATCAATTTTGGAGAGTAAGAATCCATTCTGTAAGATGTTGTTGGTCCCGCACTACCGATTGGGTCACCTGGTTTTGGAGGAGTTGGCCCAACAAAATAAATGACTGCGCCATTCATATCAAAAGGAAGTTCTTTGCCTTCATCTAAAAGGTCAACCAATTTTTTATGCGCGGCGTCACGTGCGGTATAGACAACACCTGTTAAATAAACAATATCGCCTGCTTTAAGTTGTACTACATCTGCTTCATTAAGTGGTGCGGTTAAATGATAAGTTTTGCTCATTGTATTCTCCTTATAACTTATAACGTGATGTGCATATGGCGTGAACTGTGGCATTGAACATTAACACTCACAGGTAAACTTGCAATATGGCAAGGGTTTTTCTCAATGTGAACACCAAGAACCGTTTGTGTACCACCCATACCCATAGCACCAATGCCTAAGTTATTCAGAAGAACCATTAATTCTTGCTCCATAGAATCCAATACGGGATCAGGATTTTTACTGCCTAAATCTCTAAAAAGTGCATGTTTAGAAGAGATAACGGCTTTTTCAAAGGTTCCACCAATACCTACACCTACCGTAAGAGGAGGACAGGGATTTGGACCTGCATCCGAAATTACTTGTTTAACGTACTCAATAATACCTTTTCTGCCTTTTGCAGGAGGAAATACGGTCGCACGAGAAACGTTTTCTGATCCACCGCCTTTTGCAGCATATTCAATTTCAATTTTATCGCCTTCTACAATGTCAAAGTGAATGATAGCTGGCAAGTTATAACCCACTTCATCTTTAAGGTTGGCACGTGTGTCCCAATGACAGGTAGATGCTCTTAAATAACCCTCTTTGTACCCAAGTTCCGTTCCCTCGTTGATCGCTTTTTTAAGGCTTCCACCAACAACTTTAACATCTTCTCCGACTTTCACAAAGAAAACCGCTAAGCCTGTATCTTGACACAAAGGTCTTGCTTCATTTTTAGCAATATCTGCATTTTCTAGAATTTGTTTTAAGACTTGTTTACATACTTCACTTTTTTCATTGTCGTATGCATCTTGCATTGCTTTGTAAGAATCTTTTGGCAAATTCGTTGCACTGTAAAGAATCATGTCCTTTACGCTCTTAACGATCTCTTCGTACTTGATTTCTCTCATTTTTCCTCTCCGAAAAAGTTAGTTTTGGTCACACATAGTACTAGGTGTAGAGGTGCTTTGTTGAGTTTACATTTAAAAGGAGAGCACCTCTAAAAATCTTTACATGTAAAGATTTTTAGAAATACTTTTTCTGCCCTTTAAAAGGGCAGAAAAATAGAATTAAATTAAACCATAAAGTTTAGCAAATAAATATCCGCAAACGCATGCTGTTGTAACACCAACAAAACCAGGAAGTAAAAAGCTATGGTTAATAACGAATTTACCAATTTTTGTTGTACCCGCACGATCGAATGAAAGAGCAGCAATGTCACTTGGGTATGTAGGAAGAATCCAGTAACCATACGCAGCAGCAGCAAACGCAGCAATCATACCAGGCTCAACGCCTACAGCAAGAGCAATAGGAACCATCGCTGAAACCGCAGCAGCTTGAGAGTTAATAAGTTTAGAAATTAAAATCAGAACAACGGCATACGCCCAAGGGTAAAGTTTTACAAGATCACCCATACTTGCTTTAATATCTGCAGTATGTGCACCAAACATTGTAGAAGTCATCCATGCAATACCAAAAACAGCAATAACCGCAGTCATACCTGCTTTAAATACGTCACTTTCAACAACTGTTTTTGTTTTAAGATCTGCTACCACATAAATAATTGCAGCGACAGAAAGCATGAACATTTGAATAACATCAACCATTGAAAGCGCTGTTAATTTACCTTTAATGGTAAAGGTTGGAACCAATGATGGGAACATACCAAGAATTGCAATAATGGCAATAGTACCAAGAAAAAGCCATACAGAAGCATATTGTTTACTTGTAAAAACTTTATCAAGTAATGTAGCCGATGAACCATAAACGTATTTTTTAGTTTCAGGATCTTTAATAAGCTCTTGAAATTCAGCGTCTTTATCTAAATCTTTACCTCTATACATACTCACAAATCCAACAACCAATACACCAATAAGTGCTGATGGCATTGTAATTTGAAGAAGTTGAATCAAACCAAGATCTTGACCATTAACTAAAGGATGACCCTTCATAAGTGCGATCATAGAAACAACCGCAACCGATGCAGGTGAAATAACAATACCCATTTGTGCAGCAATTGTACTAGCGGCCATTGCACGTTCTGGTCGGTTACCTGTTTTAATTGAAATATCATAGATAATAGGAAGAAGTGTATACACAACGTGACCTGTACCACAAAGGAATGTTAAAACAATCGTAGTAAGTGGTGCCAAAACAGTCACATAACGAGGATGTTTTCGAAGTAGTTTTTCTGCTTGTTGTAACATAACATATCAAGTCCACCAGAAGCTTGAAGCGCAGCACCTGCACAAACAACCGAAAGCATAACGAGCATAACATCAATTGGTGGCTTACCTGGTGCTAATCCAAACCCAAAAACGAACATAACAACACCAATACCACCGATAAGTCCAAGTGCTATACCACTTTTCCTTGCAGCGAAAAACAAGATGACTAATACAGCAAGTAACTGTATCCAAAACATGCTTGACATGTAAACTCCTTAAAGGTAATTTTTATATTTTAACTTTAGTTTAAAGTGCAAATATAATTTTCAAAAAGCATTATATTCCCAGATTTAGGATATAAATGAGACTTTTTTGCTAAAATTAAGAAAAAAGTGTCTGGAAACTTATGAGAATCTTAAAAATTATAATTGTATTATTTTTTTATACTTCATTCCTCTATGGAAATGAAATTTTACTCCTTCATTCTTACAATAAAGGTCTAAAATGGACAGATGGTATTTCAAAAGGTGTTGAAGATGTGATGAAAAAATATCCACAATATGAACTTACAACAGAATATATGGACAGCAAAAAAATAGAATCGGATCAATATTTTGAAGAGCTGTTGGTCTTATACCGTAAAAAATTCGCTCACCGCCACTACAAAGCCATTCTCGTAGCCGATAATTATGCCTATGAATTTGCACTCAAGTATCATGAAGAACTTTTTCCAAATACACCCGTTGTCTTTTGTGGGGTTGAGAATTTTAATCCTATTGACATAACACCCTATCATAAACCTTATTTTACAGGTGTGGTGGAATATAAAGATATTCGTAAAAATATAGAACTGATTCAACAACTCTTTCCTGCTATAAAAATGGTTTATATTATGAGTGATGATGCGTACTCTTCCTTGGTGATTAAAGATCAAATTATTGAAGAATCCAATTACTTTAAAGATAAATTTCGTGTGGTCTTTGACAATGAAATAGATTTTGATAAGATTGATGAAAAAATCAATAAACTCCCTCGTCATAGTGCTATCTTATTTACCAGTTTTTACCGTGACATCAATGGAAAATATGTTCCCTATCATAAACTTCAAGCTTTTTTTCAACGCTCAAAGTTTCCTGTATTTGCAATTAATCATATTCACTTGAATGAAGGTGTTCTTGGCGGATTTGTTGTAAATCCTTATGAACAAGGATCATTAGCGGCTAAAAACGCCTTTGCACTCATTCAAGGAAGAGATATACATACATTACCAGTACAAATACCTAGAGGTACTTATATTTTTGATAACCATGTCCTGCGCAAATTTGGAATTCCACTCAGTGATGTACCTTCGCCTTCTGAAGTCATTAATGGCGTTGAAAGCTTTTATGAAAAGCATCAAAAATTTGTTGAAAATGCTTTTGCATTGATGCCTCTTTTACTTCTTTTAACAACTATTTTAATTTTAAATGTCATTAAACGTATTTCATTCGAAAAAGAGCTCTTGCGCCAAAATAAACTCGATTATGTTCTTCTCAACAACATTCAAAGTGCTATTTTTTGGAAAGCAAACGATGGAAAGATACTAGGCTGTAATGATCTGTTATGTGAAATTTTAGAGCGTGAAAAATACGATATTATTGGAAAACACGTTCAAGAGGTAATGCCTACAATTTGTGATGCTATTCAAGAAGTCCCTTTAGATAATCTACAAAGTGCTGAAATTGAAATTTCCATACCTTACCGAGAAAAAAAGATTTTTTCAACCCGTAGAACATACTATACCGATGAAAAAAACCATGAAGCAGGTGTGGTAACCATTCTTACAGACATCACAGAGAAAAAGCGTATTGATACAGAACGTAAACGCCACGAACAATTTGTTATTCAACGCTCTAAGCAGTCTGAAGTAGGTGAAATGATAGCCAGTATTGCACACCAATGGAAAACCCCATTGGTCGAAATCTCAGCGATTGCGCAAGAGCTTATTTACAAACGCCGCAAAAAATCTTTAGACGAAGAAGATACCCAAAAATTTGTCGAAGACATTATGACGCAAGTCAAATACATGTCCAATACCATAGATGATTTTAGGCAGTTTATCAAGCCCTCAACGAAGCAAACCACGTTTAATGTCCGTGAAGCCATAGACTCTCTTTTAAATGTTTTAAACCATAGCGTCAAATACAATTACATCACACTGAACATTCTGCAAGAAGGAAGCACCCCTCTTTTAGCCTTTGGTTATCCTAATGAATTTAAACAGTGCGTTTTAAACATCATTAATAATGCAAAAGATAGTATTATAAAAAAAAGGGAGACAAAGCCAACAGAAGGTATGATAAACATTGAACTTAAGAGTGATGAAAATCATATCTATTTGGACATCAGTGATGATGGGTGTGGGATTGAGAAAAAGAATTTGGAGAGCATTTTTGATCCCTTTATCAGTACAAAAGAGAACGGGGATGGCTTTGGTTTATATATGGCACGTCTTATTATAGAAGATAAAATGGGTGGTAAAATTATTGCAAAACAAAAAGAAAATGGCGCACAAATTTCTATTCGAGTCAATAAAGCCAAAGGAGATGCATGAAAATATTAATCCTAGAAGATAACGAACGCTTAGCCAATCTTATTGTTGAAGCCCTAGAGCAAAAGAGATACCATGTTGATCTTTTTAAGGATGGCAAAAAAGCACTTGAAGCCATTGACAATGGATATGACTGTTTTATTCTAGATATTAATGTTCCAGGTATTGATGGATTAAGTCTTCTAAAAGAGATCCGTAGTATGGATAATGCAACACCTGCCATTGTCATTAGTGCCAATGTTGAGTTAGAAACGATTCAAGAAGCTTATTGCAAAGGGTGTGATGAATACTTAAAAAAACCTTTTTACATGTACGAATTAGAAACGAAGATTGAGAAACTGTGTAAACCCAAAATATCCCTCTTGCAACTGTTTAAAGGTTTTAGCTATTCTGTTGAGCAAGAAAAACTCATCGATGATAAAGGTGAAGAGATAAAACTTGCCAAAAAAGAGATTTTACTTTTAAATCTTTTTGCTAAAAATTTAGATAAGAATATTTCATTTGAGCGCATTGAGCAGTATGTTTGGGGTGGAGAGCTTACGACCACGGAAAATATTCGTGCACTGATCAAACGCTTACGCAAAAAACTTCCTGATGATACCATCGAAAATCAAGGCGGTGTTGGATACCGACTCAATTACGAACATTGAAGGCTAGGAAAATGTACCTAAATATTACAGAAGATTTTTTACAATTAGATTATGAAAAAGATATGAAACAATTTGATCCAAAGACCTATTTTGAGGAGGAAGGAAGTGAAAAATTTGATTTAAGCTCATCGTGTGAGATGTTGATGATGCTCAATCAAATTGGCGAAGATTTACATTTAGATGACTACTCTCTTAAAAAATTAGAAATATTTTTAAAAACAGAGTTACCCTTTTTTGCTGTCAATCGACGATTGGTGCGTCAATGGGTGCAAAACAATTTTGTTTATTAACAGACGAAAAAAGGCTTAGAATGAAAAAAATTTACTTTATTAGACACGCAAAAGCAAGTGAGCGTACAGAAATTTTGGAAGATTTTTTAAGACCCCTAAACAGTCGAGGGAAAAATGATGTTTCTTTTATGGCAAAACGGCTTAAACACTTTCATGTTATGCCTGATATTATCTATTCAAGTCCTGCCAAACGTGCTTTAAAAACGAGTAAAGAAATCGCACTTGAACTAGGATGTCCTAAAAAAACAATTGTACTGTGTGATGAACTGTATGAAAGTAGTTATGCCTATTATTTAGAGTTGATTCACTCTACAGACGATACACATGAATCAGTGTTTATTGTCGCACACAACCCAACGTTAACCGAAGTGGCAGAACACCTAAGCGGTGCTATCTTAAGCAATATTCCTACGTGCGCTATTGTTTGTATCTCTTTTGATGTCAAAAGCTTTAAAGAAATTCATGAGGAGAGTGGGCATATTCTCTTTTTTGATTACCCTAAAAAACATTTTAAAAACTAGAACTTTCTACGAAACAATAAAAAAATTCCAATGCTTAACCCCATACACAAGAGCATTAAACCTCCTACAAGGAAAGAACCATTAGCAAGGTTTTCAAAGGGTAATCCTTGTGTATTAATACCAAAATATCCAACGATGAGATTGAGCGGTAGAAAGACCCCTGAGAGAATGGTCAAAAGATAAATCGTGCGATTCATACGTTCATTATTACGACTCGTATAAAACGTGTAAAGGTTGTTGAGTTTTTCAATGGCTAGAAGTGTTGAACGATTGGTGCGTTCTAAATGCTCATGAATATCGCTAAAATGGGTCACAAGAAAATCTTCATTTTCATGATAATGCTTAATAAAATCCTCCATCACTTCCGCACCTAAAAGAAGCAATCGATGAATACGTGCTAAGTCTTTTTTATGATTGAGCCAATACTGCATAAAATGAAACCGTGTATTATCATACAATTTCTCCTCCATCCAATCAATACTCGCATGTATAGTAGCTACTCGCTTCATGGTTTCATTGGTGTGTGCATCTACTATTTCATACACATTTTGAATACTTTCTAAAGCAACAAAAGTATGCGTTGTTTTATCAAAACGATAATACTGCCCACCCTCGAAAACAAATGCATCTGAGTCAACTCTTAACTCTTTTTCTTTAGCAGGGAGTGCTAAAATAAGCATAGTATACGCTGCTTCTTCAATAAATATAGAAGGATGTGTAGGGTTTTTAAGATCCAGTAAGTGAAAACGGTCAATTAATTCGTATAAATGATTCATGTCAAATTCCATCCATTGTATCGGCTGCGATTTTGAGGCGTTCTTTATCAAAATGGGTGTAAATACGAGAGGTATTTAAATCCGCATGACCAAGGGCTTCTTGCACTAAAATTAAATCTCTATTTTTTTGATACAACAAAGTAGCAAAAGTATGTCGCAACATATGCGCACCGTTTTTTTCTTTGCGAATGCCAGCAACAAGCAACATTTTATCCATCACGTAACTCACATAGGCTTGTGTTAAGGGTTTTCCTGTGCGACTTTGAAACAACAAAGCAGACTCACTGCTTCGATACGCCATCCATTCATTCAAATCTTTCTCAATGTGTTCAGATTTTATCATCGCCGTTCGTGGTTTATTTCCTTTGCCACGAATCTGAAAAACAAAATACTCCCCATCTTTAACCATATCTTTTATCTTTATACCCAAGGCTTCACTCACACGCATGCCTGTGTAAATAATCAGCTTAATTAAAAGGCGATTTTTGGCCTGCACGTAGGGTTTAAACTCCGTCTCTTCAATGGCTTTAAAAAACCGAGAAAGTTCTTCTTTGTACATATGAGCAGGTAATTTTTCACCTTTTCTACCACCAAGCCCACCCCAATTTTTAAGCTCAATGCGAAATTGGTGTGCAGCGCCATTTTTTTCCTCATTTTGTTTATCCATAAATTGAAAAAAAGAGAGTAGGGCAATGCGATAATTCTTTTTGGTAGCATCCGAGAGTGAACCCGTTTGAGAAGCTAAAAACTCACTCAACAACTCTTCATCAATCTCTTTTAAACTCGCAAGTCCCATAGGCGTAATGTAATAGTAAAACTTCTCAAGAGGATTAATAAAAAGATTAATCCCAATCAAGCCAATATTTCGAGCTTCTTTAGCAAGATTTTTCAACTCTTGCATGTTTTTGCACCCACGATTAAGGGAGCCAATAATAGAAGAAAGTTTGGCATTTTCTTCCACGTGACGATTGGAAAGAGAGGTGAGTTTATACTTCACAAAGCGATCAAGCCAAAAAAGTAAACTCTGCTCAAAATTCTCTTTCTCATCGACTTTATAGCGCATTATTTACCTCGTTTCCTGTAAAACTCCGCTTTAAACGCTTTAAATTCACCTTTTAAAATGGCTTCTCGCATCTGTTTCATTAATGTAAGGTAATAATGCAAATTGTGAATGGAAGCGAGTCTAAAATAAGTAAGCTCTTTCGCACGGAAAAGATGGTGTAAATAGCCCCTTGAATAATGCTTACATGTAAAGCAATCGCACTCAGGATCTAGCGGGCTTTCATCTTTTTGAAACTTCGCATTTTTAATGCTGATTTTGCCAAAAGAGGTAAACAAAGAACCGTTACGTGCATTGCGAGTCGGCATCACACAATCAAACATATCCACCCCACGCTCGACATTTTCCACCAAATCCTCAGGCGTTCCAACGCCCATTAAATAACGAGGTTTCTCCTTTGGCATCAAGGGGGTAGTGTATTCAACGGTTTCATACATCAGCGCATTACTTTCACCCACACTAAGCCCCCCAATAGCAAAGCCATCAAAAGGTAGAGCACAGAGTTCATTAGCACTGATATGACGAAACTCTTTATCGGTTCCGCCTTGAATAATGGCAAAAATATTCTGGTGTTTTCCAATACCTTGTGCTTGCTTTTCTTGATGGTAAGTAATCGCTCTTTTTGCCCAATCGGTAGTTCGTTTAATCGAGAGTGCAATACGCTCTTTGGTTGCAGGAAGCGCTACTAAATCATCTAAAATCATCATAATATCAGAGTTTAAATTGTACTGAATATCCAAAACTTTCTCAGGCGTAAAATAGTGCGTTGAGCCATCAATATGACTCTTAAACATGATACCATTGCTATCGGCTTTTGAAATATCGCTAAGACTAAAGGCTTGAAAACCGCCGCTATCGGTTAAAAAACTGTTCGGAAATTTGGTAAAGCCATGCAACCCTCCAAAATGCTTGACCACTTCATCACTAGGGCGTAAATAAAGATGGTACGTATTGCCTAAAATAATTTGTGCTCCTAGCATTTCGCTCATATCCACCGCATCCAAACTCTTCACACTGCCTACCGTTCCAACAGGCATAAACACAGGTGTTTGAATGGTACTGTGCGCCGTTTTGATGGTACATGCACGCGCATTTCCATCCGTTTTATCTATCTGAAATTCCATTTTCGTTACAATATCCTTTTTTTGTATATGAGGGAGTTTGAGAATGAAAAAAATATTAATCATTGCTGATGGCATTCTAGCAAAACAATTTTTAGAAAGAGTTATGGAGAGTGAGGCAGGAGAAAACAGCTACACCATCATCACCTATAAAGAAGATACTCTTCCTAAAAAACGCCCTGAAAATTTTAAATTTTTTGAGTTTGACCCCACCAGCTTAGATAAACTCTCTGTTATTTTAAATGAACAATTTTTTCAAGTGATGATTTTACTTTCCAATGAACTTGATGCCATGAGCACCTATAAAAATGTGAGACGCATTGATAACAAAGTACGTATTGTCTTTATGGATCGATGGGATTTGGATTTAGAAGAGATTGATGATAAACGCCTTTTACTGGTTAACTCACGAGATATTTTAGCCTCTCGTTTTAAAGACCATCTGCCCAATATGCCCATTGTGGCACAAAATATTGGGCTAGGTATTGGTGAAATTATGGAAGTTTCTGTGCCTGTTGGAAGCTCTTATGCCTACCGTCATTTGGCTTCAATTGTCCAAAGTAAGTGGCGTATTGCAGCGGTGTATCGCTCTAACACTTTATTGTTACCTCGCCCAACGCTTATGCTTTTACCCAACGATCTTTTGCTGATGATCGGAGAACCACATGTTCTACAAAGTGTTTTTCGAAGTATTAAGAAAGAACAAGGGCAATTTCCATCTCCCTTTGGAAGCAGTATTTATTGTTTAGTCGATATGCTAGAAATGGATGAAGAAGAGATTGATTTACTTCTAAACGATGCACTGCTGTTACATTCAAAACTCAATAGCAACAAATTACATGTAAAGATTATTAATCCCACGTATTCAAAAATTTTAGAAAAACTCAAAAGCTACCATAACCACCATATTAACGTTATGATTGACTATTTCAAAACCAATCCAAGAGCCGTTTTAAAAGAAGATACTGAGGAGATGGATATTGGTCTGATTGTGGTTATGAACACCTTTTTTCAAAAAAACAAACGTGCTTTGTTTCGCACCAAACTTCCTGTATTTAAAATTGGGAAAAAAGGCTTTTTGGCACTGAGCGAAGGCGTTGTTCTTAGCAGCGATGCGCACGATATTGAACAAGAATCTTCTGTCATTTTTGATGTTTCAGCCCAACTCTCGTTGCACCTTAAACTCTATACGTATGAGCCTGACCAAGAGAGGAAAGAGACCAGTTTAATGGAGCATTTTGACAATCTCTCAAAGATTTTTGGACGAGAGGTTGAAGTGATTCAAAGTGAAAAAAATCCTCTTTTGAAGCTGAAACATAAAGATACTATTTTACAATTTCTACCCTTTACCTCTAAAATTGTTGAGTCTAATTTCTTCTCTATTTTTTCCACCGATATGGAAAAATTACACTTTAAATTAGCAGACAATTACCAGTTATTTATCCCAGTGAATGCATAATTAAGTGCTTTTTCAGTAAAATGAAAGAAAAAATAGTTTGGATACCCCATGCATGTTGATGTTCTTTTAACCAAAACCATTTCCAAAGATTACTGTGTCTATATTGACCAACTTGAAAGCTTAGCGTTTGACACAAAAGTGCTGATTGTCACCAATACAACCGTGGCAGATTTGCATTTAGCAAACCTTCAAACAAAGATTCATGCTAAAGAGCTTCATAGCGTCATTTTACCCGATGGTGAAAAGTATAAAAATTTTGAAAGCCTTGAGCTTATTTTAAATGCATGTTTTGAGCATAGATTGGATAGAAAATCGCTCCTTATTGCCTTTGGAGGCGGTGTGATTGGTGATATGACGGGTTTTGCTGCTTCCCTTTACCAAAGGGGTATTGATTTTATTCAAATTCCAACCACTTTGTTGGCGCAAGTCGATGCCAGTGTGGGTGGCAAAACAGGGATCAATAACACCTATGGCAAAAATCTCATTGGTTCTTTTTGGCAACCTCGTGCGGTTTACTGTGAAAGTGCTTTTTTAAAAACCTTGCCAAAGCGTGAATTTAGTGCAGGTATAGCAGAAATCATTAAAATGGCAGTCACCTTCGATAGAGGCTTTTTTGAATGGTTAGAAACACATGACTTACACGATGAAACACATCTCAAAGAGGCAATTTATAAAAGTATTTCCATTAAAGCCACTGTCGTAGCACAAGATGAAACCGAACAAGGAATCAGAGCTGTGCTAAACTACGGACATACCTTTGGGCACGTCATCGAAAATCAAACCCATTACACCACGTATTTGCACGGTGAAGCCGTTGCGATTGGTATGGTGATGGCAAACTGCTTAGCCCAAAAACTAGGACTGTTAAGTCAAGAAGATGCTGGGCGTATTATGGCACTTTTAAAACGCTACGACCTACCAACCCATTACGCTATACATTCACCTGAAGTTTTTTACGATGCTTTTTTCTTAGATAAAAAAAGTGAATATTCTAAAATTAAGTTTATTTTAGCCAAAGGGATTGGTGCGCATGAAATACGTAATGATATTCCTAAAGAAATCGTACTAGAAGCCCTAAAGGAAGCCAATGCCTAAAAAAATTTTCTGGCTGATTCTTTTTACATGTAATGTTCTTTTTGCCGATACCAACAGCAGTATTAAACTTGAAGAGGGTATTAAAATTGACTCTTTTCGTCAAAAAATTCTCTCTATTGAAGAGTCCATCAAAGACAATATCTGGTTCAAGCGCTATGGCAATTATTTGAATTATCAAAAGTTACTTGAAGAGCTCTCAACGGTGGAAAATGAGAGTAAAAAGTTTAAAAGTGGCAAAGATAAAGCCTCGCTTGAACGCTACGAAAAACTCCTCAGCAAACAAGAGTCCTTAAGACAGCAAGTTGAGCTTTTACAAGAGTATAAAAACTCACCGTTTAGCACATTGGTTGAGCCTCTTGAATTAGAAAGTTACCCAAAAGTCACAAATCCTTTTGCGATTATTTCAGCGCTTTCGTATATCAAAAAAATAAAACAAGACAGTGCTGAGTACAAAACACGCATTGACAATCTAAGCTTTTTGGTGAACAAACTTAAAGAAAAAATGAGTTTACTCGAAGAGATTTACCGCATTGAAACCTCTGTGATTAATGAGGACTTGATTTATGAAGCCCAAAAAGAGCTCAATGCCTTCACCACCGCACAAGAGATCGCCAATACCAGTTACTCTTTACATGTAAAGAAGGTGGAAGAGGCGAGTGGGCGGATTACACAAGATATTACCGTGCAAATGAAGCGTGCGTTTAACATTGGTATTTTTATTATTGTTGTGGTAGTGATTTCTTTGCTACTCAAATTTGCAGCAAAGCGTTATATTACGGATAATGACCGTTTTTACACGGTTAATAAAATTATTAATTTTGCCAACGTGACATTGATTATTTTAATTTTACTCTTCTCTTACATTGAAAATGTCTCCTATTTGGTCACCGTCTTAGGTTTTGCATCTGCGGGTATTGCCATTGCCATGAAAGACTGGTTTATGAGTATTTTGGGCTGGATGGTGATTATTTTTGGTGGCAGTTTCCACGTGGGGGATCGCATCAAAGTGCAAAAAGATGGGCTCATTTATGTGGGCGATATTATTGATATTTCGCTTTTGCGTATGACCCTTTTAGAAGATGTAACCATTAGTTCGTACAGGGATAACAGGCGAGCAGGAAGGGTTATTTTTGTGCCCAATAATTATGTCTTTACCAGTTTGATTTCAAACTATACCCATGGCACGATTCGTACTGTTTGGGATGGCATTGATATTTTTATCACCTTTGATTCAAACCATAAAAAAGCGGTACATTTAGCCCGTGAAATTACCAAAAAATACGCCAAAGGGTACACCGATATTGCCCGAAAACAACTCAATTTATTGCGCAGTCAATACAGTCTTAAAAACACCAATGTTGAGCCTCGTATTTTTTCCTTTATTGAACCACAAGGTTTTTGTATTAGCTGTTGGTATATGACCAATTCCTATGCAACACTCACCCTTAGAAGCACCATCAGTGCTGAATTGGTTGATGCTTTTAAACAAGAACCTGACATTACCATTGCATACCATACCACCAACATCAATCTTGCACGTCAAGAAAAACCGCAGATGAGCGAAGCACCAAAGAGTTTAGATGAAAAAAGTCTTTTTTAAAACCTTTGGGTGTCGCACCAACATTTACGACACACAAGTGATGATAGAAAATCTAAAAGATTTTGAAATCACAGAACATGAAGCAGATGCAGACATTGTCGTAGTAAACTCCTGTACGGTTACCAATGGTGCCGATACGGGGGTACGCAGTTACATTAACCATGCCTCAAAGCTGGGAAAAAAAGTAATTTTAGCAGGCTGTGGAGCAATGAGCAAAGGGGAGAGTCTTTTTTCTCAGCAAAAGGTTTTTGGCGTACTAGGGCACTCTGAAAAACGCTCCATCAATACCTTGCTTCACAACGCCACTCCTTTTTTTGAGATAGGAGATTTAACCTCACTCGATGAGACCATTGTGCATGAATACACGGGCAAAACCAAAGCCTTTATCAAAATTCAAGAGGGGTGCAATTTTCGCTGTTCGTACTGCATTATTCCTTATGTAAGAGGCAATGCCCGCAGTCAGGATGAGCAAAAAATCATTGAGCAGGTGGAAAAACTAGCGCTCAATGGCTATGGTGAGTTTGTTTTAACAGGAACGAACATAGGCAGTTATGGCAAAGATAAAAGCAGTAGCTTAGGAAAACTCGTCCAACGCTTAGGTGCGATTCGAGGGGTAAGACGTATCCGTTTAGGAAGTATTGAGCCTGTACAAATTGATGAGAGTTTTAGAGAAATTTTAAATGAGCCGTGGTTAGAGCGTCATTTACATGTAGCGCTTCAGCACACCTCTGAAGCAATGCTAAAACTGATGCGACGACGCAACAGTGTCACACAAGATTTGGAGCTTTTTAGCGAACTGAGTGAAAAAGGGTTTGCTCTAGGAACGGACTTTATTACGGGGCATCCAGGGGAGAGTGAGGCTATTTGGGAAGAGGCGTATGCGATGCTTGAAAAATTCCCACTTACGCACATTCACGCCTTTACCTATTCCAAACGAGATGGTACGCCCTCAAGTACGATGAAGCCAGAAATCAAAGGCGATGTTGCTAAAGCAAGGCATCAACACATAGAAACACTCATTGCGCAAAAAAACCGTGCGTTTCGTGAGAAAAACAGCACAACACCTTTAGACGTTTTAGTCGAAGAGTCCAAAGAAAACCATTTTGTTGGCTACGACCAATTTTTTAACAAAGTCATCATTCAAAGCCAGCGTGACCTGCTCAAAGAGTGGGTGAGACTTGAGCAGTATGACATTATGCAGGAGGCAAACTATGCACATTTTTAAATCCCAAAAACTCATGCTCTCGCTTATGGCATTGAGCGTTTTTGTTATTTTGCTTTTATTTGGGTATGTGCGTGGTGGTTCAAACAATATTGATCTACCAACCTACCATGCGCTTTTAGAGAGTGGGGCGATTAAAAAAGCCAAAGTCGAAGAGAATGAGCTTATTCTTTACAGTAACAATGAGCAGTATGTTATTATCAAAGATGGTATTGACATTGCAGAATTACTGAAAAAAGTGCCCATTGAAGTGCATAAAAGCAATCCTATCCTTGAAGATTTAATTTTAGTAGGGGTTATGGGAAGCATTTTGTTTATTTTGTTGCTGGTTGCTCGTAAAAAAAGAGCCGAAGATGTGCAAAAAGAGCAAGAAGCGAACCAAAAAGCCCTCGCCAGTTATGATCCTTTTATGAGCAGTGTGATTCGACCTGTGCGTGCTCAGGTGAGTTTTAAGGATGTTGCTGGCATTCAAGATGTCAAAGAAGAGCTTGAGGAGGTGGTGGATTTTCTTAAAAACCCCGCTAAATACAAACGCTACGGTATTAGACTGCCAAAAGGTGTCTTACTCGTAGGCCCTCCAGGTGTAGGTAAAACCATGATAGCCAAAGCCGTTGCAGGGGAGGCGAGTGTGCCTTTTTTTTACCAAAGTGGGGCAACCTTTGTGCAAATTTACGTGGGCATGGGAGCAAAAAGGGTTAAAGAGCTTTTTTCGCAAGCCAAAGCACACGCACCTTCGATTATTTTCATTGATGAAATTGATGCGGTAGGACGAGCACGAGGGGGCGCACGTAACGATGAAAGAGAAGCCACTCTCAATCAACTTTTAACCGAAATGGATGGCTTTGAGGACAGCAGTGGCGTCATTGTGATTGCCGCGACCAATAAAATAGATATTATTGATGAAGCGCTGCTTCGTTCAGGGCGTTTTGATAGACGTATTTTCATCTCATTGCCCGATAAAAATGACCGCTTGGAAATTTTAAAAACCTACCTAAACAACAAACCTTACGAGGTCAATATCGATGAATTAGCCACCATGAGCGTGGGCTTTAGCGGTGCGGCATTGGCAACCTTTGTGAATGAGGCAGCGATTAACGCTTTGCGCCGTAATGCTGAAATTATCGAGCTTCAAGACTTTATTGCCGTACGCCAAAAGGTTTTAATGGGCAAGAAAAAGGTGCTCAGTTTTTCAGAGGAAGAGAAGAAAATTCAAGCCTATTATCAAGCGGCAAAGGCGCTGTGTGCCTATTGGTTTGAGATAGAGTTTGACAAAATCAGCATTGTGAATGACCGCATTAAAGATATGGACAGAGAAATTGAATCAAAAACCCAAATGCAAAGTAAGATTAAAGTCTATCTTGCTGGCATGGTAGCCATGAAACTCAAATACAATGAAAAATTTACCAATGCCACAGAAGACATTAACCGTGCAACTCAAATTGCCAAAGAGATGGTAGAACTCTACGCTATGGGTGAAAAATTGCTCCCTTATGAGAGCGATATTTTGCAGATTTTGGAAAATGCGCACAGCGAATTGGAACATTTTTTGGAAAATATGAACACACCGCTGGAAAAAATTGCCCATGAGTTGTGTGAACATGAGAGCATTTCACGCACACGCCTTAAAGAAATTATTGATGATGTTCTTTAGTGGATTTTGCCTTCAAAACGAAGAGGCTCTTTTTGAGCCTTACCTTGTCAAAAGCAATTTCACCGTCGCTGGGTTTAGCTACGGGGCTATCAAAGCGTTTGAATACGCCTTTACATGTAAAGAGCGCATCGACACCCTCCAACTCTTTTCTCCTGCCTTTTTTGAGGATAAAGATGCCAAATTTAAAAAGCTCCAAACCCTCTCTTTTACGAAAAACAGCGAAGCTTATACACAAAATTTTATGCAAAATTGTACATATCCATCAACGTTTAACGTAGCGCCGTTTTTTCAAAAAGGAAGCATCGAAGAACTTCACGAGCTTTTACACTACACGTGGGACAAGACACGCCTACGCTCTTTACACGAAAAAGGGGTAAGCATTGAAGTCTATGTGGGGGAATGCGACACCATCATAAATTCTTTACATGTAAAAGATTTTTTCGTGGAATGTGCAACGGTGTATTACCTTAAGCATGTAGGGCATATTTTGCAATGATGCAACCTTTAGATGAAACTGCCGTTTTAAAACGCTTACAAACACCATCCCCTCGTGCCTTTTTTCTTCTGTTCTACACCACCCAATGCAGCCAATGCAAAATCGCCCACGCACGACTAGAACGAGTGATGCAAAAAAGTACCTTTGATGTAGACTTCTTTACATGTAATCTCGATGTTGCCCCAAAAGTGAGTGAGCATTTTGGCATTCGCTCTGTACCTGTGTGCATGACATTCAACCAAAAAGGTGAACAACAAAGGGTTGAATACGCTCTAAAATCCGAAGCGGTTTACGAGAGCATGGTGCTTAGTATTAACGCAAAAAAAGGTGACCCAAAGTCACGGTTGCTAGGCTTCTAGGAGTATTTGGATGCTTTTACATGTAAACGAACCAGCCGAGCTTTCAAAAGAACTCTTAGCTCTCAATAAGCCAAAAGGTTATCTGGTCACACGTTCAGACGACCTTGGGCGAAAAACCGTTTATGAGCTTTTACCTGAGTGGGCTTTTACGGAAGGGTGGATGCCCATTGGACGGCTTGATTTGGAATCAAAAGGGCTTTTGCTTTTTACGACCAACAGCAAAATCAACCATGCATTGACCACGCCTAAAAATTGCATCAAAGTTTATGAGATTTGGGTGCGAGGTCATGTGAGCGATGAGCATATTGCAGAAGCATTAAATGGAGTGCAAAGCCCACACGGTCTGCTCAAAGCACTTAAGGTTGAGAAAATCAGCACGGGTGGCGCAAAAACAAAACTCAAAGTTGTCATTGACGAGGGGAAAAATAGGCATATTCGCCGCCTTTTTGGCGCACTTAAAGATTCAAAATTTGGCACACCTTTAAAAGTATTGGAGCTCAGTAGAATCAGCATTGGCAGTTTTAATCTCGACATAAAAAGCGGTGAATGGCGCTACCTTTTAAAAGATGAAGAGAAAACGCTAATAAGCCATCTCCACAAAACCTAAGTGTCTTTATACACGAACATTTTGTTTTGCTTGCTCTAAAATCTTTACATGTAAAGAGATACCATACATGTGTTTTTTTTGATATTTCAAAGACAATGAAAGAGAAAAGTTTAATGAAAATTTTAAAATACGAAAAGATAAAAGCTAGGTTTTTACCGTGGAGTGAAGTTTATCTCAGTGTGGCACAAACACTTATAGCGTTCATTCGCACCCCCGCTCTTGATGTGATTCATATAGGCTCAACCTCCGCGAAAATAGGAGGAAAAGGCATTATAGATTTATCTGTTTTGTATGAAGATGGGGATTTGGATTTGGCGGTGGGTCACTTAAAAGCGCTTGGATTTCAAGACCAGATAAGCGCAAAACCTTTTCCGCCTGAGCGTCCTAGAAAAGATGGAACTATTTTCTATGAGGGTGAGAAGTATTTTGTGCATGTTCACGTCATAAAAAAGGAGTGTGAGGAGCATCAAAAGCAAATGCTTTACAAAGAGTACATGCTAGCAAATCCACACGCTCGTAAGGCATATGAACAGACAAAGCAAAGTATCTTAGCCAATGGCATCACTGAACAAGAGGCATATGGAGCGCTAAAATCCCCTTTTGTAAAATCCATACTCAATCAAACAACGCTAAGAGAAGGGTAAGCTTTTTAGGTTTTAAAAACTTTACATGTAAAGTTAAAAGTTAAGCTCTCCAGTTTTTTCTGAATGACCTCTTTTTTCCGAAATATATATCCATATACAAAAAACGCATTAGTTACTAAAAGTTACATTAATATGCTAAAATTTTAAAGTTTTTTTACCTCTAACTATATTGCCTATAGTTTTCATGCTGTTCATCTTCCTTTATCTTCTTTCCCTTAATATCATAAAAATATTCTCTAAATCTTATAATTTTTATCTTTAAATTTTAAATTTTATTTAAGAGGAAAGAGACTAGTATGAACCTAATCCTTAAAAAACATATTAATTTAACTGATTAAATCTAGTATTAGGAGGTGAAGAAATTTTATATGGTTATAGCTCAAATGTTCAGTTGGTGGTCAGTTTAAAAAGTCATTTTTTAACTCAGTAGTGAAAATCACAAAAGGAGATTAACATGCCACAGATTAAAAATCATCTTGATACAGCAGCGGAAAAAACAGGTGTAAAATTTATAGGTTTAGAAAGAAAGAGTGGAGTTATCAAAAATGGTATGGGAAGTACCGCACAAGATATTCTAGGATGGAATATCACCATACGTGATGATGGGGGTACTTGCTATGAATATTATATGGCACGACCACCTCTTATTGGTATGACACAGCCAGTGCCTATCAAATGTCCTCTTGGTATTATTGCATTTGATGATTACAAAATTGATATTGAAGAAGCGGTCAAGATTTTTCATACTCAAAATGGCGGTGATCGGTTTAGTGATGTCGTTTTATCGTGGCCTCTAACTCACCCAGCTGCACCAGAACCTTATTGGTATTTTAGAACTAATTTAGGAAACAATGTTGTTATCGGTGCTAATTCTGGACAAATAAAAGGACATTCTCCAATAGTTGTTTTGTATATGGCTCAGCATAAATAGTCAGTGAAAGAGGGGTCTCCTCATTGAGGATTTCCCTCGTCTGTAAATTTATAAAAGGTAAGTAATCATGAGTAAAAATGACTATATCCCTGAAAATTGTGTTTGGGAACTCACTCTAAAATGCAATATGAATTGCCTTCATTGTGGTTCACGAGCAGGAAAAAAACGTAAAAATGAATTATCAAATAAAGAAGCATTAGCTCTAGCAGATGAACTCATAAACTTAGGATGCAAATATGTTACATTAATAGGTGGTGAAGTCTTTTTATACAATGGTTGGGAAAAAATCGCTCGCAGATTCACCGAAAATGGCGTTACCGTAAATATTATAACAAATGGATATCATTTTGGTGATAAGCAAGTAAAAGAAGTAACGTATGCAGGGCTATCAAATATTGCACTTTCTATTGATGGAATGAAAGAAAAACACAATACTATTAGAAATAATTCAAAATCTTTTGACTCTTTAATGAAAACTATTAATCGTTTAAACCAAGAAAATATAAAAATAGGCGTTAATACAACGCTCATTGATTCTAATGTTTCAGATTTGGAGGAACTCTATACGTTTCTTCTTGATAATAATATAAAAATATGGCAACTGCAGCTTGCTAATCCAATGGGAAATTTTAGTGACAGAAAAGAACAAATGATATCTATCAATAATATTAAAAAAGTAACATCATTTATTAAACAAAAACGAGATGAAGGAAAACTAAAAATTTATACCGGTGACAATATCGGGTACTATGATGAAAATGAAAAATTTATAAGAGGAGAACCTGGAAATATAAATTATTGGTCAGGATGTCATGCGGGTTTATCTGTTGTAGGCATAGATAGCGTAGGTAATGTCAAAGGATGTGAGTCTCTTTATGATGACATATTTATAGAAGGTAACATTAGAGAAGAATCTTTTAGTGATATATGGTTTAAAGATAATAATTTTGCATATAATAGAAAGTTTGATAAGTCTCTTTTAAGCGGTAAGTGTAAAGATTGTGATATGGGAGTATATTGCCGTGCTGGATGTAGAGGAGCTTGCTTTTTTACAAACGGAAACTTTTTTGAAAATGCTTATTGCATTTACAATAAATAACCCACATTGCTAGTTGGTAAAATAGCCTAAAAGTTGCTTGCAGACTCCATCAAAAGCCGTGAAAGGCGAAATTATAGAGCGAGATGTTATAACAATTTGAAGTATAGAATGCAACCTTGTTTTACATGTAAAGATATTATTCCTCTTTACTTAGCATCAAAAAAGTCAGGAAAAATGAGATACAAACAATAATAGGGAACTAAGCTTTTAACTTTTACACACCCTTTCATATTATCACTCTACCAAAACAATCCCCAATCCTTCCAACAAACTCAGTGCCTCAAATCGACTAAATATCGCACCTTTGAGGTGGTTGGTGCGTAGGTCGATTTGGGTGTTGCTTGCGTTGGTAAAATTGGCATTTTCCAGATGGGTGCTTCCAAAAAGAGCACCTTTAAAGTCGGTGGCGGTGAAGTTGGCTTGCTGGAGTAGGGCGGAGCGAAAGTCGACCTCTTTGGCACGGCACTCGCTCATAACAAGCCCTTGCATACTGAGTCCAAAAAAGTTACTGTCATCTAAAATGCACTCTTTAAATTTTAACGGTAGAGGATTGAGTAGGCTTTTCCAGTTGCACATGCACCAGTCGATGCCGTTCATCTTGCATGAGGTAAACTCCGTGTTACTCACTTTACTATCGGTGAGTTTCATGACGCTTAGATTGCAGTTTTCAAAGCGACAGTCTATAAACCTGCACGCATAAAAGAAGGTCTGACTAAAATCGCACGCAACAAAGGTGCACTCTTCAAATTCCGCTTTATTTAAACGTGTGCCATGCAGATCAACCCCTTCAAATCGCTCGGCAAAGCAGTCTAGGTTATCTGCTATATTTATCTTATTCATTCACGCTCCCCTTGCACCTCAAACGATTTGCATCGCTTTTGCATGGCAAGAAGTTTAGCCAAACCTTGATTAAACCTTTTATCCCTACCAAAGAGTAGGGAAGGTGCAGTGCTATTTTCACGCTATTTATTTAATGTAATATTTTTAGTAATAATTAAGAAATACCTTTTATAAAGGAGGTGTAAACGCACAAAGAGGTCATCATCGTATGTGAAAAATTCATGCTAAAGAGATAGGGCATTAGAGATGCTCAACTTGATTTGCATGAAGGAAAAGGTTGGAAGAAGTTTCGTCACATCATTATCTTATCTACCAAAACAAGGAGAACACTTACATGTCAAGGAAAAATCGTTTATCTCATCTAAAAACTATGATGCTTATGCCCATCATGCTCTTTCTAGCTCTTTTTGCATTTACCCCCTCCGCCATCGCATCGAGCAGTGCGGACATTACGCTTGATCAAGCCATGGCTGTCATCGCTGCTGCTAGAACAAAAGCACAGAAACAAGGAACGCTCATGGATATTGCTGTTGTTGATGCGGGTGCCAACCTTAAGGCATTTGTCCGCATGGACGATGCCTTCTTGGGAAGCATTGATATTTCTATCAAAAAAGCAAAAACCGCACGCTTTTTCAACATGCCTACAGGCGATTTAGGCGCATTAGCACAACCTGGCAAGCCCTTGTATAACATTGAGTTTTCCAACGGTGGACTGATTACCTTCCCTGGAGGACTTTTGTTAAAAGACAGCAAGGGCGTTGTGATTGGAGCTATTGGTGTGAGCGGTAGTAGCGTTGAAAATGACCACGAAGTCGCTTTAGCAGGTGCGCAAGCCTTGTTAAAATAATCTAACACCTCCATAGAAACGAAACCCTAAAAATCTTTCGTTTCTAACCCCTTTATACACCTTACTTCATCCTATTTTTTGTTTGTTTGAGAAAATCAGGCATAATGCTCGCTTTATAAAAACTCCAGACAATGACATTTTTAAGGAATCACATGCGTGAATTTTTAGAGGGCGTTTACGAGGCTATTATGAGCACTTCAGCATGGGAAGGCTTAGCCGTATTTTTATCGCTTTCTTATCTCTTTTTGGCAATGCGCCAAAGCCTTTGGTGCTGGCCCGCGGCATTTTTAAGTACGCTGATTTATGCGATTCTGTTCTTTGATGCCTCCTTGCTCATGGACTCAGCGCTCAATGCCTACTACCTCATCATGGCGGTGTATGGTTGGTACGCATGGAAGCATGGGAAAAGGGAAAATGAAGAGCGTGAGGTGAGTTCTTGGGGCGTGGTTAAACATTTGAAAATTATTGGTATGCTTGTGTGCGTATCGCTTCTATTTGGCTATCTTATGGCGACGTATACACGAGCAGATTTTGCCTATTTAGATTCGGCAACCACCATTTTTGCCGTGTTTACCACCTATATGCTAGCACAAAAAATTCTTGAAAATTGGCTCTATTGGATCGTGATTGACGCTGTTTCTATCTACATTTACATAGAAAAAGCCTTTTACCTCACGGCTGTTTTATTTTTTCTCTACACCGTTTTGGCAACCTTTGGCTTTTACCAATGGAAAAAAGATAAAAGAGTTTCATGACCATTGATTTTTTACGTACCTATGCGTGCTTTAGCAATGAAACCTTAGTGCACCTCACACGCTTAGAAAATCAAGGCTACAATAACACCAATTACTGCCTTATGAGCACCCAACAAAGTTACCTTGTGCGGGTTTTTGGGCACCATGCCCTAGAGAGAAAGCATGAGTTTAAAATAGCCAAAAAAGCTTTTGCAAAAGGCATTGCTCAAAAGCCACTGCTTTTAGACCGTCTTAACAACCTTATGATTGCACGCTTTGCAGAGGGGGTTCACCACAGCACACTTACACAAAAAGAGCTACAAAACCTTGCTCGAACCCTACGCACACTGCATAGCATTGCTTACCAGCAAAAACCTTACGATATGAGCAAAGCGTACAAAAAGCCTCTTCAAAAAAGAGCATTTCTTCTCTTTAAAAAACTGCACATGCTGCGCAAAGATTATGTACTCTGCCACCATGATTTAAACCCTAAAAATATTCTCTTTCATCAACACAACATTACATTCATTGACTGGGAATACGCTCGCATCAACGATAGGTATTTTGATTTGGCAAGTATTTGCGTAGAATTCAACCTCACCAAAAAAGAGATTCATCTTTTTTTACGCACCTACTTTACATGTAAAGAAAAATACGACCTTAAAAAATTAGACCTTTACAAAAAAGTCTATAATATTGTGTGTGAAACATGGTTTGATGAACATTTTAAGGAGAAAACATGTCCCAACGCTTAGAAATTTCACAACTAGGAAGTCCCGTTATTCGCTTTGTCGCAAAACCAGTCAGCGACATTTTAGCCCCTGAAATTCAAGCACTCATTGATGCTATGATCTTTACATGTAAAGAATCCAAAGGCGTAGGTATCGCAGCCCCTCAAGTAGGGCATTCTTTAAGTATACTCATTATGGCATCGTATCCAAATTCACGCTACCCGTATGCTCCGCTCATGGAGCCAACCGCCTTAATCAACCCTCACATCATCGCTTTTTCTGAGGAATACACTAAGGACTGGGAGGGGTGTTTGAGTCTTCCTGGAATTCGTGGATTTGTACCACGCTATAATGAGATAGAAGTGGTCTATTTTGATAGAACGGCCAAAGAACAACACGTCGTTTTCAAAGATTTTCTAGCACGTCTCTTTCAACACGAATACGACCATCTCATCGGTAAAGTCTTTATCGACAGGGTAGAGAGCACACATGATATTATTATGGAAAAAGAATACCAACGCCTCATGGCTGAAAAAGAAGCACTCACTCAATTTTAATCTTTACATGTAACGCCATTTCTATTGACAAAATTCCCTCAAAAATGTACTATTTCAAAAATGAATGACCGTCAGTCATTTAAAGGAGAGGCATGGCACGAATTATAGACAAGGAAGAGAAACGGTGTGATATTGCCCGTGCGTCCATTGAGCTCTTTTGCGACAAAGGTATCCAGCAAACCAGCATGGATGAAATCGCTAAAAGTGCAGGGGTGGCAAAAGGCACGGTGTATCTTTATTTTAAAAACAAAGAAGAGATTATCTTTGCGATTTGGGATATGATCGCACAGCGCCATCACGAGGCTTTTGGCAAACGTATTACAGAACATATGCGTGCTAAAGAGAAACTTTTAGACTTTTTCAATTTTAGCGAGTGCGAAGAAGAGGGCAATAAAGAGCAAGTCTTAAAGCTTTACCAACATTTTATTAGTGCGATGCTCATTGATAAAACAGGGCTTTATAGTGCCTATTTTGAAAGCTTCTTCCAAGAAGATTTTGACTTTATTTCAGGTTGTTTGCATGAGGGCGTAGCAAAAGGTGAGTTTTTAATCGATGATGTGGACTTACTTACCACCAGTATTATGCTACTGCTCAAAGGCTTATTGGTGCGTGCAAAAGCTTCAAATATGGGCTTTTATGAAGCACAAACCCTTCTTATTAAACACGTTACATTCCTTTTAAATCAATGCACAAGGTCGTTACCATGAAAAAACTCCCCCTTATGTTTCTGTTTCCACTTTTTGGTTTTGCATCGGGTAATTTAGGTGAACTCCTAACCTTAGCAGAGAAAAACCACTACGTCCAATCGTCTCGCTATCAACTTGAATCAGCTCAAGAAAAAGCGTATTCTGTTAAAAGTGGCTATTTACCTAGTCTTAGTTTAGGTGCCAATCAAACCTACAACAAAGAAGAGAACATGTTTACCCCTGAAAAAAGTCGAACAGGAAGTGCCACACTCTCCTTTACGCTTTATGATGGAGGCAAAAGAGAAGCACAATTTTCTCAGCAAAATGCTTTAGTAAAATCGGCAACATTTTCGCTCTCATCGGTACAAAACAAATGTTTCATTGGATGTTATTTATGCCTATTTTAACTATTTAAGTACACAAGCAAGCCTTGAATCAACCCAGCAAAAAAAAGAGCAACTCTTAGCAGAGCGTCACCGTTTGGAACAATTTTTTAGTGTGGGTGCCGTCACAGAAGATGAACTTCAAAAAATCATCTCGAGTATTGAGCAGACCAATGTGGATATACTGACCTTAAAAAATACCCTGAACAATATCTCCAATACACTTGAATACCTTACAGCAGAGCGTGTGGAAATTAAACAAGGCTCTAGCATTGTGTTTCAAGACGCTCAAAAAGAGCAGCAACGCTTTGATATTTTAGCCCTTGAAGAGAGTGTTAAAAGTGCGCAAGAAGAGGCAAATATCGCCAAATCAGCCCATTTGCCAACCTTCAAAATCGAAGACACCTACTCACGCTTTAAAAATGACTACGCCAATAACGCATGGGAGAGTGACAAAGAGAACCAAAATACCATTGTGCTTTCCATGCAATGGAAACTCTTTGACTTTGGCTCAACCTCTGCTAGTGTGCAAGCCGCACAAAAAAACTACCTTGCCAAAAGTAGTGAGTTAGCCTATGAAAAGCACAAAGCCAAAGCGAGTTATCAAAGTGCGTACAACAGTTATCAAACCGCTTTAGCAAAAATTGAAGCCAATAAAGCCAAACTGCGTGCCTCTGAAATGACCTATGAATTGGTGAAAAAGAAATTTCAACAAGGCATTGTCAACAATGTCACCTACCTTGATGCCTTAAGTGAAAAATTTGATGCACAAGCACAACTTCAAACCGCTTTAAACGAAGTGGAATACCAAAAAGCCGTCCTGTTGTATGAAATGGGCGAAGAGATCAAAGGAGCCATTCAATGAAAAAAGTTTTTCTAGCCACGTTATTTATGTTTCAAGCCCTTGTTGCAGGGGAAGTCTATGCCACGTTTGATGTGGTCAGTGAAAAAAGCTCCGAGTTAGGACTCTCCATCTCAGGGGTGGTTGGAAGTTTACATGTAGAGGTTGGCAGCAAAGCCAAAAAAGGCGATTTGCTTCTTTCTTTGTACAATGCAGAGGAAAAAAATGAGTATGAAATTGCTAAGAAAAATGCAGAGCATGCTCAAAAAGTTTACAACCGCTATGCCAAAATCCCCGATGTCATAGATAAAGAAAAGATGGATAATTATCTGTATGACAGAGATATAAAAGCACTCACCGCTCAAAGCAAAGAGATTATCTACAAAAAGACAGAGCTTCGTGCACCGTATGATTTGGTGGTGAGTAAAAAAATGACCGAACTGGGAAACATTGTGCTAGGTTCTCAAACCAAACTTTTAACCGTTGAGAGCACCCACGATGTCAAACTGGTTCTTAAATTTGATGAAAAGTACTGGCAAAGTGTCAAAGTAGGGCAAAAATTTGTTTATAAAGTGGATGGAAGTGATAAAACCTATGAAGGGCTCATCAGCAAAATTTACCCCACTGTTCTCTCAAGTACCCGTGAAATGCAAGCCGAAGTCAAAGCCAAAGACCTTCTTCCAGGCCTGTTTGGTAATGGCAACATTAGTGTGGAATAGCCTATGTATAAATTAGCCATTAACAGACCCATCACCACATTGATGGGCGTTTTAACCTTTATTGTCTTTGGATTAATGTCCTATAACACCATGCCGATTAATCTTTTTCCCAATGTGGATTTTCCTATTGTCACGGTGCAAACCACCTACAATGGCGCAGACCCATCCACCGTGGAGACCAAAGTCACCGATAAAATTGAAGAAGCTGTATCAGGGGTGGATGGTATTGATAAACTGATGTCTACCAGTTATGAGGGATTTAGTGTGGTCACCATTCAGTTTGAGCTCACCAAAGACCTTGATGAAGCAACCAACGACGTAAGAGATAAAATTGGCGCCATTGATCTTCCCAGTGAAGTGGAAAAACCTGTGGTGAAAAAACTAGGGGCTTCTGGAGCGGTCATTAGCCTTTTTATTGCCGATAAAGGGGATGATAGCAAAGCCCTCATGCGCCTTGCCGATGAAAAGCTCAAAGCCCAACTCCAACGAATTAAGGGAGTAGGTGAGGTTAACATTGTAGGCTACCAAGACCGTGAAATTCGCATTTTTATCGATCCCTTTTTACTCGCAAAATACTCCCTTAGTGCTTCTGAAATTAGCGCTATTATTGCAAAGCAAAATATCAAACAGGGTGCTGGAAAGATGATTAATCAGAGCCAAGAGATTATCATCAAAGCAGAAGGTGATGCTAAAAGTGTGGAAGCGGTGGGTGAGCTTTTGGTCAAACCAGGCGTGAAGCTTAAAGATGTTGCTAGCATTGTGGATGGGCTAAGCGATGCCAAAAGTTACTCTTCCTACAATGGTCAACGAGGTGTGACACTGGAAGTGAAAAAAATTGCGGGTGAGAACTCTTTAGATATTATTAATGGTGTCAAAAAAGCGCTTCCAAAACTACAACACTTAGCAGGCGATCAGTTTGAAATTAAAGTCTTGCAAGACCAATCTGAAAAAATCATGATTAACATTGACAATGTTCGTTTTGACCTTATTTTTGGTGCATTTTTGTCTATTATTATCGTCTTTTCGTTTCTTAGAAATGTGACGGCAACCCTTGTTTCTGCCCTTGCTATTCCTACATCAGTCATTGGGACGTTTGCGATTATTCATGCGCTAGGCTACGACTTGAACCGACTGACATTGATTGGTCTGACCCTTGCCATTGGTATTTTTATTGATGATGCGATTGTTGTTATTGAAAACATTATGAAAAAAATGGAAGAGGGACAAAAACCTTTCCAAGCCTCTTTTGAAGGTATTAAGGAGGTAGCTTTTTCCATTTTGGCTATCTCTGCGGTTCTTTTAGCCGTTTTTATTCCCGTAGCCTTTATGGATGGTATCGTAGGAATGTTTTTTAACTCTTTTGCCATGACGGTAGCTTCGGGTATTGTCATCTCTTATTTGGTTGCGGTTATGTTTATCCCCAGCGTGGGGGCTAGGGTTTTAAGTGCAAAGGAGAGCAAATTTTACTATGCAACAGAGCCCATTTTTAAAGCCATTGATAAAGCTTACGTAACACTCTTAAAGGGGACGTTGCGTTTTAAAATGCTTACGATTGTTGCGACCATTTCGCTTTTGATTGCCTCAACATCATTAAGTGTAGGTATGAACTTTTTACCGATGCAAGATAATAGCGAGCTTCAAATCACCATCAAAGCACCTGTGGGTATCAACCTAGAGACCATGAAAGCAAAAATAGCCCCCATTGATGCGCTTTTAAAAGAGGATAAAGATATTGTTTATTCCATTGCATCTATCGGGTACAATGCCGCTGAAGAGATTCATAAAGGAAAAATCTACGCTAAACTCAAACCCGTGGTAGAGAGAAAAGGACGTACGCAAGAGCAGATTATTCAGTTTTACAGAGAAAAGCTCAAAGAGTATAAGGATATGACCATTTTGGTTGAAAAAGTGGATGATTTTGATACAGGCGGTACATCGGCTCCTGTGCAAGTGGTTATTACAGGTGATAGCCTTGATGAACTGGATAAAGTCTCTCTAAAGTTAATGGACGTGTTACGTCAAACAGAGGGCATTGTGGATGTCGATAGGGATTATGAGAGTGGCAAACCCGAAATCAAAGTCTCTATTTTGCGTGAAAATGCCCAAAGAGTAGGGGTAAGCGTGCAAGAAATCACCTCTGTGTTGGCATCTGCTTATTCAAGCGACAGTGCGGTTTCTTACTTTGAAGACAACGGCCGCCAATTTGATATTACCGTTCGATACAAAGATGATTACCGAAAATCATTGGAAGATTTAAAAAAACTCAAAGTACGTAACGCAGAGGGTGAATTTGTCACGCTTGAGGGTTTACTTAAGCTAGAAGAGGGGACAGGAACTGCATCGATTAACCGTTTTGATAGAGAGCGTAAGGTCTTAGTTACTGCTAATATTTTCAATACCTCCTTAGACAAAATCGTCGCAGTGGTCAATGAAGCTATGCCTAAAATCTTACCGCAAGGCTACGCATTTCGCTACACAGGCGATGTTGAAAATTTAGAAGACACCAACAAAGCCTTTGGTGCGGCAGTGCTTTTAGCGGTTATTTTGATTTACCTCATTTTAGCGGCCCTTTATGAGTCTGTCATTCAGCCTTTTATTATTATGATTTCGATGCCACTTTCTTTTACAGGTGTTATTCTTGCCTTGCATTTGAGTGGAAACTCTTTTAGCTTGTTTGTTATGATTGGTATTATTTTACTGCTAGGAATGGTTGGCAAAAATGCCATTTTAGTGGTTGACTTTGCTAACCGTGCGATTAAGGAAGGAAAAGATATTGATCATGCGCTCTTTGAAGCAGGCGAAAAACGTTTGCGTCCTATTTTAATGACAACCTTTGCGATGATTGGAGCGATGATTCCTTTAGCGTTTGGATCAGGGGCAGGGCATGAGAGTAACGCACCTATGGCACTTGCAATTATTGGAGGGTTGCTCAGTTCAACCGTTTTAACTCTCTTGGTTGTCCCTGCGATTTATAAATTTATGTATCCTATGGATGCGTGGCTTAGAAAATGGTATGAGAGAGGAACCGTCTAAGAATCTTTACATGTAAAGGGCAGAAATGCCCTTTCGTGTTTATTTGTTGCGTTTTCTATCTTTTTTAGACTGCTTTGCTTTGGCTTTCGCTTTCGCTTTTTTTTCATCACTCATCTGCGCTTTTGAAGAGTTTACAGCACCTGCTTTCACCTCTTTGTCTTTTTGCAAAGCCGTATGTTTTTGCATGGTGGCAAGTCCTGCTAGCTTATAACCTTTTTCCATTTTTACACTATTATTGAGTAATCCACCCATAATTTAAATCCTTTATTGTATTCGTTGGAGAATCTTTTTGAAGAGGGGTATTGTACTTTATGCTTGCTTCAAGCCATGTAAAACCTTTTACATGTAAAATAAGGTTTTTATAAAAGGAGACAACACATGTCAACACACACCCTCTTAAGCATCCAACAATACGCTACAAAACATAAAATGAGTACCTTTGCAGTCATCAAACGTGTCAATGCCAAAGAGCTTAAAATGATTAAAAAGAATGTCGATGGAAAAGAACAGGAGTTTATTGTGGATGAGAGTACCCCACCACCGCACCCTTCATCTAACGTTTTGCCTTCTAATACACAGGAGCATAGCCCCATTGATTATGAAGTAGAATTTCACAAGCTTTTAGCAAAATACATTGAACTACACGAAAAATACACCCAAATCCTTGAGGAAAAAACGACAAAGGAATAAAAACTGCATTGAACTCTCTAAAAAAGGAGTCTCTTGTGGAAATCAACAATGAGATGCAACGTGACCGTTATGTTAGTTTTCAAAATATTGACTGTTATGAAAATGCAGTAGTGGTTTTAGATGCACTGTATGAACTTTTTGCTCTGTATCCTGAGAGTAAAGATGCTTTTTGGCTTCGTTTTGAAAGCTTTATTCCCACAGAGTACAAAACTGTCTTTGCAAAAAAAGATTCCAAAGATATTTTGTACCATATTTGCTCTAATATCTTCTACATTGCAGCTCTTTTTGAAACCTATCACTTTGAAAAAGGACTCGCATGCATCGAAAAGGCTGAACTTGAGTGCTGTTAAATTAGGGTTACATGTAAAGAAGAAGAGGGTGTAAAATACCCTCTTATGGTTTTTTAATGATTGAGAATATCCAGCGTTTTTTCATAAACACTGAGTTTTCCAAGCTCGCTATTTAGCGCATCGGTCAATTTAGACTGAGAACGAAGTTCCGCAGAGATAACATGGCTTTTTCCTGCTAAACTTTCCATATCCTCTGAGAGGGCATTGCTTTTGGATGAAATTTCCATGAGTCCACCGCTAACACCACTCATGGTGCCACTAATATTTTCTACGGCTTGAATAATCGTATTGACGGAAATATTGGTTTCAGAGAGGCTCTTTTGCGTACGTTCAGCCAATTTTCGCACTTCATCGGCAACCACGGCAAAACCACGACCGTGTTCACCCGCACGTGCCGCTTCAATGGCAGCATTGAGCGCTAAAAGATTGGTTTGATCGGCAATATCAGCAATCACGCTTAAAACCATACGAATTTCACGTACATTATTGGCGAGATTATCCACTTCTGTGGATAAATTGGCATTTTGAGAACTGCTTTGTTCCATATGCGAAGCAAAAAGTACAAACTCCTTTTCAACACTGCACAAATGCGTTTCAATCGCATCAATGGATTGTACCGCATGCGTCAGTGTTGTACCAATGCTCTCAAGAACAGGCATACTCTCTTTCATTTGCCCTAACATCGCTTTATTAATCGTATTAATCATCGCTTGACGGTTGATTTTTCTCAGTAAAAAATAACTCTTAAATCCTGCATATTTTTGGACAAAATTATCCACATAGTCATCTTCAAAACCTTCATTATCGAGCTTATAAAAAAAGATAGCTGTTAGCGTTTGATTGATATTAACCCCTAAAAGCTCACCAAAGGTTGAAAAGCCAGCCACAGGAATCTCTTTAAAGGTTGAAAGGCGACCCAGCGCATCACTGTTGCATAAACGCCTCAAAATACAATCATTAAAAATAGCACCAATTGGTTTTGGTTTTTTACGGCTAAACGCATCATAATCGTGATTGGTCGTTTGCACAAAATCGGTTTTTTCAAGCAATAAAAGCTCTTCACCTGCTTCAATATCGCAATAAAAATGAATCGTATCATTCACCACATCAATGGATGCGATAGAGCGCACATAAATTTCCCCATCAATTTCAATGCCAAACGTATAGTTCGCAAGTTTTGCATTAAGTTCATGAGGCGTGCACTTAAAATGGTTGCTTAACGCTTCAATAATGCTAATTCCTACATTACTTTTTCGATCTAAAAAGGCACTAATTGTACGAGAAAGGGGATTGGCAGCAAGAACGGTAAAAGAGGTTGATGTTTTTCGAAAGTTTTGACTTTTAAAAACCCCAAAACGATACGCTGGTGCTAGTTTGATAAAGGTCACCACCGCATGATGGCGTAGCGTCTGTTTGCCATTATAAATATAAGTATTTTGAAAATCAAGCTTACCACCCGCACTTCCACCAATAAGCAAACAAGGAAATTTTGCCACATGATAAACAGCTTCCATAAAAAAACTCTCACTTGCACTTAGACCATCAATTAATGTATAGCCTAATGTATCATCTGAGCGCATTTTAAAGGGAACATTGATTTTTTTAATTTCCTCAGCAATCGCAGCAACTCTTTGATGTTCCGTTTGAGTGCTAACACCCATGTTTTCGCTCTTCAGTGGAATAGAGGCGACAAAAACATCGCTAATCATGCACGGTGCAAAGACCATCAGTACAATATTATCGCCTTCACCTGCTGAGGCACTTGAATACAGTGAGGGAAGGGGATTTTGAGCATGTAAACTGCATAATTCACCTGCAGTAGTCGAAAGAATCAGTGTGCATTCACTTGAAAATGCCTGTTGAAGTTTTTTAGCAACACTGTCAAACTCCAATGATGGAGAAATGAAACCTAGAACAACTTTGGGGGAAAAAGGAAGATTTGAACAAACGCTTTCAAGGGTCTTTTCTTGAAAATTTAATGTCATAATAGTATTATCTGAAGCATGAGGTGATTGGTATGAAAATGAGCTTGTATCATTACCATGATTGGAGCGTAAAAAACTAAACATGGGCATTTCCTTAATTTTATGAGCATTGTGAGCCGATAGTAACGCACACTATGTAAAAATTATCTTAAAAATAAACTATCTTAAAAAATTAATGTAAAGTAATCACAAAGTGCTACCATAAATGACTGAGCGATCCAGGTGAGCCTCTCAACGAAACACCCAAAACTTAATTATTGAAAACTAAAATTTTCAAAATTAAATTCACTATCTTATGCGGTACACATTTCATCCAAAACCAGATAATTGACTCTGCTCTTACCTAAAAGCATTTCAACCTTATCTACCCTATTTCACCCTGATTTGCCCTGAGTTTCTATTATTATCTCACCGCTCAATCATGATAAATCATAAAAAATATCTAAGGAAAGCTTTACTTATGAAAAAAGTATACTATACCCAAAAAAGAAATATCTCTAGCAGCATTACGGCGTCAGCTCTTTTATTAGGGTTAAGCACTCTTCCTGCATTAGCAACAGATTATGGTAGCCTCAATGATAGTGTCATTACGTTAGCTAATGGGGATACAATCACTGCTGATACTAAGTATAATAATATATTGACTGGTATTTACAATAATTCTGCAACAACTGCTCAAATCAATCTTGCTTCAGGCAGTAAAGTTAGTGTTGATGGTGGGAACACAGCGTCTGCTGGTATTTATTTGAATGGCAAAAATACAACTTTGAATGCAAATCATTTGACCATTGATGTTAAGGGTTTTGCTACTAAAGGATTGTATGTTTCAGGCTTAAATTCCCAAATAGATTTAGGGACGGATAGTAAAATTATAGTCGACAACACCAGTACAAGTTCCAGTGCTATAGGTGTCTATATTGCAAAAGCGTCTACCTTAACTGCCGATGCTTTAACGATTCAAACAATAGGAAATCAGAATATTGGACTTAATGTTGATAACGAAGGAACAGAAGCACATTTGGGTTCTGGAAGCTTAATTAGTACAAATGGTAGTCAATCTACAGCATTACGTATTTTTGGTGCCAATGGAAATGCTGCTAATGGTCCAGCAAAATTCGAAGCCACTCATTTGACTCTTGAAACACAAGGGAATCTTTCATATGGCATTGATTTACAACAAAATTCATTTGTAGATTTAGGTACTGGTAGTACCATAACCACCCAAGGAGCATATGCAACGGGTGTTTTCTTGTTTGGAAAACTTAATGCTGATGCGCTAAGCATTACTACTATGGGAAATAATTCTAATGCGCTTGAAGTTCGTAGTGGTGGCTTGGCTACGGTTGGTGCAGATAGCCATATTTGGGCAGACAAAAGTAGTGGTTTAATAGCACATGGATCCAATGCTATTGCTCATTTTAATGGTACCCCAACCAATAGAAACAGCATTTTTTCGGGTGGCTCCACAGGTGCTTCTGCACAACTTTCTGGAGTAGTGAATCTAGAAAATACTGACATTATTGTTGATCGGAATGGCAATACGGCTTATGCGGTGTGGGCTGCTGGCGGTGTGGTTAATGCAGTAAACACGACAGTGACTGGCGCTGATGGCGTGTATGGTGTCGTGGCGAATTCATCTGGTGGCAAGGCTTATTTTACAGGGGATACAACGATAACAATGGCTTCATCAGACGCCGTTGCTATGGTTTCTGCAGGGGCTGGCAATCTGATTTCTGGTGTTGGCAAGATGCATATTACTGGTGGCGTTTATTCTCAGGATGGAGCCACAACTGACCTGAGGATGACTGAAGGGTCAGTGTTGAATGGAGGGGCATTTGTCTCATCTGGTGCCACAACCAATTTGTCACTTGATGATAGCTTGTGGAATATGAGCCAAGATTCTGTGGTTAGTAAATTAACCTTAAATCATAGCACTGTTGATTTTATAGAAGATAAAGTGGGTTCAATCCTTACCGTAGGTGATTTAAGTGGCAATGGTAATTTTATTATGCGTACCAATATACTCGATGAATTTTCGGATAAATTAGTGGTTACAGGTAGTAGCACTGGTAACCATAGTATTCAAATAATAAATAGAGGCTCTCTTGCAACTACGGGCAATGAAGTAATTACGGTTGTAGAAACACAAGACGGATTAGCTTCATTTGATTTAAAAAACAACCTTTTTAGAGGAGCAGGAACAGGAGAAGTGGAACTAGGAGGATACCTCTATAGTCTTCATCAAAATGATACAAACTGGGAACTCTATGCTTCTAGCAAAGCACCGCCGATTACATCCACAGCTGATGCCTCAGCAAACTTCCTCAATATTGGCTATATGATTAACTATGCAGAAACTCAAACGCTCTTGCAAAGAATGGGAGAACTTCGTGAAACTGAAAATAGCCAAGGTAATGTATGGGCTAGAACCTTTACTGGGAAGTTTGGTTCATTTGGAAGCGGTAAATTAAGCGATTTTGATATGGGCTACACAGGCATTCAAACTGGTATAGATGGACGTTTGAAAATGTCAGATTTAGATGTTTTTTTAGGTGTGATGGGTGGAACCATACAGGCTGATTCAAACTATCAACAAGGCAATGGTAATGTAAATGGTCATCATTTTGGATTTTATGGAACTTATATTGCATCAAATCATTTCTATGTTGATATGGCATTGAAATACAGTCATATTAAAAACACGTTCAACGTTCAAGACTCTCAATATAATCACATTCATGGGAGTACTTCGAGTAATGGTTATGGTTTAAGCGTTGAGGCTGGGAAACGCTTTTACTTGGTAAATACGACAACAGGTTATTACATTGAACCACAAGCGCAGTTAAGTTATTTACATCAAAACAGTTCCTCAACGCATGCAGACAATGGTTTAGTGGTTGATTTAGATGGCTATGATTCAACTCTTGGGCGTGTTAGCGTAAAAGTTGGGTACGAAGTTAAAGAAGTTAAAAATCCCGTAAATGTCTATTATAAAACTGGCTATGTTACGGAGATGAGCGGTAATGTAGGCTATCGTTTGAATGGTAATTTAGAAACATACACTTTCCGTGGAAACTTATGGGAAAATCAAGTCGGCATTGCAACTCAACTAAATAAAAAGCATAATTTATACCTAGATGGCACGTATACTACTGGTCACAAATTTGTCCAAAGGCAGATTAATGCTGGATACCGTTTTAGTTTCTAATAGAAGGGGAGTCACTCTCCCCTTCTATTGCGTTAGTTTATCGCCGATACGTAATTGAAAGTCTATTCCTCTTGCAACTCTTGATTACACGCTTTAAATTTATGATACAACCTTAAAAACTACTAGATTTTCTAAACACTCCCAAATGTTCTCAGGGTTATTTTAAAACATGCACCTTCTGAAGTATTAAAAGCCTCTAAGCTACCATTTGTATTTTCTTCAATAATCATTTTACTCATATACAACCCTATTCCTGTACCTTTTTTGGCATGTTTTGTTGTAAAATACGGCTCAAATATATGCTCAATGGGATCCATTAAAATACCACCACCATTATCTTCAATATCAATCACAATATGTTCATTCTCTGAATACAGTGATATTTTAATTCGTGGTTTAGCAATAGCACGATCAAGAAGGGTATCTTTTGCATTGACAAGAATATTTAAAATTACTTGGGCAAATTGACGTGGTGAGCCTTCCAATTCGTAGCGATCTTTCTCATAAAAAACCAAATCAATATAATGGTTTTTTAAAGCTGCACTCACAAGTTCAATAGCACTTTTAATTGCATCATTGACAACATAATGCTCTTTTTCATCAGTTGTAGCGAAAAAATTACGAAAATCATCAATTGTTTTCGACATATGAATAATTATTTTTTCACAATGATCCATACTCTCATCAAAGAGTTCTCCTGTTAATTTTTGTTTTGACCAAAGCATATAAAGGTTGAAAAGTGTTGCCCCAAGTTCAGTAAGAGGTTGTCGCCACTGATGTGCAATATTTCCAATCATTTCACCCATACTCGCTAACCGACTCTGTTGAATCAATAGCTTTTCGCTTTGTAATCGCTGTTTGCTCTCTTCTCTTACACGACTTTCAAGTGTATAATTCAGTTTAAGAAGATTTGCTTCACTTTCTTCTAGTCTTTTAATCAGGATATTAAATCCATAATTAAGGATAATAAGAAGTATGATTATTACAATAATAGCCATGAAAAATTCTTTATAAATTGTATTTGAAAGATTTTTCTGTTGTTCCGTAATATCTTGTAAAAAAAGAAGACTTGCTAAACTCTTCCCATTAAATTTATCTTTAATTCTAACAATATATGTCATATACGTTATATTTTCAATTTTCAAAATTGAGCCGTCATCTAATTTATAACCAGCAAAAAAAGCATTGATGTCTGGAGCTTGGTCTGTATTGTAAAGTATATAACCTTGAAGAGATAAGTAATTTTTAATTCTGCTAAGAAAATATTCAGGACTTATTATAAATTCCATTGTGCAAATAAAAACGCCTTCCTTATATATTGGAATCCTAATATGATAAGCTGAATATGATATTGATGAGAAAAAGCCAAAGTCAACTTCATCTGAAAGTTCTTCATCGAGTTTAATTTCATGAGGCTCAGGTTCTTGCCCTAAGTATGCTATGAGTTGTTTTTTTTCGTCGTAAAATCTAAGCCCTAATAAAAAAGGATTTTCTTTCTTTAACATTTCCCATCGATATACGGATAACTCTACGATACGCTTAGAATCTTTTGCAAATATTGCGCTTTGTACGCCATGAGAATCTACATGGACTAACGAACGATTTCCATAGTGCTTATTGAGTAATTCTTGCCTTAATTCATAAAAATTATTGATTTGTGACATGTAGTCTTTTTGCGACATCTCCATATTTTTTTTTATATCAAAATAATGAATATATCCAGAAATCGTTGCCATAACAATAAGAATTATGGAAACAAAAAGCATTGTTTTCGTCTTAGTAGATATTGATGGACGTTTTTTAATGTGTAACAAGTTTATATCCAACTCCAAAAAAATTTTCTATCATGTTGTCAGGTAGTTTTTTCCTAAGTTGCTTAACAAGCGATTTTAACGCTTCTTTATGCTCCCCCTGCCCGTCCCATATTGCGTATTCTAATTCATCATATGAAATAACTCGATTCTTTTGTCGTAAAAAATATTCAAATAAAGTACGTTCTCTTTTGGTTAATGAAATTTGTTCATTTTGTATTAAAAGCATAGATGTTTCTACATCAAAGAAAATGTCATTTTCAACTTTAATCAATCCATTGTCTCCCCACTCATACATCCAATGAGCACACGCCTTAAATGCATCCAAAAAACTTTCTCTTACAAAGGGTTTTATAAGATATTTACAAACATGTAAGTCAATTGATTGTAACAAATAATCTTGCTCAGAATAAGCACTCATAATAATAACAGGAACACGTTTATTGGACTCTCGAATTTGTTTTAATAGCTCTAATCCATTACATTTAGGCATACAAATATCCAATAATAAAACATCTGGGTTATATTCATAGAAGAGTTCTAAAGCTTCTTCACCATCTTTAGCTTCGATCACTTTGTGAAATAAAAATTTTAGTGAAGAGCTAACCGTTTTTCTTATATTCTCTTCATCTTCAGCATAAAGGATTGTTAAATGCTCAAATAATTTTAACTTATTATACATCTTAAGCTTGCCTTTTTAGAAGATACTAATAAACTAAATATTCTATTCACTATATCCTTATTTCTCCCTCAAACTTACAACTTACCCCTACTTTCACACTAGTTCTCATTAAAATTATAAGTTAGCAAATAGAGATCACTTGATCAAAAATAGCTTATTAAAATAATTATTATATAAGGAATTTTATTATGAACACAATATATCGCACTATTTATAATGCTACGAAAGGTTTATGGATTACAATACGTGAAATATCACGCTTATTTTTATCTACAAAAAAAAGAAACTTTTCTAGTAGTATTGCAAAATCAATTGCATTATTAGGTTTAAGTACTACAACGTCATGGTCAGTATGTGGGTTGCAATTTGATGGTACTTATTTATGTTCTGCTATCACAAACTCCCCTGTAAATATTGCAGGGAATGATTTACATGTAAAAGCAGATGGTACATTTCAGTATGCATCAGCAGAACCAATGACAATCACAGAAAACTCTGGAAGTATACAATTCAAGCAAGAAGATGGTAGTTCTATTAGAGGAACTGCGCAATACGGGGCTTTAAAAATCTTTAATAATGGCTTTGGTTCTAGCACCATTGAAACAGCTGGAGATATTATAAACACAAATGGGTATGGATCGCTTATGTGGAATAATGCAATGACTACTACTGATCTTACCTTCACTCAAACTGCTGGAACTATTACTGGGGCAACAGCAGGTATTTTCTTTCAAAATTATGGAACTGGAGCAACCACTATTCAAACTGCAGGCGATATTGTGGGTACTTCACTAAATGGTCTTTCAGTGGTCAACGAAACCAAAGCCACTGATTTGATTTTTAACCAAATTGGTGGAAGTATCACTGGAGGGGCAGGTGGTGTTCACTTAAGTAACCTAGGTACTGGTAAAACCACAATTGTAACGGCAGGCGATATTACAGGTAATGGGGCGATGTACAGAGGTCTTTTCGCTGAAAGTGTAGCAGGAACTGACCTGCTTTTCAAACAAGTATCAGGAACCATTACAGGAGCAACAGGTGTATATATAAGTAAATCAGGCACAGGTTCCTCTACTATTGAGACAGCAGGAGATATTATTGGCACTTCCGTATCTGGTATCCTAGCAATCAACAGAACCCGCGATACTACCGCAGATTTGATTCTTAACCAAGTAGGTGGAAACATCACTGGCGTTAAAAATGGCATTGAATTGCTCAATGCGGGGGCTGGTAAAACTTCTGTTCAAATCGCTGGAAATGTTGAAGGTACGACAGAAAATGGGCTATATATTGACCATAACGTTTTTGCAAGCGATCTAAGTTTTACTCAAACTGGGGGAAGTATCACGGGAGGTACAAGTGGTGCTTATTTGACGAACGTAGGTACGGGTAAAACTACAATTGTAACCGCAGGAGATATTACAGGGACACACACAGGTCTTTACGCTGAAAATCTTGAGACAGCAACAGATTTGATTTTTAACCAAGTAGGTGGAAACATCACTGGCGTTGAAAATGGTATTGAATTGCGCAATGCGGGGGCTGGTAAAACTTCTGTTCAAATCGCTGGAAATGTTGAAGGTACGACAGGAACTGGGCTAAATATTTACCATAACGTTTTTGCAAGCGATCTAAGTTTTACCCAAACGGGAGGAAGTATCACGGGATTTCTATTGGGTGCTTATTTTTCAAACGGAGGTACGGGTAAAACTACAATTATAACCGCAGGAGATATTACAGCGACACACACAGCTCTTTACGCTGAAAATCTTGAGACAGCAACTGATTTTGTTTTTAAGCAGGTATCAGGAACTATTACTGGATCTACTGGTGCAACTATAATTAATATAGGTATAGGTTCAACAACTATTGAGACAGAAGGAGATATTGTTGGTACTGAACTGAATGGTATTTTAGCAATCAACGACGCCAATGCTGCAGATTTAATTTTCAATCAAACAGGTGGAAGTATTACTGGAGTTGCAAGTGGTGTTAACTTAAGTAACCGAAGTATAGGTAACACCATAATTACAACCGCAGGAGATATTACAGGGACAGAAATAGGTCTTTACGCTGAAAATCTTGAGACAGCAACAGATTTGATTTTTAACCAAGCTGGTGGACATATCACTGGAGAAGAAGATGGCGTATGGCTAATCAATAATAGTGGTACAGATACGGTTGCCCAAATATCAGGTGTCATTACAGGTGGTATGGGTGCTGGGCTTCACATAGGCGGTAGTGCAGAAAGCACACTAATAAATGTACTAAACCAAGGAGTTATCTCTTCTACTTCAGGAATAGCAATTCAAGATGATTCTACAGCAAATTACACCGTCCTCAATCTCCACGAAGGCTCAAAAGTCATGGGAGATATTCTTATGGGAAAAGGGAGTGATACGGTTGTTATACACGGTGGAGCCGATATATCAGGTGTCACCCTCTTTGATGGGGGCAATCCATTAAGTAGTGATGATACCAATACTCTTGTTTTTGCACGTACCACACAAGAGATAGCAGGAGAGCGCATTGTCAACTTTGATACCATAGTCCTTGATGACTCTACCGTAACCTTAAGTGGAGAAAAAAATTATGGGCTCTTTTTAATGAATAATTCTTTGCTTCAAGTAACCGATACTTTGGATATTTCAGGAAATGTTAGTATTGATGAAACCTCTGTCGTAAGCTATGTTTATGGGGGTAGAATTGTAGGAAATGTTACCAATGGGGGAGGTATTTTTTGGGAGCGTTTAGGTGAGACGTTTACGATTCATGGTAATTATGAAGGTATCGCAGGGTCAATTTCATTAGAAACCATCCTTGGAGATGACAGTTCAATAACGGATAAATTACATGTAACTGGAAATATCACAGGAACAACAGCCATCGATATACGCCCAATTGCAGGTGGCCTTGGCGCTCAAACGGTTGAAGGAATTAATATCGTTGTCGTTGATGGAACTTCTGCGAGTGATAGCTTTGTCCTTGCCCATGCTGTTCAAGCAGGGGCATATGAGTATATCTTAAAACAAGGAAGCAGTTATGATGCCAATGATTGGTACCTTATCAGTCAGTTTGATTGTACTCTGAATAATAGCTGTTCACCAGCAGGCACTCTACCAATATATCGACCAGGTGTTATTAACTATATGGGTGCACAAAGCGTCAATAAAAAGCAAGGTTTGCTCCAACTCTCTACATTTCATAATCGTATGGGAGAAAAAGTTGTTAGCGATGAACAAGATCGTTTGACATGGCTAAAACCATACTATATGCAATACAAAGCAAAAGGAGAAACACGCTTTGGTTATGACAGTAAACTCTTTGGTGTACAGCTTGGGCAAGAAATCTTTGCCGATGAAAACATCGCCACAGGATTAACCCATCGTGCTGCCATTACCTTAGATTATGCAAAGAGTAATACAGATTTTAATGATCGTTTAAGACCCCTTGAGAATCTTGATGCAGATACAGGAAGCATGAATGCTAAGAGTCTAGCAATTGGAGGAACCTATACTATTATGAATGAACAAAGAGGTTATATTGACTTCGTAGGACAACTCTCATCTTTAACCAATGACTTTAGTGATAGTCATGGGGATAAATCTACCCAAAAAGGTAAAAGAGTAAGCCTCTCTGTAGAAGCTGGTCAGCCTATAGCAGCTATTGGTAATTGGAGTGTTGAGCCTCAAGTGCAGTTAAGTTATATGCATACCGATTATGATGCTTTTCATGATCTAACGTCGCACATCAAAGGATATAATACTGATGCACTAAGAGGACGTTTAGGTACTCGTATTGCTACCAAAGAGATAAGTCCATCTGTTCCTTCTAAGTATTATGCCAGTGTTAATCTCCTGCATGACTTTGATAAGCCTGAAACGCTTGTTTTTGATGGTACATCTATTAAGGAGGACTTCAGTCGTACACACCTTGAAGCAGGTCTTGGCATGAATTATCAAATCGCTAAAAATACTTTTTTACATGCAGATATTGCTTACCAACATAGTCTTGATGGCGAAAAAAGTCAAGGTGTAATAACAAATATCGCTTTGAAAGTTAAATTCTAAGTGATAGATTCTATCACAACTTTTAGAATAGAACAGATTTATAGAATATTTTATTACAATAAATAATATTTATTATAAAACCTAAAGCCAATAAAGAATACAATCCCGACTTTATATTTAGATAACTTCTTTTATCTAGCCTTCATTGTGTCTATGGGACATATACATTACATGTAGGGAATTGTATGGCTTTTCGTATTCGATTGATTCTTACCTTTTTTTGTCTGTTATCCAGTAAATATGTACTTTTTGCAGATTCTACCACCGATGTTATCAACCAACGTGAACATTTTGAGAAACAAAAAGAGGTTTTCGAAAAACTCCAAAAGCGTCACGATGAAAATATCATACGCTATGACGTGAAGAAACCTGAATTGCTCCCTATGAAAGAAGAGCCTTGCTTTGAGATAAAGCTTATTAAAGATGAGGGCATTACCCTCCTCTTAGAAAGTGAAAAAGAGTTCTATTACCGTCCGTACATTGGAAAATGCACAACACTTACCGAACTTTCCAACTTAACCAAACAACTCAGTGCACTTTATTTGGAAAAAGGCTATGTGACCTCTCAGGTGTATCTAAAACCTCAAAATATCGCTTCTGGTGAAGTCACCCTCTTTGCCCTTGAGGGTAAGATAAAGTCCATCACTCCTGATGAACGCTCCATTCACCATGCTTTTATGGGTCAAGAGGGAGATTTTCTTAACTTAAGAAATTTGGAACATGCCATTGAAACCATGAATCGCCTGCCTAGCAATCACGCAAAAATGGATTTGATACCCAGTGATGAAGTAGGCTATACCGATGTTAATGTAGAAAACAACACAACAAGTCGTCTTAATGGCAGTGTGGGCATCAACAATTTTGGAACGAAAAAAACGGGTAATAAGCAAGGAACACTCTCCCTCAATCTCGATAATCCTCTAGGTATTAACGACCAATTTGCTATTAATTTAAATAGCACCGATCAGCACTTTCACAATGAAAACTCCATAGGCGATGGGTATGAGTACTCCTTTCCCATAGAGCGCTTACTAGCAACCTTGAGCTATCGAAAAAATCATTATGCACAGTATATTTATGGGGGTATCAATCGTTATGAGTCCAAAGGTAACACCAAAACCTATACCCTAGCCCTCAACTACAAACTTTTTCATAACGAAGTCCATCGCATCTCCATTGGTTCGTCTCTTTCGCACTATGAGACTAAAAATTATTTAAGTGATGCGCTGATTGAAACCTCTAGTTATGAGCTTTCCAATGCGAGTGGCATGGTCGATTATATGTACCAAAGTGCAGGATTTTATAGCTATATAGCCTTGAACTATGTCAAAGGAACCGACTGGTTTAATGCCTCCAACCCTACATCCTTAAATGAAAAATACACTCTTTATACGATTGATGCTTCCTTAGCCAAACGCTTTGATGCTTTTCAATACACGCTTTCTGGGCACTACCAACACTCCAATGACCAACTTTTTAGCACCAATCAAATCAGCATTGGAGGACACTACAGTGTTCGAGGCTACCAAAAAGAGGGACTGAGCGGAAATACAGGGTACTACCTGCGTAATGAACTCTCCTATACCGCACCGTCCAAACTCCTAGAATATTTTGAGCCGACCTATTTTATTGCCCTTGATGGGGGTGAAATTAAAAAAGAAGCTGACACAAACGGTGGAAAACTGCTCAGCGATGCCTTTGGTTTAAAGCTTAAACGGGGCGATTTTGACATGAACCTTTACTACACCATGCCTTTGTATAAAAAAGATGTCAGCACTACGCAAAACTTCTTTGGCGTATCAGCGACGTATCGCTTTTAATCTTTACATGTAATGATAAATGAGGGACAAAAATGAATTTTAGACAGATCATTTCTATTTCGATTAGCCTTTTGTTGGTTTCAAACCAAACCCTGTATGCTGCTGGTATCACGGTGGATACAAGTGCTGCTAAAGCCCATCAAGCAGAGCTCATCAAAGCGCCTAGTGGTCTGCCTATTGTCAATATCGTCACACCCAATGCGCAAGGACTCTCCCACAATAAATTTTCAAATTTTAATGTTGAGCAACAAGGTTTAATCTTAAACAACTCAAAAACCGTTGCCAATACCGAGCTTGCAGGCTATATCTCCTACAATCCAAACCTTACAGGCAATGCTGCTAAATTGATTTTGAGTGAAGTCACTGGTACGAGTAAAACCTATTTACGAGGCTATACAGAGGTTGCAGGAGTTGCTGCTGATGTTATCATCGCCAATCCCAATGGCATTAGTGTCAATGGCGGTGGATTTATTAACACCCCAAATGTAACGCTTAGCACAGGAACACCCATGCTTTATCAAGGCGTTTTACAAGGCTTTGATGTGAGTGGTGGAAACATTGTCATTGAAGGAGATGGCTTTAATGCCCACAATATCGCCAAAGTTAATCTGTACGCCAAAGCCTTAGAACTCAATGCCAAACTCTATGCTGATGCTTTACATGTAACCACTGGTGAAAATACCATTGCCCTTGATGGTACGGTTAGCTCCAAAGAGAAAACAAGCACTGGACTCTCTTTGGATTCGACCTTGCTAGGAGGCATTTATGCCAATGCCATTACGCTTAAAAGTAGCGACAAAGGCATTGGTGTTACCTTGCCTCCTGAAGTGTTAGCACAAGACTCTTTGGAGCTTGATGTCAATGGAGAAATTATTGTCTCAAAGGTGACCGCAGGTGCTACAACCCTTAAGGCACACGATGCAGGTATAAAATTACAAAATGACATCAGTGCAAAAACCCTCTCTATCGACGCTGGGAAGAAACTGATGATTGAAGAAGATAAGATTATTGAAGCTTCCGATGCGTTGTCCATCATCGCAGAAAGTATTCTCAATCAAGGCGAGCTAAGCGCACTTGAGGGGAAAGATAAAAGCACACTAAAGGTGACTCAGAGCCTTGAAAATGAAGGATTTATTGGTGGCTATGACCTGGATGTAAGTGCCACACACATAGAAAACACAGGGGCTATGTACTCCAAAAACGCTTTGAGCATCAATGCGCAAACGCTTAACAATGATGGCTTGATTCGAAGCAATAGCACGCTAGACCTCCTTGTCTCCAACACCCTGACCAACCAAAAAGAAGGGGTCATCTACAGCGATGGCACGCTTACTCTCGCAGCCAACACCGCACAGGATAAAAGCGAGAGTATTACCAATTATGGGCTTATCCAATCAGAAAAAAATATCGCCATACACGCAAAAACGCTCAATAATCTCGCCTCAACCCCCACCCTCAAAGACCTCTCCTCTTCTACGTCTGAAACCATTTCACGGGGTGGTAAAAATGATTTTGATATTGTAACGACCAGCATTTATAAAACCGTTGTCGATATACCCTCCTCTCCTGCTCAGATTATGGCAGATGGTTCCATGCTTTTAGACCTTGGCACACTCAACAATGTCTACTCTTTGATTGCCTCGGATGAAGATATTGTCTTAAACGCAACCCTAGCCAACAACATCGGGGTGGTGCTCATTACGAACACGAAAGTGGTGACCACCCAGTACCGTGACCGTAAAAAATGTAAGAGAAAATGGCATGGTGGTAAAAGTTGTAAACATGTCGCTGACTATCGAGGCAGTTTCACGAAAACAGAGAATGTGGAAGAGCCCATTGCAAATTATGGCATTCAAGCCAAAAAAAGCATTACAGGCAATGTTGTGACACTAAACAACCTCAGTGCACACGCAGGGCTTATAGGCAATGCTGAGATACAAGCCAAACTTGCCACCATAGAGACCATTGAACTTAACACAAAAAATCTTAATGCCCTAAGCAATGAATTAACCCAAAACAGTGAAGGCACACTGGATTTTATTATTGATGAGGCATCTTTAGATGAAACCCTAGCGACCCTAAAAACCCTTGAGGATTTAAGTGCGTATCAAACGGAGCTTTTAGCGACCAAAAGCGATATTCAAGAGATATTAAATGAGAGCAAACCGCTTGTAAGTTCCCTTGAGTCTTTACTACCCACCCTTCAAACACTCGATGCAACTGCCAACACAGCGCCCATTACAACAACACTGGAGACGATTAAAGCCAATTTTTTAAGCATTGAAACACATCTCTTAGCCCTTGAAGAGCTCTCCTCTTCTTTAAAAGTGGTGGATGATGCCAACCTTCAAAAAGATGCTTTACTTCTCAATCAAGAGGCACTCAGTACGCTCATCAACCAAAACACCACGTTGCTTCAAGCCCTTGACCTCTCAGCGCTAAACACAAGCCTTGAATCCAAAAGTGATACCTTACGTGCGGACGTAGGTCTTGCCTTAGCACAACAGAGCAATGTTGAGTATAAAATCATTAACGCCAATAACGGCTTATACCAAACCAATACCCACCATGCCCTCTCCTCCACGAAAGCACCCACCTATACAACCAATAACAGTACCATCATCGACAACATCACCCTTCCTAAGGGAAAATATGGCACCTTTTTGGTCAATAAAGCGCACAATCATCCTTATCTCATCGAGGCTAACCCTCGCTATACCAACTATAACACCTTTATTAGTTCAGACTATATGTTAAGCAAACTAAATTTTAAACCAGAGCAAACCCAAAAACGCCTAGGGGATGCTATGTATGAGACACAGTTGGTGAGTAACAGCATTGTGCGTTTAAGTGGGAGTCGTTACCTAGAGGGGTATGGAACAGAACTCGCACAGTTTCAAGGCTTGATGGACAATGCCCTTAGTGTACAAAAAGATTTAGGTTTAGAGTTAGGTATTTCCCTCTCGTTAGAGCAAATAGCACGTCTTTCTAAAAATATTGTCTGGATGGTAGAAAAAGAGGTAGAGGGTGAGAAGGTCTTAGTTCCTGAGGTCTACCTTGCAAGCAGTAATGTCAGCAGTGATGGTGCACGCATTGAAGCAGGAGAGATACATCTTCTCATTGAAGAGACCCTGTTAAACAATGGCATCATTGCCTCAGAGGGTTCTCTTAAAATTGCCACAGGCGCTAGCCTTACCAACCAAAACGGCTCCATCACCTCTGGTGAAACCATGGCGCTAAGCTCAAAGGGTGTGCTAGAAAACCTAAGCGGGACTATCCACGCAGATGGCGATATGACACTGGATGCAAAAAGCATTCACAGTACAGCCTTCAGTGAAGAGAAAACCTATACCTATGCAAGAGGCTACCAAAGGATAACAGAACAAGGCAACGCCGCACAATTTACTTCGGGTGGAAATCTTTCCATGCAAACCAACGATGAGATAAGCCTTGTCAATAGCTATATTCAAGCCACCAACGATGTCACCCTCACCTCTAAAGGTACCATAGCCCTCAGTGCCCTTGCCAAAAACGAAAGCTATGACTTTAAAATTGGTGGAGGGTATAACAAAGGCTACGCTACCACCCATGCCCCCTCCTCTATAGAAGCATCAAACATTACCCTCAACGCTTCTGCGCTAACACTCAATGCCTCCAACCTGAGTGCGTCTGATACCCTACGCCTTCACGCTACAGAAGGAGTTGCCATCTTAACCTCCAATGATGTTCGCTACCAAGATACAAAGGTAAAAACCAAAGGGGGATTGTTTGGGGGTAAGAAGGTTAAAAAAGATGAAGTCTCTACCAGTACCGTGGTCTCTTCCACCCTCAGTGCTAAAACCCTCAACATCGATACCTCTACCCTCTCCATTCAAGGCTCTAAACTCACCGCAGAACAAGCCACTATCGCCAGTGAGATTATAGAGCTGATTTCGCTTAAAAACAGTGAGTATGAGAGCCATTTTAGCGATAAATCAGGATTTATCACACGTACCATTACCTCAAAAGGACATGTGAAAGAAGAAGTGGTTCCAGCCATCATTGAGGTAGAAAAACAACTCATCATTAACCATAAAGATGTCACACAACAACTCCAAACCGATAACATTCTTAAAACCATCACGTCCCAATCAGGTTTGAGTGTCGAGCAGATAAAACTAGTAGAAGCCTATGCAAAGTCTGATGAGTGGAATAAAAAGATGACCACACTCAGTGGTATGGGAAGTCTTATCATAGCAGCTGTTGTTACGATATGTACTATGGGTGCAGGTGGTGGTTTGGTAGGATTAGGTGCGGCACAAGCAGCAGCCACTTCAACAGCTGCCACCGCTGCTGCAACAGGAACGGCGGCAGCAACTGCCGCAGCCGCTAGTGCTGCTAGTGCCCTTACCACCGCTACCATTCAAGCAGCCGTGGTTCAATCCATCGTGACACAAATGGCAAACACCTTAGTCACCGCTGCTATCACAGGCAATAGTCCCGTCATTGATGCTGCATCTATTGCCAAAGGTGCTGTCCTTGCAGGGGTACTTAGTTATGCTAATATTTCTTTCGCAACAGATGCATTAAAAGAGAATATGAGTCTGTATGACTATGCAAAAAATGCTACTATAAGAGGAACCGTACAAGGGGTGGGTTCAGAGATAAGTGGAGGCAAGTTTAAAGATGGATTTGCAACAGGAGCAACGCTTTCAGTGGTAAGTGATGGTGCGCTACAGATGAGACAGTATGTTAAAGACAATTTTGATTATGCAGGTAAAGATGGTAAACCTGTGCCTGAAAATGTTAAAAGTGTTGGCGTGAATGGGGATGGGGTTAAAGTTGAGGGAAGTCATCCTGAAAAAGTAGTAGAAAATGGCGTAATAATAAGAACCAAAGAAGTAATTGCACCTACAGGTGGTTCACAAATGGGAGAGAACCTCCTCTTTGGAATGCCAATTGTGGAAGGTAGTGTTACTAATAAAACATTGGCATATTTTGCAGGACCTCATGATTTTCTTTCAAGCTGGAATTATGAAAATATCAACATAGATGGTCAAACACTCACTGTTTTAAAAGATAATGGAACACTAGTCAATGTAGCAAGCGGGGCTTTACTTATTCCTGCTCTTCCTTTAGCAGCAGCACCTTTTATAGAGAAAAATATAAATGAGATTAATACGATAAATTCTATACAAGAACAAGAAAGTAAAAAAGCTGAAGATTTTATTTTAACAAATACCAAGGACACTAAATGAAAATAATTAGTCTTATATTGACTATAACACCCCTTATTTATACAGGTTGTTATATGGGAGCTTCAACATACGAAATTTTTAAGAAAAATATGGACTTACAAATAGGACGTGGACTCTATCCTGGCATGAAAGATAGAAAAAAAATCTATGATGGGGAATATGATATCTATTCTGCTGAGTATCCAAAAGGATGTAATTGGGGCTACTTAGTTAAGAGAAATGATGAAAAGAAAACCATTGTTGGCTGGAAAATTATTTCAGGAGAAGAATACTGTAAAGAGCAACAAGCATATTCATTATTCTGATTGAATAGATGTAAAAATCTTTTACATGTAAAGGTAAAAAGTAACAATGAGTTTTAACCAATATTTATTTGAAAAACCTTTACATGTAATATTCACCCATACCTCTAACTCCAAAGCACAGCAAAATGCACTTAACCAAACCGTAGGTGCAAGAGTAGGAGATGGCTTAGGAAGCACAGGAGCAAGTTATGGAGCAAGTACGGGAACGACCCAAAGTAAACAAACTGTACTGACTTCGCTTACAGGGGATAAAGTCAATATCGAAGTAGAAGACAACACAAACATCAAAGGTGCCCTTATTGCCGCAGGAGAGACCAATGAGCAAGGTCAGTTTGAGGATAATGGAAAGCTAAACCTCAGTACAGGCACTTTAACCTTTGCAAACTCGACCAATTCTCAGTATAGCTCAAGTAACAGTTACAGTGTAGGAACCAATATAGGCTATAGTACAGGGAAAAATACCCAAACCAATGTCGAAGAGACCACAGGAAAAGTAAACTCCTCTACCCTCTCCCTCTCCAATGAGATGGGCTACTCAAGTTCTAAAACTTTAGCAACGGTAGGTGAAGGTACGTTACATGTAAAAGACACAGAGAACTCCGATGATCTGGAAAGACTTAACCGTGATACTTCAAAAGTTAACAAAGAGCTTTACTCTGGCAGTGTGGGTACTTCGGTTACGGCTACGTTGGATCATAGGTTACTTAGTGAAGATGGATGGAAGCTCATAGCACAAGACTTTGTAAAAACAGGTATGTTGCTCGATACCATCAACCAAGTAGTGAGTAATCAAACCGTAGGTCTCTCTGAGTTTGGTGCGGAGCTTAGAAAAAGAGAGATTACGTATGAAACCGTTAAAGAAAGAATTGCACAAGATAAAGACTTAGCAGCAGTGCTTAACTCTCCTGCCTACACGGATGAACAAAAACAAGCCATCACCAACGGCATAACACAACAAGTCATGGTAGAATTAGGCTATAAACCAATAGAGAATGTACTTATAGCCACAACAGAGCCAGGACGTGATGGATACCAAATCAAAGGATACTTTTCATTGGAAACAGGAAAAGCATACATGAATGATTTTTACAATAACACCAATGCTGATCTTCTAAAAACAGCAGGGGCTGAAACACAAAGAGCCATCGATGCACAAAATGGTTCAACCTTTGATCAAAGTAAAGAGTACAGAGATGCCAGAAGTGCGTACTCTCAAAACTTTGGAAGTAACATCGCAAGTTATGCTGACTTTGCATTGTACTTTACAGGACAAGGGAGTCTTTCAACTGGATCAAATTCTATAAGTACATCACCACAGACACAGGCCAACAGTGCTGAGTTTGCTGGGTTGAATAAAGAGTTGGGGGATAACTTTGTATTTGGTAAGCGTGGACTTGGAAACGTCGGTATTCTACTATATACAGTGACTAAAGGTTCTGTTGACGATCATCTAAATACAGAGCTTGTGCATGAACATGGTTTCTATGAAGATGGCACCAATGATAATGTAGGCTTTTTTAAAGATGGCGTTAAAAGAAATGAAACGATACAAGGTTATCAATTAGATGAGATACATTATGATGATAATATTATGCGAAAAGCAGAACAGAATATTATAAATCAATTTCCAGCGAAAGCATATTGTATCATTGGCTACAATTGTCAAGATTTTGCGGATGCGTTAAGAAAAGAATACTTGAAATTAAAAGGTCAATAATGGGTGTTTTTATCTTATTTATACAAAATATTATTATTTTCCTATTTTTAACTCCATTAATTATTATAGGTTTATTTCAAATTACTTCAACATTAACCATTTTTCAAAAATATAATAAATTAATTGTGTTGTTAGAAATAGTATATTTAATGGGAGCATTTTTTTTGGGAGCGTTAGAAATTCTGTGTCAATCAGGTAGTATTTCAAATACACAAGGATTGAACGATGGAATTTCAGATAGACACAGAGGCAATATTACAGCACATACGTGAGGGCAAAGCCCTTGGAGGGAAAGATGGAGCACTGGCTCCTCTTATTAAACAACTAACAGAAGCAGCACTTCAAGCAGAGATAGAATCGCACCTTACCCAAGATTTGCAAAAGAATCGTAAAAATGGATTTAGCTCTAAAACAATGAAGAGTGAAGTAGGTAACTTCGAACTCGATGTTCCAAGAGATCGAACTGGTAGATTCGAGCCTCAAATCGTGAAGAAAAATCAAACCCATATGTCGGATCAAATAGAGCAAAAGATACTCTCACTCTATGCCCTTGGCAACAGTTATAGCCAAATAGTTGACCTTATTGAAGAAATATACGGTGTAGGCTTCTCTAAAGCCACCATAAGCGCCGTAACCGATAAAATCCTACCCATGTTACAAGAGTGGCGCGTTCGCCCCTTGGAAGAGCTGTATCCCTTTATATTCTTAGATGCCATTCACTATAAAGTGAAAGATGAAGGCAAATATATTTCCAAAGCATTTTATACCGTGCTTGGTGTTAAAACCGATGGTAAAAAAGAGATATTAGGTCTTTATTTAGGTGAAAGTGAAGGAGCAAAGTTCTGGTTACAAGTGCTCACAGATCTGCAAAACCGTGGAGTGAAAGATATATTGATTGCCTCAGTCGATGGACTTAAAGGATTTCCTGAAGCGATTAACTCAGTATTTCCCAATACAGAAGTTCAGCTGTGTATCGTCCATCAAATACGCAATTCCCTCAGGTTTATAGGCTCAATCAATCAAAAGCAATTTGCTAGTGAACTTAAAGCAGTCTATCAAGCATTTACTAAAGAAGAAGCTGAAAATGAACTGGATAAACTGGAAGAAAAATGGGGTAAAAAATACCCTATTGTTTTTCAATCATGGCGCAACAAATGGGATAACCTCTCACTGTATTTTCAGTACCCTGAAGATATTAGAAATGATGTCAAACGAAGAAGATAAAGGGGACAGGCTACTTTAAATAAGTAGTGTGCTAAACTTTCTCTAAAATCTTTACATGTAAAAGGACACATCCATGCCACGAATTGCTAGAGGTGAGAGTATTGGAGGCATTTATCATGTGATTAACCGTGGAAATATGCGAATGCAAGTGTTTGATGATGCTGAAGATTATGCTTACTTTTTAAAGTTGCTTCAGGATGGCTTGAAGCGAGAAGCCGTTGAACTTCATGCGTATTGTCTTATGCCAAACCATTTTCACCTTTTACTGATGCCTCTTGTTGAAGGAAGTCTGAGTCGCTTGATGCAATGGGTGATGACGTCGCATGTGCGTTACTATCATCGAAAGAACAAAACTTCAGGGCATATTTGGCAAGGGCGATATAAAAGTTCTATGGTTCAAAAGGATAGTTATTATCTCTCACTCTTGCGTTACATTGAAGCCAATGCCTTACGTGCCAAACTGGTGAATGAAGCTGAGGCATGGGTTTATGGTTCTTTGTGGGAGAGAATGAATCAAGAGAGACAATTACTCGATGAATCTTTGATAGTACTACCAACCGATTGGGCTTTACATGTAAACACACCTTTGAGAGATGAGGAGCTAACAATAGTTCGTAATAGCGTCAATCGTCAAAGTCCATTAGGGGAATTAGAATGGATAGAAAAGACAGCTGAAATGTTTGGACTTTCTTCAACACTTAATCCACGGGGAAGACCAAAAAGGAAAGATGAATTATGATAAAAAGTAGCCTGTCCTAAGAAAAAGTAGCCTGTCCCCATTTTACCCCCCCCATTTTACTTGAATGTAAAATATATCATGAAACGATTTAAAGAAAATATGAAAGAATCATCATGGCAAGAGTTTTTAAAAAAAGAAAATACTGAAATTGTTTACGATATAGAAAACTGTGACATAAATAAGTTACTTTAAAATGAAAGTATAGGTGGATTAATGAAACAAATTAGCAATTATATTAAAAGACTCTATCACGGCGATATATCTTTATTTACTACATTTTGGATATATGGTTTTTTGATACAATATATATTAGCCTTTATATTTTCCACCCTTGGTAAACTTTACAATCAGCAATTATGGTTAGTTTTTCTGATTTGTTTTTTGGCTTTTTTAGAAATCATTTATGCTTTTTTTGCTTCTATTGCCATTTGGCGTAGCGCAAATAAATATCAGGGAGATAAAAAATGGGCGGATGGAGCAAAACTTTACATTGTCATATCAATATATATGCTTATTTCGACTCTCTACCTAAGAGTATAAGGGAGTTCGTAACTTCAAAAGATAAAGGGGACAGTTTCCACCTTTAATCTTCCCTGTTTTTCTCTCTTCTGATTCAAACTAAGGAAAAACTATTTGCGTTCAAGTCCCAAAAGGCTCACACCTAAAGCTACAAAAAATGCACCGCTGATGCGGTTAAACCATGTGGCACGATGGTTGTGTGAAAACCACGATTTGAGGTTTTTGGCAAAAAAAGCATAACTCATAAGCGTCATGTAAGAGAGCGTCATAAACGTAAACGTCAGTATGAAAAACTGAGGGACTAGTGAAGCGTTGGTGTTTAGAAAAAGTGGGAAAAGTGCGGTAAAAAAGATAATCGGCTTAGGGTTACTCACGCACACCAAATAGCCTTTAGAAAAAATAGCAAAGTACTCGCTTTTACTTTTTTTAGAGTTGAGACTGATTTTTTCAAAGACGTTGGAGAGGTTGCGAAACTGCTTAACCCCGATGTAAATCAAATACAATGCGCCCAAAATCTTGAACATCAAAAAAAGTACCGCAGAAGTTTTGAGTACCACGCCAAGCCCTAGCATCGCTGCACTGGAGAGGGTAAAAAGTCCCAAAACATTCCCCAAAGTTGAAAAAACCACCGCTTTCATGTCGTACATCACCGAATTATGAATCGCCAACAATATAGCAGGACCAGGACTTACAATCGCTACTATCGCCACCGTCACATACAAAAACCACGTGTGCAAATCCATCTATAACCCTTTTGTTGTTGTGTCATGGTGCTATTTTAGCATTACATGTAAAAAAATAAAGCATTTTCCCGTAATCTTTTTGTGTCATAATTATGTCACAATAATATACAATGTCACAAAAAAAATAACAAATTAGGAGAGACTGTATATGAGAATTAAGCATTTGATCTTGCTAGTAGTATCCATTATTGTGACGATGATTGTGGTCGTTTTATCGACGCTGGGGTATCTTGCTGCAAAAGAGAATCTTATGGCAAAAATCGACAACCATCTTGCCAATATCACAACGCTTCATGCCAATAAAATTGATAAATTTGTGGCTGAAAAAAAGCGTGTTATGGAGATGCTTGTTCAAACCCTAGAGACAGTGCCGTACGATAAAGATACGCACCTTAGCTATATGGAAAAAGCTAAAAAAGTGATGAATATCTATGGCGTCTTTAGCGTGTTTAACGACAATAACTATTTTGATACCGCAGGGTGGAATCCTCCTGAAGCATGGGACTATAAAGCGGAGCCATGGTACAGTAAAACAATCTCCTCTCGTGATACGGTTGCCATAGGTCCTGATACCTATAAAGATAATCAAGGGAATAATATCTATTACATTTCTGTCAATAAAACATTTTTTAAAGAGGGAAAACCTTTTGGGGTTGTAGGAAGTGAAATTCATACCAATGTTATCAATGAAGCGATACTAAAGGTTAAAGTTTTGTCAACAGGATTTTTGTATGTGATTAACAAAGAGACAGGAATGATTTTATCTCATCCAGACGATAAAAGAGTAGGAACAAATGTCTCTGAGAGTGTTTATGGGCAAATCAAGGGAAAACAAGAGGGGCAAATTCGATACCGCTCTCAAGACAATAACATAGAAAGAGTGGCTTATTTTGAAACTTTAGATGAGGTGCCTTGGGTTGTGGTGACCACGGTTAATTTTGATGAAGTGTGTGAACCACTCAACGCATTAATGGTGAAGTTTGTTCTCACTGGCTTACTCTCCTTAGTCTTCTCTCTTGTGGTGGTGTATGGTTTAATCAATCGCTCGCTTTTACCTCTAAGTACGATGAAACAGCATGCACGCAATTTAGCAATAGGGGATGGTGATTTGACGCGCGAACTGATGGCTGCTAACAACAATGAAGTTTCAGATGCGAGCCGTGAGATCAATACCTTTATTCAAAAAGTTCGCTCCATTATTCAAGGCGCTAAAGAACTTTCCAGTGAAAATTTTTCGGTTTCACATGAACTCTCTGTGACGACCATCCAAGTGGGAGAACGGGTAGAGAGTTCTGCTTCATTGATTGTCGATACGACCAAAATATCACAAGCGATTAAAAGCGAAATTGGCACCTCCGTATCTGAATCACAAGAGACACAAGAAGAGATTTTACTCGCAAATCAATCGCTCCAAGAGGCGCAAAACGAGATTATTGCGATGTCCAAAAATATCGAAAAATCTGCACAGAGTGAAATAGAAATGGCGCAACGCATGAATGAATTAACCCAAGATGCCGAACAGGTCAAAGAGATTTTGACCGTCATTAATGACATCGCTGATCAAACCAATTTATTGGCACTCAATGCTGCCATTGAAGCAGCAAGGGCTGGAGAGCATGGACGAGGGTTTGCTGTGGTTGCGGATGAGGTGCGAAAATTGGCTGAGCGCACCCAAAAAAGTCTTTTAGAGATCAATGCAAAAATCAATGTCATTGTCCAGTCCATCTTCAATTCCAGTGAACAGATGAATGCAAATTCACACACCATTGGGCAATTAACAGGCTTTGCCAATACGGTTGAGAACAAAATAGCCAATACCGTCACCGTGATGAATCAAGCTACAAAGATGAATGAAAAGATGATTGCAAATTATGGTATGACGGGTCAAAATATTGACAAGATTGTGACTAAAATAGAAAACATCAATGACATTTCATCTGCCAATGCACGAAGTGTTGAAGAGATTGCTAGTGCAGCAGAACACTTAAATGTTATGACTGAAAAACTCAACAGTATGCTCAATCAATTTAGAACCTAAACTCTTAAAAGAGCCATAATGGCTCTTTTAAAACAAACTCCTATTTATAGACCCTATTGTAACTTAAAGTAAATAGTTGCCTATCTCTTTGTTTAAATCGTGAAAATATCATCCAATCATTCTTTCGATGCGATACAATACTTGTGTACCTATTTTAACTTATATAATTTATATTTTTTTAAATTTAATCTTTACATGTAAACACTATTTTATCCTAATACCACAAGGGGACGCACCTATGTTTGAAAATTTTAAAGCAAGAGCGGAAGCATCGGGAAATACCGAAGTGAAGCGTTTTGCAACGACGAATGAAGCACTTCACTTTATTGAAACATTTTTGGCGCAAGAGGGCGTTAAAGATGAAGTGGGCTCTTACGCTGTTTGGGCAAAGAGTCCCATTTTAAAGCAGGTGGACACCAAAGCTTGGGCAGAAAAATTTTCAGGGCTTCATTTTGAAGTGACCAAAGCATTAGCAAAAGGTGCCAAAGTGGGGATTACCCAGTTAAATTGGGGCTTGGCAGAGACGGGCAGTATGGCGCAAGACTCGACCGATGTGGAGCAACGCCTTGCATCAGCACTGGCGTGGATACATGTGGCGATTTTACCGACGTCAAAAATCATTGCGGATATTCCAGCGTTGATGACTAAAATGCACCCCAAAAATGACAAATACATCACGCTCATCACGGGAGCAAGTAAAACAGCAGACATTGAAAGAGTGCTTGCCATTGGGGTGCATGGCCCTGAGCGATTGGTGATTGTGTGTGTCGATGATTTAGAGTTAGAAGGAGCAGCGTCATGAAACAAGAACTATCAGCATCTATCCATAAAGCCCTTGAAAATCAAAACCTTGCAGGTATTTTAGACAGGTGGAATTATCCAGCGACACGTGCCAAAGCGTTTGAAGGGGTTGATTTTGAGGCACTGCGTTCGAAAATCGCAGATATCAAAGGTGATGCGGCGGGTCGTTTAGACGAACTTGCCAATACTTTTAAGAAAAATGCGGAAGCCAATGGTATTAAAGTCTTTATCGCCAAAAGTGCGGAAGAAGCACGCCAATACATCGCCAATCTTTGCAAAGAAAAAGGTGTCAAAAAAATCGTCAAATCCAAATCCATGGCAACGGAGGAGATTCATCTTAACCATTTCCTCGATGAATTTGGCATCCAATCGGACGAAACGGATTTGGGTGAGTGGATCTGCCAACTTGCACACCAAACGCCTTCCCATATGGTTATGCCAGCCCTTCACTTAACGAAGGAAGAGATTTCAGACCTGTTTGCCGAAGAGACCAAACAACCTTTGGATAATAACATCCAAAAGTTGGTTAAAGTCGCACGTGCAGCGATTCGTGAGAAATTTTTTGAAGCCGATATGGGTATTTCGGGTGCAAACATTGCTATTGCCGAAACAGGTTCCATCGTCATCTGTACCAATGAGGGCAATGCTCGCCTTGTTACAACGCTTCCAAAGGTGCATGTCGCCTTAGTGGGTCTTGAAAAACTCGTGCCCAACTACACAGACGCAGCACCTATTTTAGCCGCCCTGCCTCGCAATGCAACCAGTCAGCTCATGACGAGTTACGCATCGTTTATCTCAGCACCCACGCTCAACGATGATGGGACGATGAAAGAGGTACATATCGTTTTAATGGACAACAACCGCCTAAAGATGGCAGAAGATCCGAAATTTAAAGAAGCGCTTCAGTGCATTCGCTGTGCCGCCTGTCTCAATGTATGTCCTGTGTATCGTCTGGTGACGGGACATGTCTTTGGTGACATCTACACGGGTGGTATCGGTACGATTTTAACGGCGTGGTTTAATGAGCTTAAATCCGCTGAAGATATTCAAGCACTCTGCATTGGATGTGATAAATGCAAAGAGATATGTGCCGCCAAAATCGACATCCCAGGGCTTATCTTAGAGATTCGTCGTCGTGCTGCAACCAAAGAGGGTTTGCCATTTATCTATAAAAGTGCGCTTCAAGTCATCAATAACCGCAAAGTTTTCCACACGATGTTGCGTGCGGCTTCTGTGGTGCAAAAGCCTTTTGTCAAAGAAGGGTTCATCCGTCATCTTCCTATGTTCCTCTCAGGCTTGTCGGAGTATCGAAGTTTGCCTTCCGTCGCTCCTGTGCCGTTTCGTGATCTTTTCAAAACCATCAAACAACCCAAATGCGACCAAAAAGCGGCATTTTACGCAGGCTGTGCGCTGGATTTTGTTTATCCAGACGCTGGTGTGGCGATTGTGAAGATTTTAAATAAAGCAGGCATTGAAGTGTTGTTCCCAGAAGAGCAATCCTGCTGTGGTATTCCACACTGGGGAAGTGGCTCGTTTGATATGGCAGCGGACGCCGCAGAGCGCAATATCTTGCCACTGTTAGAGGGCAATCCTGATTATGTGGTGGTCAGTTGTGCCAGTTGTACGACTGCGTTGAAAAAAGAGTGGGCGAAAATCCTGAAAGATCAACACCGAGAATCATTAATTCCAGAGGCAAATAAAGTTGCATCAAAAACCTATATGTTTACCGAACTGGTCGATAAACTCATCAAAGAAAAACGCTTGACGCCTAAAGAAGGCATGGAACTTCACACACTCACCTACCATGATTCGTGCCATGCTAAGCGTCATGTGGGGCTTTCCAAAGAGCCACGCGATGCGCTCAGTGCGGCAGGTTATGAGATTAAAGAGATGAATGAGTGCGATACGTGTTGCGGTATGGGCGGTTCTTACACCATCAAACAACCTGAGATTTCGATGCAAATGCTCAAACGTAAACTCGAAAACATCGAAGCAACAGGTGCGGAATTTGTCTCCGCTGAGTGTCCAGGCTGTTTGATTCAATTACGAGGCGGGTTGGATAAATCAGGCTCCAAAATCAAAGCCATTCATCCTGCGGAACTCATGGTCGATAAGTTCAAATAAAAACGCTTTAAAAGAAGGGTTTTTAACCCTTCTTCTTTTTACATGTAACGATTAAATACCTAAATCTTGACGTTTAAAGTATTCTTGTCCTACCTTACACAAAGGACAGGCTTTAGGTGCTTTTTTACCTCTATGAATGTGCCCACACACTTCACACACCCAAATTTCTTCTTCTTCATCTTCGAAAAAACCATCTGCTCTCATTGCATCTTGAAGCGCTTTATATTCACGTTCATGTTCAACTTCTACTTTACCAATAGCGTTAAAAAGACGGGCAAGCTCTTTGTGTCCCTCTTCTTCAGCAATTTTGGCAAAATTTGGATACATCGTTGTATGCTCATAATTTTCACCTGCCATTGCACTATCAAGGTTTTTGAGTGTAATCTCAGTCTCAGCCCCATCGACCAATTTGTGGTATGCTTTGAATTCTGCACGTGCGTGCCATTTTTCATTTTCTGCTGCTTCTCTAAAATGACGAGCAACTGCATGCCAACCCTCTTCTTGCGCAATATCTGCAAATAAATCGTATTTATTACGTGCTTGAGATTCCCCTGCAAAGGCTTTCATTAAATTAACCGCTGTCAAATTAGTGGTCACACACTCCATTGCTTGCCCACAACAGGTAAGCTTACCGCCGCCTACGTGCTGAACCTCTACTTCATTGCCACATTTACTGCATTTATACGTTTCGTACTCTCTCATATCAACTCCTTTAAGTGATGGTGTAATCATAGGCTATTTGAACTTATAAAGAAATAAATATTAAACAATAAAAATTATTAATTAAAAAATTCCTTTTGCTTTAAAAAACATCTCAATTGATTTAAGGGAAAAAGCTTTATCGTATGTGAATAATTCTTGCCATGTTTTACTTTCCAAATAACTTCTTGTCTCAATAGTATACTTTGCTTTAATTTGCTCCACAAACTCAATAGAAAAACTTAACAAAAGAGCATATTGTGCAGCAGTCAGTTGTTTTAAAAGATCAAACAAACGGTAATAGTTTACCATTTTTTTACTCGACTCTTCGCCCATACGCAAAGACCAAATACGCCCTGCAAAATCATGCTGATATTCTACACCACTACGTGTCTCAAGAGAAAAAGCCCTAAACGAACGCATAAGCTCTTGTTTAGGAAGATAGTGTTTAATATTGTGAAAAAAAATGTAAACGGTGAGTAAAAAAAGGTCTTCATTACAAGGAGCATATGCTTTGATTTCAAGGCATGTCTCTTTCTCAACGTCTAATTGCATACGAAGATAAGCAAGGTGTTTGACACGCCAATTCTCTTTTTCTTCCGCCCTCTTCTGCCACTCAATCAAGGTAGGTCTAGGAATTGCAAAACGATCTACTAAAGGCTTATAGGAAATATTCATCAAAATGTCCTTAGTCAAGATACATTATTTTATTACAATTTCTTAAATATATCAATACACTAGAAAAAAGAAAGGCTCTCTATATTTTAATGTATATCATTCTTTTGTTTATAAAAAGAATGATATACATAAGAAGCAAGCTAAATATGGAAATGTTTTAAAAAATCTGGGTTATTTTTAATCAGACCACGCTTGATAAGGGATTTTATAACCTCTTGGTCACAATCCGTATCTTTTGGCCACTCTCTGGTGTAACCATCAAGAGGTGTTTTATGGGTCGCATCAATGCCGATAAATTCATCTTCAATGAAAATATCACGCAATGCATCAATATTATTGACCACACGCCAAATTAGCATGTAGGCATTTTCTATATCATTGCTCGAAGCATCCACAATGACCAAAAGTTTTAGATGCTCTTTTAAAGGTTTCAAGGCTTCATAGACCTCTTTTCCTACTCTACTCTTTTCCATTGCCAAAACAGTAATCGGCGTCTTCGTTTGCGTTTTATACTGTTTAAGTGCTTTGATTTCAGGGACTAAAGTGCTTACACGACTTAACAGTGCTTCGTCACTTAAAAGTATTTTAGAAGGAGCATCTATCACCCCACTCGTACAATCCACTCCTAATTTTCCACCAAAAAGCGCATTGGGTGAAGCATGATCCAGTGCGTCACATACTCCTTCACTGATAAGAAGTGATTTTGCGCTGATGCGATTGAGCATATAGTCCACTACAGCATCATATTCGTCCAAATCAGGCGCATCTTCACCCACAAAAAACGCATGTTTGACAAAACTCATCTGCCCCACTCCCCAAAACGCATGCATAAACTGCTTGGCATGTCCTGGATAGAGCACATTCATCTTGGCTAAAATGAGATTATGAAACACGCCATTTTCAGGCATATTATAGTCAATCAAATCAGGTGCTGTGGTTTTTAAAAGCGGTAAGAAAATACGCTCTGTCGCCCATCCCATGTATTTATCTTCTAGCGGAGGTTTGCCCACAACCGTGGCTTGGTAGACTGGTTTTTCTTTACATGTAATGCAGCTCACATCCATCACAGGGTATGGCTCTTTAAGGGTGTAATAGCCTGTATGATCACCAAAAGGTCCTTCAATTTCCATTTTTTCAGGGTCAACCCACCCTTCAATGACAATATCCACATCTTCAGGTACATAAATCGGATTGGTCAGTGACTTGACCAACCTTGCACTTTTGTCTTTAATAAACCCATAGAGTAAAAGCTCAAACATGCCTATTGGCATCGGCGCTTGCCCACACCAAATATAAAGCGGATCACCACCAATTCCAATACTCACAGGCATTTTTTGCCCTGCTTTTTTATACTCATGGAAAAAGTGCGCACTGTCTTTATGAATCTGCCAGTGCATCCCTAAGCGGTTTTTATCGTACACTTGCAGGCGGTACATCCCCAAGTTTTGCTTCGTTCCATCTAAGCTCTGCGTATAAACCTGCCCCATAGTAATAAAAGGCCCGCCATCTTCGCTCCATGTGGTGAGAATAGGAAAATCATACAAATTGGGGGCATTATACACTTTTGTTTGGCATATCCCCTTGCCTTTTAGTCGCTTAGGCAACGCATTTTTCAAATTAAACAGCGTTCCTAACATCCCTACTTTATCCATAAACGATGTCGGTGGTTTCATATGCATTAACGCTTCTATCTGTTTTGCGACATCATTGGGATTTTTACCAAAAATAAGCTCGGTAGCTTTCGTAGAGCCAAACACATTCATCAATACAGGCATATCAAAGCTTTTACTCAGTCGTTTACTCACAGGTTTCGTAAATAAAAGTGCTTTTGAGTCCTCTTTTTTTACCTCAATATAAGCTAAATGAGGAATTTCAAGGTCAATATCCAACGCTTCATCAATGATGCGTAAAAGATTGTTTTCACGTAAAAGCTCTATGATTCGTTGCATTTTTGCCCTTTAAAAAATTTCACTGAGGGCTATTTTCTCAGCACGTTCAAGCAACTCTTTAGCCCCTTTATCAATCACCTTTTGCGCTAAGGCTTTACCCAGTGTTACAAAATCCGCACGTGTGCCACTCATCGCTTCACTTATCATTTCAGAGCCATCAGGAAGTCCAATAATTGCCTTTACATGTAAAAAATCACCAAAGACTTGAGCATTTACACCGATGGGCACTTGACACCCACCCTCTAAAAGGGTTACAAAGTCACGCTCAACCATAGTCTCAACGATAGCATCGGCATCATTTAAGACAGAAACCAAATCCTCTACTTCAGCATCATCCACAATTTCAATCCCCAATGCGGCTTGCCCAGACGCAGGGATAATATGCTCTTTGGAGATAGGACTAAAATAACGAACCTCTGAAGCTAACCCCAAACGATTAATCCCTGCTGTTGCTAAAATAATGGCATCAAATTCACCCTCTTTGAGCTTTCGAATACGTGTATTGACATTGCCACGAAGATTTTTAATGACTAAATCAGGGCGAAGAGAGAGCAATTGCATACGGCGTCTTAGACTGGTTGTACCAACAACTGCACCTTGTGGTAACTCTTCCAAACACCCATATTTTTCAGAAAGCATGGCATCTCTTACATCTTCACGTTTGGTTATCACACCTAGCTTTAAACCTTTGGGAAACTCCATAGGCACATCTTTAAGACTGTGTACGGCAATGTGCGCTTCACCTCGAAGCATCGCCTCTTCAAGCTCTTTGGTAAACAGTCCTTTTCCCCCAATTTTAGCCAATGGCGTATCTAAAATCTTATCGCCTTTTGTCATCATGACAGAAAGCTCTACTTCTAAACCAGGATGGGCTTTTTCAAGTTCTGCTTTGACAAATTCTGACTGCCAAAGGGCAAGTTTACTTCCACGCGTTGCAATAATCAATTTTTTCATTTTTTCTCTTTAATGTGATATAAACAGTGTCGTTTTAAGACTTTGTGCACTCTTAAGATCAAGTAAATCCCTGCTCAAGACCACACCATCCGTAAAAACAATGTCATTCATACTGATTTTTTTACTTTCAGGCTTAAGCAATGTGACATCCACACGTACCACATATGCTTTCCATGGCTTTAGTTCAGGTACATCTTTTTTTTCAAGAATACTCACTTTATCAAACGTGTAATTTTCGTTGGCGATAACGCTTTTTTGCACAAACGCAATCACTTTATCATCCAATGTTTCACTTTCATCCGCACCTAAAAGTACGAGACTACTTAGCATGAGGATCATCAATAACTTCAACATCAATAATCTCCTCCTCTTTCAAGTGTTTACGCTTATGCTCAAAATGAGGCGTTTGCTTGTTTACATGTAAAAACTTTGAAGCCATCAGTGTTGCAAAGGCACTAAATTGTAACAAGAGTCCCACAATGTCACTTAAAAAACCAGGTAAAATGAGTAAAAATGCTCCAAACAGTGCCCAGAGGTTCAGACGTTCAAACGACTCTAAACTAATCTCTCCTTGCATCAAAGCATTCATATTTTGCATTAAGGTCATACGCATATTGGCTAACAAAACAAAGCCAATGATAGCAGAGAAAATAATCTCAATAAAACTTGAAAATGCCCCAATGACAGAAGCGATGTTTACACTTACCATCACTTCTAAAAAAAGATAGATTAGAAAATATTTCACGCTAAAAGTTCCTGTAACCTAGCAAGGGCTTCTTCTTTTTTAACCACGGTTTTTTCCAAACTTTTGCGCTCAACAATCTCCACAAAGCCCTCTTCTAGCTCTTTACCAACGATAAGCGCATACGGCAAGCCTATGAGTTCATAATCTTTCATTTTAAAGCCAAAACGCTCATTTCTATCATCTAAAAGCACACTTAAACGCTCTTGTTTCAAAGCACTATAAATCTCTTCAGCATACGCACTTTGTGCCTCATCTTTGCTATTAGAGACAATAATATCGAGTAGATAAGGAGCGGTTTGCTTGTTCCAAATACACCCTTTTTCATCATGGCTTGCTTCAATCATCACCGCAACCAAACGACTCACACCCACACCATAACATCCCATGTAAAAAGGTTGTGCTTTGCCATTTTTATCTAAAAAGGTTGCGCCCATCGCTTTGGCGTATTTTTGACCGAGTTGGAAAATATGCCCTACTTCAATTCCTTTAGTAATGCCAAGTCTTCCACCACAACATGCACATATATCGCCCTCTTTTACGGCAACAAGGTCGGCGTATCGCTCCTCTTTGAAGTTAAACATACCCACACCCACCATGTGGTAATCGGTTTCATTTGCACCACAAATAAGACTTTTGGCTTCTTTGAGTTCTAAATCTATGTAAAATTTTACACATTCTAACCCTACAGGTCCAATAAAGCCTGCTTTGAGTCCTGCACGTTCGACCTCTTCAAGACTGGCATCCACTAAATCAAGCGCAGCACACGCATTTTGCGCTTTGGTCTCTTGCAATTCATCGTTGCCTCTTACAAAGAAAACCACAACTTCTTCTTTGTCAATGTATATCGCTTTTTTAACCACGGCTTTAATGCTGTAAAATGCATCGACTTTAAAGAAGTTACACACATCTTCAATCGTTTTCATATCGGGTGTTTTAAACTTTGAAAGATTGGCTTCAGGCGCTTCAAGCGTGGTTATTTTAGGCGCACGTTTGGCCGCTTCAATGTTCGCAGCATAGGAACACTGCTCACACACCACAATGTCATCTTCACCGTTTTGCGCTAAGACCATAAACTCTTTACTGCCACTTCCACCAATAGCACCGCTATCGGCTTCAACCGCTCTAAAATCAAGTCCTAAACGGTTGAAGATGTTTGTGTAGGTTTGCTCCATCACCTCAAATTCGGCTTTCATGCTCGCTTCATCCTCATGAAAGCTGTAGCCATCTTTCATAATGAATTCTCGACCTCGTAAAAGCCCAAAACGAGGACGTGCCTCATCTCTAAATTTTGTGGTAATTTGGTACAAGTGCAAAGGGAGCTGTTTGTAGCTGTTAATGCGATTGCGCACCACATCTACCACTACCTCTTCGTGTGTTGGTCCGAGCACAAACTCATTCTCTTTTCTATCTTTAATACGACACAACTCTTTGCCAAAGACATCATAACGTCCGCTTTGTTTCCAAAGTTCAGCAGGGCTTACCACTCCCATTTGAATTTCTTGAGCGCCTGTGGCATCCATCTCTTCTTTCACAATGGTTCTAATTTTATCCAGAACGATTTTACCCATAGGTAGAAAATTGTAAAGCCCACTGCCTACTTGTGAAATAAATCCAGCACGTACTAAAAATTGATGACTTGGAAGTGTCGCATCCTTTGGTGCATCTTTGGTTGTTGGCGCATATAATTTCGAAAACTTCATTACTTCACTCCCATTTGGTATTCACATTTATATAAATTCATGCGTTTGGTCTGATCTTCGTTGATATTAAAAATATATTGAACGGCTTGAACCACCGTATCGGCTTCTGGCTTTTCAGCGACATCTTTAAGATTTTTGGTTGGAGAGTGCAAAAAGGAGTTAAAGGCATGGTGCATGACTTTTGAGACATGCTCATACAAGGACTCAGGGATATACCCTTTTTTGATGGCTTTTTCAAGCTCTTGGATAGCACACTCTTTTGCATGATCACGTATCTCTTTAATAATAGGGTCCACACACATACTCTGAAGCCATTTAAAAAAGTCCATCGTGGAGCGGCCTACAATGCGATACGCAATTGTCGCTTGCTCTTCTCTTAAGGACATATTTTTAATCACAATTTCTTCAAGGTCATCCACAGCATACACATGCAAATCTTTATGTTCATGCACTTCAATATCACGAGGGACTGCTATATCAAACCAATAGCGTGAGAACTCTCGCTCTTCAACCATATCATCGGTAATCACACTGTGCGGGGCACCTGTGGCAGAAAAGACCAAACGGTAGCGGTTAATATATTCAGTAAGCTTAGCATAAGGAGCGACTGTGGCAAGTTCGCCTAATTCAGAGGCTAAGGCTTGTGCGTGTTCAAGGTTGCGGTTAATAATAATAATATTGACACCACTTGCAATGAGATGCTTTGCGGCTAACTGGCTCATCTCCCCCGCACCAATGACAAGCGCTGTTAAACCACCTATGTTGCCTAGTAAATCTTTCGCTTTACTTACAGCCACACTCGAGACGGAAACAGGACTTTTGGAGATGTCTGTACGACTACGCACTTCTGCGGCACAGCGAAATGCATGGTGCATGGCACGACCTAGTTTTTGCGCACAGTAGCCATTTTCAAAGGCAAATTTAAACGCATCTTTGAGCTGCCCCGCAATTTGTGTTTCACCCACAACCAGACTGTCCAAAGAAGAACACACACTAAAGAGATGATGAATCGCTCCATTATCTTCATAAATGTCAGCCCTGCCCTCTAACTCTTCACGTGAAAGCGTTGAAATATCGCTTAAAAGATCAAAAATAGTATGCAAAGAGACTTGACAATCTACCACACTGGCAATCACTTCAACCCGATTACATGTAGAAAGTAAAATGACTTCGTTAACAGGCTCACAGGCAATTAAGGCTGCCATAAAATGTCGACTCTTCTCTTCCGTATTAAAGGCTAATTTCTCACGAATGGAAATATCGGTATTCTTATGCGTAAAACTAATGGTAAGGTAGTGCATTAAAAATTCCTCTCAATCATCTCTTTCATAATGGAACATAATCCCAAATCTTCTTCATCTTTTATTGCATCTAAGGCTTCAAATCCTAATGCTTTTGCATACGCAATTGAATCATTTAAAGCATTGGTTTCGTGCATTTTTGTTTTAATCCAAAGGCTTTGTGTTTCATTGAGTTCTGTTTGAAATAATGAGCATAAATAGGTTTGATCTTCAGCATTCAAACGACGGTACATGTAAAGATATGGCAAGGTCGTTTTGCCTTCTTTAAAATCATTTAATGAAGGTTTTCCAAGCACTTCACTGCTTTGGGTTATATCTAAAATATCATCAATAATTTGAAACGCTAAGCCTAAATTTTTACCATAAAGCGCATAAATATCACCTTTTTTGCCGCAAAGAAGAGCAGCAGCTTTTGCAGATGCTTCAATTAAAGAGGCTGTTTTTTTATAAATCATGTCAAAATAAAGCGCTTCATTGGCATTAAAAGCGTGTGAGAGTTCAACATCCAAAAGTTCTCCCACTGACAAAAGGGCAACCGCATTGGAAAGTGTATACGCAACTTCATGTGGCATCGTGGTCAGTTCGCTAAAGCCTTTAGAATAGAGAATATCGCCTAACATAATGGCAGTCTTATTGCCAAAGAGTGCATTAATAGACTTTTCCCCACGTCTGCTCAAGGCATCATCAATCACATCATCGTGCAGTAAACTTGCAGCATGAATCAACTCTACAATAGCAGCAAGTTTCAAAGAAACCTCACTTACCCCTGCGATTTTCAAGATTAACTTTGCACGTAAACGCTTCCCTTTTGGAACCCTGTGTAAGAGTTCAACACTCCGTTTATCTCCCAAAGAGGAGACCATTTCTACCATTAAGTTTTCAACTTTTTCTAACACTTAAAATCCTACGGTTTCTTTTTTGATTTAAATTCAACTTCAATGCGTTGCTGATTATCTTCTATAAATATATCTAAAATTGCCTCACGATTCCTTTGATCAAAGTCAGCAAAAACAATTTTAGCGTAGGTTTGCGCTAGCATTTTATTCTCACCATCGGGCAATAAAGGAATCACAATACTCTGTAAAGGATACTTTTTTTCTAAAACATATTGAGTCGGGTATCCTCTATAGTTTACTAAAAGAGTCAACATGTTATTGGTAAAGAGTGTCCATCGTAACACCAAAAGATATTCATTATTGGGGTTTTCTGCGGTGGGTTTTTTTGTAACCTCTTTACGATTAATAAATACCGAACCTATTTCGTCTTTTTTTAGTATAAATTGATGCTGGTATTCGTACTCTAGTGGTGCTGCCATAAGCGAAAATGCGCCTAACAAAACACCGCAAATAGACAAAAAAAATTTACTCATTTTGGCTTAAAATATCTCCCATCAATGCAATAAAGAGATTATTATTGCGCTCTAAAATAGCATCGGGATTGCCCAAAAGTGTGCCTTGAATCTGCTCTTCTAATACCGCTTCGCCCAGAGTTTTTTCCAATAAAAGCTCCATAGCGTTATACCTGTCGATGCATTGTAGCAGTTTATTTTTAACAAGTTCTCTGTTTGCGTGAAAAAGAATATCAAAAAATTTACTTTGCGGTGTTCCCATTAAAAAATCATCGTCATCTTCGTATACCATTTTGGCTCCTTTGGATGAGAAAATTATAGCTTTTATCTTCTGAAAAAAGGCTTCTGTTATCTTCTTTTATACGATAAGTCTAACTAACACCGTGTTAGTTAGACTTATTAAACAGCCTATTTTCGAACAATTAAAATCACTATAAAATGGCTATTTACATATAATTTTATGCATAATAATCTGTATAAAAATGATTGTTAGTTGATTGATTCTGTTTTTGATAAAGCGTAATATTTCTCCTTGCATTGACATGACATGCAACGTTACATGTAAACACTATTACACCATCACACTCCCCTCTTCTCTTATAAAAATCAATCCATACTTTTTTAATTACTACTTTTTTGATAAAGTTACTTGACATTAAAAAAAAAATAGTTTATACTTCCAGCATGAAAACCAAAAAAGGATAAACAATGAATCAAGAAACACTCGCACTGCATTACGGTTATGATAAACAGCAGTTTGGAACAATGTCTGTACCTATTTACCAAACCACTGCGTATGATTTTGGTTCTGCAGAAACAGCTGCCAATCGTTTTGCCCTCAAAGAGTTGGGACCTATTTATACTCGTTTGAATAACCCCACCACTGATGTCCTAGAAGCACGCATTGCAGCACTTGAAAATGGAGAAGCGGCGATTGCAACCGCAAGTGGGCAAGCGGCGATCTTTTTTGCGATTGCAAACTTAGCAGAAGCTGGCGATAACATCCTCGTTGCGAAGAAAATTTACGGGGGTGCCACCACACTTTTAACCCATACAATTAAACGTTTTGGCATCACCGCAAAAGTCTTTGAGAGTGATAATGCTGATGATTTGGAGGCCTTGATTGATGATAAAACCAAAGCGATTTTCTTTGAAACGCTTTCCAATCCACAAATTGCTATTCCAAATATCGAAAAAATCGTCGCAATCGCTCAAAAATACAACATTATAACCGTTGCGGACAACACCGTAGCAACGCCTATTTTGTTCCAACCGCTCAATCATGGCATTGATGTGAGTGTTCACAGTGCGAGTAAGTACATTTCAGGGCAAGGCAGTGCAATCGGTGGTTTGATTGTGGAAGCCAAAGGACTTAATGCCAAGCTCATTGGCAATCCACGCTACCCACACTTTAATGAACCTGATGAGAGTTACCATGGATTGGTGTATGCGGATTTGCCATTTCCTATCTTTTCACTCAGGATTCGCCTTTCACTCATTCGTGACATCGGAGCAACCATTGCACCGTTTAACTCTTGGTTACTGATTCAAGGACTTGAAACGCTTTCCTTACGTGTCAAAGAGCATTCACGCAATGCCTATAAAGTAGCATCCTTTCTAAAATCGCATCCAAAAGTGAAGAAAGTCTCGTACCCAGGATTAGAAAGTGATCCTTTACATGTAAGAGCAAAACAGTATTTTACTGATGCTCAAACATCAGGACTTTTAAGCTTTGAAGTAGAGGATTTGGAATTTGCAAAACATATTCTAAACAGCACTAAAATTTTCTCAGTAGTCGTCAACATTGGGGACTCAAAATCCATCATTACGCATCCTGCGAGCACTACACATCAACAGCTTTCCGTTGAAGAGTTAGAAAAAGCTGGTGTAAAAGCAGGACTGATTCGCCTTAGCATTGGGCTTGAAAATGCGGATGATTTAATTCATGATTTAAAAATTGCGTTAGGATAAGGAGAAACCATGTCACTGCTTTCAACCAAAGGAATGTATGGCTTAAGTGCCATGTACCAGCTTTTTTTATCGAAAAGCGATAAACCTTTACAAATTAAGGAGATTTCCTCACGTGCGGAGATTCCTCAAAACTACCTTGAACAACTCTTGATTTTATTGCGTCAAGCAGGTCTGGTGAACAGTGTTCGAGGGGCGTATGGTGGCTATTTACTCGCTAAATCAGCAGAAGATATTTTGATTAAAGATATTCTTATCGCATTGGAGGGAAATTTGCTCATCCTTGATAGTGAGATAAAAGACCCTGTCTTACGCCTTTTTTATGAAGAGTGTAATACCAAATTGCAAGAAATTTTCAATGTGCCTTTGTCCGAATTTAACACGTACTCAGAGCGTCTGAGCCAACAACTAAACTACAGTATCTAATCTAAGGAGATTCTTATGTATGCACACAATGTTACAGAACTTATCGGAAATACCCCTCTTGTCAAACTCAACCATGCTTCTTTAGCATCCAATGCGTTGATTTTGGGAAAATGTGAGTTTTTAAACCCCTCTCATTCGGTCAAAGATCGCATTGGGTTTAATATGATTAAAACAGCGTTGGAGAAAGGCTTGATTGATAAACATTCTATTATTATTGAGCCAACCAGTGGAAATACAGGTATTGGACTTGCCACCGTGTGTGCAAGCTTAGGCTTAAAGCTTATTCTCACTATGCCCAGTTCCATGAGTTTGGAACGTCGTAAGCTTTTAGCAGCGCTTGGGGCGGAACTGGTATTAACAGAGCCAACACTGGGTATGAGAGGTGCGGTTGAAAAAGCGACAGAACTCTCTAAAGAGACACCAAACTCCTTTGTGCCACAACAATTTGCCAATGAATCCAATCCAGCGATTCATTACGCCACAACCGCAGAGGAAATTTGGAAAGATACAGAGGGCAAAATTGATATTTTTGTTGCAGCAGTAGGTACAGGAGGAACCATTACAGGAACAGGTAAACGCCTGAAAGAGCTTAATCCTAACATTCAAATTATTGCCGTAGAGCCTGAGAGCTCTCCTGTACTTTCAGGTGGAAACCCAGGACCGCATAAAATTCAAGGTATTGGTGCAGGTTTTGTTCCTGCCGTTTTGGATACACATATTTACAATGAAGTGGTTAAAGTCAGCTACGAAAATGCTGTAGAAACCTCACGTAATCTTGCTAAACAAGAAGGTATTTTGGTAGGAATTTCAGCAGGTGCGAACGTCTATGTTGCCTCTGAAATTGCAACAAGAGCTGAAAATAAAGGCAAAACGATTGTTACTATTTTATGCGACACGGGTGAGCGTTATTTAAGTGCGGGATTGTATGAATATAAGGAGTCGTAAAAACGACTCCTTGTCTTTACATGTAAAAAAATCTATGCTACTATTGGGTATCAATTTCCAAGGCAAACATGCATGAAAAGGGTACCCAGTTTTCTGATTAAAAAACCGCTTCTCTTAGGCTTTATTGCGCTTATTCTTAACCTTTTTATTAGCACACTTCCTCTGATTGTTTTATACAAAGATTATAATCAAGAACACGCTCACCTTGCATTTATGGAAACCTTTACACGCCATCAAAATTTAATGGAAGCCATACTTATCTACGCCATTTGTTTTTCTTTTGTCTTTGCAGGGGTCATTACACTACTCTCCTTATTTCTGAAAAAATCCTACCTTCAAATTGAAACACTTTCTCATTTTGATGGGCTTACAGGGCTCTACAACCGCCTAATGTTTGTAACTCTCTTTAAACAAGAACTACAAAAAGTCAAACGAACACATGAGCATCTTTTTTTAGTCATTATTGATTTAGATGATTTCAAATCCATTAATGATAATTTTGGGCATCTTGTGGGTGATTTAGCTATTAAAACCACCGCAACAACGCTCAAAAACACCTTACGTACAGCTGATATTATTGGACGTTTTGGTGGGGATGAATTTGTCATAGCCATGCTCACCAGTGATAAAGATGCTGCTGCGCAAAGTGTCAATCGTATTTTAAATGCCTTTAACAATAAATCTATTCCCCTGATACGAAATAACCTACCGCATGATGTATACATCAATCTTAGTATTGGTTACACCTATTATAAGGCAGACGATGACTTTACCAGCATGCTTCAACGTGCCGACCAAGCCCTTTACATCTCCAAAGAAGCAGGAAAAAATACCGCAACCTTTTTAGCCTAAACTCTTTACATGTAAAACACTTTCAAGCACGCATTAATCAAGCTTTTACCCCCATTTTTGTATAATCGCTCAAAAATTTACATAAGGCGCACAGACTCATGAGCGAAAAAAGTACCGTTTACAATCCTAAAGAGATTGAAGAGAGTTACTACAAAATTTGGGAAGACAGAGGCTATTTTGAGATTGATGGCAATAAAGCCATTCAAGAAAGTGGTAAAAACTTCTGTATCATGATGCCCCCTCCAAACGTCACAGGAAGCCTGCATATCGGGCACGCCCTCACCTTTACCCTTCAAGATATTATCACCCGTTTTAAACGTATGGATGGGTTTAAAACCCTTTGGCAACCTGGAACCGATCATGCGGGGATTGCGACACAAAATGTGGTTGAAAAGCAACTCTTAGCTGGGGGGATTACAAAAGAAGAGCTAGGTCGTGAGAAGTTCTTAGAAAAAGTCTGGGAATGGAAAGCATACAGTGGCGGACAAATCGTGCATCAAATGCGAAAACTTGGTGTAAGTCCAGCATGGAGTAGAGAGCGCTTTACAATGGATGATGGGCTTAAAAACTCGGTTAAAAAAGCCTTTGTCAAATACTACAATGAAGGCTTAATCGTTCGTGGTAACTACATGGTCAATTGGTGTACCCATGATGGTGCGCTCAGTGACATCGAAGTGGAATTTGAAGCCAACAAAGGCAAACTCTACCATCTCAAATATTTCCTAAAAGACTCCAAAGAGTTTTTAGTCGTCGCCACCACACGCCCCGAGACCTACTTTGGTGACACGGCTGTTATGGTGCACCCTGAAGATGAGCGTTATAAACACCTTTTGGGCAAAAAAGTCGTTCTGCCACTCATTGATCGTGAGATTGAGATTATTGCCGATGAGCATGTTGATATGAGCTTTGGAACAGGCTGTGTTAAAGTGACCCCAGCGCACGACATCAACGACTACGAGGTGGGCAAACGCCACAATTTAGAATTTATCACTATTTTTGACCCAAGCGGTATCTTGAATGAGCAGTGTGGCGAATTTCAAGGTCGTGAGCGCCTTGAAGTAAGAAATGACGTTGTTTCAAAACTAGAATCGCTTGGTTTTATCGATAAAATTGAAGATTATGAAAATCAAGTAGGACACTGCTACCGTTGTAAAAATGTGGTTGAACCTTACATCTCTAAACAGTGGTTTGTTAAAAAAGAGATCGCTGAGGGCGCTATTGCTAAAGTCAATGAACACTTAGCAGAGTTTTACCCAAGCCACTGGCTCAATTCATACAATGCATGGATGAAAGAGCTTCGTGATTGGTGTATTTCACGCCAACTTTGGTGGGGACATCAAATTCCTGTATTTTATTGCGATGCGTGTGGACATGAGTGGGCGAGTGAAGCGGAGAGTGAGCATGAATGCCCTACATGTAAAGCTTCCAGCATCCATCAAGACCCCGATGTTCTGGACACATGGTTTAGCTCAGGTCTGTGGCCTTTTTCAACGCTGGGTTGGGAAAATGGCGATGCTTACAAAGGTGAAAAATGGAATGAGAGTGACTTAAAAGAGTTCTATCCAAACACCCTCCTCATCACTGGTTTTGACATTCTCTTCTTCTGGGTTGCACGTATGATGTTCTCAGGTGAATACACCCTAGGACAGCTTCCATTTAAAGACATTTACCTCCATGCTCTGGTTAAAGATGAACACGGTCAAAAGATGAGTAAAAGTAAAGGCAATGTTATCGATCCACTCGATACCATCAGCGAATACAGTGCCGATACCTTACGCTTTACCCTTGCTATCTTAGCGGTTCAAGGTCGTGACATTAAGCTTAGCGGCGAAAAACTGGAGCAAATCCGTAATTTTACCAATAAACTCTACAACGCTTCACGCTTCTTGTTGATGAATGCAAATTCGTTTGAAGACCTTGACAACATCGAAATCAAAACAGCTCTGGGTGCGTACATGAAAAGCCGTTTGGCAGTAGCACAAGAAGAGGTACGTGGACACTTTAGCGATTACCGTTTTAACGATGCAGCAACCACACTTTACCGCTTCTTATGGGGTGAGTTTTGCGACTGGGGTATTGAGCTTAGTAAGGCCGATAAACCTGCGATTTTAGAGTTAGGATCTATCTTCAAAGAGGCAATGAAACTCTTGCATCCCTTTATGCCCTTTATCTCAGAGTTTTTATATCAAGAGCTTTCAGATACTACACTAGAAGCAGCAGAGTCTATTATGGTCAAACGCTATCCACACGATTTAAAACGTGACGAGGCTATTGAGCAAACCTTTGAATTGGTCATTGAAGCCATTGTGGGTATTCGTCGTGCCAAAGCTAACATTGATCTTGGTAACAAAAAAATTGAACACGCTTACATTAAAGTGGCAGATGCTTCAACGCTTAAAGATGGTATGAAATACATTTGTTTATTAGCAAAAGTTGAAAATATCGACTTAACAGAGGTGAAAATTGCAAATGCTGCCAGTGATGTCGGTGACAATGTTGAGGTATTTATTCCCCTAAGCGGTGTGGATTTAAGCCCCATTATTGAGCGCTTGAATCATCAAAAAATAAAACTAGAAAAAGAGATCCAAAAACTAAGCGGTATGCTCTCAAACGAGCGTTTTGTTGCCAATGCACCCAAAGAGGTCATTGCTGAAAATCAAAAAGGTCTGGATGATGCCAGAGCTAAAATGGAAAAAATTGAGAGTGAGTTAAACTCATTGAGTCTTTAACGCTTTGATTTAAAAACAAAAGTAACCCTAAAAACAAAGGAGAAGAAATGCGTTTTATTGTAACACTGGTGATGGCATTGCTTAGTTTTAGTACATTTGCACATGCCCAAACCAATGAGAAAGTTTACACTCTAAGCCTTGCAACCACATGGGCTGAACAAGTTCCATTTTTAGGAACAGCACCTGCTACACTAGCTCACATGGTTGAGACAATGTCCAATGGACGCTTAAAAATAAAAATTGACTCCCCCAATAAACACAAATCCCCTTTTGGAGTGATGGATATGGCAAAAGCAGGTCAATACGACTTAGCTTATACCGCTTCATACTACTACAAAGGTAAAGATTATAAGCTTGTGTTTTTTACAACCGTTCCTTTTGGTATGCTCAGTTCTGAGCAATACGCTTGGTATAACTACGGTGGTGGTAAAGAGTTGGCGGCTAAAGTTTACGGCGAACACGGTTTGATTTCTTACCCTATGGGAACAACGGGGATGCAAATGGGTGGTTGGTTTAAAAAAGAGATTAAATCTTTAGAAGACCTCAAAGGCTTAAAATTCCGTATCCCTGGACAAGGTGGCGAAGTGATGGCGAAACTGGGTGTTAATGCGATGAGTACACCTCCAGGTGAGCTTTACACAGCACTAGAGCGCAACACGATTGATGCGGTTGAGTGGATTTCTCCTGTGTTTGACTTTGCGATGGGCTTTCATAAGCTAGCCAATTACTACTACACAGGTTGGCAAGAGCCTGCAAGCGAAATTCAACTCCTTGCTAACAAAAAGAAAATTGATGCACTCCCTGCTGATTTAAGAGCGATTTTAGAAACAGCAATTAAAGCCGTAGGCGCTCAGTTGATAGAACAATCAACCCATGCCAATGCTGAAGCATGGGCAAACATTGCCAAAGATTACCCTAATGTTAAAGTACAACAATTCCCATCCGATGTTATGGCAGCTTTGAAAAAAGCAGCTATCGAAATTGAAGACGAACAAGCAGCAAAAGATCCTGTCTTTAAAGAGATTTTGGACTCTCAGCGTGCGTACTTGGCAAAAGTTCGTCCATGGACACTCATGGGTGAATACGGTTACCTGAAACAACTCGAAAAATAATATTACCCGTGTTAGAGGACTATCCTCTAACACATTTTGTGCTAGGAGTGCTGGTTTTCCCAGCTGAGATAAGAGAGATGACTCTTAAATCCTTGACCTGATCTGGATAATGCCAGCGTAGGAAAGCTTCTTCTTTTTCTATTCTTCCATTTATCCTTCACATTTACATGTAAAAAGGAAAATGATGCGATTCATACTATGTATCTTATGCTTATCTGCAAGCGTTGTTTTTGCTGAGTCAAAAATCTATACCCTTACTCTCGCCTCTTCTTGGGGTGAACAGATTCCTATTTTAGGAAGCGCTCCTTATAAAGTAGCCAAACTTGCTGAGGAGATGTCGCAAGGACGCTTAATCATCAAAGTTGATTTACCCCAAAAGCACAAAGCCCCCTTAGGCATTATGGATATGGTCAAAGAAGGGCTTTACGATATAGGCTACACAACGCCTGTGTATTACAAGGGCAAAGACTATAAGTTGGTCTTTTTTATGACCGTCCCTTTTGGTATGACCACCACAGAACAGTACGCTTGGTATTATTACGGTGGGGGCAAAACACTCAGCGAAAAAGTCTATGCACCCCATGGTCTTATCTCTTACCCAGGAGGAAGTGTGGGTATATCGATGGGCGGTTGGTTTAAAAAAGAGATTGTATCCTTAGAGGATTTAAAAGGTTTAAAAATTCGCATTTCAGGACAAGGTGGCGATGTGATGGCTCGCCTTGGTGTCAATGCCCTTAGCACCTCTCCAGGAGAGCTTTATATGGCAATGGAGACAGGTCTTTTGGACGCTGTTGAGTGGATAAGTCCTGCGTTTGATATGGCGATGGGCTTTCACAAAGTTGCACCTTATTACTACACAGGTTGGAGTAAGCCTAGCGGTGAAGGGCAATACCTTGTCAATCAAAAAAAGTTTCATACCTTGCCTCAGGATCTAAAGCGCATCTTAGAGAGTGCCATCAAAATCACCGCACGAGAGCTTCTTGATGAGTCTAATGATGCCAACGCAAAAACATGGGCAAAGATGCAACACGAGTACCCACACATCAAAATCAACCATTTTCCAAAAGAAGTTATGAACGCACTCAAAAAAGCAGCACACGAGGTCGAGGAAGAACAAGCCAACAAAGATGCACTTTACAAAGAGATTTTAGAATCCCAACGCTCTTATATCGCTAAGATTCGCCCTTGGAGTATGATGGGTGAAGTGGATTATTTGAGCGAAATAGCCAAATAGAATCCTTACATGTAAGGATTCTACGCTTTAGGGCGAAAGGGTTTGATGACCTCTTCATGACACGTTAAATACGCTCCGCCAATGAGGTCAATACAATAAGGCACGGCGGGGAAAACAGCGTCCAAGCACTCACGAATGGATTTGGGTTTTCCAGGCAAATTGATGATAAGGCTTTTACCTCTAATGCCCGCTACTTGGCGTGAAAGAATTGCCGTTGGAACATACTTTAGGCTTACTTGACGCATGAGTTCACCAAAGCCAGGCATCATCTTCTCACACACCGCTTCTGTGGCTTCGGGAGTAACATCACGAAGAGCCGGACCTGTGCCACCTGTGGTGACAATTAAAGAGCACTCTTGAACATCTGCCATATCTTTGAGCGCTTCTTCAATAAGACTCTGCTCATCAGGAATCACCTCATACACACGTTCCCACTCACAACTTAAATATTCACCTAAAACGTCCATAATCGCTTTTCCAGAAAGGTCTTCATACACACCTGCACTCGCACGATCTGAAACGGTTAAAATACCTATTTTTGCTTTCATCCAAACGCTCCTATTTTTTTAAACGCACTCTTACACTCGCCTCATGCGCACCCAGTCCTTCAGTATGTGCCAAAAGCGCACACGCTTCACCGATTTCATCCAGTCCTTGTTTGCTCATGCTGATGATGGAAGAACGTTTTAAAAAGTTTTCAACACCCAAAGGTGAGTAAAACTTCGCTGTTCCTCCCGTTGGAAGCGTATGATTGGGCCCTGCGATGTAATCACCGATGGGCTCAGGCGTGTAAGCCCCCATAAAAATAGCCCCTGCATGGCGAATACGAGGCAGTAAATCAAACGGGTGCGATGTCACCACTTCTAAGTGCTCAGGTGCGATTTGGTTCATCAAATCCACCGCTTCGTCCATGCTAGACGTCACAATAATCGCCCCACGCTCTTTAATCGAAACCTCGGCAATCGCTTTACGCTCTAATGTTTCAAGCCACGCATACACCTCGTCACGTGTTTTTTCGGCGATTTCCAAAGAAGGTGTGATAAGAATAGAACTTGCCATTTCATCGTGTTCGGCTTGAGAGAGCAAATCAATCGCCAAATGGTGAGGGTTCGCACTCGCATCTGCTAGCACACCAATCTCACTAGGCCCTGCTATCATGTCGATGTTCACTTCACCAAAAACGAGTTTCTTAGCCGTCGCAACAAAAATATTGCCAGGACCTGTGATGACATCCACTTTAGGAATGCTCCCAGTGCCATACGCCATCGCTGCAATAGCACTCGCACCGCCTACCTTATACGCCTTTTGGATGCCACACAAGTGCATCGCAGCCAGTAGCAAAGGATTAAGCTCATTATGAGGGGCTGGAGTACAAACGACAATCTCTTTCACACCTGCCACAATAGCGGGAATGGCATTCATCAAAAGTGAGCTTGGGTACGCCGCTTTGCCACCAGGAATGTAAAGCCCAGCTCTGTCCACGGGGGTGACTTTTTGCCCCAAAACCGTGCCATTGTCTTCAAAATCAAGCCATGATTTTGGCATGAGTTTTTCATGGTAAGCATAAATGCGTTTATACGCAAGTTCCAGTGCTTCTCTTAGTTTTGCATCAAGCGCATCGTAGGCTTTTTTCATAGCATCCGTGGAGACTTCTAGTGAAGCGTCATTTTCAACATGCCATTTATCAAATTTTTCAATATGGCGTTTTAAAGCCTCATTACCTTCTATTTTAATCTCCGCAATAATACCACTCACGATTTTAGAGACATTGTCCATATCCATATGCCCTCGACGTAAAAGTTCATCAAATTGGGCTTTAAAATTTTCTTCATTTGTTTTTAAAAGTAGCATAATTTCTCCTTTATAAGGTCTTCATTATAGTTTTTTTTCGCTTATAGCGTTCTTCCATCGAGATATTACCCAAAAGACCGCCTTGGTGGAGGTAAATGGGGTCTCCTTGAAGTGTGGGTAAATGCTCTAAAAAAACACTCCATCCCACGGGGTCATAGACCAAATCAAACTCCACACCCATTTCTGTCTTTAATTTTTCCCATAATACATACAATTCTATGTATAATTTTCCATAATGGTACTTCTTGGAACCTTCCAAAATTCTAGGATAACAACGCAAAGAAGGCTCAACCATTTCCCACTGCTGTTGTAAATAAGCACTATTGCCAACGGTGTTACATGTAAAGATGGGAAAAGGCAAATGCTTTTGCAAAAAAAGTGCGGTGGTTCCAGTACCCGAGGGTAAAAAAAGGTAAGGCTCTTTGAGTCCTGCTTGATAGACATCGGCTTTGAGTTCCTCGGCTAAGCGTTGCATACCTTCTTCCGCCTCTCTTTGCCGTCCCCCTTCACTTACATGTAAACTGTGCTCATCGAGATATTCAAGCACGGTATCTTCACGAGCATGTGACTCAATCACCCTCATACCATTCTCCAAAGCCGCTTGATAGTTGCCTATGGGATTCTCTTTTAAAAACGAAGGGATATGGTCGCACACATAGAAAAATTCCCAATTTTTGAGACGAGCTAAAACGGAGAGCGAATACATAGCATTGGATTGGTTGGAGCCTGAGCTTACAATGCGTTTAATATGAGGGAAATCATGCGTTAAAAAATAGTGAAACTTTCGTGCTTTATTGCCTGAAAAATCAGGATGCAAAAGGTCATCACGTTTGAGGTAGAAGGTACGGTTATGAAAAAAGTGTGATTCAAAAATGGAAGGAGAAAACATGTTTACATGTAACGTAAAGAAAGCCTCAAACGAGGCTTTCAAAAAGATTAGTTACGATTCATACAATTAAGGTCTTCAAAGGCTTGAAGCAAGCGATTTTTCACTGCTTCTTCACCAGGACGAAGCCATTTGCGTGGGTCATAGTATTTTTTATTAGGCTTATCTTCACCCTCTGGGTTACCAATTTGTCCTTGAAGGTATGCAGCATATTTTTCAATATACCCCTTTGTTCCTTCCCAAAATGCCCACTGTGTATCGGTGTCAATGTTCATTTTAATGACACCATAACCCACCGCTTCACGAATATCAGCGAGTTCACTGCCACTTCCACCATGAAAAACAAAATTGACAGGTTTTGCTTCTGTTTTAAATTTTTCCTCAATGTATTTTTGAGAATTATCTAAAATTTTTGGTGTTAAATGCACGTTCCCTGGTTTATAAACCCCATGCACATTGCCAAAAGAAGCAGCAATGGTAAAATTTGGACTCACTTTCATGAGCTCTTCATACGCATACGCAACATCTTGAGGTTGCGTGTACAAAGCAGAATTATCCATGTGTGAATTGTCCACACCGTCTTCTTCGCCGCCTGTGCATCCAAGTTCTATCTCTAAGGTCATTCCCATTTTACTCATTCTCTTAAGGTAGGCAACACACGTTTGAACATTCTCCACCAAAGGCTCTTCCGAGAGATCAAGCATATGTGAACTAAAAAGAGGTTTGCCTGTTTTTGCAAAATGCGCTTCACTGGCATCTAAGAGACCATCAATCCATGGTAGGAGTTTACGTGCGGCGTGGTCTGTATGCAAAATGACAGCCACTCCATAAGCCTCTGCTACAGTATGGACATGCAATGCCCCACTGATAGCGCCCAAAATACCTGCTTGAAGCCCACCAACCCCTTTACCTGCGTAAAACTCAGCGCCTCCATTGGAAAACTGAACAATCACAGGAGAGTTAGCCACTTTTGCTGCTTCTAACACCGCATTGATGGAGTTCGTGCCCACAACATTCACCGCAGGAAGTGCGTAATGATTTGCTTTAGCAATAGCAAATAGTTTTGCTACATCATCCCCTGTCACAACACCTGCTTGGATACAATCAAAAATTTTTGCATTTACCATAAAAAAACGCCCTTTACTTTGGTCTTAAATTACTTAAGTGTTACTTTCGCACCTTGACGTAGTTTTTGAGCTTTATCAGCAACTTCAACACGGAATTTTTCCATTTTTAAACCATTTTCAATTTGAGGTTTCACCATCTCAAACGACGCTTTTTCAGCTGCTTTGGTATCTTCAACTAAAATAACATGGTAGCCAAATTGAGTTTGAACAGGTGTTGTTGTGTACTCACCTTTTTTAAGTGCAAACGCTGCATCTGCAAAAGGTTTTACCATTTGATTAGCAGCAAACCAACCTAAATCACCACCACCTTGACCGCTAGGTCCTGTTGATTTTGTGGTTGCTAATTCAACAAATTTGTCATTGAGTTTTTGACCACTTAAACCACTAAGCTCTTTAATTGCAGCTTTGGCTTCTTCTTCGCTTTTCACTAAAATATGACGTGCTTTAACCGTTGCTGGTTGCATAAATTTATCCGCATTTTTGTCATAATAATCTTTCACTTCTTTGGCATCTACTTTAACATTGTTATAGATTTTTTTCATCCAAAGTTCTAAAGAAAGATCCTCTTTAATACGCTTAAGCGCATCGGTATACTCTTTATCTTTTTCAACGCCGCTTTTGAGGGCTTCTTTGGTTAAAAGTTTGCGCTCAACTGCTTGTTCAACAATCTTTTGTTTTGCATCAGAGGGAAGTTCTTCAAACTTTGCACCTTGCATTGCTCTCATAAGCACAGCAATATCTTGATCGGTTACATCTTCACCATTAACAGTTGCGTAAACTGCTGCATTTAAACTCATTCCAAGTACCGCAGATGCAATACCACTTAAAATAACTTTTTTCACTCAAATCCTTTGTTGAAATAATTTTTGAATTGTATCTAAAAGGATTATCGGTATAATTTTTTCTAAACGAAGCAAAGGTAAAAATGAAAAAGGCAAGCAAAGCAGAAATCAAAGCTATTAAAGCACTCTTTTTAGAGCATTATCCCAAAGCAGTGACAGAACTTAACTATAAAAATTTATACGAATTACTCGTCTGTGTCATGCTCTCAGCGCAATGTACCGATAAACGTGTTAACCTCATCACCCCTGCTCTTTTTGAGCGCTACCCCAATGCTCATGCGCTAGCCAATGCCAATCTTGATGAGATTAAATCGTTTATCAATTCTTGTTCTTTTTTTAACAATAAAGCGCTCAATCTTCTCAAAATGGCACAAAAGGTCGTCGAACACTATGAGGGTGAAATCCCTTTGGATGAGGAAAAATTAATGGGACTTGCTGGTGTTGGGCAAAAAACAGCCCATGTGGTCATGATAGAATACACCAATGCCAATCTTATGGCGGTTGATACGCATGTTTTTCGTGTGGCACATCGCCTAGGACTGAGTAGTGCAAAAACTGCCATTAAAACAGAAGAAGATTTGACCAAACTTTTCAAAGATGACTTAGCCACGCTTCATCAAGCGATGGTGCTTTTTGGCAGATACACCTGCAAAGCCATCCATCCCTTATGTGAAAATTGTTTTTTACAAGCTTATTGTAAAACGACCCAAAGCTTTAAAGTTTAATTACCCCGTTACCGTATCGATCCATTTGATAGAACATCCTTGTGAGGGGTGTTGGATTTTAGGCGCTTCTTGTTTACTAAATAAAAGCGTTATCGCTTCTCGTAACTCTTCTTCTTTAACGCTACGCTCATCTCTCCAATTATCATCCAATCTGCCATGATAATAGAGTTTTTCTTCAGCATCAAATAAAAACAAATCAGGCGTACACACTGCACCTAAACTTTTAGAAACGGTTTGTGCTTCATCAATTAAATAAGGATATTCGATACCTAGCTTTTCAATTTTATCCAACATATGCGCAGGAGAATCTTCAGGATAATTGGGATGAATATTGGGATTAATTGCAACAGTAGTAATGTCTAATTTTTTCGCAAATTCAGCCACAGCATTTAAGCGCTTCCAAATCGCATTAGCATACGGACAATGGTTACACATAATCGCAATTAAAAAACCGCCTTTACCATAAAGTTCTCTACTGGAATAACGCTTTCTTGTAGGATCTTCTAATTCAAAATGCTCTAATGTTTTACCCAAAGGTAATGAAAGAGAATGTATTAACGCCATAATTTATTCCTTCAATGTATTAATCAACGCTTCAACCACCTGTGCAGTCTGGTAAACCGACGCTATGTCACACTCTTCTCTTAGCGAATGAGGGTAACGAATAGTAGGACCTATAGAAACCGCTTCAATCTTTTTTTTCTGATGGGCAATAAGCTCCCCACACTCCAATCCTGCATGAATCGCTTTAAAAGGCGCATAAGGATAAAAATCTTTCATGCTTTCTTGAACTTTTTTAGCAAACAGACTAACCTCAGGCTTCCAAGCGCCATGCCATCCCTCTTGAGCTACTTCAAATCCTAAAGCATGAAAAAATGCTTGAGTTTCGTTGGCAAGTATAGCCAAATTTTCATCATCCATGGCACGCAAAGCACAATCCAAACGCAGGGTATTTCTCTCTTGAGAAAGTACTCCTAAATTGATACTGATAGAGGGAATATCAAGCGCTCTATCCCACTCTCGAACACCCTGTGCAAACGCACCCAATGTTTTTATAATGCATGTAGATTGTTCTATATACGTTGTGTACGTGTGCTTTTCTACGCTCTTTACATGTAAGCGTGAATCCTTTACATGTAAAGGAGTTTTTGTTGCCACAATTGCCCATGCACTCTTTGCAATGGCATTGCGCCTCTGTCCACCCTCTAGTGCAATCAGATACAAATCTTCATGCGCTAAAAGCTCATAGCCTAATGCTTTAATGGCTGAGGGTATTTTTTTATCAATATCCACGCCCGAATGTCCACCCATAAAATCAAATGCAGAAATTTCATAGATTAAATGCTCTTTTTCAAGGGGTGAAAAATTTAGTTTCATAGAAGCGATGACATCCACACCTCCTGCACACCCAATGTAAATTTCTCCCGCTTCTTCGGCATCAAGATTAAGCAAATACGCAGCTTTTAAAGGCATGGTAAACTGCATGGCTCCAATAAGCCCTACCTCTTCATCTGCCGTAAACAAACATTCTAAATTATCATGATGTTGCATTGCCCAAAACATGATTGCCATGCCCATGCCATTATCTGCACCCAGTGTTGAGTTTTTAGCTTTTAAAAGTCCGTGTTCCTCAACAATTTCAATACGTTCAACCTCGCCGATACAGACCATATCATAATGAGATTGTAAGCAAATATGGGGCACTCCTTTTTGACACAAAACATTTCCAACTTCATCTTCTTGCACTTCAAATCCACACGTTAATGCAAATGCCTCAATGTACTCCCTCATTTGCGTAGTATGAAAACTACACCGAGGAATTGCCGTAATAGCTCTAAAATGCTCTAAAATCTGCTCCATAACAACCCTTGAAAATTTAATCATTGAAATGCTATTATAGCTACCATGAAAACAATATTAATCCTTTTAACTGCCCTTCTCTTACAAGGTTGCCTCTATTTTAACGACCGAGGTGTATCGCATCGTTATTACAACGGATGTAAAGAATACTACGATAGCATGGGCATCTATCATAAAGAGTGTGATGAAAATCTTCTTGAATACAAAACGGTCACCGATGGCGTCAAAAAAGGGGTCAATAAGAGTGTTGAAACCAGTAAAAGCCTTTTTGAGTAGCCTGTAAATGCCTTTAAACACCCTTCGACAAGAACGCTTAAACTGGCTTCAATGGAAAGATATTGCACCGATGCGTGAGGCGCTGCAAACACTGCCTTCCCCAAAAAATATCACCATAACGCTTGAAAATTGTATCAGTATTCATTCTTTACATGTAAACGAATGGGAAAGAGAGATAATTCATAACTGTGCCTTAGCGCTTCGTCCGTGGAGGAAAGGTCCTTTTGAGCTCTTTGGCACCTTTATTGACACAGAGTGGCAGAGTTTCATCAAATACAACCTCTTAGAACCGTATTTTAATTTGGAAGGAAAAGTGGTTGGCGATATTGGCTGTAATAATGGCTATTATCTTTTTCGTATGCTGAAACAAAACCCTAAAAAGCTTGTAGGATTTGATCCTTCTGCTTTGTATAAAACTCAGTTTGATTTTATCAACCATTTGATTCAAAGCGATATTGTCTATGAAATGTTAGGGGTGGAGCACTTACCTCTGTATGAACATAAGTTTGATACCCTCTTTTGCTTAGGTGTGCTCTATCATCGAAGTGACCCTATTGCAACCCTAAAAGCACTCTATCAAGGGCTCAATCCTGAAGGAGAGCTTATCTTAGATACCTTTATGATTGATGGCGATACCCCCGTGGCACTGTGCCCATCAAAAACCTACTCTAAAATTCCTAATGTTTACTTTGTACCAACCATTCCAGCCCTTATCAATTGGCTAGAACGTGCAAAATTTAGAGAGATAGAAGTTTTAGAAATCAAAAAAACCGATGCGAATGAACAACGAAAAACAGAGTGGATTTATGGGGAGAGTTTAGAAAACTTTTTAGATGCCTCCAACCCAGAACTCACCATAGAGGGGTTTCCTGCCCCTAAACGCGTTTACATTAAAGCAAAACGATAAAAGAGACGATTTGCGAGCAAACAGAATAAACCCAGCAAGGATGCTAGATGGCAAAAAATAAAATGAGTTTGGCTCAAGAGGCACTTGAAAATACTCCCTCTTTTGAGGATGAGGCAGAAAGTACAGAAGAGCTTTTAAACGATACAACTTTTTTAAATGATGAACTCAAAACTCATGGAAAAATTAAAAGTACTTTTGCGGGGAACCTTGTAGAACTTAAAAAAAATAGTGCCAAAGTTATGTTGCAAACCACAAATGAAATGGTAGTTGATGAATTTGGACTCATTCACAGCGGTTTTATTTTTGCTTCGGCTGAATATGCTGCTATCTCAGCAGTCAATGAAGAAAATTTAGTTATTATTGGGTGTCGAAGTAAATTTTTTGCACCTGCAAAAGTAGGTGATTTAATTACATTTGAAGCCAAAGGAAGATTTGAAGAGGCGCGTAAACGAGAAATTAAAGTGATTGGAATGATTAATGAGATTAAAGTGTTTGAAGGCATCTTTCAAGCGGTTATTCTTGAACACCATATCCTTCAAACAAAAATAGATGAATTGCAAGCCACCATTAACTCCAAAGAGCTCTCATAAAACCGCAAGCCAATGCGGTACATTTTTTTGCTCATGTTGAAGCGTTGTAGGAGATCCATGCCCTGGATAAATCTCCCAATTGCCTTCAAGGGTTAAAAACTTTTCCAAACTAATACGCATTTGTTCCGCATCACTGTATGGAAAATCATACCTTCCAATCGAATTTTTGAAAATAAAATCCCCACTAAAGAGTGCGTTTTCTATCAAAATGACACTGCATCCAGGCGTATGACCTGGAAAATGCATAAATGCAACATTTATTCCCTCAATTGCAAATGTTTCATCGCCCCTTACACACACATCCGCATGGCTTGATGGTGTTCCTTGCAAAAAAGGATCATTCTCAAGCATAAAACAATCACCCTCAGGAGCATAAATAGGTATGTTTAACTTCTCAGCAAGCTCATGATTGCTCCAGACATGATCAAAATGACCGTGTGTATTTAAAATTGCCACAGGATTTTCAACTTCGCCCAACACCCATGCGGTAGCATTTACCCCTGGATCAATAATGATTTCTTTGTCATTTATTTTGACGATATAACAGTTTGTACCATAAGCACCACATGCTTTACTTTTAATATCCATTGTCAACTCTCTGTCATAATATAAAATTAGGAGTGATTTTATCACATTCAACCTTGAATTGACAAACCTTAAAAGAATGCATTAATTGTAAGTTTTGTATAATGATTGAAAATTGAAATCACTCTAAAAGGTTGTTACAGTGAAAACATATGCCTCTCTTGAGAAGTATCTAATCTCATTCTTACAAGATGAGGTTAAAAAAGCTGGATTCGCAAAAGTTATTTTAGGAATTAGCGGTGGTGTGGATTCTGCTGTTGTAGCTATCCTTGCTAAGAAAGCATTTAATGAGAATTTTTTAGGCGTAATGCTTCCCTCTTCAACCTCTAGTAAAGCAAGTTTGGAACATGCAACTGAGCTGTGTGAAAAATTTTCAATCCCTGTTGAAAAAATCTCAATTGGTGCCTTAAGCGATACTTATTTTCAGGATAAAAAAGAGGCTTCAAAACTACGTATTGGTAATTTTTGTGCCCGCATGCGTATGGCAGTTTTGTACGATATTTCAGCACGAGAAAATGCTTTGGTACTTGGTACAAGCAATAAAAGTGAAATTTTATTAGGCTATGGAACCATTTTTGGTGATTTAGCCTGCGCCATTAATCCTATTGGTGAACTGTTTAAGACAGAAATTTTTGAATTTGCTGCACATCTAGGTGTTCCTTCATCTATTTTAACCAAAGCTCCCTCGGCAGATTTATGGGAAAACCAAAAAGATGAAGAGGAATTTGGTTTTAGTTATGCCCAAATTGATACAGTACTTATGGCTCATATGAAAGAGCATAAAACAAAAGCAGCACTTGTCGCTTCAGGATTTGAATCATCCCTTGTGGAGATGATTTTTGAACGTATAGAAAAAAATAGCTTCAAGGGTAAACTGCCCCTTATAGCACCCGTTATAGACATAAAATAAAGGAATCTTATGCGAGAAATACCATTTTATAAACCATTAGTTGACCAAAGAGAGCGAACACTCATTAATGAAGTCTTAGACTTAGAAAAAGCAAATAAAGTTGTTACACTAGAACAGGATTTTATGAAGTATATTCCATGTGGTGATGCCATTTCAACCGTAAATGGGACCGCCGCCATGCATCTTGCCATGTGTGCACTTGATCTTAAACGAGGGGATAAAATCATCTGTTCAGTCAATGCATTTCCTTCCGTAGCGGAGGTTATTCGACATTTTGATGCGGAGCCTATTTTTGTTGACATTGACAAAGATGATTTTAATATTGATGTTGAGCAATTAGAGAGTATGCTCAAAAACAACACAGCCAAAAAACTTAAAGGTGTTTTTATTAGCCATGTTGCAGGACAAACAGCAGATTTGGATGCGATTTACGCATTGGCAAAAAAATATGATATTAAAATTGTTGAAGATGCAACTGCTGCTCTTGGGGCAACATACAAAAACAAGAAGGTAGGTTCACTTGAGGCAGATATTACGGTTTTTCGCTTTAATCCACAAGTCAATCACTCTATCTCCAGTACAGGTATGTTAACCACAAAAGATCCAGAACTTGCAAGCCGTGCACGATTACTTCGTAATCATGCTATTGTGGGAGAGGGTTGGGATAAATTTGGTAACTTAGGCTATGTCTATGACGTGGTTGATATTGGCTTAAAATATGACCTCAATGAACTCAATGCCGCTTTTGCTATTGGGCAACTTGAAAAAAATGAGCAATTTATCGAGAGACGATTAGAAATTGCAGATATCTACAACAGAGAACTGGCTTCATGCCCACATGTTTCAACACCTATTAAAAAAAGAGACCATATTTACTCACAATACATTATCAAAATTGATAAAAACAGAGATAACTTTGCTAAAGAGCTTAAAGAACGTGGTATTTATACCGCACTGCACTATATTCCCATGCATCTTTTGAGTTATTACAAACAAAAATATAACTTAAGAGTTAATGATTTTCCAAAAGCATTAAGTAATTACCAACAAATCTTATCACTACCCATTTATTGTAGTCTCAGTGATAAAGATGTCCTTTATATTTGTGAACAAATCAAAGAAATTGCTAAAAGTCGTGTTTAAACGTTCAAAGTATATATTATGGGTAGAAGATTATCTCTTCTACCCAACATCTTTCTTTCAAACGTTCCTTTCATACCTTCTCTTGCCCCTAAGCCTGATTTATTGTGGTGTTGTCTTATGGAAACGCTATAAAGGTGAAAAAGAACAAAAATCTTTTGGTATTCCTATTATCAGTATTGGAAATTTGACCGTTGGAGGCAATGGAAAAACACCCTTTAGTATTGCTTTAGCAAAAGAGTATACGGACATAGGTATTATTCTTCGAGGCTATGGGCGTAAGTCCAAAGGACTCATTTTAGTTTCACAACGTGGGCAAGTCTTGTGTGATGTTATGGCGAGTGGTGATGAAGCTATGCTCTATGCCAAATCCCTACCTCATGCGACTGTTATCGTGAGTGAAGACCGTATAGAAGCCATTCGTTTTGCTAAAAAAAATGGTGTTAAACTCATTTTTTTAGATGATGGTTTTTCAAAAAGCAGTATTGCAAAAATAGATATTTTAATGCGCCCCAACCCAGAGCCTAAAAACATGTTTTGTCTACCAAGTGGGCCTTACAGGGAGCCTCATTTTTTATATAAACGAGCTGATTTAGTCATTGTAGAAGATGAAGATTTTACACGCCATGTTGAAGTGTTCAATCCAACATCTCGCATGCTTTTGGTGACTGCCATTTCAAAACCAAGCCGATTGGATGCCTATTTACCCAATAATATTATTGGAAAAGTCACTTTTGAAGATCATTACATGTACACCGAAGAAGAGCTTATAAATCTTTTGGAAACCCATCGTGCAAGCTCTATTTTAACCACACAAAAAGATGCTGTTAAAATGTCACATTTTTGTGTTCCTCTTTCTCTTTTAAACCTTGAAATTGAAATTTCAGAGCACACACGAGCAAATATCAACACTCTTTTAGCTCATATAAGCTAAAATAAAACCTCCCATCATATCCTAAAGGATACTACGTGCAACACAAAATTCAACAAGCACAAATTTTAATGGACGCATTGCCGTACATTAAGCAATTCAGCAAAAAAACCATTGTGATCAAATACGGCGGAGCCGCACAAATCAACCCAGAACTTAAAGAGCAATTTGCAAAAGATATTGTTTTGCTCTACCTTGTAGGTATTAAACCTGTTATTGTGCATGGTGGAGGAAAGAAGATCAATGCTTTACTCGATAAGCTTGAAGTTAAGAGCAATTTTATCGATGGCTTACGTGTCACGGATGAACACGTAATGGAAGTAGTTGAGATGGTTTTAAGCGGAAGCATTAACAAAGAAATCACAACTTTATTGAATCATCATGGTGCAAAAGCGATTGGTATTACAGGGAAAGATGCTAATTTTATGCGTGCTCGCCCTATGGACGATGGTAAGTATGGGCTTGTGGGTGAAATCACCAAAGTGGACAAAAAAGTACTTAAGCATTTGATTCGTGAAAAATTCATTCCTGTCATTGCCCCTATAGCCGCAGGTGATGATATAGACCACCCAGGTTATAACATCAATGCTGATTTGGCTGCGAGTAAGATAGCCGTTGCCTTGCAAGCGAAAAAAATTATTTTTCTAACAGACACACCTGGTGTATTGGACAAAGAGGGTAATCTTATCTCCAGCCTTGATAAAGCCAAAATCAAAGCCCTCAAAAAAGATGGCACGATTAGTGGGGGTATGATTCCAAAACTGGACGCTTGCCTAGAAACTATTCGAGGTGGCGTTGAATGTGCACACATCATTGATGGAAGAGTTCAACACTCCATTTTACTAGAGCTTTTTACCAAAAATGGTATTGGCACCATTATTAAAGAATAAGGAAAGCATGATGTTTATTGAAACCCGTGGAAACGATGGAAAAAAATCACAAAAAGTCCCCTTCTCCTATGCTATTTTAAATCCTAGTGCTAGCTTTGGTGGACTTTATGTACCTGAGAACTTACCTAACATTGATACTGACTTTTTAGAAAAAGCTTCCAAGAAAAGCTATAAAGAGATTACGCTGGATATTTTAAGACTCTTCAACATTGACATTGAAGAAGAGGTCATGCAAAAAGCGGTTGCCTTGTATGATGCATTTGATGATGCTACTGAGCCAACACCTTTGGTTCAAATCGAAGACGACCTTTTTGTCAATGAACTCTACCACGGTCCTACACGTGCTTTTAAAGATATGGCCTTACAACCGTTTGGGTATATTCTTTCACACCTTGCACAAAAGCTAGGTGAGCAGTATCTCATTTTGGCGGCAACCAGCGGTGACACGGGACCTGCAACGCTGGATACCTTTGCCAATAAGCCAAACATCAAAGTGGTTTGCCTTTATCCCGATGGGGGAACCAGTGATGTTCAACGCTTACAGATGACCACACAAAAGAGTCCAAACCTTAAAATTATCGGTATTCATGGCAATTTTGATGATGCCCAAAATGCGCTCAAAAACCTGCTTGCATCGCCTAGTTTCAAAGAAGCACTCAGTGCTAAAGATATTAAACTCAGTGCAGCAAACTCGGTCAATTTTGGACGTATTATTTTTCAAATTATCTACCATATCTATGCCTATGTCGCCCTTCTTAAACAAGGCAAGGTTGCGCTTGGAAAACCTTTTTACACCATTATTCCTAGTGGCAATTTTGGAAATGCCTTAGGGGCGTATTATGCGAAAAAGATGGGCTTACCCATTCAGAAAATTTTGATTGCTTCTAACATCAACAATATTTTAACCGATCTGATTAGCACAGGTGTTTATGACTTGCGAAGCCGAACACTTTTACAGACCACCTCTCCTGCGATGGATATTCTCATTTCCTCCAACGTAGAACGTGTTTTGTTTGACAAATTTGGAGCAGAACGTACGAAAGAGCTGATGGAAGCACTGAAAGAAGATAAACTCTATACACTCACACAAAAAGAATTAGCGTGCATACAAGACGATTTTGAGGCGGTTTATTGCGATGATACCTTTGGCAAAGAGCAAATTAAGCACTATGCCAACAAAGGCTACATTATGGACCCGCATACGGCAACGTGTCTTAAAGCCTACAAAGAGCTTAAAATAAAACCACTTCCGTGTGTTCTATGCTCAACAGCTGAGTGGACAAAATTTGCGCCAACGATGTTGAATGCTATCAAAGAAGACAGTGTCACATACAGCGATAAAGAAGCACTTGAAGGTATCAGCAACGCTTTACATGTAAAGATTCCTGAGTGCATTCGTGCCTTATTTAATGAAGCCATTATTCACGATAGCGTGGTTAAAAAAGAGAAGATTGAAGCAGAAATTTTTGACTTTTTAAACAAGGTTAAGCCATGATTATCATCCCAGCACGCCTTGCTTCCACACGCTTTGCGAATAAAATCCTAGCAGACATTCACGGTTTTCCTATGGTGATAGCCACAGCAAAGCGTGTGCAAAATCTTGACGATGTTGCTATCGCCGCCGATACTCACGAAGTGGTCACTTTGGCACAAAAGTATGGTTTTAAAGCCATTTTAACCTCCCAAGAACACCAAAGTGGAACAGACAGAATCAATGAAGCCGCTTCAAAACTAGGGCTTCATAAGGATGAAATCATTATCAACGTGCAAGCCGATGAGCCGTTTATTGAAGAGAATGTCGTGCAAAAAGTGATTGAAAAAGCTAAAAGTACTGAAGCGCTAATTACGAGTGCGTGCAAGAAGATTGATCTTAGCCATGTAAAAGATCCCAATCTTGTCAAAGTCATCTTAGATGCCAATGGCAATGCTATCTACTTTTCCAGAAGTGTTATTCCGTATGATAGAGAAGGTGGCTTTGAGGGCTATTTTGGGCATTTAGGCATTTATGCGTTTCGCAAAAGTGCGCTTGAGACCTTTTGTGCCCTTCCCTACGCACCTATGGAACATATCGAAAAGCTAGAGCAGTTGCGTGCGCTTTATCATGGCTATAACATTGCTATGGTGGAAGTGGAAAGTCAAAGTTTTGGCATTGACACCAAAGAAGATTTAGAGCGAGCCCTTGCTTTTTTTAAATAAACCAAAAAGAGAGCTTTAAAAAGCTCTCTTAGATAGCTACTGGTTCAAACGTATTATTTTCATGACTGAAACGATACGCTTCCATTGGATTTTCTCCCACTTGAAACATAATCTTACATGTAAGGAATCCTGATTTTTTAAGCCCTTTTTCGACCACTTCTAAAATAAACGCACGGGTACTAAAAAGATGCGTCGTGGTATCACCCTCATAGGCAAATTCTTCTTCTTCGATAGGCGTAAAACCCTCTTTTTTCAAATGTTTTTCAAAAATAACCTTATCTTTTAGACCCTCAACCTCTACAATTAAAACTACATGCATTGCCACGATACTACACTCCTAATTTTTCCAAATGTGCCAAAAATTCATCGGCATTTTTAAAGCCAACTAAACGTAATTCTTGGACTTCCTTTCCCTCTTTAAAAAATAAAATAGCAGGAGGACCATAAATAGTAAACGCTTTTTGAAGGGCTTGATCATCGGAGGTATTATAAGTTACATCTGCTTTTAACAATGTAAAATGAGCCAGTTTCTCTTTCACTCGCTCATCGCTAAAGGTTAAGTGTTCAAACTCAACACAATTCACACACCAATCCGCATAAAAATCAAGCATGACAGGTTTTGTAGCATTTTTGAGATGGGTATTCAGTGCATCTATGGTTTTTACCTTCGTAAACAAAGAAGATGGTTCAGCAGAAAGTCCCTCTTTGGTTGTTAATTTTTCCAAAGGACGTAAAGGGTTATGTGCGCCACTGATAAAGCCAACAAATAACAATAAGCCATACACCAAAAAGAGGACTAAAAAACTTTTGAGAAGTTTATTCCACCCTGAAGCCTCTGTTTTTGAAGGTTCTAAAGCTCCAAAATAAATGGCAGAACTCACCACTAAAAGTGTCCATAACGCCATACTCACATGTGCAGGAAGAATGCGTGAGAGCATCCAAATGGCAACCCCTAAGAGCATCACACCAAAAATGGCACTCACCCTTTGCATCCAAAGACCAGGTCTTGGCATATACCGACCTGCTGTGGTTCCAATAAGCAACAATGGAACACCCATGCCAAGGCTCATGACAAAAAGAGCCAAACCACCTAGGACAACATCACCACTCTGACCAATATAGATTAATGCCCCAGCCAAAGGAGCAGCCACACAAGGACCAACAATTAATGCCGATAAAAAACCCATAATGGCAATACCAAAAACACCTTGTGTTTGCATTTCACCCGTTTTTTTGCTGATTTTTGTCTGAATAAAATTGGGCATTTTAATCTCATAAAATCCAAACATAGAAAGTGCTAATAAAATAAAAATAAGGCTAAAAACAGAAATAACCCATGGGTTTTGTAAAGAAGCTTGCAGATTTGCGCCAAAAAGAGCTGCTAAAATCCCTGCTATTGTGTACGCAAATGACATGGCTAAAACGTACACCAAAGAGAGTAAAAAGCCTTTTTTTGCATTCATTTTCATACTGGGTTGAGAAACAATAATAGAGGATAAAATAGGAATCATTGGAAACACACACGGAGTGAGTGAGAGCAATAAACCAAAACCAAAAAAACTAAGCACTACCCAAAAGACATTGCCTTGCATCAATTGTTTGGCAATGGCGTCTTGTTCTGAAAGCGTTAAGGAGTTCGTCTCAAAAGAAACACCGTTTTTTCCTAGGACAATCTCTTTGTTCATGGGTTGATAACAAATACCAAGCATAGAACACCCTTGATAAGAAAACTTAAGCGTTGCAGAACCATTTGTGGCATATTCATCCAAAAGCATCTGCGGTATAAATAACTCAAACGATTTTTGTTGTATCAAATACTCTTCATGAGGCTCAGGGGCTGGTCGTTCCACCCACGACATCAAATCAAGCAGCTTAGGTTTTGTGAGCTCTAATTTCATTTTATCATCGTACAGATAAATGCCCTCACCCAATCCAACCTTGATCACCACACCTTGTCTACTTTGTGTAAATTGAACATCAAAAGCTTCCTCAGGGGTTAATACTTTTGATTTTTCAACACCAAAAAGTGATACAATCAAAATAAAAAAAAGCAAAACATATCGTTGTATATATCGCACAAGCAACCTTTTTGAAGAAATAAAGTGATTGTATCCAACGAGCCTAAATATTTTTTAAATTAAAACGATTTTCACACATTACATGTAAAAAGGGCATTCATCTATGAGCAAAGAGAAAAAATCACCAACGCCTTTAGAAGAAACTTCATTAGAACACCCCTCTAAAAAAGAGGAAAAAGTTCAAGTTTGGGTTAAAAAAAGTGAATTAAAGTATGAAAAAGAACTCAAACACCTTCAAATTGAGCTACTAAAATTTCAAAACCATGTCAAAGAGAAAGGTTTAAAAGTACTTATCCTTATTGAAGGGCGAGATGCGGCGGGCAAAGGAGGCACGATTAAACGTATCACGGAGCATTTAAATCCAAGAGGTGCTCGTATTGTGGCACTACCAAAACCCTCCGATACAGAACGAACACAGTGGTACTTTCAACGCTATACAGGGCATTTACCCTCAGCTGGAGAAATTGTTTTATTTGATAGGTCATGGTATAACCGTGCAGGGGTTGAGCCTGTTATGGGATTTTGTACGCAAAAAGAACATAAAGAGTTTTTACGGGAAGTACCAAAATTTGAGAGAATGCTTGTAAACTCAGGGATTATTCTTTTTAAATTTTACTTTTCAGTGAGTAAAGAAGAACAAGCCAAACGCTTTTTGGAGCGAAAAAACGACCCTCTAAAACAGTTTAAACTCTCTCCTGTCGATGAAAAATCACAAGAGCTTTGGGATCACTACACCATTGCCAAATACTCTATGCTGTTAGCTTCGAATAACCCTCGAACTCCATGGATGATTGTTCTTTCAGACGACAAAAAACAGGCTCGACTAAACACCATCAAACACATTTTAAGAAATGTAGAGTATCCTGAAAAAATCAAAAACAAACATTTAAAAACTAGTCCAGAAATTTTACGTACAGGAAGAGAAGAGATAGAAATTATGGAGCAAAACCTACCTAATGAAAATCTTTCACATTTAAATGGGTAGAGCTTTACATGTAAAGGTATGACCTAGCCAAAAGCTAGGTCATGCAGGGGTTTTACTGGGAGCGTTAGAAATTCTGTGTCAATCAGGTAGTATTTCAAATACACAAGGATTGAACGATGGAATTTCAGATAGACACAGAGGCAATATTACAGCACATACGTGAGGGCAAAGCCCTTGGAGGGAAAGATGGAGCACTGGCTCCTCTTATTAAACAACTAACAGAAGCAGCACTTCAAGCAGAGATAGAATCGCACCTTACCCAAGATTTGCAAAAGAATCGTAAAAATGGATTTAGCTCTAAAACAATGAAGAGTGAAGTAGGTAACTTCGAACTCGATGTTCCAAGAGATCGAACTGGTAGATTCGAGCCTCAAATCGTGAAGAAAAATCAAACCCATATGTCGGATCAAATAGAGCAAAAGATACTCTCACTCTATGCCCTTGGCAACAGTTATAGCCAAATAGTTGACCTTATTGAAGAAATATACGGTGTAGGCTTCTCTAAAGCCACCATAAGCGCCGTAACCGATAAAATCCTACCCATGTTACAAGAGTGGCGCGTTCGCCCCTTGGAAGAGCTGTATCCCTTTATATTCTTAGATGCCATTCACTATAAAGTGAAAGATGAAGGCAAATATATTTCCAAAGCATTTTATACCGTGCTTGGTGTTAAAACCGATGGTAAAAAAGAGATATTAGGTCTTTATTTAGGTGAAAGTGAAGGAGCAAAGTTCTGGTTACAAGTGCTCACAGATCTGCAAAACCGTGGAGTGAAAGATATATTGATTGCCTCAGTCGATGGACTTAAAGGATTTCCTGAAGCGATTAACTCAGTATTTCCCAATACAGAAGTTCAGCTGTGTATCGTCCATCAAATACGCAATTCCCTCAGGTTTATAGGCTCAATCAATCAAAAGCAATTTGCTAGTGAACTTAAAGCAGTCTATCAAGCATTTTCCAAAGAAGAAGCTGAAAATGAACTGGATAAACTGGAAGAAAAATGGGGTAAAAATACCCTATTGTTTTTCAATCATGGCGCAACAAATGGGATAACCTCTCACTGTATTTTCAGTACCCTGAAGATATTAGACGTGTTATTTATACCACCAATATTATTGAATCCGTTCATCGCCAGTTTAGAACATTGACAAAGACTAAAGGGGCTTTTCCAAATGATGATAGCTTACTCAAACTTCTTTTTATGGGTATTAAAAATGCAGAAAAAAAATGGACAATGCCTATACGAAATTGGAGTCTAACCCTCTCACAACTCTCAATTTATTTCGAGGGTAGACTCAACAAGGCTTTAAATTTATGATACAATTTTAGGAACTACTTGGTGCTGACACAGATTTTTGAACACTCCCGTTTTACTCGACTTCAGCGTCGATGACATCGTCATCTTTTTTTGATTTTGGTTTTTCACTACCAGTGGCACCCGCTTCGCCTTGATCTTTTTTGTACATGGCTTCTGCGAGTTTATGGCTTGCTTCACTTAAAGATTTGACTTTCGCATCAATTTCTTCTTTGGTTGCACTCTCATTGCTAAGAACATCTTTAAGCTCTTTGAGTGCTGCTTCAATTTTTGCTTTCTCTTCAGCACTAATGGCATCGCCCATTTCACCTAAGGATTTTTCTGTTTGGTGAGCCAAAGCGTCAGCTTGATTTCTAGCATCCACAGCATCTTTACGTTTTTTATCTTCTTCTTTGTGAAGCTCAGCATCTTTTACCATTCTCTCGATTTCAGCATCATCCAATCCTGAACTACCAGAGATTTTAATTTCTTGTGCCTTACCTGTTGCTTTATCTTTTGCAGAAACAGTTAAAATACCATTGGCATCAATGTCAAACGCAACTTCGATTTGAGGAACGCCACGAGGTGCGGGTGGAATGCTCTCGAGGTTAAATTGACCAAGGGACTTATTATCTCGTGCAAACTCACGCTCGCCTTGAAGCGCATGAATGGTAACGGCTGGCTGATTGTCTTCTGCAGTTGAGAACACTTGCGATTTTTTAACAGGAATGGTTGTACCTTTTTCAATCAATTTCGTCATCACACCACCCAAAGTCTCGATACCAAGGCTTAATGGAGTTACATCTAAAAGAAGAATGTCTTTGACATCCCCTTTAATAACCGCACCTTGAATAGCAGCACCAATGGCTACAACTTCATCAGGGTTTACTGATTTATTAAGCTCTTTTTCAAAAAATTCTTTTACTTTTTGTTGAACTAAAGGAACACGTGTTGATCCACCGACCATAACGATTTCTTTAATCTCAGCTTTTTTCAAATCAGAATCATTGACTACTTCTTTAATTTTTTTGATGGTAAGCGCCACCAAATCTTCAATCATAGACTCAAATTTTGCACGAGTAAGCTTTTTAACAAGGTGTTTTGGACCTGTGGCATCTGCCGTGATAAATGGCAAATTAATCTCAGTCTCATTCGAAGAAGAGAGCTCTTTTTTAGCATTTTCCGCTGCTTCTTTAAGACGTTGAAGTGCCATAACGTCTGATTTCAAATCAATGCCATTTTCATTTTTAAATTCAGCTACCAACCAGTCAATAAGTCTATTATCAAAGTCATCACCACCCAAGAATGCATCACCACCTGTAGAGAGAACTTCAACAACATTATCGCCTGTCTCAAGCACAGTTACGTCAAATGTACCACCACCTAGGTCATAAACAACGATTTTCTCAGCCTCTTTTTTATCTAAACCATAAGAGAGTGCTGCAGCTGTTGGCTCGTTGATGATACGAAGAACGTTAAGTCCTGCAATCGTACCTGCTTCTTTCGTTGCTTTTCGCTGAGAATCGTTAAAATAAGCAGGCACGGTAATCACGGCGTCTGTGACCTCTTCACCCAAATATGCTTCTGCATCTTCTTTGAGTTTCATCAAGACTTTTGCGCTGATTTCTTGTGGGGTATAGACTTTACCATCAATTTCAATAGCACATGCACCATTTCGATCCACAACCGCATACGGAAGGCGTTTTTTAGCCTCGTTTGCTTTGTCTTCGTTGCTCATAAGACCCATAATTCTTTTAATCGAATAGATGGTTCTTTTTGGATTGGTGACCGCTTGACGTTTCGCTGTATCTCCGACTAAAACTTCTTCTTTATCTGTAAATGCTACTACAGAAGGTGTTGTATTTTTACCCTCTTTGTTTGGAATAACTTTACTCTCGCCTCTTTCATAAACACTCACACATGAGTTGGTTGTTCCTAAATCAATTCCTATAACTTTTCCCATTTTTTTATCCTTTGATTTTAATTTTTATACGCCAACAAAGCAAAGCTTCTTTTGGCTACGTTAGCCACTAGGGCACTAAAGCACAACCTTGCGGTCGTATTCAAATGCTACTTAACAATACTCACCATTGCTGGTCTTAAAATACGCTCTTTGATTTTGTAGCCTTTTTGAAAAACTTGCAAAATCTCACCGCTATTTTTTTCTTCACTTTCTAATTGCATGACCGCTTCATGAAAGTTTGGATCAAAGCCACCCTCACTCTCCACTAGTTCTACCCCATGCTTTTCAAATGCTTTTCTAAACTGTTCAATGGTTAGCTCCAAACCTTCTTTCACCTTAGCAAGAAGCTCACCGCTGTCTACTTCTTGATTGCTACCTGCAAGAATTGCCATCTCTAACGCATCAATTACAGGTAAAAGATCACGTGCAAAAACTTCGTGTGCATACGAAATGGCTTGCATTTTCTCTTTTTCCAAACGACGCTTCATATTATCAAAATCAGCATTGGCACGTAAGTACTTATCTTCAAGTTCTACAATTTTTTCTCTTAACTCTTCTACTTCGCTTTTTTGTTCACCTACCTCTGCGTCTACATCCTTGCAACATTCAGGAACAATTTCAGCAGAAATATCTGTAATACCCTGCTCTTCTTTTAATGTTTCGTCCACATATTACTCCTTAACTTGATTAAAAAAATCTTCGAAATTACTCTCAATTCGTCCAAAACAGAAAAAATCCACCGTTGAGTCTTCATCTTTTAATTGTGCTTTTTGTTTAATTGCCATACATCCACGTGGTACAAAACCATCAAAATAGAGTCCATCTTCAATGGATTGAACAAAATGGAGCATTCCAAATCTATTAATAAATGTATCATTTTTCAATTCATGAGCAATCGCATACATCTCTTTATCTCCCTCTCTTAAAAGGGCAGATTGTGAAAAAAGCATTGAAAGCTTATCATGCAGTTCATACAAACCCACTTGTGCCGCAATATCTTTTAGTTCTCTCATTTGGACACCAATCATTCTTTGCAAAAAATGCTCTACTTTACTATTATAAGGTAAGACCACTTCATGCTGTTCAAAAACCAAAATCAGAAAACGATTTGCAACCCGAATAATTTCCTTGAAAATACTCTCTGTTGAATTTTCAACAATACAAAAAAGCTGATGGTGATGCGTGGAACGCTTAATCGCATCAATGCTCTTAAGCTTAACAGGATGCGTTGTATCTAGCTTTTCTTGCCAATACCCCATCAGTGCACGCAAAGTGGGCACCCTTCCACTGCTAACATGCAATTGCTCTAAAGCTCCCTCATCTGAGAGCTTTTTAAAGTAAATGCGAATAGTAGAGGGAGAAATGCCTAATGTCATCTTCATTTGTAATTCTGAGGAACCAATAGGCATTCTTGATTCTAGATAGGCTTGTATAATTGACTCTAAAATCAGTTCTTGCTTTGAAGGTTTTTTCATAATTAGCACTCTTCCTCTTTAATTGCTTATTGAATTATACAACATTGAGTGTAGTATTGTCAAGCAATAAGAACTTAGAAAGCACAAAAAGGTTACATGTAAAAACGTGAGAAAAAATTTTGAGTGATTTTTAAAACGTTGTTCTAAATGCGTATTAGATGTTTAGAACAAACGCTAATAACGAATAGAGTGATTGGAGTTTTTTTTATGGCGTAGAAAAAGCATTTTAAGATAATGCTTAAACTCACTTTTTTTTTCTTTCATACGTGCGAAAAAACCCTCATTTTTCCCAAGGCTAAGAAAAATGTCATTTAAAGCTTGTCGTTCACGTTTTGATAAAGTACTCATGCTGTTTCATCCTTCAGTTCCAAGGCAATACGTTTAATTAAACGAATTGCATCTCCCTCATCCAGTGTACCAAGCATTTTGAAAATAGCTGATGCTGCTTGTGGCTGAGAGTTTCCAAGCCTCCAATCCTGATAGGTCCGCATTGACACACCAAGTTTGTCTGCCATCTCACGCTGAGAAATCTTTTTACCCAAAAATTTTGATTCCACCGCATTATGTAAAAGATTGAAAATATCGTTTGTTTTCATAGCAACGATTTTAACAAAGGCTGGTTTAATTATACATAAATATAACTAATTTATAAGTTATTATATATAAAAAATAACAATTTAGTGTTTTTTTATACGATTATAATTCATAAAACTTATTTATCTGTTACTTTTATACGTTTTTCTGTATAATTTTAGACATAAAAATTATTAAAAATAGAGTAATTACTCAAAAAAGATTAAAGAAAAACAATTAAAAATGATTTACATGTAAAGAAGTAAAAAAAGAGGAGAAGGAGAAAAATCTCCTTCGTTTGACAAGCACTGACTATTTTTTATTATCTCTAATAGAAAGCTCTTTAATAATTTTGCTGTACGTTGCAAAATCTTTATGTTTAAGGTATTTCATCAATCGTTTACGTTGACCAACGAGTTTAAGAAGTCCTAATCTTGAAGAGTGATCTTTTTTATTACTCTGAAGATGCTCTGTTAAATCAACAATTCTTTTTGAAAGAAGTGCGATTTGTACCTCTGGAGAACCTGTGTCTCCCTCTTTTCTGCCAAACTGACTAACAATTGCTTGTTTTTCCGCCGAACCTAAAGCCATAATGACCTCCTGATTGGTATTTAAATTTACTTTAAAAAAATTAAAGCTTGAAATTTTAGCAAAAAAAACTAAAATTGTCTATAAACCTTTAAAAACACTATGCCACGCTGTCATTAAAGCAAAATATAACGTTTATTTAGTACAATATTTATCTTATTTTTAAAATAGTACATAACTTAATCTTTAGGAAAACAGATGCTCTTAACGAAAGCTAGCGAATATGCGCTCTTGTCATTAATTATTATCGCTCAAAAAAATGCCCCTCAAGATGTCGACACGCTTTCAACCCAACTAGGACTCTCTAAAAGTTTTTTAGCTAAAATTCTTCAATCCCTTGCAAAAGATGCCATTCTTTCTTCTTTTAAAGGTGCTCATGGAGGGTTTATGCTTGCAAAAAAACCTGAAGAGATAACCTTAAAAATGATTGTGGAATGCGCTGAAAAGAAACAAACAATGGTCTTTGAATGTGCCCCCTCAGCGCAAAAATGTCCTGGAGGTGGTGGCAAAGGAAGTAATTGCCGTGTATGGCCTATTTTAAATAAACTTCAATTAAAAATTGATTCGTTTTTGGATACCATGACGCTTAAAGATATTATTGAACATTAAAGGTATGGCTTGGCAAAAAATCAAAATTCACTTTTCGCAAAGGTTATTCCGTATTTAGAACCTTTGGTCAAAGCTAAAGACCTTACGGTAGTCGTTTTTATTGTTTCTATTTTGGCGATTATTATTGTTCCCCTTCCCAGTACTGTACTGGATTTTTTTCTGGTTATTTCACTTTCTGTTTCGGTACTTATTATTTTAATTTCTTTGTACATCCCTAAACCAACGGATTTAACGACATTTCCAACACTGATTCTAATTATTACCCTTTTTAGACTTTCATTAAATATTTCTACCACTCGTATGATTTTAACCAATGGCCACGAAGGTCCTGATTCAGTCAGTGAGATTATCTCTAGTTTTGGGCAATTTGTTGTGGGTGGTAATTATGTTATTGGTATTGTGGTCTTTTCTATTCTTGTATTAATTAATTTTATGGTGATTACCAAAGGTTCTACACGGGTTGCGGAAGTTGCAGCACGTTTTACACTTGATGCGATGCCTGGTAAACAAATGGCCATTGATGCGGATTTAAATGCAGGGCTTATTGATGAAAAAACCGCACGAAAAAGGCGTGAAGATATTATTCAAGAGGCAAACTTTTACGGGGCAATGGATGGTTCGAGTAAGTTTGTCAAAGGAGATGCTGTTGCGGGTATTATTATTACCATTATTAACATCATCGGTGGTTTTCTTATCGGTGCATTTCAACACGATTTAGATTTAGGTGTCAGTGCTCAAACCTATACCATTTTAACCATTGGCGATGGCTTAGTATCGCAACTTCCTGCACTCATTAGCTCAACAGCTACTGGTATTATCATTACCCGTGCCAATAAATCAGATGATCAAAGCTTTACCGATGGTGCAGTGGACCAGCTTTTTGGAGAGTACAAAACCCTCTTAATTGTTGGCTTTATATTAGTTATGTTTGCGCTTGTTCCAGGACTACCAACACTCTCATTAGGCTTTGTTGGATTGCTCTTTTTAGGCTTAGGATACCTTGGTAAACAAACAGCTGATGGTCACTTTTCGTTTCAAAAATTCTTTTCGCAAACTCCTGCCGCCCTACAAAAGGCAAAACAAGAAGCAGATACAAAAGCGCAAAGTGCACAAGCACAAAAAAAGAGCCCTGAAGAGCTACGCAAAGAAGAAGAAACAACCCTAAATGATATTTTAAAACTTGAAATTTTAGAGCTTGATTTGGGCTACCAGCTCATCAAACTCGCAGACCCTGCACAAGGAGGGGATCTACTCGATCGTGTTAAAAGTATGCGTCGTAAAATTGCCTCAGATTTTGGCTATTTAATTCCACAGGTTCGTATTCGTGACAACTTACACTTAAGCCCTAACCATTATCAACTTTTGCTTAAAGGCATTGAGATTGGTAGCGGTGAAATTTACCCCGATAAATTTATGGCAATGGACAGTGGACTCACCATTGATAAAGTACAAGGAATTCCAACCAAAGAGCCTGCCTTTGGGCTTGATGCCATTTGGATTGAAGCGAGTGCTAAAGAAGATGCGATTATTAAAGGGTACACAACGGTTGATCCAGCAACGGTTATATCAACCCATTTAAGTGAATTGATTAAAAAATATGCCGAAGAGCTTCTCACCCGTCAAGAAGTCCAAAGCCTTGTGGATAAACTCCAAAAAGATTACCCTGTGGTAGTTGCAGATTGTCTAAAAGTGGCCAATATTGGGCTTATTCAAAAAGTACTTAAAGCACTGCTTCATGAGAAAATTCCTATTAAAGACCTTCTTACGATTGTGGAAACCATCAGTGATGTAGCAGAGGTCACTAAAAATGTCACGATTATTGTGGAACAAGTACGAGCGAAACTTTCTCGGGTTATTACAAAGCAATACAAAGATGAAAATGGTATTTTAAAACTCTTAACGTTTAACGCAACAACCGAGCAAAGGCTTCTTGATTCATTGCGAGAGCGCGATGGTATACGTGACTTAATTTTAAATATTGGTCAAATTAATACACTGGTTAAAGCATGCAGCGATGAAGCAACAAAACTCCTCCACAAAGGAATTGCGCCTGTGGTTATTATTGTAGATCCTCTGCTTCGTAAATCACTCTCAGATATTTTTGAGAAATTTGGCCTTGATATTGTGGTGCTCTCTCACGCAGAAATTGATTCAAACTCAAAATTTGAAGTGATGGGCTCCATCGAAATTGACAAACTATAACACCATTCAACTAAGCATTAAGGAATTTTATGAATTACAAACTACACCACCTCTCACACACTGATTTAGATGGCTATGGCTGTCAAATGGTAAGTGCCCATTTTTTTGATTCGATTAGCTTTTATAACTCTAATTATGGCAAAGAAATTAACGAATGTTTTAATCAAATTTTAGCCCAAATTCAAACTTCTTCCCTTGAAAAACATGTGATTCTTATTACGGATTTGAATTTAACGATGGAGCAAGCCACGGAGTTTCAAGCCAAAGTCAATATTGCGGAAAAAGAAATACTCCTCCTCCTTTTAGACCATCATAAAACAGGAGAAGAATGTGCTAATACTTATGAATGGTATTACCTAGACTCTAACCGCTGTGCAACGAAAATTACCTATGACTTTTTTAGCGCATTGTATGGTCACAATGAAGCCTTATCTCGCTTTGTTAATGTGGTCAATGCCGTCGATATTTGGTTAGAAAATGAACCAGAATTTGAATTAGGAAAAGTGTGTATGGGACTGGTAAGTGGGGCTAAAGAGGTCAATAAAGTGATGTTTCCTGAAGAAAATACCCAATATATCTTTTCACTTCTTTCACAAGCGCAAGAATACTTTACATGTAACGATGCACACATCGCTTTGGATGATGCCATTCATGGGATAAAAAAGAATTATTTTAAAACGACAACCAACAATACCCTAAGCAATCTCATCTCTGCGTATAATGTTATTCTCCTTAGCAAGAACAAAGAAAAAATGCAGATTAGCTACAAAGAGTATAAGGGCATTCTCACCTACAATATTGGTAATGTTTCTGTTATTGGCAACGACTTTCTAAGTGCCAATCCTGATTTTGATTTTTTCATGGATGTAACCTCTAAAAAGACGATTAGTTTACGTTCAAATGGCGCTGTTGATGTCAGTAAAATCGCTGCGCAAATTGCCAATGGAGGCGGACATCATAATGCCAGTGGTGGACTTCTCAGCAACTTCAAAGACGCTTTTATCTATGATAGTATCAAATCTCAAGTGATGACTATCATCGCTAACAAAGGATAAATAATGGATACGAAACAACTTGAAAAAGAGCTTCACTCTGCCAAAGAAGAGATTGAAGAAATGGCGATGCAACTCGCAGACATGTTAGGCGCTGCACTCTATTTTGCAGGCGTTAAACAAGAAGATTTGCCAAAGGCGATTGATGTGTACGTGAACAGCTTAGATGAAGTTTTTGAAGATGAAGACGAAGAGAGTGAAATGGGCTTTGAAGAGGTCATTGAAGTGATTAATTTTATGAAAACAAAACACCCTAAACTTTTCCAAAAATAGCATTTTCACGAAAAAGGGTTTAGCCCTTTTTCGCTAAAAATGTCGCAAAATTTCCCCATTTAAAAATCGTTTCAATGGTTGTAAAACCTACACTTTTAAGCATCGCTTTGTTTTCCTCTTCGGTATAAGGAATCAACACGTTTTCCAGCGCTTCTCTTTTTTGTGCAATCTCAAAATCACTGTATCCTTGCGTACGTTTAAACGCATAATACAAATCAATCATCTCTTTATTGAGTACCTTGTCGTCAAAGACAATTTTTTCACTAAAGATAAAAAGACCATCAGGGTTGAGTGCATCATAAATTTTACGCACAAAATCGCCCCGTTGCAACGGGCGAATAAACTGAAGCATATAATTAGCAATAATCACATCTTTATTTTGCAAATGCACTTGTGTAATATCTGCTTCTTGAAGCGCTATTGTTGCCCCATAAGCGTGTATCTTTTGAGCAGCAATGCGTAACATCGCCTCAGCATTATCAATGCCTAAAAGATGGTAACTTTTGTTCATTTTATGCAGGGCTAAAAGGGTATTGGCGGTTGAGCATCCAAGATCAACCACATGTGCACCTTCCTTTACATGTAAACAAATCATTTTACATGTAAGTTCTAAAACCTCTTTGTAAAAAGGGATAGAACGCTCAAGCATGTCATCAAAAACAATGGCAACATCTTCATCAAATTCAAACTGTTTGGTAATAGGTTTGGTAAATACTTTATCCATGAGACTTCTTTTCCATAAAATCACCTAAATAAAAATAACATGTTTTTAAACGCTTTTGTGCATTTTTAATATCAGACTCAATTTGCTGTTTCAAATCGCTCAGGGCATTAAATTTTTGATTTTCTCGTAAAAATGCTACAAAAAAGAGTTCCACAGGTGTTGTGACTTCCACAATATCTTCCCCAATGATGTGTGTTTCAACAGAAAAAAGCCCATCGGTACTGTGCCGTGTTCCAATGAACGAAACCGAATCATACACGTTGAACCCAATACGTGAACGTGTCGCATATACCCCTTCATGCGGAATCAAATAATCTGAAATTTTAAGGTTTAAGGTAGGAACCAACTCTTTTTTCCCAATGCCCTGACCATTGACAATACTGCCTGTTATAGCGTACTCACGCCCTAAAAAACGATTGGCTTCTTCGATTTTTCCTTCTACCAAATACGAACGAATTAAGCTAGAATGAATGGAGACACCATGATACGTAAACTCATCAACCACTTCAACGTCGCCATCAAACAGCTTTTGCAAATCATAGGCATTGCACGCACGGTGTTTACCAAAAACAAAATCATACCCCACAACGATCTTCTTCAAATGAACAAACTCTTTTTTAAGCAGTGCAACAAATTCCGCCCCACTCAGGTGTTTCACCTTTAAAAAATGCAAAAACATACACGGACACCCTGCATATTCACTGCGTTTAATCCCAGGAGTCAAATTAGCTTCATCTTTATCAATAACACACAATGCACCATGCTCACCCAAGCGATTAATCAATTGCCGATGCCCTACATGAATACCATCAAAACTACCGATGGCTAACGTATCAACACTCTCTTTTTTTAAAATAGTAGAACGTCTCAACATTCCCCTCTTTTCCTTTTACAAGCGATTCTTTTTTCTCTCTTAGTTCCCAACCAAGGCTAATGGTTTGTGCTTCAAATTGATAGTGTGCTCTTAAAATAGCCGAGCCATCTTTAACGACACCTTTAGTGGTGCGCTTCACATCTTTTCCCACTTCAAATTGGGGTTTAAACAAGATAATAATCTCATTTTTTGCCAGTCTATTGATATGCTCTAAAAGCGTGCCAATCCCAATAAATGAAACATCGCAACTGACCATATCGTATGTTTTATTGGGGTTAAAAAGTCGTATATCAGTATTTTCATGCGAAATTATTCGGTTATCGACTCTTAATGAGGGGTGAAGTTGCTCACTTCCCACATCCACCGCCGTGACACTGTGTGCATCTTCTTCCAACCAAACCTGCACAAAACCACCCGTACTGCTTCCAATATCAAGAACATCCAACCCTTTTACATGTAAGCCTAATTCATTTATAAATCCACGCAGTTTTAACCCAGCACGACTTACATACTGCGTAATTTTTGCAACATCAACGGTGTCGTTCTCGCTCACTTCCACAGAGCTTTTACGCTCCACTTTACCATTGAGCCAAACACTGCCCTCTTTTATGAGTTCTGAGGCTTTATTGCGGCTTTGAGCCAAGCCTTTTTCAAACAGATAACTATCAAGTCTCATTCTATCATCCCATTTAGTTCACTCTCACTGAGTGTTTTGACACCAAGCTCTATGGCCTTGTCCAGTTTGCTACCTGCTTCTTCACCGAAAATCACAAAATCGGTCTTTTTCGAGACACTTCCGCTCACTTTTGCGCCTAATTGCTCAAGCATTCCTTTTATCTCATCACGTGGTTTGCTCATAGAACCAGTCAGCACCACGGTTTTTCCTGTAAAAACAGACTCGGTTATCTCTAACTTTGAAGCAACAGGTTCAATCACCGCCATGAGTTCATAGGTTTCATCACGATTCACACGAATAAACTCCACCAAACTCTTTGCCATCTCCTCACCAAAACCCTCTAAGGCAATAATCGCTTCATAACCCGCTTCTAACCACTCCAACCCAAACGCACGTGCTATCTTCTTAGCCGCCACTTCGCCAATATGCTCAATGCCCAAAGCGTTGATGAATTTTTCTAAACTGACTTTCTTACTCTGCTCAATGGCTTCTAACAGATTGTCCGCTTTTTTCGCTTTAAAACCCTCTAATGCCAGCAATTGTTCACGCTTGAGTGCGTATAAATCCTTTACATGTAAAACCACGTTTTGCGCATAGAGTTGCTCAATGATTTTATCGCCAAGCCCATCAATATTAAGCGCTTTTTTAGATGCAAAGTGAATCATCGCCCCCACAACCCTCGCATCACACGAGAGATTTTGGCACTTAATGAGCGCACCCTCATCCAAAAGCTCACTCCCACACACAGGACAGCTTAACGGACGTTGTGGTGTTACTTCCGTGCCATTTCTGCGCTCCACTAAGACTTTAATAATCTTAGGAATAACATCGCCACTGCGAATGATAATGACACTGTCTCCTATGCGAATATCTTTGCGCTCTATCTCATCAAAATTGTGCAGTGTCGCTCGCTCCACCACCACACCCTCGATATTCACAGCCTCCACTTCTGCCACAGGTGTAACTACACCTGTACGCCCGACTTGAAGCGTGATGTCTTTAAGCTTTGTCACTTTTTCAATCGCAGGAAATTTGAACGCTACCATCCATTTAGGATACTTCACGGTATAGCCTAACTCTTCTTGCAAGCTTATATCATCAACTTTAACCACCATTCCATCCATCATCATCTCGATAGCATCACGGTTGGCAATCAGCTCATGGTAAAGCGTATGAACGTCTTGCACATTTTGCGTGACAACAATACGAGGTGGTTGTAAAAAACCAAGGCTGTAGACAAAGCTCATTTTTTGGCTTAAAAAGCTCTGTGTTAAGCTATTGACCCCAATGCCCCACGGATAAAACATAAGCTTACGTTTGGCTGTCACACTCGTATCTAACTGCCTAAGGCTTCCTGCAGCAGCATTTCTAGGATTGGCAAAGAGGGACTCATTGTTTTTTAAACGCTCGTCATTAAGGCGCTCAAAGTCCGCTTTTTTAATAACCACCTCACCTCGAATTTCAATCTCACCTTCATAAGCAATCTTTAAAGGAATAGAGCCAATGGTTTTAACATTTTGCGTGACATCCTCACCAATACTTCCATCGCCTCGGGTGATGGCTTGTTTGAGCATTCCATTTTCATAAATGAGGTTCAAACTTGCCCCATCAAATTTTGGTTCACAGTAGAAAGTAAAACGCTCTTTGACTTTTTTAACACGCTCTATCCACGCATCCAAATCGTGCTCATCAAAGACATCTTCCATGCTCCACATACGTGCCTTATGCGAGGCTTTCTCAAACCCTTCCAAGACCACACCGCCCACACGTTTTGTGGGACTACTCTCATCCGCAAAGAGTGGATTTTCCTGCTCATACTTTAAGACTTCATGATAGAGCCTATCATACTCTTCATCGCTGGCAATGGGCGCATCATCGACATAATAGGCTTTTGCCCATACTTTCAAAATCTCTAGTTTTTCAATATACTCTTGATGATTCATGCGAAATAACTGCTGTAAATGAGTTTTAAAAGGGTTAAACCCACCATGATTAAGAAAAAGGTACGAATGAACTTCACCTCTTTTTTAATCACCATATTAGAGCCGATATAAGCTCCTACAATTTGCCCAAAACCCATGAGCAAGCCCACGGCAAAAAGCACATTGCCACTCCAAAGAAAGACCACTAAAGAGACAATGTTGCTTGTAAAATTCATCACTTTGGTTTGTGCGGTTGCTTTTTTAAGGTTAAGCCCTAAAAGGCTCACGAGCGCTATCGTCCAAAACGTGCCCGTTCCTGGTCCAAAAAAACCATCGTAAAAGCCAAGTCCTATACCAAAGACCAAGAAAAAAAGATGATTGCCTAGATAAGCATGACGGTCGTTTTCGCCCATTTTAGGGGATAAAAGCGTGTAGATAAAAATACCCACCAACATCGCAGGAATAATCTTCGCCAAAATAGTGGCATCCATCAGCAAAATGGCATATGTTCCAAGGGCGGCACCAATGAATGTATACAGCACCCCTATCATCACCTCAGACCACGAGATAAAACCTTTGCGGATGAAATTAATCGAAGCCATCCCACTCCCGAAAGTTCCTTGAAGTTTATTGGTCGCAAGGGCGATGTGTGGGGGCATACCCGAGGCTAAAAGCACAGGAATGGTAATAATTCCCCCTCCTCCTGCAATCGCATCAATAAACCCTGCCACAAGCCCTGTGAGCAAAAAGATCCCGTAATAATAAAATTCAAATTCCATCTTTTTTAATTTCCTCGCTAGAAACTTCTTCTACTACATCATCCTTAGGTGCCTCTTCATGTGTTTCTATATCCTTTTGCGTTTCAAGAGAGGTATATAAACCAAGAGCATCTTTGGTAGCAGACGATACCTCAGTATAACTCCCCTCCCGAATATGCTTCCAAATATCACGCTTAACAAGGCTCATCACATAACGTCTATCACCACCCACCACACGTCCTAATTCATGACCGCCGCATTCGTGACAGACAAAAAACGTAAGCTTATGCTGTAAGGTCTCTTCAGAACGACAATTTTCATCATCCACCATAAGCATTGCTTGACATTTAGGACAGTAACACCACAGCCCAATAACTTCACCTTGTTTATATTTCCAGCGCCATAGCACTTTAAATAAAATCATCTCACGAAATTTATAATATTTAGGACGCATCAAATAGCGTACCATAAAAGGGGAAGCAATAAGAATAAGAAAAATTGCCACAGCCCCCGTGTTAATGACCCACAAGGGAATATCATAAAGGGTACTGATTCGGCTTAGAAGATCAACTATTTTTTCCAAAGAAATTCCTAAAAAGTAGAATTAAGCGCACGAAGCACGCTGAGGGCTTGAACATGCTCATAAACATCATGCGCACGTATCACAGAAGCACCATGCTCGTATGCTTTTAAATGCAGCGCTAAAGTGCCTGCCAAACGTTTTTCAATCGGTGCTGGGTAAATCGTATCAATCATAGATTTTCGACTCGCTCCTACAAGTAAAGGATAGCCAAAATGTAAAAAATGCTCATGATGCTTGAGTAATTGCAAATTGTGCTCTAAGGTTTTACCAAATCCAATGCCCACATCCAAGATAAGGTTATGAATACCAAAAGCATGCGCTTTTTCAATACGTTCTTGAAAAAAAGCATCGACGTCAAGGATGACATTGTCATACAGGGGTGCTTTTTGCATGGATGAGGGTGCTCCTTGCATATGCATTAAAACGACCGTTGCTTTGTATTTTGAAGCCACTCGAGCAACGGCATCATTTGCAAGCGCTGTAATGTCATTAACAATCTCAAAACCATGAGAAAGCGCATACTCTAAACACAAAGGAGAGTAGCTATCCAGAGAGAATTTAGCTTTACATGTAAGCTTGTTTTGTGCAATGAGATCAACAATGGGGACAATGCGCAAAAGCTCTTCTTCCTCGCTGATAGCAAGGCTTCCAGGACGGCTTGAAACGCCCCCTAAATCAATAATACCTGCACCCTCATCTATCATCTTTTCAATGCGGTGCAATGCGCTTTTCCCATTAAAACGGCTTCCTTGAAAAAAGCTATCTTCATTGGCATTAATAACACCCATGACGGTAAAATCATCTTTACATGTAAACGAAAATTGACTCAGTGTTTGGGCTAACGCTTTTAGTCCAAATGGCTGTGCTTTTTCTTTAAAACTGAGTTCTTTTAACTGTTTATCATTGGCGATTAAAAGCGCATCCACCAAAGGTTTTTTACATGTAATGGTCTCTTTGGGTACTGCCAAATCTGCCCCAATAGAAAGAGCATCTTGCTTTAAAATATTCGCAGCAGGACTTTTTAAATCTTTAATATAAATAAAATTTAAATGCGCCTTTTGTTTTAAAATCGCTATACCCTCTTTTGTCACACCTAGGGATTGAAATAAAGAGAGAACATCTGTGGTCGATGAGAGTTTATAACACTTCACTTGTATTTCCTAAGCATAATGGTTAACAAAAGCGTTGTTAAAATCATCTGAGGTCGTGCATTGAGTTCAACCAAATGCAACAATTTTTGGAACATTTCTAGTTCATTTTCACTAAAGCGAAGACGATACTCATGTATTGCCTCATACACAATCGCTTGAGCCAACTCTTTTAAAAAACTCTTTTCACACCCTTGATGCTTTTGTACAAAAGGGTACACATCGCTTAAATCTAACTGTTTTAAATTCAATCCTGAGTGTAGTATTTCACGCTCAAAAAAGAGCTCTTTTTGAACTAATCGTGAACGAATCGTTGGAAGCAAGGCATTTTTAGAAGGGGCTACAACAATAAAGACAATATTTCGAGGAGGTTCTTCAAAAATTTTCAAGAGCGCATTTTGAGCCTCAACACGATACCCCTTTGCCACTAAAATAAGATATTTGTGTGTTGATTCTGCAATATATGCCTCTTTAATGACCTCTTTGGCATCTTCGAGTAAAAATTCATCTTTGGTGAAGAAAAGATGCCGCTCTTTGGCATAGGTTTCTTGTAAACTCTCTTTAGCTTTTTCCACATTTTTTGAAATTAAAATATGGCTAAAAACCTCTGATTCACTCATTTTCAAACGTAACCTCAGCAAAAAGTACCGCATCAATACTTTTATCCAAGAGTCTAAAAAGCTGAATTAATTTAATATCTAAACTATCGTCATTGCTTAAAAGATAGAAACTGTTCTGAATATGCTCATCCATAATCCACATAAAACTATCATCTTTACGTTTAGGAATTTGCATTTTTATATCGCTATTTTTTCCAACATAAAAGAAGGTATAGCCACTAGGAAACGCCTGTGAGAGCATATTTTCTAAAAGTTCAATATCGTCTTTTGTTTTCACTTGATACAAATTAGGATAGAGCGTTTGCAATGAGATAAAGGGCAAAATAGGTCTGTTCTTATTTTGCGTGTTAATAGCACGCAACATGTAATGACAAAACCACTCCCTATCCTCATCGGTAATAACAATAAAAGTATGCCCGTCTAAAAGATTTTTGAGCATGGAAGCACAAAGCGGTACCCATTCGAACCGCTTCTCCTCCATCCAACTCATCGATGAGCCATCTTTTCGTATCTGCTCTAACGTCCACGTTAAAAATTTTTGCATTAATTATTTATCCAGTTGGTAAGCACTGTGCAAAGCACGCACCGCTAATTCACCGTATTTGGCTTGAATAACCATGGAGATTTTAATTTCACTGGTACTAATCATTTCAATATTAATACCCTCTTTTGCCATTGTATCAAACGCTTTACATGCAACCCCACTGTGTGATTTCATACCCACACCCACAACAGAGACTTTAACAATGTCACTATCATACTCAACCACTTCACTCGCATTGAGCTCTTGCATAGCTGTTTTTGTCATTTCAAGCTCATTTTGAGGAACCGTAAAACCCAAATTGGTTGTGCCATCGTGTCCTACATTTTGAATAATCATATCAACATTGACGTTACTATCAGCAAGTTTTTTAAAAATAACAGCTGCAATACCAGGCTTATCCGTCACACCACGAAGCGTAACTCTGGCTTGATTTTTATCGAGTGCAATACCGCTCACTAATGGTTGTTCCATAATATTATCTTCCTTTGTTATAAGTGTTCCCTCATTTTTGTTAAAACTGCTACGAGTGACTAAATTAACATTGAGCTTTTTAGCCATCTCAACAGAGCGGCTTTGAAGCACTTTTGCCCCTAAACTAGCAAGCTCTAACATCTCATCGTAACTGATTTTATCGAGTTTTTTTGCTTTGGGCTCAATACGAGGATCCGTGGTATAAACCCCATCAACATCCGTATAAATCTCACACAAATCAGCTTCAAGAGCCCCTGCAATCGCCACAGCAGAAAGATCACTTCCTCCCCTGCCAAGGGTTGAGACTTCACCATTGTGTGTCACACCTTGAAATCCAGCCACAACGATAATCTTCCCCTCCGCTAAGGCTGCTTGCATCTCATGCGTATCAATATGCTCAATTCTCGCTTTCGTATGGACATTATCCGTTACAATACCAGCTTTTCTTCCACTCATTGAAACCGCAGGATACCCCTGGGCTTCTAGCGCAATAGCTAAAAGTGCACTGGTTACACGTTCACCTGAACTAAGAAGCATATCCACCTCACGAGAATTGGGTGTTTTGCTAAAATGCGCTGCAAAATCTAAAAGCTTATTGGTTTCACCGCTCATGGCAGAGACGACCACAACAAGATTATGCCCTTCTTGTTTACTTTCAATCACTCTTTTGGCAACGGCTTCAATACGCTCCACATTACCAACACTTGTTCCTCCGTACTTTTGAACAATCAACATCTTAGAGATACCCTTCTTTTTTAAAATATTCTAACACTTGCTTATAGACAGGACGTTTAAAATAGGTAATAAAATCAAAAACCTCTTCTAAAGTGACAAACTTAAAATCACAAAATTCTGGCTCTTTGGTTGCTAAATTAATTTTAGCCTCTTGTTTAAGTCGTACTAAAAAATATTTTTGGCTTTGTCCATCAAAAGGGTACATTTTTTGAGCAATTTTTTGAGGAAAGTCGTATTGTAACCATTCAGGGAACTCTGCGATAATCTCAACATCTCCTGTGCCAATCTCCTCTTCTAATTCACGAAAAAGTGCTTCTTCTGGTGTTTCACCCGCATCAATACCACCTTGTGGAAATTGCCACGCCCCATCAATATCACTACGACTGGCAATAAACAGCTCACATTGAAACGGATATTTTGAAGAGACCACCACAGCAGCAACATTGGGTCTGTAACGTTTAGGTGATTCCATAATTGCACATTACCTCTATATTTTTGTTACAATGGTAACGAAAAAGTCATTAAACTTGCTTGATACAAGGAAATCCGTGCTCGCTTATTTGCATATCCCCTTTTGCGATAGTAAATGCCATTACTGCGCTTTTAACTCTTACACAAATCAAAATGCTTTAAAACAAACCTATATGAAAAGCATCACCAAACAGCTTGCCTTTACGTTGGAAAAATTTCAGCTTAAACCAGCAGAAATCACTTCACTCTTCATAGGAGGAGGAACGCCCTCAACCATCCATGCCTCATGGTATGCACCTTTCTTTGAAATGCTTTCTCCTTATTTCAGTGCAGATGTTGAAATTACCTCTGAAGCCAATCCTCACTCAGCCAGTAAAGCATGGCTGCAAGAGATGAAAAGCTTAGGACTCAACCGTCTTAGTTTTGGGGTTCAAAGTTTTAATGAAAAAAAGCTTCATTTTCTAGGGCGTAATCACTCACCAAAACATGCACAAGAGGCTATTACACAAGCTTATGAGCTTGGGATTTCAAACATTTCACTGGATCTTATTTATGGTACAGCATTCGATACCTTAAGCCTCTTAAATGAAGATTTACAGCGTGCAAAACATCTCCCTATCAATCATTTGAGTGCTTATGCCTTAACCCTTGAAGAAGACACCCCTTTTTACACCCAAAAAAATGTGACGAACCGTTCGGAAAAACTTGCCAAAAAGTTTGTACGTGAGATTATTGATGCAGGATTTCCTCAGTATGAAATTTCAAATTTTGGGACCTATCAAAGCAAACACAATAAAGGATATTGGGAGCAACAAGATTATCTGGGTATTGGGGCAGGTGCTGTGGGATTTTTTAAAAATAAACGTTTTTATCCTTCTAAAAATATAGAAACGTACATTCAAAATCCACTTTTTGCAGAGGTGGAAGACTTAAGTTTTGAAGATTTACATGTAGAGATGATTTTTTTAGGACTTAGAAGTATTATTGGCATAGCATTGGAGCATTTTAGCCCCAAAGAACAAGAAAGGGTCATGCTTTTGCTCAAAGAAAAAAAGCTTACATGTAAAGAAAATAGAGTCTATAATAATGACTATTTTTTAAGCGATGAAATAGCGTTATTTATCACTCAATAACGCTTCATCCTCTTCCATCGCAACTTTCAAAAGAGCTTTAGCTGCCTCTCTTCCTTCATTTACAATATGTTTTACATGTAAAGATTTAAGAAGCTTCTTTTCATCATAATCACTGGCTTTTGCCACAATTTTAATAGGCGCATTAAACGATTTTAAAATCTCACAGAGTAAAATTAATTTTTTCTCGTTATTGATCGCAATAATAACCGCTTTGGCATTTTCTACAAAAGCATTTTTCAATATCGTTTTTTCTGCGGCATTTCCAAAATAAACAGGCTCACCCCTGCTTTGCCCAAGCTTTACGAGATTAATATCATGCTCTAAAACCAAATAATTCACGTTCATCTTTTTCAAACGGTAGACAATCTCTTGCCCCAATTTTCCATACCCACACACAATAATATGATCTTTAATGCCAGAAGAATGAATCATAAAATCACCATTATTGGGCTCTTGACTCATCGCATCCACGATTTTTTTCATATTTTTTAAAATAAACGGTGTCATCACCATAGAAATCACGACCGTTACAATCAAAATTTGTGACACCGTTGGGCTGATTAAGTGACTGGAACTTGCAAGGGCTAAAATAGCTAACGTGAACTCACCTCCTTGACACAATGCCAACCCCGTTTTAAGAGCAACCCTACCACCCACAGAAAAGAAGAGTATGCCAAACACAACCAATGTTTTAAACACCATCATGAGAGCCAAAGAAAATAAAATCATCCCATAATTTTGTGCTATCAAGTTAAAATCAATTTGCATACCAACGGTGATAAAAAAGAGCCCCAATAACAAGTCACGAAACGGAACCAAATCGGCTTCAATTTGATGTTTGTATTGGCTTTCTGACATCATCATGCCTGCTAAAAAAGCACCCAGTGAGTAGGAAAATCCTAACATATGCGCTAAAAAAGAGGCACCTACGACAAACAAAAGCACCGCCGCAATAAAAATTTCCTCCGTATCCGCCCACACCACCAAAGATAAAAAACGATTCAGTACGTATTTAGCAATTAAAAACATGAGTCCTAAAATAATAACAACACTGTAAAATGTCTGCAATAAAAGGGTAGAAAGTGAACTTTCTTGATTAGAAAAAATATTAATCATTAACAAAATAGGAATAACCGCTATATCTTGAAAGAGTAAAATACCCAAAGCTTTGCGACCATAAACGGTATGAATCATACCCCTATCATTAAAAATCTTAAGCACAATAGCAGTAGAAGAAAGAGCAAGCGCATACCCAATAATAATGGCACTTTTTTTCTCAATTCCAAAAAGAAATTCCGCACTTAATGCGATGACACCGCCCACGAGGCATACTTGTAAAAGCCCATAGAAAAAAACATCTTTTTTCATTGCCATAAGATGCTTGATAGAAAACTCTAAACCAATCGTAAACATTAAAAATACAATCCCAAATTCAGCAACATGAGTTAAAGAGTCATTATTACGACCTAATTCAAAGAGATAGGCAATCGCAAAGCCTGTAAAAATATACCCAATAATAGTTGGAATATTAAAACGCTTTAATAAAATATTTAAAAAAGTAGCAATGGCTGTTGCACTCAGAATTATGGTCAATAAATTATCCAAGCCTATTCCCCAAATAAAATAATTTCGTAACTGTTTTTATGTTTCACCAAAGGATTTTTTGTTTGCGTACTTTTCTTCGTAAGCCCATTCACTTCTAAGCGTAAACTCTCAATCAACGACTCATATTCATCAATTTTATCTTTAAGCTGCATAATAATATCAACGCCTGCTAAATTCACTCCCAAATCACGGGTTAAGCGTTGAATCATTTTGATTTTATCAATATCCCTTTGTGAATAAAGCCTCATTTTACCATCTGTACGTGAGGGGCTCACCAAACCCTCTCGTTCATACTGACGCAAGGTTTGGGGATGAATGGTTAACACTTTTGCAACCACACTAATCAAATAAACTGGCTCTTCATAACCATGATGCATATAAGACTCCTTTAATTGGGTAGTTTGGCTTCTAACACTGCTTTTAACTCACTATCCAGTGATGATACAGTGGGTAAAACAATGTTAGCAACAAGGTATAAATCACCTTTGTTTTGTGTTTTGCGGTTCAGTGCACCGTACTCTTTCACCCTAAACTTTTGCCCATTTTTTGTATCTTCTTTTACTTTGAGCGTAATCTCTTTATAAAGGGTGTCAAGCACTATTTTACCCCCAAAAAGTGCGGTTTTTAAAGGGATGTCTATGCTTTTAATTAAATCATCCCCTTCTCTGGTATATTCAGGACTTGAGGCAACTTCAACACTTAAAATCAAATCCCCTTTTTGACCTTGAAATGCCTTACCTTTGTCTTTAACACGCATCTTCTCACCATGTTTAATTCCTGCAGGTATTTTGACATCAAAACTCTCATTATTGTACGAAAGAGAGTGTTTTCCACCCAAAATTGCAACATTAAAAGGAATCACAATTTTGGCACTCACATCTAAATCTGGCTGAGAATACCCACCAAAACCACCTCCGCCAAAGCCTGTGTTCCCAAAGCCACCAAAGCCCCCTTGTCTGCTACTAAAACCACCAAAACCGCCTCCGCCGCCAAAGATAGAGCGTAAAATATCATCTAAATTCGCTCCTCCTTGTGCATGGGCAAAATCATGAAAATTTTGTCCACCAAACATACTGTCACCGTATTGGTCATATTGATGGCGTTTTTGTTCGTCACTTAAAATTTCATACGCCGCATTAATTTCTTTAAATTTTTCTTCCGCACCTGCGTCTTTGTTAATATCAGGATGATACTTGCGTGCCAAACGGCGATACGCCTTCTTTATCTCTTCTGCACTCGCATCTTGCGATACATCTAATGTCTCATATAAACTCTTACTCATAACCTTAAACCTCGTATAATATTTATAGCCATTATACCATAAAACTTTAGTCTATATCAATCAACTTATGGTCTATTTTATCCAAATATTTACTTTGTGTTTACCTCCATCCCTTATAATTCTAACTATCATTTAAAGAAGTTTTCATTAAGGAGTTTCTCATGAATAAGATTATTTCCCTCTCTCTTTTTACAGCGCTCTCTTTGTTTGGGGCAAGTGTTACTTTAGAGCAAATGCCACAAGACTCACAGCGTATTGATGCCACAACGTCCAATGTTATTATCTCTTATCACAACGCAATTAAAGAGAGTAAAAAGAGTGTTGTCAACATTGCAACCACGAAAAAAACAAAACAAAATGAACAGCTCAACGAACTCATGCAAAATCCATTCTTTAAAGAGTTTTTTGGTAACCGTATGCCTGAGTTTAGGCAACAAGAGCGTAAATCACACTCCCTAGGTTCTGGTGTGATTATCTCCAAAGATGGCTACATTGTCACCAATAATCATGTGGTTGAAGGCGCTGATGAAATTGTGATTACGCTCCCAAATGATGAAAAAGAGTATAAAGCAAAAGTGATTGGAGAAGACCCAAAAACAGACCTTGCTGTGGTTAAAATTGATGCTACAAATTTACATGTAGCAAAATTTGGAGACTCTTCAAATCTGCTTGAGGGTGATTTAGTTTTTGCGATTGGTAACCCTTTTGGTGTAGGAGAAACCATTACACAAGGGATTATTTCAGCGCTAAATAAAAGCAATGTAGGGCTGAATCAATACGAAAATTTTATTCAAACGGATGCTTCTATTAACCCTGGTAATTCTGGTGGGGCTCTGGTTGATAGCCGTGGTGCCTTAATTGGAATCAACAGCGCCATTCTCTCCAGAAGTGGTGGCAATAATGGCATTGGCTTTGCAATTCCTTCCAATATGGTACAAAAAATAGCAAGCAGTCTCATTGAAAATGGAAAAGTTGAGCGTGGTTTTATGGGTGTTTCGATTGCCGATTTAACCAAAGATCTGAAAGAACTGTATGACAACAAACAAGGTGCAGTTATTTTGATGATTGAGAAAAACTCACCTGCGGAAAAAGGAGGACTTCAAGTCTCAGACCTTATTCTTGAAGTAGATGGTGTTAAAATTAAAAATGCCAACGAACTCAAAAATACAATTGCGGCTATTACGCCTGATAAGAGTGTTAACATTACATACGAACGTGATAAAAAAATTAAAAACACCAAAATAAAACTGGCAAAAATGGATTCAGAAATCCTAACCAGTAGTGACGGTAAAAGCACATCAAGCTCTATTGAGGGATTAAGTCTTGTGGAAATCAATGCCCAAACAAGGAAACAATACCAGCTTTCAAAAGAGAGTGAGGGTCTTTTGGTAACAGAGGTCAAAGAGGATTCTAAAGCTGAAAAAATAGGCTTTAGACAAGGGGATGTCATTATTCAAATTGAACAAATGCGTATCAGTTCTCTTCATGATTTCACGAATGCACTTAAAGAGTACAAAAACAGTAAAAAACGTGTCATCATCAATCGTCAAAATTATCGATCCATCCTTGTAATGCCTTAAAATAGGAGGTTTTTACCTCCTATTTTGTTATAATACAGTTACATGTAAGGAGTGTATAGGCAATGACAAAAATTTTGATGATCGAAGATGATTTAGAGTTGGCTGAAATTTTAACAGAGTATTTAGAACAGTTTGAAATTGCAATTAGTGTTGCTGATGATCCTTATATTGGTTTATCTACCCTTGATACACAGACATTTGATCTTGTGATTTTAGACCTTACCCTTCCAGGCATTGACGGACTAGAGGTATGTAAAGAGATTCGTAAACATCATACACTTCCTATTATTATCTCTTCTGCACGAACCGATATTACCGATAAAGTTACCGCACTTGAAAATGGTGCGGATGATTATCTACCAAAGCCCTATAATCCACGAGAACTTCAAGCACGTATTATGAGTTTATTACGAAGACAAAAGGGAGTGACAACAACAGAGCACCCTTTGCAGAAGACAAAAGCCTTTCATTTAAATGAACACCAAATGAGTATTCTTTTTCAGGAAAAAGAACTTCACCTCACTGCGGCAGAATACGGGATTTTGGCATATTTGATTAAAAAAGAAGGTGGTGTCGTCTCACGTGAAGAGCTTATTTACAACATTGAAGCCATTGGTGAAGAGACAAGCAATAAAAGTATTGATGTTATCATTGGGCGCATTCGCCAAAAACTGGGAGAAAATCCAAAAGAACCTAAATATATTCATGCTATTCGTGGCATTGGTTACAAGTTTTTACAATGACTAAATCGTCTATTTTTTACAGCATTACCTTTATTTTTGCTACCAGTATTGTCAGTATTTTTTTAGCACTCCTTTTTTTATTAGAATACGACAAGCAAACGTATACTGAAAAGCTTAATACAAAGTATTCCATTATCTCTCGTGCAACCTTATTTCATCTTAATAATTTTATTACCAATGAAGAGCTCAAACGGCAAGTTCAGGGGTATCAAATGCGTGAAATTAGCGATAAAGAGCTAAAAAGTAGCATTATTGAAAAAGCGCAAATTATCCAAAAAATTGCTGATAAAATTGGAACGAGTGCAATTTTACGCTATGAAAACAGCCACTATTTGCATATTGAAACCAAATACTCATCCTTACTGCTTAAAGATGAAGACTTTCAGCCCTACCGTTATGACTTAATTAAAATTATTTTTGGTAGTGTTTTTGCAATTATTATTATTGCTTATATGCTTACGATTCGAAAATTAAAACCCTTACGCAAACTCAAGCGGCAAATGGATCGTTTTGCCCAAGGGGATTTAAACATTGACTGTAAGGCAGATGGAGAAGATGAAATATCTCAGGTGGCAAATTCATTTCATAATGCGGTAGAACAAATTAACAAACTCAATCACTCCAGACAACTTTTTTTACGAAATATTATGCATGAGCTTAAAACGCCTATTACCAAAGGGCGTATTAGTGCTGAAATGCTTGAAGAGAGTAAACAAAAAGAGCGTTTGATTTCAACCTTTGAAAAGTTAGAATTACTGATTAATGAATTTGCTTCCATTGAACAAATCACCTCAGGTGAAGGACTTAAAAATATCAAGCCTTATCTCTTAGTAGATTTACTAGATGAAGCAATTGATCTTGCCATGATTTCACCCTCACAAGTTCACAATGAAATCATGGATGAAGAAATTATTTTACATGTAGACTTTCGGCTCTTTACAACTGCTATGAAAAATGTGATTGACAATGGTATTAAATATTCAAACGACCAAAAAATAAAAATACTTGCAACACACTCTAAAATTTCCTTTATCAGTCAAGGAAAACCCCTTACAAGAGAGCTTTCACACTATTTAGAACCTTTTGTACAAGAAAAAAACTCCCACCAAAGTTTTGGGTTGGGTCTTTATATCGTCCATAATATTATAAAAGCTCATCATATTACTTTTACCTACGAACACAAAGAAGGATATAATTATTTTAGTTTTGAAAAAATAGAAACACTCATGTGAATTTTAGAGTACAATTAAAAAAATTAGGTTAGGAAGGAGTTTTTATGTCGGGTATTACATTTTCGCATAACGATCTAAGCCATTTTATTGACCATCATATTGCTTTACTAGAGCGCTTTGGTATTCAAGATGAAATACAATTTTCTCTTATTTTTTTCTCATTAGAAGATAAGAAAGAGATGGACTGCCTCAAAATGTTTCAAGATATTCTTCGAAAAACAGATGCTATTTTTAGCCACTCTAATCACTATGTTGTCATGCTTACTGGTACAGATTGGAATGGGGCGACAGAGGTATTAAAAGGCATTCAAGAATTTTTAGACCAAGAATCCTCCGATAGTATTGTTTGTTATCCAGAAGATGGACACAATGCCCAAGCCTTATTAAAAAAACTCAACCTTATGGTCGAAAAACACTGTAATATCACTTCAGAACTGCTAAAGTAGTAGGAAATTCCTACTACTTTTTATTCATTACGCAAGGTATCTAAAACGTTAATTTGTGTTGCTTTATGTGCGGGATAATACGAGGAAAGTGCCACAATAATGCTCGTACCAAAAACGATTAAGCCAAAATCAAGCATGGAAAGTTCCAGTGGCAATTTAGCCGTTCCGTACACATCCGCAGGCAAAGAGACAAGGTCAAATGAGCTTAAAAGGAAAAGTGCTAAAAATCCCAATACCATACCAAAGAGCATTCCTCCACCCCCAATTACAATACCCAAGTAAAAAAATGTATTTTTAATCTCTTTTTTATACGCACCCAAAGAGAGAAGCAGTGCTATCTCTTTACGTCGATTCATAACTGTCATTAAAAGAGAACTAATAATGTTCAATGATGCGATCAAAATAATGAGCATTAAAACAATAAAAAGGGCCCTTTTCTCTAAGGCAAGTGCGGCAAAAAAATTACCATTCATTTGCCACCATCCTACAATACCCAAATGTTCGGGAAGGACTTTACGAATTGCTTCTATATCAGTAAAAGGATCGTCTGAATAGATGTGAATACCATCGTATTGCCCATCTTCATACTGCAAAACTTGCGCAAGAGAATCAAGGGTTGTATACATATACGCTTTATCGTATGCAATAAGACCTGAACGAAAGGAACCTTGATAATTAAAGCGTTTCATTTTAGGAATTAAACTCATACCACCAGGATCATTTTTTGTAAAAATCAATGTAGCCTTGTCATCTGTTGCAAATTGATGTGTTTTAGCAATTTCACTGCCCGTAATAAGGTCATATTTGTCCAGTGTCTTATCTTTAATGGCATCCGCTAAAATAGCATTAATCTTAGCCTCTTGTTCAAAATGAACACCAAAAAGCATACCACCTTCTAGTCTATTGCCTTTTTTTATAATCACTTGCGTGGAGATGTAAGGACTAAATTTAAGTTTTGGAAACTCTGCTTCCAAACGTTGTAAATCAACCTCACTTACAGCATTAAAACTACGAGAATAAATGGAAAGCGGGTAATTCATCGTAAAAAGTTTTTTTTCAAATTCTTTATCAAAGCCATTCATAATTGCCATAGCAACCATTAAAACCATTAAACCAATAGCCACACCAAAAAATGCTAAAAAAGAGATAACGGTAATAAAAGGTTGCGATGCATCAAAACGTAAATACTTTTTGACAAGATAAAAACTAAGATTCTTTTGCACCCTTTATCCTTATGCTAAAAGCCCTTTTTTAGGACCACTCTTGCCACAACACTGTTTATATTTTTTACCACTTCCGCAAGGGCATGGTTCATTACGTGCTGTTTTTTTCTCTTGACTGGCTTCATCGCCGTCTTCATTCCCAAAAGGATCTTGATGCAAAAGAGTTGTCTGGGCATTGGCTGCTTCCATTTTACGAATCATCTCTTCCATAACATGGCGCTCTTCTTCTTCTTTGTTGTCACGAAGCTGGACAATATGAAGGGTTTTAAAGCTTTCAAATTTAATCTGTTCAACCAATTCAATAAAGAGATTGTAACTCTCTTTTTTATACTCGGTTAAAGGATCTTTTTGATTGTACCCACGAAGACCAATACCTGTTTTTAAAATATCCATTTGATAAAGGTGTGCTCGCCATGCATTATCAAGTACTTGAAGGTATAAAATACGCTCAATCTCTTTACGTTGTTGCTCATCCACAACAGACATTTTTGCATCAAAGCTCTGCGCAAGCTTTGCAATAATCACCTGACGCAGTTCTTCAAACTCTAAACCTTGCAAATCTTTAATTTCAAAGCTTTCATTCACTTCATCACTCAAAACAGAAACAAGACGCTCAAAATTATACTCGCTGTGTGTCATACCCTCATAAATTTCAACTTTAAAAAGGGTATTGGTGACAAATTCAAAACGAATATCTTTAATTTTTGTTTCAATATCGTATGTTGGATTGAGCAGTTCATTTCTAAAATTATAAATCGTTTTACGTTGTTTATTAGCAACATCATCGTATTCAAGAAGATGCTTACGAGATTCAAAGTGAAGCGCTTCTACTTTTTTCTGAGCATTTTCAACCGCACGTGTCACCATTTTCGATTCAATATGTTCACCCTCTTCAATTCCTAAACGCTCCATAATTGCTTTAATACGATCACTTCCAAAAATACGTAATAAATTGTCTTCAAGGCTTAAATAAAAACGACTCTTACCCACATCACCTTGACGACCTGCACGACCACGAAGCTGGTTATCAATACGTCTGCTTTCATGACGTTCCGTACCAATAATATATAAACCCCCCAATGCCTTAATTTCATCGGTAATTTTAATATCAACACCACGTCCTGCCATATTGGTTGCGATGGTTACCGCCCCTTTAGCCCCTGCATCTTTGATGATTTGTGCCTCTTTTTCATGGTTTTTTGCATTTAAAACCGAATGGGGTACTTTCTCTTGTTTCAAAAGCGTGTGCAAAAGTTCACTCTTCTCAATGGAAGCGGTTCCTACTAACACAGGTTGCCCTTTGCTATGGCACTCTTTAATATCTTTAATAACAGCTTCGAACTTCTCCCGCTCTGTCTTGTAAATTAAATCATTTTTATCATCCCTACGCATTGGCACATTGGTGGGAATAGAGATAACTTCTAAATTATATATTTGCGCAAATTCTGTTGCTTCTGTCTGAGCCGTGCCTGTCATACCCGCTAGTTTTTTATACAATCTAAAATAGTTTTGAAACGTAATGTCCGCAAGCGTTTGAGACTCTTCTTTAATCATCACACCCTCTTTAGCCTCTAAAGCCTGATGCAATCCCTCTGAAAAACGTCTTCCCTCACTCAACCGTCCTGTAAACTCATCAACAATTACAATTTCGCCCTCACGTACCACATAATCCACATCTGCTGTAAAAAGATAATGTGCTTTCAGTGCTTGATCCAAGTGATGCGATAAAACTGCATTTTCAAGGCTGTAAAGATTGTCAACGCCAAAGAGTTTTTCAGCATTTTCAATGCCCTCTTCTGTCATCAGAATGGTTCTGTTTTTTTCATCTACTGTAAAATCATTTTCTTTAAGAAGTTTTCGGGCAACACCATCAGCTCGTTTGTAACCATCTAAGGTTCGATTTGAAGGACCTGAAATAATCAAAGGCGTTCTCGCCTCATCAATCAAAATCGAATCCACTTCATCAACGATCACAAAATTGTGAATACCTTGCACTTTCTCATCTAAAGCATAACGCATATTGTCTCTTAAATAATCAAATCCAAACTCGTTATTGGTCCCATAGGTAATATCCGCATCGTATTGTGCTTTTCGTTGTGCATCATTTTCCAAATCATTTGTAACGATGCCTACACTAAGCCCTAAAAAATTATAAATACGAGACATATCGGTTGCATCCCGTTTAGCAAGATAATCATTCACAGTAACAACATGCACACCCTCACCTACCATCGCATTAAGCACAACAGGTAGAGTTGCAACCAGTGTTTTACCCTCACCTGTTTTCATTTCTGCAATATCACCATCATGCAACACCAAACCACCAATCATTTGTACATCAAAATGACGCATCCCCGTGGTACGTTTACTTGCCTCTCTGGTGATTGCAAACACATCATTCAAAACATCATCTAAAGATTTAAGACCTGATTGTACATCGCCTTTTAAAATAGTAAAAGCTTCTTTTAAGGCTTCATCATCCAATTGCTCGTACGTTGGTTCTAAAGCATTTATTTTTTTAACACGATGAGCAAGCTCTTTAATAACACGATCATTTTTCGTGCCAAAAATTTTACGAATCAGACTACTTAATATCATACGACTTCACCTCAATATTTCTTTGTATTTCGATGTTTATTTTCAATAAAACTTGAGATTTTATCATACTTTTACTATCTATTTGATAAAACTTCATATCTTAGTTGCCTTTTACAGGAGTCTTTTATGCGATTTTCTCTGTTTCTTTTTATTCTTACATCACTTCTTTTTGCAAAAATGGATCATTTTCAAACCATACAAAGCAATTTTTCCCAAAAAGTCACCAATGACCAAAATACAACCATTATTTACGAGGGGCTGTTTTATGCAACCAATGATAAAAAAGCACTCTGGATTTATGAAAAACCTGTCTCAAAAAAAATCTATTTCAACCAAAACCGTGTCTTAATTGTTGAACCTGAATTAGAACAGGTAATTATTACCACGCTACAAAACACCCCAAATATTGCTCAACTTCTACAAGAAGCAAAAGAAGTTAAACCCAATACGTATATCACGCAATTTATGGAAACGACGTATACGATTCTTGCACAAAAAGGAACTATTGAGAAGGTAATGTATCGAGATAAACTAGATAACGCAGTAGAAATTGTGTTTTATAACCAAACAACAAATCTCTTTTTGGATGATGAACTCTTTAAAGGTGAAATTCCAAAAGGATACGATGTTGTTCGTGAATAAACGTAATAGTTACATGTAAAGAAATGGGCTAAATTATAGCCCATTTTATACTGCTTTTGAAACCTGACGTAACACGAAGTAGCCAATCACTCCAGAGAGGAACGAACCTATTAAGACAGCAAGTTTATCTGCATAATGAAAGAAATCCGTATCGTTGTAGGCCAAAGTGTTTACAAAAAGACTCATGGTAAAACCAATACCTGTTAAGATAGCAACACCATAGAGCTGTTTGAAATTACTACCTGAGGGTAGTTTTGCAACGCCCATTTTAATGGCAAGAAAACTAAAACCAAATACCCCAAGTTGCTTTCCTAAAAAGAGACCAAGAGCAATACCCAATGAAACATCCGAGAAAAGTGCTGAAGCGGATAAATTACGAAGGTCTACGCCTGCATTTACAAAGGCAAAAAGAGGAAGAATAAAAAATGCGACCCAATAATGTAAATCATGCTCTAATTCTTTAACCATTGAAAAACGCTCTCCAGTAGAGCCTATGGAGTACAAAGGAATACTAAAAGCGATCAAAACACCTGCAATGGTTGCATGAACACCAGACTTCAGTACACTCACCCACAGAACAATGCCCACCAAAATATATGCTGCTTTCTTAGCAACATTCATGCGATTTAAAAGCAATAAGACTAATAATGCAACACCAGCTACACTAATAGAGAGTATTGATAAATCACTGGTGTAAAAAAGAGCAATAATCACAATAGCACCAAGGTCATCAATAATAGCCAATGCCATTAAGAAAATCTTTAATGAAGCAGGAACTCTTGTGCCTAGAAGAGAAATAATCCCTAAAGCAAATGCAATATCTGTTGCCGTAGGAATAGCCCAACCGTTCATTGCAAAGGTATCTTTATAATTAAATACAATGAAAACAAGTGCAGGAACCAACATACCACCCAAAGCTGCAATTGAAGGAAGTGCTATTTGACTTCTACTGGAGAGTTCTCCCTCTAAAACTTCACGTTTTACTTCTAAGCCAATCAAAAAGAAGAAAATAGCCATTAAGCCATCATTGACCCATAAAAGCAGTGGTTTTGCAATACCAAATGTTCCAACACTTATTTGAACAGGTGTATGCAAAAATTTTGTATATATATCCGCTAAAAAACTATTTTGTAGAACAAGCGCACAAACCGTTACAACAATAAGAATAATTCCCGCAGAAGATTGCCGTTGAATAAACTCTTTAATCATTTTTTTAAACATACAGATCCCTTATAATCTTAGATTTCTTGCACACTCTTTAATCAAAGGGTACACAACAAAGCTAAAATACTATTATAGTATCAAAAGGGCATAAATACTTTATAAATAAACACATGAGACATATTGGTAAAATATTTATTTTCCAAGACAAAAATTACTAAACATTTTATCTAAAATCTCATCTCTTTCAAATGCCATAGAAATTGATGAGATAGCCATGATAGCATCATTAACATGAAAAGCAAACAATTCAAGTTCTCCTTCTCTTAAGAGAAGTGAAGCACTTTTAATATTCTCATAGGCTTTTTGCACCGCATCCATTTGTCTTACAGATGTAAGTAAAAGAGTATCTTCATGCGCCGTTTCATCTAAAATTCTTTGCAAGGCATTCACAAGAGCTTGTGTATCTTGTTGACATACAAGCATCATAAAATCATTTCCTAAATAATCCACTTCAAACAGACGAGGGAGATCGGTTTTATTCAGAACTTTAAGAATTTTTTTCTTTGAAGCATACGTATTTAAAAGATTCAAAATGACAGCATCTTCATCGTCATAGTGCTTACTATTATCAAACATTGCAATCACAATTTCTGACTCTTCAATCGCCATAATAGAACGCTCAATACCAATTTTTTCGATGCTATCATGAGCTTCTCTAATACCTGCTGTATCGACAATTCTTACCAAATGTGTTCCGATGCGTAACTCTTCTTCTATCGTATCACGAGTCGTACCTGCAATGTCACTAATAATGGCTCTATCATAACTCAGAAGATGATTTAACAATGAGCTCTTCCCAACATTAGGCTTTCCAATAATCGCAATTTTAAAACCTTGAATAAGCCCTTGACGACGTTTACTACTCTCATATGTTTTTAAAAGCTCACTGGATAAATACAGTAATTTTTCATTGATTTTTTCTATCATATCTAAGGGTAAATCTTCTTCAGCATAGTCAATATTGACTTCAACAAAAGCGAGAATTTCAACCAAAAGTTCTCTTACATGTAAAACAAAATTTTTTAGCTCACCTTTAAGCTGACGTGTCAACATTTTCGCCGCTTCAACGCTTTTTGTCTCAATTAATGCAGCAATAGCTTCTGCTTCACTTAAGTCAATTCTGCCATTAAGAAATGCTCTTTTCGAAAATTCACCAGGATAAGCAAGTCTCGCACCATACTGTATTAAGGAATGTAAAACCATATTGGCAACAATGCTTCCACCATGGCACTGAAATTCGACAACATCCTCAGCTGTAAAACTATGAGGTGCTTTAAAATAGATAACAATAGCCTGATCAATAAGATCATTGGAGGGATCATACAAAAAACTCAGTGTCGCAACACGAGGTTCCAAGGTTTCCTTATGGGAAAGCTTTTGGGCAAGAGCAAAAGCATTGGCACCACTTAAGCGTACAATCGCAATGGAGCCAATACCTGAACTAGTAGCAATAGCAGCAATAGTATCTATGCGTTTTTCCTATTAAAATCATTGACGACAATAAATTTACCGCCATCTTTTCCTGATTTAATTCCAACATATTTTTCAGGAAATTCTGAACGAAGCGCCTCAAGCGCAATCTTGATAAGAACACCATCTAAAATTTTAGTTTGACCTTTTCCGCTGTTACGAATACGTTCAATCACAGGTGTTAAATATTTTTCAATCATCTCTTCTTGATTTTTTAAAAATTCGGCAATTTCTAAACGAATATTTAAACCATACTTAAGATTAATCCAATTGTAGAGCAAATAAGAGAGTGCCTTATATCGGTATCCCTCTTTTCCAATGAGCAAAGCAGCATCTTCGCCCGTAAATTCAATCAAAATAGTCTCTTCATTGTATTTGGATACCACAGGCGATTCAAGTGTAAAACAGCTGTATTGAAAAAGGTGTTTAATCTGTACATTAATTTCATCAATAATATCATCCAATGCACGCTTTTCATGATGAAAATTTTGGTCAATAGTATGAGATACAAGAGAATTACGTAATTCTCTTGTATGCGCATGCACACTTTTAGGTGGCATCATTTCAGGGACAATACCACTTTTTTCTTTTACTACTGAGCCTTGAGTTTCTAGAATTGTTTCAGAAACATCATGTTGTATAAGATCTTTATTTTTATTTTTTGAGCGTCTGTTTTTCGAACGTCTACTCTTCTCTTTACGTTCATCATCATTCTCTTTATGAACATCAGAATGAGAAAAAATATGTTCTTTACGCTCAAAATTTTCTCTTTTTATCTCACCCTTGCGTTTGACTTCAATAATGGCACCTTTTTTAAAAAAGCCTAAAAAGCCATTTGAACCATTTTGAATAATACTAATCTCTAACTCCACAACCGAACAAGACAATTCACTCGCTGCTTTAGAATAAGCTTCTTGAAGTGTTGGTGCTTCAACTCTTATCATTATTGAGCCTTTTCTTCTTTATGTTTTTTTGCAAAAAGTTTATTGACATAAAACTGCTGAACAATGGATGCTAAGTTATTTGTAAACCAATACAACGTAAGACCTGCTGGAAAAGTTACAAAGAAAAAAGTAAAAATCAACGGTAAAAACTTCATAATCTTTTCTTGCATTGGATCATTAAAGGTCGTTGGCGTGATCTTTTGATGGAAAAACATGGTAAGACCCATAAGCACAGGTAGAATAAAATAAGGATCCATGACCGCTAAATCATGTACCCATAAAATCCACTCTGCTCCCTTAAGTTCAATGGCATTTTGTAAAACACGGTACACAGCAAAGAAAACAGGGATTTGGAGTAAAATAGGTAAACATCCTCCCATAGGATTTGCACCATGCTTTTTATAAAGTTCCATCATATGCATATTGAGTTTTTGCTTATCATCACCGTATTTTTTCTGTAGCTCTTTAACTTTTGGTGCAAGTTCTTTAAGTTTGTTCATGGAGACCATACCCTTATACGTCAAAGGATACAACACCAACCGTACGATAATAGTCATTGCAACAATTGCCCAACCCCAGTTACCAAAAATACCGTGTAAATAAGAAAGTAACGAAAAAAGTGGTTTTGCAATAAACGTAAAAAAGCCATACTCAACAACATCGGTTAATTCAGGTTCAATTGTTTTAAGCTTCCTATGCTCTTTTGGTCCGATATAGCCACTAAGTTTAAAATCATCCTGGCCCTTAGCAAATAAGAGAGGGTCACTGTTTTTACCAGGTAAAATAACTGTCTCAAGACCAGAATTTAGTTCATAGAAAAATGTTGTGTAATATTTATCAGCAGCAGCAATCAATCGTGCATTTGCAAAGCGTTCATCCCCTTTGGCATCACCATCACTGATAGTGTGAATCGTGCTATCTGCTTTTTTAATTAACGCACCATGAAACGTGTAACTGTCCACAGCTGCATTGGGTCTAAAACCAGGAGAAATAAAATAATCTTTAGCATTTGAAAGCTTTACATGTAAATCATATTTACCCGATGGAAAGAACGTAATTGTTTTAGTGAGTGTTACATCTGCTAAGTGTTGTGTTAGCACAAGAGCACTACCATTTTCAGTTACATCAACATTTGGTTTATCTGAAGTATAAGACATTACAAAAGCATCAGCATTAACTTTTTTGTCACTAAAACGAATTTCTAAAGGCAATACACCTTGTGAACCATCAATGAGTTGTATTCGATCACCATGGTCATCTTGATATTTTGATTCACCCAGATAAAATTTTGCAATTCTTCCTAAACGATCAATCTTTACCTCATAATCAGGAGCTTTTATCGTAGCGATAATTTCATGCTCAGATCCAGACGCTACGGTTGCCTGTGAAATATCATTACTACTGACTGCGCTCGAAACATCCAAAGCTGTAGAGGGAGAAGAGATATTTTGTTCTATCTTAGAAGTATTGGTTTCAGCAAGAGGAGTGTTTTTAGGGATAAAAAAATGATCATAAAGAGCAAAAAATAAAAATGATAAAACAGTAGCGATGATAACTCGCATCTGAGGAGTAAGTTTATCTGTCACGAGATTCCCTTTTGTTTCAATGTTTTAAAAGCTTTTACTACGTAAAAACTTTTGGTATTTTTTGGTACAAACCAAAAAAGAATACGATGAATATCTGGTGATTTTGAAAGCGAAAGAGGAGGAAATGCAAAACTCTTTTGAACTACAGGATAATCAATCCCCCCAACAAAAAGTTGATTGCATTTCAAAATACGTATAAAACTGTAAAAGAGAGCTTTTAAAAAATTATTGTGCAGAAATTGCTCTTTAGCGTATTGAGAACACGTTGGATAATACCTGCAACTTCCATAACCAATTAACGTAAAAAACTTCTGATAAAGCTTTATTAAAAAAAGTGCCAGAACTTTCATTCTTTAACACAATTCATTTTTTTCATTGACCATAAAATACCTTTTTTTAAAGTATCATACGATAAATGATGTATTTTCTCTTTTGCCACAAAAACATACACACCATCATCTAAAGTGTGTTGGATTTCTAAAAAAATAGCACGAAGTCGCCTTTTTGCTAAATTTCGCTTAATAGCATTCCCGACTTTTTTACTTGCGGTAAAGCCAACTTTATTTGTTGAATCTTGATTGTAAAAGACTAAAGCACCTTCATAGTGCCATTTCTTTGCGTAATTATAAACGAATGAAAACTCTCGTGTCGTTTTGAGAGTTTCATATGCTTTTAAACGGCCAATCTGCTTCTACCTTTAGCACGACGTGCTGCGATAACCTTACGTCCACCCTTAGTTTTCATTCTAAGTCTAAAGCCATGTGTGCGTTTTTTAGGTGTACTATGTGGCTGATACGTTCTTTTCATCTAAAAGTTCCTTTGATAAAAAATAATTTAAGGTACGGATTTTACCTTAGCTTTACTTAAAATTGAATAAGCTTAAATTAAGAAGTTCTCAAAAAATCAATGAATTTACGACGAATGCTTTACACTGTACACTCAAGGCTTTTTGACATTAAGGTTGCTGTAATTCATCTATCACTAGAATAATCCCTTTGATTTTCGTCTAATTTAACCCAAAGGGAAATGCTGTGTGTATGCAAAAAATCGTATTGATTTTATTGATGGGGCTAGGAACACTTCTTTTTGCATGCGGTGGTAGTTGCTTGGAGTGTCATCCAAAATTAGAGCCTTACAGTGAAGATAAAGATCACCGTATTTTAAAAGAGTGTACATCCTGTCATAATACACCCTCAAAAAATGGGATGTGTGGACAAGATTGTTTTGAGTGTCACTCACGGGATAAACTCTATGCTCAAAAAGATATAGAAGCCCATCAAGCACTTAAAGCGTGTAAAGCTTGCCACAAAGAAAAAGAAGATTTTCTACGCATGTCCCCTGCTTCATCACCAACACAAGAGACCTTGATTGATCTTTTTAAAAAATAGTATCCTCTTACGAGGGTAAACACTTCTTCATAACCTCTTTCCACTCTAAATGAAAATGTTTTCTAATAAAAGCCCTTGTGTGCGGAACAGAACATGCCGAACAATCCAAATGTGAAATGGCATTGTGCACATAATAAGCACTCTTTTTTGACGGAATGGCACAGGCACTTTTCACCAAAATATCACCTTCTTTTCGAAGCCCTAAATCATTAAAACGAAAATACGGGCATGCACAAAAATAACAATTTAAATAGCTCAGTTGATGACACTTTTCCTTGCGTGCATACAAGGGACAAAAAAGAGGCTCTTTTGCAAGCATATTTTCAAAAACAAAATAGTCAATAATCATCTCTTTTGAGTAGCCTTGTGCTATCAATTTTTTCACAATGTCTTGATGCTTTCTATTGTGTGCCATGAACCAATCAAAATAAGCCATTTTGTCGATTGCTCCTGTTAAAAATTAATAAAATTATTGTAAAATTCCACAAAAGGAAGGTTATGAAAAAATTTTTGACCATTTTAGCACTTATTACAACACTTTTAGCCGATAACCCAAATGATTTGGATGAAATCAAAGAGGAAGATATACCCAAAATCCTCTCTATTATTAAAGATGGAACAAAAGAGTACCTACCCATGATGTTAGATGATTATACGACATTGGTGGATATTGTGTGTGTTCAAAATGCCATCGAGTATCGCAATCGTATCAATTCAGAGAATGAACACGTCAAAATAATTCTCAAAGCAGACAAAGGAACCCTTATAAAAACTACTTTTGAGAACAACAAAAGTTACTTATGCAGTGACCCTGAAACAAAAATGCTTCTTTCAAAAGGTGCTATTTTTGTCTACGTTTTTTATGATTTGCATGATGCGGAACTTTTTAAATTCTCCGTTCAACACAAAGATTGTCCCTAACTTCTTACATGTAAAAGCTTTACATGTAAGAAGTATTTAGACTTTTAATGTTGATGGATAACAATTTCACCTTCATTTGCATCAATGACGATGCTTTCGCCCTCATGCAATTTCTCTTCCAAAATAAGCTCTGCTAATCTGTCCTCAACAAGCTCATAGAGTGCGCGTTTAAGGGGTCTTGCCCCATACACAGGATCAAATCCCGCTTCAGCAATTAAGGCTTTTGCACGAAGTGTAAGCTCCGCTTTTATCTCTTTGGCTGAGAGCTTGGTCTCAATATCTTTAAACATAATGCTTACAATTTCACGTAAACCATCTTCGCTCAAAGGATTGAAAATAATGATGTCATCCAGTCGGTTCAAAAATTCGGGTTTAAAATGTGTGCGCAACTCTTTCATCACCTCTTCGGTGCGTTTTTCACCCTCATACGCCATGATTTTATCGCTGGCAATATTGGACGTTAGAATAATAATCGTGTTTTTAAAATCAACCGTAACACCTTTATTATCCGTTAATCGCCCTTCATCAAGCACTTGAAGCAAAATATTAAAAACATCAGGATGCGCTTTTTCAATCTCATCAAACAGGACAACACTGTAGGGTTTTCTACGTACCGCTTCTGTGAGTTGTCCGCCCTCATCATACCCCACATACCCTGGAGGTGCCCCAACCAAACGACTAACAGAGTGTTTTTCCATGTATTCGCTCATATCAAAACGAATCAATGCCTTAGTGGTATCAAACAAAAAGTTAGCTAACGCCTTAGCACTTTGGGTTTTACCCACCCCTGTAGGACCTAAGAAAAGGAAACTACCAATAGGCTTACTTTGCTCACTAAGACCTGCTTTGTTACGCTTGATCGCTCGACCAATCGCTTTAATAGCTTCATCTTGTCCAACCACTTCTTTTTTAAGATACTCTTCTACATGTAATACTTTTGCTTTCTCACTTTGAAGCATTTTAGTGACAGGAATCCCTGTCCATTTGCTGACAATGGTGGCGATCATCTCTTCATCAACACTGTTTTTTAAGAGTGTGCCACTTTCTACCATTTTTTCCCACTTAACCTTTAGTTCTTCTTCTTGTTTAAGAAGGTCTGGTAATTTTCCATACTCTATTTCTGCAGCCTTGTTAAAATCACTGTTTTTCTTAGCCGTTTCTGCTTCTCGTCGCAAAGCTTCTGCGTCTGTTTTAAGTGAGGCAATGTCATTAAAAACACTCTTTTCAGTCTCAAATTGAATTTCAAGGCTATTGCGTTTCTCTTTGGCATCACTGAGCTCTTTTTCAATGGACTGTAAGCGTTCATCGTTCTTTTTATTTTTTTCCATTAAAAGAGCCTCTTTTTCTACCATCAACGTACCAATAACCCTTTTAATACGACTTAGCTCTGTAGGTTCACTCTCAATTTGCATCTTAAGCTCTGCTGATGCCTCATCAATTAAATCAATCGCTTTATCGGGCAGAAAACGATCACTGATATATCGAGCACTTAATTTTGCTGCTGCAATCAATGCTGAATCCATGATGGTTACATGATGATGCGCCTCAAGGCTCTCTTTAATACCCCGCAAAATCTGTAATGCCTCATTAATACTTGGTTCATTCACCGTGACAGGCTGAAAACGTCGTTGCAGTGCGGCATCTTTTTCAAAATATTTGCGGTACTCTTTGAGTGTCGTAGCACCAATGGTATGGAGTTCACCACGGGCTAAAGCTGGCTTTAAAATATTGGCCGCATCCATACTTCCCTCACTCGCACCTGCACCCACAATGGTATGAATTTCATCGATAAATAAAATAATATTGCCACTTTTTTTCACTTCATCAATGACCGCTTTGAGTCTGTCTTCAAACTCACCACGATACTTTGCCCCTGCAATCAAGGCACTCATATCGAGGGCGACCACACTTTTGTTTTGAAGGCTTAAGGGCACATCATTGTGTGCAATTCTAAGGGCTAATCCCTCCGCAATGGCCGTTTTACCCGTTCCTGGCTCACCAATCAAGATAGGATTATTTTTACTTTTACGAATTAAGATTTGCATCATTCGACCAATCTCTTCATCCCGTCCAATCACAGGATCCAATTTTCCCTCACTGGCTAATTTGGTCAAATTAATACCGTATTTTTCAAGCGATTCAAGAGTTTCATCGGCACTTTGTTTGTCGATTTTTTTACCCCCACGAAGGGCTTCAAGGTTTTTCTTAAACTGCAATAGATCAAGGTATTTACCCAAAATCTTTTTCAATGGATCACTATCAATATTGGCAAGCAACCATGTATCCACAGAGAGATAACTGTCTCCTTTTTGTTTCATCAGCCCTTCTGCTTTTTGCAAACTCTCCACAAGATGTCGTGAAATAACAATATTTTCTTTGCTCACATGCGAGACGGTTGGTAGTTTTTGTACTTCACTTTTTACTTCTAACTCTATAGCACTTTTGTCAATATTCATTTTATTAAAGACTTGATTGAGAATAGAAGCAGAATTAGTGATGAGTCCCCATGTTACATGTAAAGGACCAGCTTCATTATTTTTGGAGTGTAAAGCAAGGCTTATAGCGCTCTCAATGGCTTCACGCATTTGGTTTGTCAGCTGTTCAAAAAGTGAGTTCATAAAATCTCCTTTGTATTTTTCTATTATTTTACAACTTTGAGTGCCTTGATGTCAAGATTATTTAGTCACAATGAAGCACTAATGAGATTACTTTCATCTTTATGTACGTATCAATAACTCTCTCTTTCATAGAAATTTTAGGGAAATTTCACTATAATCTCTGCTTTTAGTAAAGCAAGCATCTCATGCTAGGAGCATACACACATTATGAAACATTTACCTTTTGCTACGGTTGGCTTTGTTGCCACTTTTATCGGTATTACCACACTCTTCTCTTCCTCGCTTTTTGCAGATAATGCGGAGGGTGAAAAAAGTAGACTTGCATCATTGGCTAAATTCACACGTGTTTTAGCGACCATTGAAAAATACTATGTTGATGACATCAAAATTGATGAAATTGTAAAAAAATCCATCGAGGGTCTCTTAAACAACCTTGACGCCCACTCCTCTTATTTGGATGAAAAACATTTTAAAGACCTTAAGATTCAAACCGATGGTGAATTTGGTGGGCTTGGAATTACAATCAGTCAAAAAGATGGTGCGCTTACTATCATTGCTCCTATGGAAGGAACGCCTGCGGATAAAGCGGGTATCAAGGCAGGTGATATTATTTTAAAAATCAATAAACAATCTACCCTAAACATGACGATTGATGAAGCCGTTAACATCATGCGTGGAAAACCTGGAACGCCTATTGAACTTACTATTGTAAGAGAAGGCGAGAACAAGCCAATTGTTGTGCCTATTGTACGGGATATTATTAAAATAGAATCTGTGTATGCCAAAACAATTGAAAATGAAAATATACTCTACGTACGTGTGGTTAACTTTGATAAAAACATTGTAGGGGATGTACAAGAAGCCATTAATAAAAACAAGAAAGTTCAAGGTATTATTTTGGACCTGAGAAACAATCCTGGAGGACTTCTCAATCAAGCGGTTGGGTTGGTAGATATTTTCGTTGAAGATGGGATTATCGTCTCACAAAAAGGTCGTTTAGAATCAGAAAATGAAGAGTACCGTGCTAGCAAAGCAGGCACATTAAGCAAAACACCTTTGGTGGTTTTAGTGAACGGTGGAAGTGCTAGTGCCAGCGAAATTGTAAGCGGTGCCTTGCAAGATCATAAACGTGCTATCGTCATTGGTGAAAAAACCTTTGGAAAAGGAAGCGTACAAGCGGTTCTTCCCGTCGTTGATAATGAGGCGATTCGTTTAACCATTGCTCGCTATTATCTGCCAAGTGGACGTACGATTCAAGCAGAGGGTGTCACTCCTGATATTCTTGTGTATCCAGGAGAAGTTCCCCATAAAAACAATGAACAATCTCTCAAAGAAAAAGATCTTAAAAAACATTTAGAGAGTGAATTGCAAAAAGTAGACACAAACCAAACAGATAAAAAAGCAAAAACAAAAACAAAAGAGACACAAAAAGCAGACAAAGAAGTAATTACGCAAGAGAATTTATTTAAAGATTTACAATTAAAAAGTGCTATTGATGCTATCAAAGTACTTTCAATCAAAAAATAACAAAGGGGTAAAGATGAATAAAGGGGCATTGCTATACGAGGGCAAAGGTAAAAAACTGTTTTTGACAGACGATGAAAATCTTTTAATTTCAGTGTTTAAAGATGATTTGACAGCATTTAATGCCGAAAAAAAAGGCAATGAAGCAGGAAAAGGCGCACTGAATTGTAAAATCAGCACCCAATTGTTTCACCTTTTGGAAAAACACGGCATCCAAACGCACTTAGTTAAAACGCTTAATGATACAGAGCAACTGATTAAAAAAGTAAAGATTATTCCTATTGAAGTGGTTGTTCGCAATATCGCAACGGGTTCACTTGCCAAACGTCTTGGTATTAAAGATGGTACGGTGCTTCCTTTTACCTTGGTTGAGTTTTACTATAAAGATGATGCACTGGGTGATCCTATCATTAATGATGAACACTGCTTGTTGTTGAATCTTGTGAAAAGCGAGTCTGACCTTGAAGAGCTTAAACGCCTTGGTCGTGAGATTAACGTTATTATGAAAAGCTTTTTTGCAGAACGCAAACTCAAACTTGTTGATTTTAAAGTGGAATTTGGTGTCGATAAAGAAGGTAACATCCTTCTCTCCGATGAAATCAGTCCTGATAGCTGTCGTTTTTGGGATATGGATACCAATGAAAAACTGGATAAAGATAGATTTAGACAAGGCTTAGGCGATGTAAAAGTTGCTTATGAAGAAGTCTTAAAACGTATTCTATCTCACTAAAATCAAAGGAAAAGATTAACAATGAAAGTTATTGTCAACATTCAACTCAAAAATGGCGTTTTAGATCCCCAAGGAAAGGCTGTTCATCATGCACTCTCGTCTTTAAAATTTAACGAAGTGAATGACGTGCGTATTGGAAAGCAAATTATTTTGGACATTGCTGAAAGCGATAAAGCAAAAGCGCACGAGAGAGTAACAATCATGTGCGATGAACTTTTGGCCAATACTGTGATTGAAGATTACACCATCGAGTTTCCAACATGCTAGTAGCCGTTGCTGTATTTCCAGGCACCAACTGTGAAATCGACACCAAATACGCCTTTGAAAAACTAGGACAAGAGGTTGTCCTTGTCTTTCATAAAGAAGAAAAATTACCAGAGGGAACCGATTTAGTCGTCCTTCCTGGTGGTTTTAGCTATGGCGATTACTTACGAAGTGCGGCTATTGCAAAATTTTCACCGATTATGAAAGCTGTCATTGAGTTTGCCAATCAGGGTGGGAAAGTATTGGGTATTTGTAATGGTTTTCAAATGCTGGTTGAAGCAGGATTGCTTCCAGGGGCTATGAAACGCAATGAGAGTGTGCATTTTATTTCTAAATTTCACCCTCTAAAAGTCGTTGCCAATGATAATCTTTTTTTACAAAAATGTGCCATTGGAGATGTGTTAAATATTCCAATTGCTCATGGTGAGGGAAGCTTTTATATTGATGATGCAGGACTTAAAGAACTGTATGCCAATAAGCAAGTCCTTCTTACTTATTGTGATGAAAATGGCAATGTGCAAAACCCTAACGGTTCCATCGATGCCATCGCAGGAATTTGCAACAAAAGCAAAAATGTTTTTGGTCTTATGCCTCACCCTGAACGGGCTATTGAGAGCATTTTAGGCTCTGATGATGGGGTTAAAATGTTGCAAGGGTTCATTCAATAAACATATGAAAAAACTTTTAAAATTCCTTCTACTCTCTTTAGTACTCTTTTATTCACCTCTGTTTGCAGAAGAGAGTGCTTATACGGGTTACTCAAAATCTCTTTTCCTCTCTGTTGAAGCTGTCCCACAAAAAATCTATGTGGGGCAAGTCTTTCCTATAAAGATTAAAGCGATTGTGGCACAAAGTTCAAATGTAGAATTACAAACCCTTTTTTTATCCCCTTTAAATGGTGTGGAGATCCTAAATCCTGAAGCATCATGGGAAGCTTCCACGAATAATACCTATTACGCTACTTTTTACCTCAGTGTCAATCAGACACAAGCAACACTTCCTCGTCTAAGTGTTTCACTCGTACAAAACAAAGAAGTAACAGAAAGTGCTTTTCTCGCTCCTCAAACACCCAGTATTATTCAACTTAAAAAAGACCCTCTGTTTAGCAATGTCATTGCCCAATCACTGAGTGTGAATAAATACAAAACAACCACCTTTGATGCAAAAAACATTATGAGTGTACTAGAAATCGAAGCAACGGGCTCCAATTTAAAAGATTTTAAACTTACATCCATTGCAAAAAATGGGATTGATTCATTTCTTGATAATGGTAGCACTCAAAGAATCTACTACTATGCTATTTTGCCTAATTATCAAAAAAACTTCGAATTTACCTATTTTGATTTAACCAGTAACAAATTTACTAAAATTTCACTGCCCATTACCATAGAAGATGAAGAGGTCAGTACTCAATTAGGGCTGAATCCTAAAGAGAGTATTTTTGAGTTTTACAAACGTGTCTCTTATGCTTTTTTCTCGTTCTTGTTTTTTGTTATCTTGCTAAAATACCGTAAATGGTACTATTTGGTAGCATCACTTTTCTTTTTAATCCTCTATTTTCTTGATCAAAACCCATTAAATCACGTCAAACTTAAAACAGGAAGTAATATCAAAATTCTTCCTATAGAGCGATCAACTATTTTTTATACCAATGACACCGTTTTAAATGTTGAAAAATTGGGTGAAAGAGAAAATTATATTAAGATTTTACTTCCTGATGGAAAAATTGGATGGACAGAGTATGAAAATATTAGCAAGAATTAGAGCTATTTTTGTTGCTATTGAATTTAGTATTACTGTTTTAATCACCGTTGTTTTCATGTATATTTTTTCCAAAAACACACGACCCGTTCGTCGTTTTTGGGCAAAGCTACAAACCTACCTCATTGGTTTTAAGATTCACACTAAAGGCGAACTTTGCGAGAAAACAACGCTTCTGGTGATGAATCATCAAAGTTTACTCGACATTGTCACTCTTGAAGCAATTCATCCCAAAGATTTGTGTTGGGTTGCTAAAAAAGAGATTGGTGATATTCCTCTTTTTGGGCATATTTTAAAAGCACCAAAGATGATTGCTATTGATAGAAACGATAAGCGTTCTATTGTTAAACTCATCAAAGTAGGTCAAGAAAGGCTTCATGAAGGACGTGTGCTTGCTATGTTTCCAGAAGGAACTCGTGGACGTGGCAATACACTTCTTAAATTTCAAAGTGGTGCAAAAATTGTAGCGGAAAAACTAAATCTTATTGTGCAACCTGCTGTGATTGTTGGTACACGCAATGTTCTGGATTCACAAAATCTTTTAGCCAATGGTGGCGATGTGCATGTTATCTTTTTAGACCCCATCAATCCCCACGAAGATGAACAGTGGTATGAAAAAATGCATGATGCAATGAGCAAAACCTTGCAAGAGCACACTTCTTCTTAATTAACTGCTACAAAAGTGGCTTTTTTTCTTGGCTCTTTTTGATACAATAGCGCCACTTTCTTGGATTTTTCAAAGTGCTTTCTTCTTTACATGTAAAGCATTTGAAAAAATCCAATTACTAAAGGAAATATAAAATGTCAAAACATCAATTTCAAACCGAAGTCACTCAGCTTTTAGACCTGATGATTCACTCACTTTACTCGAACAAAGAGATCTTTTTACGTGAACTTGTTTCCAATGCTTCCGATGCCCTCGATAAGTTAAACTACCTCACACTCACCGATGAAAAATACAAAGCACTCTCCTATGTGCCTCGTATCGACATCGCCATCAACAAAGAAGCTAAAACACTCACACTGAGTGACAGTGGCATTGGTATGAACGAAGAAGATTTGGTTGAGAATCTTGGAACCATTGCTAAAAGTGGTACAAAATCATTCTTACAAAACCTCAGTGGCGATAAAAAGAAAGATTCTAGCTTGATTGGTCAATTTGGTGTTGGTTTTTACTCGGCATTTATGGTTGCCAACAAAATTGAAGTGGTAAGCCGTAAAGCGGGCGAAGAAAAAGCGTATATGTGGAGCTCAACCGCAGGTGCGGAGTATGACATCTCTGAAGTGTCCAAAGAGAACCACGGTACCTCTATTACGCTCTATCTCAAAGACGATGAGGACGAATTTTTAGAGTTTTACCGCATTCAAAACGTCATCAAAAAATACTCAAACCACATTCAATTCCCTATTTTTATGGACAAAGAAGTCAAAGAGTACGACGATGAAGGCAAAGAAAAAAGCACTGAAATCAAAAATGAGCAGATCAACAAAGCGAGTGCACTTTGGACAGTAGCCAAAAGTCAAATCAAGCCTGAAGAGTACAAAGACTTTTACCAACAAATCTCTCACGATAGCACCGATCCACTCCTTTGGAGCCACACCAAAGCTGAGGGTACATTTGAGTACACCACTCTCTTCTACATTCCCTCAACGCCTCCAATGGACTTGTTTAGAATGGACTATAAACCAGGGGTCAAGCTTTACGTTAAACGTGTCTTTATTACCGATGATGAGAAAGAACTTTTGCCAACGTATCTTCGTTTTGTCAAAGGTATCATCGATGCGGAAGACCTACCACTCAACGTCAGCCGTGAGATTTTACAACAAAACAGAGTCCTAGAAACCATCAAAAAAGCGTCTGTTAAAAAAATCTTGAGCGAGCTTAAATCGCTCAAAGAAAAAGATGCTGAAAAATACCTTGAGTTCTACAAAAACTTCGGACGTGTTATTAAAGAAGGTTTGTATAACGATTGGGACAATAAAGAAGCGCTACTAGAGCTTGTACTGTTCAAATCGTCAAAACGTGAAGGTTTAGTGAGCCTAAAAGAGTACAAAGAGGCGATGAAAGAAGAGCAAAAAAGCATCTACTACATCACGGGCGAAAACGAAAAGTTACTACGCAACTCGCCACTTATCGAGCAATTTAAAGCCAAAGACATCGAAGTCTTGCTCCTTGATGAAGAAGTCGATGCCATCGTCTTCCCAATGGTCGGTGAATACGACAAAACGCCGATCAAACCTGTAAACAATTCTGACATTGATGAAGAAATCAAAGAAGATAAAGCCAAAGTGGAAGAGGATGAAAAAACCTACAAAGAGATTTTGGTCAAAATGAAAGAAATCCTCAAAGATGATGCGAAAGATGTCAAAATCTCTAGTCGTTTGAGCGACTCTCCATCATGCTTGGTCTACGATAAAAACGACCCAGATTTCCAAATGCAACAGATGCTCAAGCAGATGGGACAAGACAATCTCCCAACCGTTAAACCTATCTTAGAAATCAACCCTGAGCATGAAATTTTCAAAAAACTCGGTGCAAAAAGCGACCTTTTAGAGCTAAATGACATCGCTTTCTTGCTTCTTGATCAAGCAAAACTTCAAGAAGGCATGAAAATCGAAGATACCGCAGCGTTTGCTAAACGCTTGAACCGTTTTATCGCTAAAGCGCTTTAAAAAATAGTTTTACATGTAAGGATTTTTCCTTACATGTAAGAGTAAATCAACTCTGGGGTGATGTTTAATGGATACAATCATAGTTGCATTACATGTAAAAAGGCTTACATGCTAAAAGTAATGATTATTGAAGATGAACCTCTTATCGCCCTAAACCTTGAAAAGCTTTTAGAAAAAAAAGGCTTTGAAGTCACAGGACATGCTAGTAATTGGGAAGAAGCACACACACTTTTTCATACCACTAAACCCCATATTGTCCTTAGTGACATTAAACTTGAAAATGACGAATCAGGCATTGACATTGTAAAGCAGTTAAAAAAAATGAATGATTTTTGCGTCATATACCTAACCTCCTATGGCGATGATGCGATGATTGAAAAAGCATTGAGTACCAACCCTGCTGCGTATATTACAAAGCCTTTTAAAGAAATTGACCTCAATGCTGCCTTAAAACTTGTTTCCTCAAAAATTAAAAATAAAAACATCAATCCCGATTTTTACTACAACAAAGAAACCCGTGCTCTTTTTTATAAAAATGCGCAGATTATTTTAACGAAACAAGAATCCGACCTTTTTCACATCTGTTATCTTAGCAAAGGATTTTTTGTCTCGATGGCGAACGTTGAGTATGCTATTTGGGGAGAAGAACACGTGAGTGACTCAACACGAAGAGGCTTGATTCATCGTTTGCGAAAAAAATTACACGATACCATCTTTGAGTATTCCAGCGGACTAGGATGCAAAGTGGATAAGATAGCATGAGAGCGCTTCTTTTTATTTTTTTCATTGTGGTTTATGGGTTTGCCACAACTTCCATCGCCGAAAAATCAGCACAACTCCACCTTACGCAAGAACAAAAGCAATGGCTTCTTGAGCATCCTCGTATCATCGTTGGGATGGACCCTGATTATGCACCGTATGAGTGGGTCGATGAACAGGGCAATTTCATAGGCATTGTGGTTGATTATCTGCATGAACTTGAACAAATACTGGGTGTGCGCTTTGAGATCGTCAAAAACAAATCATGGGAGGAGTTGCTTCTTCTTGCCAAAAAGGGTGAGTTGGACATGCTAACGAGCATTGTCAAAACGCCAGAGCGCTCCACATATCTGAGCTTTAGTGAGCCTTATCATAGCTCACCTACGATTATTGTCGATAATGGAAAAGGTGCGTTTATAGGGAGTTTAAAACAACTCAACACCAAAAGAGTCGTTGTTGAAAAAGAGTATTTTATGGCGGAGTTTATCAAAAAAAAATACCCCCAAATTCTGCTTCTCTTAGCACCTTCCACCAAAGAAGCGTTAAAAATGGTACAAAATGGAGAAGCCGATGCCTATGTGGGTGATGCCAATCTTGTGGATTATGTGATTAAAAAAAACCATTTAAGTTCATTACGTTTTTCAGGACAAACAGAATACATCAGTCATCAAGCATTTGCTTTTACCAAGGGCAATGAAGCGTTAGCGCCTATTTTCAGCCAAGCGATGGCGACCATTCCCAAAGAGGAATTTGATGCCATGTTTCATTACTGGCTGAGTCTTGATTATGGGATAAATCGTGAAACGCTCATCACATACAGCCTCTTCATTGCGCTTATATTTACCGTGATAGGTTACTGGATTTATCGATTGCGCCAAGAGATTAACCAGCGAAAAAGTGCGGAACAAAAACTTAAAACAAGTGAAGAGCTCTATCGTGAGCTCACCGAAGATGTCACCGATGTGATTTGGAAAGCCAATAGCCAGCATATTTTAACCTACATCAGCCCTAGCGTGGAAGATAAGTTAGGGTTTCGTCCTGATGAATTAGTGGGTCATCATGTATTTGAGATGTTTACCGATGAGGGCATTGCCATCGTGATGGAGCGCATCAAACAGAGAAAAGAGAGCAAAGAAGAAGCCATAAACGATGTTTACTCTATATTTGAAGTGCAACATAAGTGCAAAGATGGCTCGTTTATCTGGGGAGAAGTGGTTTCAAAAGCAGTCTACGATAAAAATCACACGGTTATTGGCTACCATGGCATTAGCAGGGAAACAACGGCACGTAAAGCAATGGAGCGAGAAAAAGAGTTGTTGTATCAAGAGTTAGACCACAGGGTTAAAAATAACCTTCAAGTCATCTCCAGCATCATCTCATTGCACTCGTTACAAGAGGATACATCACGCTCACTTGAAGACATTCATAACACCATCGCCGCCATCTCTTTAGCGCATGACAAACTCCATCAAAACGCAACACGAAAAACATTGGAGATAAAACAGTATGTCACCGCTTTGTTGAATAACCTACTTGCAAGTTCAGTGTTAGACATTCAAAAAGAGGTATACTCTCCTGAACTGTACCTAAGCGCACAATACTCCATTACCCTTGGCATCATCATCAATGAATTTGTAAGTAACTCCATCAAATACGCCTTTAAAGGCATACGCTCACCGAAAATTACTGTGACCATTGAAAAAGAAGACGGTTTTATTGCCGTTTTAGTTTCCGATAATGGCATAGGTTTCAAAAAAGAAGAAGCACCAAATTCTGGCATTGGACTGGACATCATCACAACACTCATCAAAAGTAAATTTAAAACCGATGTACGTTTTTTTAATAATAACGGAACATCTATGGCTCTAAAAATCCCTTACATGTAAACATTATTTAAGAAAAATATCAGTTTCATCAAACGCCCTTCAAACGCTTATTTGTTATAGTAATAACAAGAAATTATGACAAGGAATTGACGATGAAACATTCCCCCGATTTTAGTTCACGCTTTAGAATCCTCAAAGGCGGAAAAATATCCTTGGTGGTATCTGCTTTACTCACCAGTGTGAGTTTGCTTCACGCAGCCCCTAGCGGTGGCGTGGTCACCAGTGGCAGTGCGAGTATTGCGCAAAGCGGAGCCGTGACTACTATCAACCAAAGCTCTCAAAAAGCCTCCATCAACTGGCAAAACTTCTCCATTGGTGCCACAGAAACCGTAAATTTCAATCAACCCAATGTTTCAGCCATAACGCTCAATCGTGTTATAGGCAATGAAAAATCCATCATTGATGGAGCGTTAAACGCTAATGGTCAAGTATGGATACTAAACTCCAATGGCGTACTCTTTAATTCCAGTGCCAAAGTCAATACCGCAGGACTTCTAGCGACTACGATGAACCTAAGCGATGAGGATTTTCAAAAAGGAGCGTATAGCTTTAAAGGTGACTCTAGCGCTTCAGTCATAAACTTAGGGGAAATCACTATCAGTGATGGCGGTTACGCTTCACTTCTAGCCCATAGCGTTCAAAACGAAGGAACCATAAAAGCCATTCATGGAACGGTAACTTTAACAGGTGCACGTGAAGCAACGATAAATCTCAATGGCAACTCTTTGGTCTCTCTCAAAGTCGATAAAGGTGTTTTAGATGCGTTAGTGGAAAACAAAGGGGCTATCTATGCTGATGGTGGAAATGTTTACTTAACCACCAATGCGGTGAATGAATTACTTAAAGGTGTGGTCAATAACACAGGCATCATTGAAGCCAACTCCCTTGATGATATTACAGGTGAGATTATCCTTTTTGCCCATGGTGGAGCGTTACATGTAAACGGCACACTTGAAGCGGAGGGTGGGTTTATCGAGACTTCAGGAAAATCGTTACATGTAGAAGATAGCACCATCATTAAAACCAAAAAATGGCTCCTTGACCCAGATAACATGACCATTGAAAATACAGGTGGAGCAAGTTTAACAGGAGAAAGTGTGAGTGCAACTGCTATCCAAAATGCACTCAGCTCAGCTGACATTGAACTTCAAGCAACGTATGACATCACCGTCAATGAAAATATTACATGGGCAACGGCTAAAAAACTGACTCTCACCGCAGGCGATGAGATTTACGTCAATGCCACCATCAAAAACACCAATACCACCAACGGCGGTGTTTACTTCCATGCCGCTAATACCACCGATAAAGTCATCTTCGACACCAGTGGCTTGGTCTCCATCTACAATGTTTACCAACTCCAATGGCTGAATCAAGCGCTGAACGGAAAGTATGCGCTAGGTGGCAACATTGATGCTTCAGCGACTTCCTCATGGGACAGTGGTTTAGGGTTTTCGCCGATTGGAACTCTAACAAATCAATTTAAAGGAACCTTTGATGGCTTAGGGCATACCATCACAGGTTTATTTATCGACCGTCCAACGACAAGTTATGTTGGATTATTTGGTTTCACAAATGGTGCTACAATCCGCAATATTGGCATTGTCAATGCCAATATAACAGGCAAGGATGGAACCGGTGGATTGGCGGGACTCTTCAATTATGGAACCATCACCAATGCGTATGCTACTGGCAGTGTAACGGGAAAAGGTAATATGGTCGGTGGGCTTGTGGGAACGATTAGTGGTTCCACTATCACAAATAGTTACGCTACGGTGGGTGTAATAGGTAGTGGCAATGAAGTCGGTGGGCTTGTGGGAGGTGCTTACTCCACATCATCGATCGCAAATAGTTACGCCACAGGAAGTGTACAGGGAGTAGCTTCTGTCGGTGGACTTGTGGGCATACTTTACCAGTCATCACCAATCACAAATAGCTACGCCACAGGACTTGTAACGGGGACAACTCTTGCCGGTGGACTTGTGGGTGCGTTTTCTAGCGGAGGCGCTGTCACTAACAGCTACTGGGACACCCAAACCTCTGGAAAAACAAATTCAGCACGAGGTGTGGGCAAAACCACTGAAGAGATGATGAACTCATCGACGTATGCTGGTTGGAGCATTTTAGAAGACACAACCCTTGCAAAAAACTATCCAACCCTTAGAATGGCAAGCAGTGGAAATGTGTGGGTGATTGGTACGAAAAGTACACCCACACCAAACAATCAAACGCAAACCCCCAATGTAACAGCGATTGTCAATGGTACAGCCATAACACCACCTGTACTTCCAAATTTTACGCCTCCCACTCAAGCACCACAACCCCTTAATGCAGGAGGGGTGATGTTACAACTAGCCTCCGTCCCCAGTGGTGATGTTCCATCTCAACTCGTAGGAACACCAGAAGCTAGAGCAATGATGCAAGGAGCAGATGTTGGAGACTTGAGAGTTCCACTAGGGCAAAACTCACAAATCCAGTTGGTTAACGGTGGTGTGAATTTACCAGCAGGTGTAGAGCAACAATATTTCATGGCACAACGATAAGGAAAAGGGACAAGAATGAGAACCGTAAAAATTATAACACTATCACTAACAACTGCATCTTTCCTCTTTGGGGCACCACCTACCGTGAGTGATATAGAAAGAAACGTGCAACCACCCAAAGAGGTCGAACGTGGGATGAACAATGTCATCCCAACACTTCCCACACAAGAGATAAAGCCCGCTATGAGTGACATGGGTGGAAAAAGCATTGAAGTTAAAGGCTTTACACTCAGTGGGGCTTTACATGTAAAGAGTGAAACACTGCTTTCTTTACTAGAACCTTATGCAGGTAAAAGCTATACCTTAGGTGAATTAGAAAAGATAACCGCCTTAATTACCAAAGCGTACCGTGAAGAGGGATACTTCGTCGCCCGTGCGTACATCCCAAAACAGAGCATGAAAGAGGGTATTTTAGAGATAGCCATCATTGAAGGAAACTATGGAGCGTTTCACCTTACCAACAGCTCCCTTGTGTCCAATGAAAGAGTGCAAGGCATGTTAGATGCTATTAAGCATGAGAATATCATCAGTACCCATACCCTAGAGCGTGCTATGCTTCTTATCAACGATACCCCCGGCGTGAAAGTTACAGGAGCCGATGTCAAACCTGGAGAAAATGTAGGTACATCGGATTTTGAGATGAGAACAGAAGCAAGCAATCCTTATAGTGCCTATATCGTAGGGGATAATTATGGCTCCAAATACACAGGGCGTCATCGAGTCAATGCAGGGCTTAGTGCAAACTCTCCTTTAGGTTATGGCGATAAATTTGGTATCAATGGGGTGCTCTCTTCCTCAACGGATTTAAAAAATGGCAAGGTCTATTATAATTTTCCCTTGATGGATAATGGGCTAAGAGGAGAGCTAAGCGCCTCTCGTACTACCTACTCCCTTGCAGAGGAGTATAAAGCCCTTGATGCGCTAGGTCATTCAACCACCCTTGAAGCCTCACTCTCTTATCCACTCATTCGTACACGTTTAGAGAGCTTACACCTCTCTTTGGGATATGCGCATAAAAAGATGAAAGATGAGATTGAAAGTACCGATGATGTCACCAAAAAAGACTCAAATGCACTTAGTCTTGGAGCCAATTACCTCAAAAACCACACGCTTTTTGGTATCAACAGTAGCCTTACCAGTGAACTTAAACTCACCAAAGGAGAGCTAGACAGTCCTAGTAACAGCGATACCGATGGAGCGTATGCCAAAGTTGCAGGCAGTGTGGAACACACCATGGCATTCTCACCGTTGTATGCGCTTACCACCAGCCTTCGCTTTCAACACGCACTGGGCAATAAAAACCTCGATGGAAGTGAAGACTTCTCTTTAGGGGGAGCCTATGGGGTAAGAGCCTTTCCCGATGGTGAACACTCTGCAGAAAATGGCTATATCCTAGGAGCTGAACTCTTTTATACCTTACCTTCTTTTGAGGGAATCATGCATAAAGCAAGCCTCTTTGCCGATACAGGCTATGCCACCATGCAAAACGAAAATGGCACACAAGAGAGCAGGCAGCTCAGTGATATAGGCATAGGCTATCAGGCGTCTTACAAACAATTCTTTGGCAAAGCACAAATCGCCAGAGTCATTGGCGGGGAAAAGGTTGAGAGTGAAAGCGAACGCTCCACAAAACTGTTACTGCAACTAGGCTTTGTCTACTAAAAACCTCACGCATCTTTTTTTACATGTAAGGAAAAATCCTTACATGTAAAGTGTTACAGCTCGCACAGCCTCAGGGTAGGCATGGGCATATTTTTGAATGCCAGCTCCAAAACTCTCCAACATATCACGTGCTCGAATAAAGAGCGCTGTGTTATCTTCGATTTTGGCTAATTCAAACAGATTTTTAATCATCGTGGAAAGCGGGCTTTTGTAGCTGTTATCTTCCAAAACCGCTTTAGCACGAAAGGCTTTATCGGAGAGGTACCACGTCTCATCTTTGTAAAATTTATGCTCAGCTTCATGGCTTAGTTTCTTTGCTAACGCTAGGTACTTCGCCTCTTTCGTATGCACATAACCGCGAAGTAAGCTTTCGATGACAAAGGCGTAATCTTCGAGCAACGCTTCCACTTTCAAACTGCCGCCGAAGACGATTTGGTGGTATAAAATGCCGTTTACATGTAAAGATTTTAAAAGCGTATCAAGCACGCTTTTTGCTTTCTCAGTTTTACCTGCTTCAAACAAAGCCGTCACCATCAAGGCGTTCCAAGCGGTCAATATTTTGGTGTCGATAAAGGGATACGCTACCTTTTGGCGTACCTCTTTTAAAATCACAATCGCTTCATCTAAGCGATCAGGTTTTTCGTTACATGTAAGAATGGGATTGGTGCTTTGGTGCTCAAAATTGCCAAATTTGGTGATACCAAAATAGTCCATGACCGCCTTAGCTTCCGCCTCACTTAGCCCACCTTTTAAAAGAGCCTCTTTGGCTTGTGCATACTTAAACACAAAGTATTTGCCCTCTTCCCCCTCAGAGTCCGCATCGCTGGCACTGAGATAAAGTCCCTCTTTTAAAAACCGCTCATCCATTGCTTCGATGGTTTTATCGACCACGTCATTAAACAATGGTTTTTGTGTCAATGTATACAGTTTGGCATAGACTTCAATCAGTTCGGCATTGGTGTAAAGCATCTTTTCAAAATGAGGAATCACCCACGCTTCATCGACACTATAACGGTAAAATCCACCCTCTATTTGGTCATTTATGCCACCTTGCGCCATCGCAGTAAGAGCATCTTCGCTCATATATAACGCTTCAAGATTTTTGCTTTGCGCATAAATATCTAAAAGGGCATTCCATGTGGAAGCATGGGGAAATTTGGGCGCACTTCCCACACCTTTGGAAACATCATCATAACTAGCTTTAACATTGCTCACAAACGATTCTAAAACAGCCTCTTTTTCAATGCGGCTCTTCTGTTCAAAACTACGCTCATAATGTTTAATAGCCGCCTCAATGCTCTGCGCACTCTTTTGAACTTCCTCATATTCATCATCGAATTTACCTTTGATGAAGCTTGTGAGTTCTCGAAATCCCATGCGTCCTTGAGCACTTTGAGGTGGTAAGTATGTTCCAGCGAAAATAACCTGCCCAGAGGGCGTCATAATGATACTCAGAGGCCAGCCACCACTTCTTTTGGTCAGCAGATAATGCACGTCTTGGTAGTATTTATCAAGATCTGGCATCTCTTCACGGTCAACCTTAATGCTGACATATGAGTCGTTGAGTAGTTTAGCACTCACGTCATCTTCAAAGGTCTCACGCTCCATCACATGACACCAATGACAGGTGCTGTACCCGATGGAGAGAAAGATCAGCTTGTTTTCCTCTTTGGCTTTGGCAAGGGCTTTATCGCTCCACGCCATCCAGTTAACAGGATTATGGGCATGTTGAAGTAGGTAAGGAGAATCCTCATGGATCAGTTCATTGGTGTGCATCAAAAACTCCTCTCTTTTTAGGAGTTATTTTATCTCTTTTAAGTTAGCGGATGCTTTAAATCTTAATGTACCATTCCTGCTTCAACTAAAAAGGGTGAATGCGTATAGCTAATCTTCTTAATCTTGTCATACTTCGCATAGGAGAGATAGAGCATGTCTTTTGCCCTCGTGGTTGCCACGTAAAAGAGCCGTCGCTCCTCTTCGAGGCTTCCGCCTTTTTGCATCAGTTTACGATTGGGAAAGCGTCCATCCATCAAATCAATGACGTACACTTCTTTAAACTCAAGCCCTTTACTGGCGTGAATGCTGAGCAAATTAACTCCCTCACCCTCACTCATCTCGTTACTTCCTAAGGTTAGGGCATTTAAAAAGCGCTCACTTGAGGCGTAGGAGCTAGACAAATCTTTGAGCAAATGCCCTTTGCGAAAGATACGAGAGCGAGCTTCTGCTTTTTGCTTTTCATCGACACTGCCATCTTTTTTAATGGAACGCTTCACCGATAGTGTCTCAGCAATGGCGCTAAACACTTCGGAGCTTAGCACATGATTTATCAAACTTTGTGGGGTCTTAATGCGTGTGGCATGTTTCATAAATTTGTAAAACTGGTGCAAAAACTTTGCACCATCAATGCTTAGGCGAGGATGTTTTAAAATGGGATTGGATAAGAACTGCTCTTCAAAACCCAAATCGTAAAAACGACTCACACTACCCAAATCAAAAATTTCATCAAAAAGTCCTAATTGATGGTTTTTAGGACGCTTTTTAAAAATTTCCTCAACCCCCGCTTTAGGATGAAAAAAACCGTTATAGATGTTCCCCTCTCCTAGTTTAAACAAACCATCAAAAAGCTCTTTGGAGAGTGAACTTCCCACCCCTCTGGCATACTCAAAAGTATGAATAAACGCCATCATATCTTTAGGATTGACCACCACGCCTACCAAATCAAGCATGGCTTTGACTTCCGCCGCATCAAAAAAGCTAATGCCCCCTTTTCGTTTACACGCAACGCCCTGCTCTCTTAAGGTCGCTTCAATGCCATCCGCACTGGAGTTATTGCGAAAAATAACGGCAATATCCGCATGTGCATTCTTCGAGTTTTTAATTAAAGAGGAAATGGAGTGGTACTGGGCAAAAAGCTCATCGTAAATGAGCAGTTGTGGTGCTTCAAAGGCACCATCACGGGTGACTTCCAAACGCTTTTCATAGAGTCTTGGATTTTTTTCAATAACACGGTTGGCTAGGGAGAGAATTTTATGGGATGAGCGGTAATTTTTATTGAGAGTAAAAACATTTGCTCCCTCATAACGCTTTGCAAACGAGCCGATAATATCAATATTGGCTCCATTAAACGCATAAATGCTCTGGTCATAATCGCCCACGCAAAAAAGTGATTTGGAGCGAAACGCATCAATTAAAGAGCCTTGCAAGGTATTGGTATCTTGGTACTCATCAATTAAGACCTCTTCAAAAAAAAGTTCATGTTCTTTTTTCAATGCCTCACGCATAAAAATGAGCAAGTCATTAAAATCCACATAGCCAAATTCTCTTTTTAGGGCTTGAAACTCTTCAAAAATATCTTCGTAAATATCAAAAAAGACACCATGTTCACTGTCATTTTCCTCAAGCCACTGCGTAAAACTCTGTGTAACGGTGCTGTTTTGATAGAGTGAAAACAAATCATACAAATATTGCGCACTGTAGGCTTTGACACCTGAGTCTATATGATCAAACCGTCTTCGCTCCACAATACTTTTAAGTAAAATCTTAAGGTCTTTAGGCTGTTTTAGGACAATGTTTCGACCCATTTTTTTAAGCAAACGGTAACTTACCGCATGAAAGGTACCTGATTCTATTTGCGAAGTAATGGCTTGAGGGAAAAAAGCACTCACACGCTCTATCATCTCAGCGGCGGCTTTATTGGTAAAGGTTAAAAGCAAAATTTTTGAAGGAGCAACACCGTTTTTTAACAAATATGCCAGTCTTGCAACAATGGTCGAGGTTTTTCCTGTGCCAGCACTAGCAATAATAAGATTGTAACCTGATGGTGCCGTAGCAGCACTTTTTTGCTCAGTATTGAGACGAGTAAGAGGCATTGAGTTCCTAGAGAATTTTTTTGAGGGGGAATTCTAGTTAAAAAGAGCCTAAAATAAGGTAAAAGTTTTTACAGATACCAATGGCTTTGCACTAATTTTCCCTCTTTATACTCATCAATATAGGCTTTTTTAGGTTCATCATTGCTAAGCCATAAGCGATATTCCATCTGGGGAGTGGTGATTTCTATGCCTTTTTCAACCGTACGATAATTGCCTTTTGAGAGTTCTTCAAACACACGTGAGAGAACGTGTTCCGTTCGAGGAAGATTTAACTCTTTAAGATTAATTCCATCATGCATAAATTGATAAATCAATTTTTTTTGAAGCATCAAGGTTGTGAAGTACGACGCACTTTCTCGATACTCTTTCGTACTGAGTAAATTTTTACTGATTTGTCCTAAAGGTTGAATGGCATCTATTTTGGCACAGGCATCTCCAATAGCAACTAAAATTTCTTCATTGCGTTCATTTTTAAGATAAAACTTAGCACCATCGGAACATACTTTTTCATAACGCTTCGCCTGATAATCGTTTAAAAGATCACGATACGAATCAGCATAAGCGATATAACAGAAAAACAGTACCCAACATAAAAAAAGTCTCATCTTTGCCCTTTATAAAAATTTAACAGTTCATTTATTTCTTCAGATTTAATGTATCCTAAAATACGTTCCAAAGAACTTATGGCTTCTTCTCTATCACCTAAGTGAAATTTTGATTTTGCATAGATTATCCATGTCTGTTCTGCATTAGGATTTAACTTATTTGCCCTTTTTGCCCAGTCAATCGCTTCATCGTACAATTTTTGTTCAAAACAAAATTGCGCAAGAACATAAGCATTTTCATACGTAGGTGCATACTTATATGCTTCAACAAGGGAATTTTCTTTCAAAAACAGTAAGCGTTCTGCTTCGAGGTCTTGTTGTGTTAATGTAACATTCTCTTCTTTTGATTTAAATTTAGGTGCTAAAAAAAGAGTTGGAACATTCGTATCAATTGGCTCTATAGGGGTTTGTGTTACTACAACACTCGCAATGTCTTGTGTTTCATTTAGCTCTACTTTTTCCGCAACGACCACTTCAGCTGAAGATGGCAGAGGAGATGTTTCAACATAAACTTCTTTGGGGGTATAAACGAACCAAAAAACACCAAGCACTGTTACTAAAAGAAACAAACTAGAGATGTACACTCGAATTAAATGCTTCTTTTCCAATGCCTTACAACGCTTTTCTAGCATTTCAAATCGTTTACCTGTCACAAATCAGTCCTATTTCCAATGCTGTCATCATTAGCAGTCTATTGCTCAGGGTTGTATACTCAAGAAGATATTGGTTTTGAGAAAACTCCAAAAGATGAAACAGTGTGTATAAAAAGTGTCGAATGGTGCGAAAATTTCCTTTGGCATAACGAGCAATCTTTTTGGCATCGTGTGCAGAAAACATCAAAGCAATTTCACCTTGAGAATGCACCATCAAATAAGATTGAAGGTATCGGTGTAATTCATGTTTTGCCAATAGCCCACACACAATAGAGGCTTTTGAACAAGACGTAAACGAAGGATGTTCTAGCATCTTTTGTTTTGCTTCACAAGGCACAGAAAGAACACACCGAAAGACCTTATTATGGCACAATGTTGCAAGCAATTCACACTGTTTTTTCCCTAATAAATGGGCTTCATCAATAAAAATTGTACACAAACTCTCTTGATAAATTTCTGTTAATTGCTTTACATGTAACGCTTGTGTCAGCGTCTCATCAAACAGCACTCCTTTTTGCGTGTACAGCCGTAAAAAGAGCTCTTGCCACTCAAAATAAGCATGAGGCATTAAAATGGAATGGGGGAAAAAAGAAGATGAGCGATGCAGAACATGCAACATGTGTGTTTTACCTACGCCCGCATCTCCGATGAGAAAAAGAAGGGAATGGTGATTGGCATCAAGCGTGTCTATTACTTTTTTACGTGCTAGTTCCGCACTCATGCTATCAAAGTAAAACGATGTAGTAACACTGTCACGAAACAAGGTTTTTGCAATTCCAAAATTTTTCATCACAACACTTTTATTGAAATCATGAATGATTGTAACATATTCTTTTCAAAGAACCCTGAAATGAGATGAAATTTAAAAATTGACAGCGTTATCGTCGGGTATTAATGAGCGCTTAGGTAAAGGTGGTGCTAAATTAAGCGGTTGAAAAGATTGTGCTGGGGGCTGTTGTTGCTGTTGCTGTACTGCTTTGGGTGCATTTTTTTGTTGAAATAAGGCTTCTTTTTTAATGGCATCAATGATTTCTTGCGTTGTTGGATTGGTTTTTAGGCTCAACTCCTTGATATAAATCGCATCAATCACAAGACCATGTGTTTTCTTCGCATATCCAATCAAGGTCGATTTTAAAAGCTCCTTTCCTTTAGACATTACCAAATCTTCTGCGTAATAACTTCCAATAACAATATTGAGCGCATCAATGACTTTGTGCTCATTTGTACTCACTTCACTTCCCTCAAATACCAAAGCCACTTCCACCTCTACAGGCTTTTTATCGACTTTTGAGAAGACGTTGGCTTTAAAATGTTCCACAACCAACGTCTGTGCGAGAAGATTTACATGTAAAAGTATACAGATAAAAATAAGGTAGCGCATTTGAGCCTTTTAAACCGATGTATCGAGCACATTTCCGCCAAGTTCTTTAATTCTGGCATCAACACTTTCGAGTGCTTTTTGCATCGTAGTATAACTAATTTCAGGCAATTTCCCACCCCACATCTGCTCTGCTTCTGCAAACCCTCTTAGCATGCCCTCACGCCCTGCTTGTAGTTTTTGCATATCATCACCCGCTCCACCAATGACAAAATTGGCAATGCGTTCACTCGTTTGTGCAATCCCAAAAAAGCCATCTTCTGAGACAAGTTCTGCCGCTTCACTTTGGCTCAATTCACTTAAAGGCTTTCCCGTATAGCCAATATCTGCCAAACGAAACGTATCGGCTTGCGTGCTAAAGCTCTTTTTAGCTTCTAAGAGCGCCTCTTCCATGTACTGCGTAATATAACCATTGACAATCTCTTTGGCACTCAAACCCTTCTCTTGCACCTCACTGAGTGTCACGGCTGATTTTGCACTGTAGGTCGTACCAGATGTACTGCTGTATGTTGCGTTAAGATTCATGTGCTAGCTCCTTTATTTTCTTTACATGTAAATCGTCAAAAGGCATCAAAAAGTGAATCGCTAGGCTGTTCTTCTATTTTTAAAATCTCCGATTTTTCGTAGAACTCCCCTACTTTTGGCGAAACTTGCACACACCGCCTCACGTGTTCTGAAAAACGAGCATAATGGTAATCCAGTAACAATTGGTTGGGGTAGCGTGCTCTTGAAATTGCCACATAAAACTGACTCTTTTCAAAAATAGTGTTGATGTTACACACCAAAGAATCAATGCTCATGCCCTGAGACTTATGAATCGTAATCGCATAGGCAAGTTTGAGGGGAAATTGCTCCAAAGAAACCAATGGCTTTTCTTGCACTTCACCATTCAAGAGTACATTTTCATGCAAAGTGTACTCTTGACGCTCAACTTTCACAAACTCACCCGCTTTTTCAACCACCACCTCTTTTTCATCAATAGCATGCACAATGCCTCGCTCACCGTTGTAGTACTTTCCCCATTTATTGGTACAAAAAAGTACCTTTGCACCCACTTTAAGGGTTAAATCTACAGGCACAGGAAGCGCATTTTTCCACCCTTCTATTTTGTTTACATGTAAGGATTTTTCATGCACTTTTTCTTTGGCTTTAAGCACGATGGGTTCACTTTTTATCTGTGCCAATTTTTGAATATTGAGCATCTCCGCCTCTTTGTTCCTGCCAAATAAAACCGTAGGATCATCATCCCAGACCGATACATTGTTACGTAAGGCGTCTAAATATACCAGCGTTTCTTCTTTTAAGTGACCTTTTCGGATGTGGCTTAAATGCTCAAAAAAGCATTCATCGTGTGTACGTTTTGTTTTGGTTAGCTCAACAACGACAGGCTTAAACGCACTCCATGCACTGCTCTCAAACGCATACTCCAATCCTCCTAAAAGTGAATCATTTTTGGCTTTTGAGACAGGTGGAAGCTGAAAAAAGTCCCCCACAAACAGGACACTTCCCTCAAAACCCGCATTGCGAAGACGGTAATAAATCATATCAAGCAAATCCGCTGATACCATGCTAATTTCATCAATCACCAGCAAATCACATCGGCTTAACACTTTTTTAATTTCAGCCAATCGAGCTTTAGTATAGCGGTCATGCCGTGTCAATTCATCTAAGTCATTGCAAATACCAAAGGCAAAAAAGCTGTGTACCGTTTGCCCTCCCACATTGACCGCACTGACACCTGTACTGCCTAAAACCACCACTTGTTTGCCAATTTTTCGTAGGTTTGTCACGACTTCGCCCACAAGATAACTCTTGCCAACACCCGCACCGCCTGTAAGTAAAGCGTGGCTCTTTTGTAAAATATCAATCAGTTTTAATGAAAGGCTCAAATGGCATCCTAAGTTGTTTTTGCTATTATAGCACGTAGCAAAATAAAGGGGTAAACAGTGACATTTCGCACGCTATTTCTTTTTACATGTAATCTCTTACTCTTCAGTGGTTGCGCCATTAAAGAGCCCCTGCTCAGGCAAAACGAACCATATGCACCATCCACCCAAAGTCTTGTACAAAACATTGTGCCACAGAACATTGCTCAGGATGATTTTACCTACCGTTACTACAAACCATGGTTTAAAACACACCTGAGTCATAAAAAAGAAGATGCCTCATGGGCCAATAAATCCTATGGCATTAAAGGACGTTACTATGGTGAAAATTTACAGCTTATTGGCGATGATGAAGTCGATGCACTCCTAAAAAGTACCAATTTTGAAGCCCATGGAAGTGTCAATGCCCATGCCATTATGCTTCAAAATGAACAAATGCGTAACCTCCCAACCCACAAGCCTTTTTTCAAAAAAACCACGCTTCCAGGAGAGGGGTATCCTTTTGATTATTTGCAAACCTCACGCATTCATATCGCAGAACCCATTCTCATCTCACACTATTCACGAGATGGGGCATGGGCGTATGTGGAAAGCTCCTTTGCTGCAGGCTGGTTGCCTAGCAACAGTTTTGTATGGCTTGATGCGAAAGAGCGAACTCCCTTCATTAAGGCGTTAAAAATAGCAATTGTTCAAGACAATGTGCCCCTGTATAACGCAAAACAACACTTTGTCAGTTACGCCAAAGTAGGAGCTATTTTTCCTATAGAAAATGAGGACGATAACTTTTTTTATACCTTTATTTATACCAAAGATGCCAATGAAGAAGCGAGTAAACTCACCCTTTTTATTCCCAAAAGCTTTGCGAAAAAAGTTCCTCTTGAATTTTCACAAGAGAGCATTCACCAACTCTCCAACACGCTCTTAGGTGAAAAATACGGATGGGGAGGCTACCTCAATAACCGTGACTGTTCGGCTATGACACGTGATTTTCTAGCCCCTTTTGGCGTATGGATACCTAGAAACTCTGCCGCACAAAAGAGTTTTGGAGAGTACATCTCTTTAAAAGATTTAAGCCCAAAGGAAAAAGAAGCCATGATTTTAAAACACGGCATTGCCTTTTTAAGCCTCATTTACCTCAAAGGGCACATTATGCTCTATGCAGGTGAGGTACAAGAAAAACCGTTTGTAATGCACAATGTCTGGGGTGTAAAGACATTGGAAAATGGGAAAGAGGGACGTGATATTATTGGAAAAGCAGTCATCACCGATCTTTATGTGGGTGCCAATCAGCCCAATGTTCCAGAAGCAAGCCTACTGATTAACCGTGTTGAGGGTATTTTGGTCAAACCAACGTATGCTACGAAAAACAACCTTGTCTCCAAATACCCCAGTGTCAAAGCCATCAAAGACAACAACGTCTATTTTATGGATGGAAGTACACTCCCTTACGATGACAAACAAGCGAAACATTTTGATGAATTGCTTGAAAATGCAGACATCGAAGATATGTTCACCCAAACATACCCTGCTTTTTTCCCCATCACACCTCCCACGCTCAATGACGACCCAGGACGTTTTCGCAACGATGCTTTTTTGAAAAAACTTTATGGCGAGAGTAAAAAAGAGATAGAAAAAAACTTAACGGAAGTCATTTGGTTACCCAATCATGGGGCTAAAAAACTTAAATTTAACCAAAATGAAAATGCGGCGATGCAACTGCAAAAAGTCTCCGATGAACTCGACCGTTTGCCTGAGAAATACATGAAATACCTTAAAAATCCAGCAGGAACATATGCATACCGACCTATCGCAGGAACCTCAAGGCTTAGCGCACACAGCTATGGCATCGCCATTGATTTAGAAACAAGCTACTCACGCTACTGGCGCTGGGATAAAACCTACACCTTTCACAATGAATTTCCCAAAGAGATTATTGATATTTTTGAAAAACATGGTTTTGTTTGGGGCGGCAGATGGTACCACTACGACACCATGCACTTTGAGTATCGACCTGAGCTGTTTGAGAGTATAGACTAAATATAAAAGGCTATTTATGAAAAATCTTGTCGCTTTTGCAACAATTATTGGCACTATTATTACCTTTTTTGCATATTTTAAACCTACTGAAGCTTCTATCAATCAAGTACAACGAAGTAATCAAAGCCATATTATTCAAGGCAATAACAATACTATTTTAAACTATCAAAACAATATAACCAATGATAAAAACTCATCTCTCAATCCTGAAAATTTATTAGAGACTCTTCATCTTGGCGTAAGTAAGTCATATTTAATCTCCCTATTTGGCACTCCTAGGTTTGATGAAAAACCTAATAATTATAAAATCAATAATGTAATTTTTGTTTTTCCAACTTTTTTTCTTCAAGCTATTTTTTCACTAGAAGACAAATTAATTTTTTATTCAATAACAACAAGATCATTAAAGTTTCATCCAAATATACCAAAAATTGATCAAAAGCTATTAGAAATAACATTTTCAAATCTTTTTGATAATGCCATATATTTTTACAGTGAGTTGAACCCACATTACTTTTCATATGCAGAAAAAATATACCTTGGCAACTCAGGAAATTATAAAGATTTATATCTTGGATATTGTCCAGCGGGAAAATCTTATGATATGTCTGTATTAACGATAAGTGATGAAAACAACCCTAAAATATTACAAGAATTTCGCATAAATAATATGCCAAACTGTTTTGGCATAGGTGAAAACGATAGTGAATTAACACGATATCTTCACGATTATCAATTAAATATTCATTACTATGATAAACGAGAAATCGAATAATATTTAACTCAAACTGCTAGAGTTTTGCTTATTTTAGTCTGTTTCATTTAAAAGATTGACGATGAGCCTTACCATCAACTCTTTTTGCGAAGAGTCACTTGAAGCCACCAAAAGAGCCAATGAAACCAAAGCGTTATCGTTTATCTTTGGTTCGCCATTGGCTTTGTAAGCGATGCCATTTTTATGTAAAAACAAGATAAACAAAAACGAGCCGATACGTTTATTGCCATCGCTAAAGGCGTGGTCTTTGATGACATAGTAGAGCAGATTTGCCGCTTTTTCTTCGATACTTGGAAGTAGATCAGCTCCGCCAAAGGTTTGATAAATATTGAGCAGTGCACCTTTAAACTCTCCTGCTTTTTCATTGCCAAAAAGTTCTGTAGCATCACCTTTTGCTATCAAATCTTTTTTAATCTCGCTAATGGCATGTTTCGCCTCATCATAATCCAAAACAAACCGCTGATTGAGTGTGCCTTGAAGCGCATGAAGTGCGTCTGAGTCATACCCTTGAAGTAATGCCCATGTTTTAGCGTAGTTGTTAATGATGTCTAGCAAACCTTTAGCTTCGTTACTGCTGAGCTCTTTACTTTCGATGCTTTTTCGCACTAATTCCATCGTGGCGGTGAGTTCATTTAAACTTTGAGCGTTGATACGTTGATGATTGAGAGCGTAGCCTTTGATGAGATACTGCTTTAAAACATTGGTCGCCCATTTTCTAAATTCTGTTGCTTGCTTAGAATTTACACGATACCCCAAAGAGACAATCATATCGAGATTGTAAAATTCAACACTATAGGTTTTACCGTCACTAGCAGTTGTTGCATTTTTTGCAACAACTGAAATTTCATCAAGCTCACCTTCTTTATAAATGTTTTTAATATGCCTAGAAATAACCGATTTATCTCTATCAAATAGCTCACACAGTTGCTTTTGACTGAGCCAAACCGTCTCATTTTCAAGACTTACTTCTAAACTCACATGACCTTGTTCATCAGTATAAAGAATGACGTTTTGATGCTCCATCTTTGGCTTCCTTTATTTACATGTAAATATTTTCACACATTCTAGCTTGATTTAGTCCGTCATTTTACATGTAAGCATTTTTTATATTCCTAGATCTAAATCAAGGTTTTTTAGATTTTAATCAGATAAAATGACTCTCATATAAACCAACCGTAAAAGGACTCGCATGATATTTACAGCAAAAGTCGATAAAACAGCGCTAAAAGGCACTCCCGTTAAACTTGAGGGAAACTTTCAAGAAGTGGGGAACGACGCTCCGATGGTAAAGGTAGTCACACCTGATTTACAAGAAAAAACCATTGGTGGTGAGGGAAACAAAGCGCAACTCATCATTACCGTTCCCTCGCTAGACACGCCCGTGTGCGATGCAGAAGCGAGACGTTTTAATCAAGAAGTGGCACAGTATGAGATGATTGATACGACTATTGTCTCCATGGACTTGCCATTTTCCTCTGCGAAATTTTGCAACGTTGCAGGCATTGCCAATTTAAGTGTCACAAGTGATTTTAGGCACAAAGCGTTTGCGAGAAACTACGGTATTTTAATTGCCAATGGCGCATTAGAAGGATTGTGTGCACGTGCTATTTTTGTCATTAGCAAAGATGGTAAAATTGTTTACAAACAAATTGTGCCAGAAATTACTGCTGAGCCAAACTATGAAGAGGCACTACAAGCTGCGATTAAAGCAGGAAATTCAGGAGCAAGTTGTTGTGGTTTTTGTCAGTAGTTTAACCCCACCCAAAGCCCCTCAAACCACACCGTTTGAGAATTTACAAGCGCAACCACACCGCATTTTCTTTTTTGCGGGCGTGGTGCAAGGTGTGCTTTTCATCGCACTCTTAGGCTTGCACTATGCAGGCATTTTACAGGTAGAAGCGTCTTTGAGACTTTACCATGCGTATGCGCTTCTTTTCATTGTCTTTACGCAATTTTTCGCAGGCTTTTTGCTCACGACATTTCCACGCTATCTCTCACGACCGAGTGCCACGAAAGAGGCTTATTTGCCCATTGTTTGGATGATAAATGGTGGAGGATTACTCTTTTTGCTCCTCTGTTTTATTTCGGAAAAAGCCGTACTGCTTCCTATGGCGATTATCTTGCTGGGGTATCTTAAGTTATGCCTTATATTGCGAGATTTTCACACACAAAGTCTTGTGAACACAAAAACCGATACCGCATGGATGCTCCTTGCTTTTGCCTTTGGTGCTTTAGGGCAAATTTTATTTATGGTGGATGCGTTTATACCAACGTACATTCTTGCTGTGGGTATGAGTTTTTACCTCTACACATTTTTTATTGTGCTCGTTGTTTCACAAAAGATGATGCCTTTTTTCGCTGCCAATAGCATCGCAGGGTATACCATTCATAAAAGTCAGTATTTTTTAAGTGTCGTTTTTGCAGGGCTTTTAGGAAAAGTTATCCTTGAGGCATTCAATATTAACGCCTTTGTAGCAGATGCCCTTTTATTTGGTGTTATTACCTATGAGTTGGTGAAATGGCGCTTACCTTTTACCAAAGCGCCTGCCATTTTATGGGTGCTATTTCTCTCCATTTGGTGGGCACCTGTGGCATTTGGGCTCTTTGTCGTGTCTGATTTTAGTGCTCTTTTAGGAGCGCCCATTTATGTTGAAAAATCTCCTCTGCACACTTTAGCTCTAGGATACTTTACAACCGTTCTCTTAGGTTTTGGAACACGGGTTATTTTAGGACATTCAGGACGTACCCCAAAAGCAGATGCCTATGCTGTTACACTTTTTGGGCTGATTCAACTGATGACACTTATTCGTATTGTGGCGGGGATTTTCCCTCAGTATGGCTACTTACATGCGGTACTGAGCGTTGCTGGGTTGTGGGTGATTATTTTTGGATTGTGGGCGAAGCGGTATATTGCTATTTTATTTGAGAAGTAACCTTTACATGTAAAGGTTACTTCTCTTCAATGAGCTCAATATCTGTCGAAAAATCTTGATACTCAATCTTTGCATCTTTAAGATTTTTAGTCGCCTTTGCACCCAAACGCTTTAAGTTTTCCACACGCCCTAAGATATTGCCAGAGCCTTCACTAAGTTGTTTGTGTGCATTATCATAACTATTATTGAGCGTTTGAAGCTGTGAGCCAACACGCTTAAAACTCTCCGCAAAGCCAACCATTTTGTCATACATTTTGCCTGCTTCTTCAAAGAGTTTTGAAGCTAGAGTGCTAGATTGTTCGCTTTGCCAGTAGAGATAAATGGTACGCAAAGAAACGGTCAGTGTTGAGGGATTGACGATGGCGATGTGCTTACGAAGCGCATACTCGTAGAGTTTTGGGTCTTCATGGATCGCCACTGAAAATGCACCCTCAATGGGCACAAACATAAAAACATACTGCAAGGTTCCTTGTTTGTAGTGCGCATAGTCTTTGCTATCCAACGTGTCGATGTGTTCACGAAACGCTAAAGAGAGTGCTTTGGACGCGATGCTTTTCTCCTCATCACTTTGCGCACGAATGAGCTCGTCGTAACTGTTCAGCGACACCTTAGAGTCAATGATGATGGTACGCTCCTGAGGGAGTTTAATCACCACATCAGGACGTTTGGTACGGCCCTCTTCATCTTTGTAACTCTCTTGCGTTTCGTAATGCACCCCTTTGATGAGCCCAGAGTACTCTAATACACTCTCCAATATCATCTCACCCCAACTGCCCTGTGCTTGTTTTTTGCCCTTTAGTGCTTTGGTGAGGTTTTCTGCTTCTTTTGAGATATTCATCCCAGCCCGTGCGACCAGTTCTATCTCTTTGGAGAGTTCTGCAAACTTTTTAATGCTAGATTCTTGAGAGCTTTCCACACTTTTTTTAAAGGTATCGAGATTTTCTTTAAACGGTTTTAGCAAGGTTTCAAGCGATTTGGTAGAGGTGGCATCAAGTTTTTGAAGCTTACGCTCCAAATGCGTCTCCATAATGGCATTAAGCTTTAATTCTAACGTTTTGCCCTGCTCATCCAAATCAAATTTAAGCCGTGCATTGCCCTCTTTTTGGGCTTCGATTTCGGCATTTAGTTTTGCGTTATGCATGTTTAAGCGTAAATTTTCAGCCCCTAAGTGTTCATATTTTCTTTGAAGCTCAGCCAATACCTGCTCTTTTTCATTCAACAACGATTTCATCCAAAAACCAAATGCCACCAAAACACCCAAAAACAGACCTAAAACAACTAAAAACAACATTTCTTGTGGCATAAAAACGCTCCTAAAATCTTTTACATGTAAACAGAATTATTCGATATAAATGGTGTCTAAAATTTGGTTTTTAAAACGCATATTTTCCAAATTTTGTTTCAAAACACGGTTCTCTTCTTTGAGAATAGAGTATTCACCGTACAATTTTCCAATATCACGGCTCATGTAGTAAATTTGATTTTTAATGTAAATTTTGGGCAAAACAAGCAAAAAAGCAACGCCCATCACCATATAGACTAAGAGTAAAAAACGAAAATCAAGGTTTTTTTCAACCTTTTGCTCCGCATCGTACTGCTCTAGAAGTTCGTTTTTATCTTCCATCTTTGCCTCTTATCTCAAAGACACGAAGCCTTGCACTTCTGCTACGTGGGTTTTTTTTGAGCTCACTGGATGTTGCTTCAATCGGCTTTTTGCTAATAATTTTGCCTAACGCATGATTATTGCCACACATGCAACGCATCACGTGTGGTGGGCAGATACAGTTTTGACTCCAAAGCTTAAACGTCTGCTTCACAATACGATCTTCTAAAGAGTGAAACGAAATAATTCCTACAATGCACTGCGTAAATTCTGCCTTAGAAATACTCTCTAAAAGCTGTGTTAAGACTCCCAACTCATTATTGACCTCAATACGAATGGCTTGAAACAGAAGCGTTGAGGGGTGAATACTCTTTTTGCCTGGGACTTTTTGAGCAATCCGTGAAAGTTCTTTCGCACTAGTAATAGGAGCTTTTAAACGTGCTTCACAAATGAGTTGTGCCATTTTTTGATAGGCATGAATTTCGCCGTATTCTCTGAAAATAAACTCCAATTGTTCTTGGCTGTAATGGTTCACTACTTCATACGCACTAAGCGTATTGTGAGGGTTCATTCGCATGTCTAAAACCTCTGAGTCAAAGGCAAAACCACGCTCTTTTTTATCGAGTTGCAAAGAAGAAACCCCAATGTCAGCTAGAATGCCTCGAATGGGTAGATGGGCATATTGAGCAATCACAGAGCTAAAATTGCCATGATGAAAGATGACTCGTTCGCCAAAACGCTCCAAACGCTTTTTACTAAACGCTAACGCCTCTTCATCTTGGTCACACCCAATCAACTTAATAGTCGGATTTTGTTCCAAAAGTACTTCACTGTGCCCACCATATCCTAGCGTACAATCAATAATAACCCCTTCAGAAACGGTAGAAAATACTTTTTTAACCTCTTCTAAAAGTACAGGTATATGGGGAATGTTCACACAAAATCCTTCATTAAAATGTCTGTTTTATTATAAATCATTAACACTTACAATCGCCTCATACGCCACGTCCATCATGCGTTCAATCTCTTTACATGTAATGACATAAGGTGGCATAAAATAGACAATATTTCCCAAAGGTCTAAGAAGCACGCCCTTTTGCATAGCATGTTCAAAGATTTTTAAATTGACTCTAAAATCAATGGGGTATTCTTTCAATTCTACCGCTGCTATCATCCCTGTTTGACGGATACTTTGAACATTGCAAAGCCCTTTAAAACGCTCCAACTGTGCGCCGATAAAAGCGATTTTTTCCTCATTTTTTTCCAAAATAGCTTCGTGCTCAAAAATATCCAGTGTTGCATTGGCCGCACTGCACGCTAAAGGATTTCCTGTGTAACTATGGGAGTGTAAAAAAGCCTTAAATTCTGCATAATCACCATAAAAAGCCTCATACACTTTTTGTGTGGTTAAAACAACGGATAGAGGAAGGTACCCACCCGTTAGCCCCTTAGAAAGTGTCATGAAATCAGGACTAACATTTGCATGCTCACACGCAAACATTTTACCTGTTCTACCAAAGCCAACAGCGATTTCATCAGCAATAAGATGAATATCATAACTATCACACAGTTTGCGTGCCAATGTGATGTAGAGCGGATGGTACATATGCATTCCTCCCGCACATTGCACCAATGGCTCAATAATAAACGCAGCAATTTTACCTTCATTTGCCCTAAAGACTTTTTCAAGCCCAACAGCTGCCTCACGAGCCGCTTCTTCACTTTGGTCTTTGGGGACAGGGGCTTGCAATGTTTTCAATAAAATGTCCTCAAAAATCTCTTTATACAATTTCACATCACCTATGGCTAAAGCACCAATGGTTTCACCATGATAACTATTGGAGAGAGAGACGAAAAAAGGACGTTTTTCGCCTCTGTTTTTATGGTATTGAAAACTCATTTTAAGCGCCACTTCAATGGCACTAGAGCCATTATCCGCATAAAAACATTTCTCTAATCCCTTAGGGGCTAGCGCACACAATCTTTTGGAGAGTTTAACAATAGGTTCATGCGTAAATCCCGCAAAAATCACATGCTCAAGTGTCTCAATTTGCTCTTTTACTTTTTGGTTAATATACGCATTACAATGACCAAAAAGATTGACCCACCAAGAACTAACACCGTCAATATAACTGTTATCTTCAAAATCATACAAATAAATACCCACTCCTTTCTTGATAGCAATAAGAGGAAGTGTCTCATGGTCTTTCATTTGGGTACACGGGTGCCATATGTATTTCAAATCTTCGGTGACTAAAGAATCATGTTTCATGAGCTAATTTTACCCCTGCTTGTTAGGAAATGAGAGCGAATTTATCGTTATTTAATAACTATATAGATAGAATTATAGCAAAATACACCGTTTGTAAAGGGCAAGTCAATGATTACGTGGATGCAACGTCATAAAAAATATTTGGTTATCACCATCTGGATTAGTACCATAGCCTTTGTGGGTGCTGGTTTTGTGGGATGGGGAGCTTATGATTTAAACCATGACCGTGCAGCCTCTGTTGCGAAAGTAGGTAAAAGAACCATTTCCGTACAGGAGTTTCAATCTGCCTATGCAAGCCACTACAATTTTTACAACAACCTTCTGCAAGGGCAGCTTACACAAGAACAAGCCGAACAAATGGGACTGGATAAAATTGTTATGAATAGCCTTGTAAATAAAACATTACTTCTAAACTACGCTGATGATATTGGTCTTCAAGTCAGCAAAGCTGAAGTGATAGAAAACCTCACAAACAACCCAAACTTTCAAGAGAATGGTGTTTTTAGCAAAGAGTTATACTACTCCCTTCTCAAAGCCAATCGTATCAATCCTAATGATTATGAAACCGAGCTTGGAAAAGAAATTCTACACACCAAATTGGAAACATTGTTTAACCTACCTACATCTCAAGCAGAGATAGAAATTTTTGCCTCTGCTTTTTTTATGGAAGACCGCTTAGCCATTAGCACTCTAAGCTTAGACGCAAATGAAGTGACAAGCAATGAAGATTCTATTAAAACATATTGGGAAAAGAACAAAGCCAATTATTTGACGAAAAAAAGTTATACCCTTGAACTCTTAAATGTTCCTGCTTCTGAAGCAAACTTTGACACAAAAACACTTGAAGCATTTTATGCAGAAGAAAAACATAATTACCAACATGCTGATGGCAAAATCATGAGTTTTGAAGAAGCTAAAGCAAAAGTTGCCATTGATCTTAGACTTAAAAATGATAAAAAAAATGCCTTAGAAAGCTTTCTTGCCTTTAAAAAAGGTGATGTCAATGCAACGCAAAGCAAAGTCATTTACGATGATGATACCCTCTTCCCAATGGATAAAATTCAAACAGCTTCTAAGGATGAAATCTTAAAGCCTCTTATTGTCAATGATAACTACGTTGTTATTAAAGTAAAAGAGATTAAATTCCCTGAGCCAATGTCATATGAAGAAGCTAAAAAAGAGGCTTCACGTGACCTTCTTACGGAATTGAGATACGAAGCACTTGAGAAAAAAGCAAAAGCGAAAGTTGAGCAATTTACAGGGAATGATATTGGGTTTGTTAGCAGAGATTCTGTTAAATCTATTGCAGGACTTAATGAGGCAAAAAGTGCAGAGTTTTTAAGCTATGTGTTTGATAACACGACAAAAAAAGGTTATAAAATTATTGACGATAAGGCCATTGTTTACGAGATTTTGGAACAAAAGTTGCTTAACACCGATAAGGTAAAGCAATATGTTAGCTTACTCAGTGATAATATTTCACAGATTAAGCAAAAAGAGTTAAATCAAAATCTTATTAAAAAGCTCGCAGAAACATACAAAGTCGAGCAATATTATAAAGGAAAATAGTTGAGCACTACAATTTTAGGTATTGACATCGGTTCAACCAAGATTTGCGCTATTATTGCTCAAAAAAACGATGATGGTGAAATAAAAATCTTAGGAGCGGGGATTTCGAAATCTCAAGGTCTTAAAAAAGGTATTATCACTAATATTGACCTTGCTTCAAAATCGATCCGCAGTGCACTCAATGATGCAAAAAGAGTTGCTGGTACGCAGTACCAAAAAGTCATTGTTTCTATATCAGGGGCTTACACAAAAAGTGTTGATAGTAGTGGTATTGTAAATATTCCCAATCGTGATATTGGAATTAAAGAGATTAATCGTGCGATGCAAATGGCGGACCACAACGCTAATATTCCCAACGAATATGAAAAACTCCATGTACTTCCATACAATTTCAAGGTCGATGATCAAGAATATATTGAAGACCCACTAGGCATGAATGGGGCTCGCCTTGAAGTACAAGTCCATATCATTACGGCACAAAAATCTTCTCTAAGCAATCTCAAAAAAGCGGTTAAATTAGCAGGTGTTGAGATTGACAACATTGTTTTAGGTGGATATGCCTCAGCTATTTCTGTACTAAATCATGATGAGCGAGAATTGGGCGTGTCGGTGGTGGATATGGGTGGAGCCACGTGTGATATTATGATTCACGCAGGTAATTCTATGCGTTTTAATGACTATTTGGGTGTGGGCTCTTTAAATATTACCAATGACTTATCAACAGCACTACACACACCACTCAGTGCAGCAGAAGAGATTAAAATTAACTATGGATCACTCAAAAACAATTCTAATGACCTTATTGAACTTCCTATTATTGGGGATGATGGGGCAACGCATGAAGTTTCGCTGAACATTGTCTCTAATGTCATTTATGTGCGTGTGGAAGAGACTTTGATGATTTTAGCCAAAACATTAGAAGACAGTGGCTTCAAGGAACAAATTGGAGCAGGTGTTGTTTTAACAGGTGGTATGACAAAATTAGAAGGCATTCGAGAATTAGCCTCTGCTATTTTTGACAATATGCCCATCAGGGTTGCTAAACCCAAAGAGATAGATGGACTTTTTGAGACACTAAGAGATCCCAGTTACGCAACTGCTATTGGTCTCATCTTGTACGGGGGAGGTCATTTTACACCGTATGAAATTGATTCCAATAAAAAGTTACGATACAAAGAAGAGACGATAGAACCGAGTCGTCATCACCAACAAGAAACACTCTTCGATGAGAACGAGATGGGTGAAGAGAAAGATGTAGCAACACTTCCAGCGGATAATGCAAAAGAAAAACTCAAAGACCTTGCAAATATCCAAGAAGAACATAGTGAGGGCTTTGGCTCTAAACTATGGAATAGACTAACACAATTATTTTAAGAGGGGAATGGGATGAATGGATTTAGCATAGAAGAATCAAAATGTGTTTATGGGGCTAAAATTAAAGTTATTGGTGTTGGCGGTGGTGGTGGCAATATGATTAACCATATGGTACGTGAGGGTGTCAGTGGAATTGAACTTATTGCTGCAAATACTGACGCACAAGCACTTGAGCATTGTTTTGCAAAAACAAAAATACAATTAGGTAAAAAAGGCTTAGGGGCTGGTATGCGCCCAGAAGTAGGAAGAGAATCTGCTTTAGAGAGCTATGAAGAGATTAAAAGCTCTCTTGAAAAAGCAGATATTGTTTTTATCGCTTCAGGATTTGGTGGGGGTACGGGAACAGGTGCCGCACCGATTGTGGCACAAGCAGCCAAAGAAGTTGGAGCACTTACCGTTGCCGTTGTCACACGTCCTTTTCTCTTTGAAGGTAAAAAAAGAGCAAAACTTGCAGACATAGGCATTAATGAGCTTCGTAAAGAAAGTGATTCTATTGTTATCATCCCTAATGACAAACTTCTCTCCATTGTTGACTCAAAATTTGGCATTAAAGATAGTTTTAAAATTGTTGATGATGTTTTAAGTCGTGCGGTCAGTGGTATGAGTTTGGTTGTTCTCTCCTCAGGTCAAAGTGATATTAACGTCGACTTTGCTGATGTACAAACGGTTATGAGTCATCGTGGTATGGCACTCATGGGTATTGGTGAGAGTACAGGGGAAGATGCTGCGGTTGAAGCCATCAAAAGCGCTATTGAATCTCCACTGCTTGATAATATGTCTATTAATGGTGCCCTAGGAGTCCTTGTTCACTTCCAACTTCCTCCAACCTACCCACTTAATGAAATTAGTGCAGCTATGGGACTTATTATGGATTGTGCTGATGAAGACGCTGATGTTATTTTTGGTACAACAACCGATGAAAATATGCCTGAGAACAGTGTAAAAGTAACCATTGTAGCGACAGGATTTGAAAATAAAGCAGAAGCAAAAGAGCTTAAAATGCTCAATACCAATCAAGAAGCCATTAAAAAAGAGCGTATTTTACGTATGAAAAAAGTCAGTGGTGGTTATGAGGGTCAAGATGATTATCTGGACATTCCAACCTTCATTCGACACCAAATGGATTAATCCCCCTCCCCCTCTCTTAATAGATAAGAAGCAGATAGCTTCTTATCTATTATTTATTGAACAACCATCCTCTTCTTACAAAAAGAGCCACTTGTGTGAGCATTAAAATTTTTATAACCCATTCGCTTTGTTTGTGCATCGTGCTAAAAGCGAGTGTAGAAGTATGTTCAGCGCCTAATTGTTGTGCATGCACAATGAACGGCGTATAATAAAAAATAAAAAGACCTGTTGAAATCACCATACTCAGGGATAATATTAAAGCATAGGTATCATGATTTTTACGCATCATCATTACTTGAACTTCATAAATAATGCTATACAGCGCAACAAAACCAATGAGTATATTCATTTTCAAAAAAACTTGTGTCATTAAAATACCGCTTTGAAAATGGCTTAGCACACCCTCCCCTAAATATTTTTGTGGAAAGAAAATAATAGGCGCTACAAAAGCACCTGCAGCTATTTCAACCCCAACAGCAATTCCTAAAATGCCCAAATAAATTACAATAAAACTTTTCATCTCTTCTCCTGTATGTAAAATCCACGATCAAGCCCTGCTAAATCCTGATAAAACGTAGGCTCGAGCCCTTTTGCAACACAATATGTATACAAAGGCTCTTTTTGGTCATATCCCATCTCACATACCAAGGCTTTTACACGATGTTGCATAAAGAGATCAATGATATGACATAACATTTCATCCCCTTTAATGCCTCCAAAAAGGGCTAAAGAAGGCTCAAAGGAGAGTCCTTTACCTAAAGGCTCATCGTGTGCAATATAAGGAGGATTAGAGACAATCATATCAATAGACTCATGAATCGCATCCAAATAACTTCCCTGTACAAATGAAATGCGCTCATGAACACCATGTTTCATAGCATTGCTTTGGCTTACATGTAAAGCATCACTGGAAATATCCACTGCCGTTATTTTGACATCGGGGAGCATCAAGGCAAGCATAATACTAACAATCCCACTCCCACTCCCAATCTCTACAATATGTGCTTTTTCAGGCAATGTTTTTGCTAACAAAACCGCTTTATCCACCAAAATTTCTGTCTCGGGTCGTGGAATTAAAACCCGTGCATCCACGCTAAACTCTCTATCATAAAAAGAAGCGCGCCCTAAAATATACTCTAAAGGTTCATGATTAGCGCGTCGTTTAAGTGCTGTATAAAACCATTCATTGGGGATGATTTCATCCGCATCGTGTGCCACAAGCCAACTCATCTCTTTTCCCAACATGTCACATAAAAGCAACATGGTCTCTTTCTGAGGGATAGGTGTTACCTCTTGCAAACATTCAACCCCTAAATGCACACACTCTTTAATCCTCACATCGCTTCCTTCGAGAAATGCATCCCCAATTTTTCAAGCCTTTGTGTCAAAGGTGGATGTGTAAAATAAAGCGCAATGGTTAAAGGATGCGAAAAAGGAAAACTTCTGTTTTCATCAGCAAGCTTCACTAAAGCAGAACACAATGCCTCTTTACTCTCACACTCACTCCCATATTCATCTGCTCTATACTCATTGTAACGACTCAGCATCCCAAATAAGGGCATCATCACAAAAGAGATTAACGGTGAGAGCATTAAGAAAAGAACGATAACCATATGCGGTGAAGCATTTACATGTAAAGCATCAAAGAGTGAATCAGGCAAATTTCCAAAAAGTACAAACATCATAAAAAGCATCAAAGCACTTGAAGCAATATTTTTTACAATATCATTGTGTTTAAAATGTCCCAATTCATGACCTAAAACTGCTAAGAGTTCGTGCTTTTCAAGTTTTGCGATTAAGGTGTCAAACAAAACCACCCGCTTAGAACTGCCTAAGCCTCCAAAATAGGCATTTAAACGATTGTCACGTTTGCTTGCATCCAAACTAAAGACCCCACTGCTTTTAAGCCCCGCTTTCGTAAGCAAAGCTTCAATTGAACATTTTAATGTTTCATCTTCCAAAGGTGTTAGTTTATTAAACAAAGGCACAATCACGCTAGGATAAATCATATTGATAAACAAAATAACCCCAAAAGAGAATAAAAATCCATACAACCACCAATACTCAAAATGAAGAATAATCAGACTCATAATGGCAAAAAATGCCCCACCAAAGAGTAAAAACATAAGTACGGCCTTACACTGATCCATCACATAGGTTTTCAACGAAATGGTAGAAAAACCAAACTTTTTATCAAGATTAAATGTTTGATAAAGATCAAAAGGAAGGGTTAAAAAATAATTGACCGCAATAAACATCATGACAAACAAAACCGAATGAAGAACCTCATTTTCAACAAACCGATACTCCGCCAAATACGCTAAGCCAAAAGCAATCCAACCAAAAAAAATAAAAAAATCATACAAAGAACTTACGATAGCCATTTTTTGAGATGCAATTTTATACGCAGCTGCTTTGAGATAATTAGAGGGCGATAAAATAATAGGCTCAAACGATTTTGCTTTTTGAACGCATCCAATTTCCATAAAACTTGCATAAAGCTTTATTACAAGATAGAGGCTATAACACCCCAAAATCCATTCTAACATACTTGATTTCCTTAATACGAATTTCAAAGAGCAATCATACCAACTTTTAATCAATATTTTCTAAATCCATGCAACACCATTGCAACATACGAATGCTACTATTTTCACTGAAAAGAGATTTTCATCATTCAACCTGACTAAATCATTTAAAAAAGGAGTTCACATGTCAATTGCAAAACAATTAATGCTCATGCTTTTAATCGCTATCATAGGAACCTGTACCATCTTTGGAATCAGTATGAAAAAGATGGATCAGGTTTATGAGGAAACAAATTACGTAACCGTAAATTCGCTCCCAAGTGTTCTCTCTCTTAATCATTCCATGCTCTATGGTCTTAGACTTCGGCTGGTTATGTGGGAACACATTACACAAGAAGATAAAACGGCGAATGCTAAATCAAAAGAGGGAATCTTAGGTGCACTCAATGACTTAGAAAAAGAGCTCAAAACATACGAGTCGATGGTCAGTAATGAAAAAGATAAAGCGCTTTTAGCCAAAGACTTAGAGGCTCTTGAAGGATTTAAAAAATTGGTCGATGAAATTTTAAAACTTTCCGAATCAGGACACAAAGCAGAGGCTGCTGTGACGTTTAATAAAGCAAGACCTGTGCTCAAAGCACTTACTTCTGCTCTGGATGAACATATGCAATACAATCTTGAACTTGCCAATCAAATGGCAACACATGCTGCTAGTGAAAAAGAGAATGCAAATTTACTACTCATTATACTTTCTCTTTGTATTATTGGTTCAACCATCGTTTTAAATCTCCTGATTCGCAAAAACATTATGCAAGGGGTGCATCTCGTGCGTGATAGCATTGGTCATTTTGTACGCACTAAAGAACTTAATTTTCGCATCAAATACGAAAAACAAAATGAGATCAAAGAGATGGTTAACAGTTTCAATATGCTTGTGGAAACACTTGAGAGTACCATCGTTGATGCCAAAAGTTCTTCAAGTGAAAACGCTTCTGTATCGCATGAACTAAGCACCACCAGTATGCAAATTGGACGCAATGCGGAACAAAGCTCTGTCATTGTAGCGAATACCATTCAAGAAATTGAAACCATAAAAGTCTTTGTCCAAGAGACAGCAACGCTTTCTGAAAATATGAAACAAAGCATCGCAACGGCAGGAAGTCGCCTTGATAACGCTAAAAATGAAGTCATTGCTCTTCGTGGCGAGATGAATCAAGCCAGTGCCTCTGAAACGGCTCTTGCTCAAAAGCTAGAGCAGATGAGCCATGATGCCGAACAGGTCAAGCAGATATTAACAGTCATTTCTGATATTGCCGATCAAACCAACCTTTTAGCTTTAAATGCCGCCATTGAAGCAGCAAGGGCAGGAGAGCACGGTCGCGGGTTTGCGGTGGTTGCTGATGAAGTACGAAAGTTAGCGGAGCGAACGCAAACATCACTCACAGAGATCAATGCTACAATCAATATTATTGTTCAATCTATCGTAGACTCATCAGAACAAATGGGAAGAAATGCCAAAAACATTGAAAGACTCTCAACGGTTTCCAGTGGTGTTGAAACCACCATTTTAGGAACCACCCAGGTCATGGAAGAAAGTGTCACCGCTGTTACCACCAGTGCTCAAAACTCTCGAAAGATTTCACAAGATACTGATAAAATCGTTACGATGGTTTCCAATATCAACACACTCACGAGCGAAAATGCCAGGAGTGTCGAAGAGATTGCAGCAGCAGCAGATCATCTCTCTCGTTTGGCTGAAAATCTCAATAATAAACTCAATCAATTTAAGTCCTAACTTCCTACGCCAGAGACTAAAGCAAGCCTTTAGCCTCTGGCGTCAACTTTGGCTATAATACACAAAAAAATCAACGGAGTCTCTTTGGCACTTTTAGATCTAATTGGTATTAGCAAAGCATATGAAACACAACAAATTCTCTCAAGTATCGATTTTTCTCTCCACGAGAAAGAGCGTGTCGCCATTATTGGGAAAAATGGTGGTGGAAAATCAACCCTTATGAAACTTATTTATGGCTCTCTTGAATCCGATGAAGGAAGACGTATTCTTCAAAAAAATATTAAAGTGGGCATGCTCGATCAAACACCTCGTTTTAAAGAGGGAATGCATGTTAAAGAGGCAATAGAAGAAGCCCTAAAAGAGCTCAAAGATGCGAAACTACGCTACGATGAAATTTTAAAAACATTAGAAAAAGATTTTGAAAATACGGCTTTATTGCATGAACAAAGTGAATTGGTCAGTTATCTGGATATACACGATGCATGGAGTCTGGATGAAAAAATAGAACAGGTCATGTATGAATTTGATTTAAAGCAGTTTGAAAACAGCGATGTCAACCTCTTAAGCGGAGGAGAACAACGCCGTGTCACCCTTGCGGGACTTATCTTACAAAAGCCAGATATTCTTCTTTTGGATGAGCCAACCAACCATTTGGATGTCTATATGGTCGAATTTTTAGAAGAGATGATCTTAAAGGGTAAGTTTACCCTCCTCTTTATTTCACACGACCGCTATTTTATTGACCATATTGCCACACGTACCATTGAGATTGATGATGGAATGCTGCGTAGTTTTGAGGGAGGGTATGAAAATTATCTTACATGTAAAGAGTTATTAATTCTATCGCTCCAAAAGCAACATGAAAATCTTCTCAAATACCTCAAAGGGGAAGAAGAGTGGTTACGAAGAGGGGTTAAAGCTCGCTTAAAACGTAATGAAGGACGTAAACAAAGGGTTTTTGAACTGCGTGAAAATGCAAAAAAAAATCCCTCTTTGGTGAAAAAACTCAAACTTGAGTTAGAACGAGAAAAACACAATTTTAACGGTGAAAAAATTGTTAACAAGCAAAAAATGCTTTTTGAAATCTATAACATTCATAAAAAGCTGGGCGATAAACTGTTGATTAAAGATTTTAGTACCCGTATTTTACAAAAAGACCGTATTGCTATTGTTGGGAAAAATGGGGCTGGAAAATCAACCTTGCTTAAAATTTTACTCGGTGATATGACGGTAGATAGTGGAAAATTTGACAAGGGTGAATTTAAAGTTGGCTACTTTGACCAACAACGCCTTATGCTGGATGAAAATAAAAATCTCATTGAAACTTTTTGCCCTAATGGTGGCGATAGGGTGGATGTCAAGGGGAAAAATATCCATGTGTTTGGCTACTTAAAAGATTTTTTATTTCCTAAAGAAGATTTAAACAAGAAAATTGGCGTTTTAAGTGGTGGAGAAAAAAACCGTGTTGCCCTTGCCCTACTTTTTGCTCAAGAAGTGGATTGTCTCATTTTAGATGAACCAACCAATGATTTGGATATTCCTACGATTAATATTTTAGAAGAGTATATTCAAAGTTTTAGTGGTGCTGTTATTTTTGTGAGTCATGATCGTTATTTTGTTGATAAGATTGCCAATAAACTCTATGTCTTTAAAGGTGAGGGACTTATTGAAGAGAGTTACCAAAGCTACAGTGAGTATTTAGAAATTGAAAAAGAGATTAAAGAACTTGAGGGCATGGAAGCCTCCACCCATACCGTAACACCTTTAAAAGAAGAACCAAAAACCCTTAAAAATAAAGAGAGTATTCCTACAAAACTTAGCTACAAAGAACAGCGCTTACTGGAAACACTCCCTGTGCACATTCAAACCTTAGAAGATGAAATTAAAGAGATTAAACGCTGTCTTAGCAATCCAGAGTGCTACCAACGTATTGGACTCACACAACTCTCACAAACCCTTGAAGAAAAAGAAGCCCTTTTAGAACCTCTTATTGAGGAACTTTTACTTATTGAAGAAAAAGCAGAAATCATGCAAAAAGGCTTTTAGCCTTTTTGCATTTAGACTTTAAAACTGGAGAGTGTATCATCGAGTGCTTGAGAGGTTTTTAACATCACTTGAGAAATTTGAGCTAACTCTTCAGCAATTTTTTCATTGTTGTGAGAGAGTCCTAATGTTTTCTTCATCTGTTCCATCATTTGAGTGGTAAGACCTGCAATTTCAAGCACTTTTTGCGACGCTTTTTTGGCATCTTCCATAGACTCTAAGGTACGTTTTTTCGTCTCTTGTGTCTCTTCTTCTACCTTGCATGCGCTGTTTGAAATATCATGAATATTTTGTGCATTATTTTCCATATGATTGCTTAGCTGTGTGACACCTTGAACAATCACACTAATGGTTGCATCTATCTCTGCCAATGATTTTTGTGTTCGCTCAGCCAATTTTCGTACTTCATCAGCTACCACAGAAAATCCACGTCCATGCTCTCCTGCCCTTGCTGCTTCAATGGCGGCATTTAAAGCTAAAAGATTGGTTTGATCAGCGATCTCTTTAATCATCGCCAAAATAGATTTGATTTGATTGGTTTGAGAAACAACGCTTTGCACTTGTTGCGCCATTTCTTGCTCATTTTCACTGGCACTATTAATTTTTTGTACCACATCATTTAATGAAAGACTCATGGTATCTAAAACATTAAAAGAAGCACTGTTATCTTCAACCGTATGCAAAGCTAAGCGTTTTGACTCATCAAGGTTTTGTTCAATGTGCTTCATCAAATCAAAAGACATCTCAATTTGATGTGCTTGCTCTATCACACTTTTAGAAAAGCTGTTGGCATTCTCATTGAGAGTTTCACCTGTATGCTCGACGTTTTGAGAAATACCTTGCGATGTAAGAATAATGGAATGAATTTTTTCAATAAAAAGATTAATATAATGGGCAATATCTCCCATTTCATCTTTGCTTTGAATATTAAGACGTGCTCTTAAATCACCATTCCCCCCACTTAAATCTTTTACACGCTCTCTTAAAAGCATCAAAGGATTTCCAACCACACGCTTAAGCAACCACATAATCAAAATAGCTGTCAAGACCAATGAAAGTGCGAAAATGCTTAACAATTTCCAACTCATTTGCAAAATATAAGCATCAATCGTCTCAAATGAGAAGGTCATATCCATGACACCTAAAACATCACCCACCTTTGAGGTTGGATGACAGGCAAGACAATCTTGTTCTGCAATTAAAGGCTTAAGAAGCCTCAACCTATGCCCTTTTTCATCATCCAACTCAATATTTTTAGAGCGAGGATTTTTAAAAATAGAAACAACGGCCTCATCACTAGAAAGTTTTGCATTGATCCCAAAAGCATCAATGACCGCTTGTGATTGGTGGATTTTGAGCTCTTTAATATCTTTCATTTGCCCTGCATCATGCAAGGACTTTTCAATCAGCTCTCTATCTCCCAAATTCATCGTTGCACGCACTGTTTGAAAAACAGATTGACTTAAAAGGTCTAAGTTCGTCTCACTTTGAAGTTGCGAAGACTTTCTAAATTCGCTGACAATAAAAAATTGTAAGACAATAAAACTTACCAACAACAAAGGAATAAGCGTTAAACCTATTTTGACACCAAGCCCTCTTTGCATTAACAAAACCTCTTTGCATTGTGCGCATATTTCTCTACATGTAAAACCAAAAAAACACCTCCATACCCTACTCTTTTTCTATGCTTTATTTATTATAGTAGAGATAGCTGAGGCAAAATTTAAACCCATCTAAAAAAGACACTCTTTAGCCACACAGTTCCTTTTTGACACGTTCACTCGCCATGCTAATATTCCAAGCGGGCTCCCATACCACTTCAATCTCACATGATTCAACACCATCAATTTTTAAAACGGCCTCTTTCGTCCACTGCTGAATCAACTCATGCAATGGACATCCTTTTGTGGAGAGGGTCATGGTCACATGAACATTGTTTTGTGCATTTACTTTAACCCCATAAATCAACCCTAAAGAGACAATATCAAACCCAACTTCTGGGTCAATGACTGTTGAAATTGCTCCATAAACCTCTTCTTCTGTAATCATTTTTCATTCTCCTTTATTTTGAAATTAAACGCATACATAGCATTAAACGCAACCAAAACCAATGAAAGCAGTAAAATCACACTACCATAGAAAAAAACCTTCTGCTCTTGCATCAAAATACCGCTAGCTTGAAGGATAACGGCTAGCCACAAACTGTATGTTTGGGTATTGGCTGTTTTGGTATGCACCATTTGGTGTAACAGTGGTACTTTTTGTTTTCCAACCAAAGGTGAGAATTTTTCATACCAAATCAAAAATGGTAAAATCTTATAAATATGCCCCACAATAAAAGAGAGTAAAAAACCAAAAAAGAAAAACACGCCAAAGAGCATGGCAAATTTTTCCTCTCCTTTTAGGGCATACACACTGACACTTAGCATACTCACACTTAATGAGACCCACGCAAAAACACTGTTTTTCACCCAATAGTCATTTTGTTTACGCACCCTCTGCCGCATAACAATCACCATTTGAATGAGATAAAATGCCATGCCTAAAAACATCAGTGCTAGTGCAGTGAATTTAAAGAAATTGTCTAAGCCAAACACAAAGGTTGCCATACCAAGCGCAATGCCTAGGGTATATACAGACAATGCTCGTTTTATCCACATGTCACTAAAACCATGAGAAAGTGAAAACATAGGAATTAAAACCATCGAAACCCCCATGACAATCATCATCACAAAGCCACCCAATGTTCCAATAATATGTGCTTTTACCCATGCATCAATGTCTATTTCTAAAAGCCCATGTTCTAATGTTAAGCCTATTAAAAGCCCTAGCGTAACCGATACAAAAAGAAAAAGGGTTGCAATGAGTAAAAACCACCCGATTAAACGTATCTTCTCTAAACGGTAAAAGGTCATAAACACATTCACACAGAAAATCGCCATGGAAAGATACGTAATCACCGCACCATAAGGAATGAGCAGATGAAGGGTACTTACACTAAAACCACTTACCATCAACGCCACACCAATAACGTACATGTAAAACTGAACATACGCAAAATCTTTCGAAAAAATAGGTGCTTCAAGCACCACGGGTAAGAGTTGGTACATTGCCCCAAAGATAATCATCATCACAAAACCAAGCAAATAAAGATGTGAGAATGCGGCAAGCGATAAAGAGAGAAAAGAGCCTAAACTATCAGCACTCATACTTAAAAGTCCCACACCACTGAGACTTAAAAACACAATCCCCGCAATGAAAAAATGCGCAACCAAAATAAAAGGAGGTGCCATCTCTGTGGCAAGTGAAGGTTTCATACCCTTACCCCGCACAATGCTTTTGGCTTAAATCGACGTTATCACTCATACCCTCTTTGTAGGAGAAAATGAGTTTGAGTTTAGCACCTTCAAGCTCTATGACTTCAATGTCATAAAAGCCATCAATTTTTGCTAACAACCCCACAGGAGAGCGGTGGTTCATCATCACAACTTTTTTATGAGGTGCATCTAAAAGCTCTAGGGCAAGCATTGCATTCACCATGGGTTCTGGTGGAACACACATGGATGTATCAAACTCTATATACTCAATACCATCATGCGTATAGGTGACAAAAGGAACCGTTGCATCGTTTACATGTAAAGAAATAGGGGTCATTGTTTCATCCTTTTTAAGATTTATTTGGATGAAACTATAGTGGAAGATAAAAGGGATTTCCTTAATCTAAATCAATAAAAAGAGAAAAAGTATCTGAATTGAAGAAGAAGCCCAAAAAATGGGCTTCTAAAGAAGTTTTTAGTGTAAAAAGTGTCGAACACCCGTGAAATAAAGTGCCATGCCATACGCATTCGCCGCAGCAATCACTTCATCATCCCTAATGCTTCCACCTGGCTCAATAATGGCTTTCACCCCAGCAACTGCTGCCGCATCAATGCTATCACGGAAAGGGAAAAACGCTTCACTGGCTAGTGCTGCGCCACTCACATCAATGCCCATATCTTCTGCTTTTCGAAGCGCTGCTTTTGCAGCATCCACACGACTGGTCATCCCCATGCCAATGGCAACCATGGCGCTATCTTTGACATACACCACACAGTTTGATTTGGTTAAGCTCGCCACTTTATAAGCAATTTCAAGGTCACTCATTTCTTGCTTAGAGGCTTGACGGGTGGTTAAACATTTTGCTTGTGTTATTTCTTCATCACGTACCACATCGCTCTGCTGAAATACAAAACCACCATCCACATGTTTAAAGTCATACGCATCTTCGCTCAATACGAGATATTTGCTCTCTTGCGTAAAGATTTTAATGCGTTTTTTACTTTCAAAAACAGCCAAAGCCTCTTCATCGACATTCGCCGCAATGATGACTTCCACAAAAATTTCATTGATTTTTTCTGCTAAGGCTTTATCTAGCGTTCCATTAATGGCGACCACACCACCATACGCTGAAACAGGGTCACATTTTAAGGCTTTAACATAACTGTCCAAAAGGTTTTCACCGATGGCAAATCCACACGGATTGGCATGTTTAATAATACACACCGCAGGCGCATCCCCAAAGGATGCAGCAATTTTAACTGCACCGTTGATGTCGGTCATATTGTTAAAACTTGCCTCGCCTTTGAGGGTTTTAAAATGGTTGGTAAAGAAGTAGTCAAACTCATACAATGCCCCTTTTTGATGAGGGTTTTCGCCATAACGGGTATCAAACGCTTTAGTGCCTACAATAAACTGTTTCTCACCAAATCCACCATTAAAACGCTGGTTCATATAGTTAGCAATCATGCTATCGTATGCTGCGGTATGCTCATACGCTTTAATCATTAAAGAGCGTCTAAATTCGAGTGTATTGCTCCCAGATTTAAGAACATCAATCACCCTATCGTAATCCAAAACATCGGTGACAATCATGACATCGTTAAAGTTTTTTGCCGCACTTCGCACCATTGCAGGACCACCGATGTCGATATTTTCGATAATCTCATCAAAATCATCCGTTTTGGCAATTGTCTCTTTAAACGGATAAAGATTGACACACACCACATCAATACCCTCAATGCCATGCTCTTTTGCAACCTTTACATGTAAAGGCAAATCTCTACGGTGTAAAATACCACCATGAATCATCGGATTAAGGGTTTTAACCCTACCATCAAACATCTCAGGAAATTTTGTCACTTCAGAAATTTCAAGGGCTTTAATGCCCTCTTCTTTTAAGAGTTTATACGTTCCACCTGTGGAAATAACCTCAAAACCAAGCCCTACCAATTCTTTTGCAAACTCAACAATCCCAGTCTTATCACTGACACTAATTAACGCTCTCACATGATTCCTTTATTCGTTTTATTAATAATTCATTGTTACTTTTATTTTACAATACCTTCCTTTTAGGACGCATTAAACTTTGGAGCATACTATGACCTCTTTACCCTCTTCTTCCCAAAAAACATGGTTCATCTTGTTTGCAAGTTGGCTTGTTGCCATGATTTCCACACTCGGAAGCCTTTTTTTTAGTGAAGTGATGTTTTTTCCACCTTGTGTGATGTGTTGGTACCAGCGTATCGCCATGTATCCACTAGCACTGATTTTCTTTGTGGCACTTTTTTCAAGTGATAAAACGGTGTTTAAATACGCCATGCCTTTAGTCCTTACAGGGCTCTTTTTTGCCCTCTATCACAACTTACTTTCATGGGGCATTCTTCCAGAAGCTGCCGCACCTTGTACGCAAGGTGTTTCATGCACGAGTGAATATATTAACTGGTTTGGATTTATCTCTATCCAATTTCTTTCTTTAAGTGCGTTTAGCATGCTTTTTATTCTCTTACTTTGTCTCAAAAAAAAGGATACACAATGAAAAAACAATGGATAATTTTGACCTCACTGATGGTACTTGTGGGACTTTATTTTGGTGGAAGTTACCTTTATAAAAATGCAGACCATCGTGTTGCCGATGAAAAAACATCCGCCCTGATGCGCCCTCATGCCTTTATTATTGGAAACCCCGATGCAAAAACAACCATTGTTGAGTTTTTTGACCCAGCCTGTGGTACATGTAAAAGTTTTTACCCCTTTGTCAAAGAGATACTCAAACAACACCCAGAAAAATTAAAACTAGCCTTGCGCTATGCTCCCTTTCATAAAGATTCTTACTATGTTGTTGCGATGATTGAAGCCTCACGTCTGCAAGGAAAATACCTTGAAACCCTTGAGATTATTTACAAATATCAAGAAAAATGGGTGAGCAATCACACCCCAAACATTGCGCTCATTTGGGCATTTTTGCCTGAGGCGGGTGTTGATATTGAAAGGCTTAAAAACGATATGAAAAAACCTGAAATAGACGCAATCATTAAGCAAGATATAGCCGATACACAAACGCTAGGGGTAAGAGCCACTCCTGAGTTTTTTGTCAATGGTAAGCCTTTGATTACCTTTGGAAGAAAAGAACTACAAGCCTTAATTGCATCAGAATTATAAAAGAGGAAAAGCCTAGCTTTTCCTCATTCGTGACAATCACACCCATGAAGCCTGATTTCTCTTCGTTTTTTAGCCGCTTTAAAACGCTTTTTTTGAATCTCTGTCTCAGGCTGGAGTGTTGGAACAGGCGTTGGTTTTCCATCTTCACCCATTGCCACCATGGTAAAAAAACAGCTATTGGTGTGTATCGCTGTTCCTTTTTTAATATCTTCAGAAATGACTTTAATACCCACTTCCATCGACGTCGTTCCTGTGTAATTGACACTGGCTAAAAACGTCAGCAGTGAGCCTACGGAGACAGGATGTTTAAATATAACTTGATCCACTGACATCGTAACCACATAAGAGCCACAATAACGTGTTGCACACGCATAAGCAACTTGATCCATCAGTTTAAGCAGGTCTCCACCGTGCACATTGCCCACAAAATTGGCTTTATCTGGGGTCATAAGAACAGACATAGAAAGTGTATGTTTTTCAAAAGGAGTTGAAAGCATTTTTTTCCTTTACATGTAAAACGAAATTTTGACAAATATGCTACAATCATTTCACTAAAAATAAGGATACCTTATATGACTAACTTTGATGAACGTGTGGATAGAACAAAAACACCTTGCGAAAAATGGGATAAATACAAGGATAAAGATGTCATTCCTGCGTGGGTAGCAGATATGGATTTTAAATCGCCTCCGTGTGTGATGGAAGCCTTGCAAAAACGTGTAAGCGAAGGGGTTTTTGGTTATACCGCTATTGATGATGAAACCTATGATGCGATTCTTGCGTTTATTAAATGCCACTACAATTGGGAGATTCAAAAAGAGTGGTTGGTCTTTACGCACGGCGTGGTGAGCAGTATGAACATTGCGTGTATGGCGGTGGAAGGAGAAAGTGTTATGACAACAACGCCGATTTACCCCCATTTCATCAAAGCACCTAAACATGCAGGGCGTGAGGTGATTGCCATTAAAATGAAAGAAGAGAACAAGCGCTGGACGCTTGACTTTAAAGCGATGGAAGCGCACATAACGCCTACATGTAAACTCTTTATGCTTTGCAATCCTTACAATCCAGCAGGGACGGTTTTTACATGTAACGAGTTAGAGCAACTTGGAGCATTTTGTTTAAAGCATAACCTAAGTATCTGTTCGGATGAAATTCATGCCGATTTGATTCTCAATGATACGGCAAAACATATTCCTATTGCCTCACTTTCCCCATCACTTCAAGAGTGTACCATTACGCTCATGGCGCCGAGTAAAACCTTTAACATTGCAGGGCTTCAAGCCTCTTTTGCCATCATCCCCAATGTAAAACTGCGTCAAAAATTTAAAACAATCATGGGAAGTATGGTCGGAGGGGTTAACCTTTTAGGCATTGTTGCCATGAAAGCAGCCTACCTTGATGGGGATGCATGGTTGCGTGAACTTCGTCTTTATTTGGCACATAATCTTCAAATGGTACAAGCCTTTGTTGCCAAAAATCCAACACTGAAACTCTTAGATCAAGAAGCCACCTTTTTGGCATGGATAGATGCCTCTGCTTTACATGTAAACAATCCCTACGAATTTTTTCTCTCATTTGGTGTGGGATTAAGCGATGGGGAAGCTTTTGGTGACAAAAATTTTATACGCTTAAACTTTGGAACCCAAAAAGACCTCTTAGAAGAAATTTTAAGACGTATGCAAAAAGCAATGGATAGCTTAAAAATTTAAGGCAAAATTGCTAAAATCATACAATTTTTTCAAGGGATGCAATGAAACGAATTTACCTACTTCTACTCATAACACTGTTTTTGCTAAGCGGTTGTACTCAAAAAATAGCAGTAGAAGCCCCACCTCCCGCATACGATGACACACCAAAACGTGATGCCATCGTTTTTGAGGCACTCAAATACCGTGGGAAGAAGGATGGAGGGGATTGTTCAGGATTTGTAAGCCTTGTCAATCAAAAAAGTCTAGAGCCCTATTTTCAAACAGAAAGTCTTAATGCTTATTTTGAAGATTCCAGACGCTCCTTAGCCATTTACAATCTTTTAGACGCTCAAAATCGCCTCTACCATGAAAATCCAAAAATAGGTGATCTTATCTTTTTTGCCAATACCGTCAAAAAATACGCCAAACAAAAAAGTGTCGATAATATCACGCATATTGGTATTATTACCAAAGTTGAAAGTGATGAAACCATCCATTTTATTCACCACACAAAAGGACGCAACCTTATGGGACAAATGAACCTCGCCCACCCCAATACCGCTACGCTTAACAATAAACCCATTAATACCTATCTGGAAAAATGCTCGATTGCGCAAAGCCACCAATGTTTAGCCCCTGCTTATTTTAGTGCTTATGGAAAAATTCAATGAACTATTATTTTACCCTGAGCCTCAGTGCTCTATTGCTCTGTGGGTGTGCCATGAAAGAGGTAGAAGTTCCTTCTCAAATCGTTGAAGCACCCAAACCTGAAGCAAAAATGTACATTGAAGAAAAACCCACCAAAGAGTTACTCCTAAAGCAAGAAAAAGAGAGCTTTGCTTTGCGCTCTATTCCTGAGCGTTCCACCCGTGAAGCCATCGTTGAAAATGCAATGATGTATTTAGGAAAGCGTGATGGTGGGGATTGTTCAGGGTTTGTCAATCTCATTAATATTCGCTCAGGTCGCCCCTTTTATCAAGAAAAAGAGTTAAGCCAAAGTTTTGATAATGCACGAAAATCACGTGCTATGTTCAATCTTATGTCCAAAAAAGGCAATGCTTATGAAGCAAGACTACCCCATATTGGGGATTTGGTCTTTTTTGAAAACACAGAGAGACGAACATCCAAAAAAACAAAAGGGAACAAAACCCCTGCCGTACAAGTGGCTGAGAATATTACGCACGTAGGCATTGTCACCAAAGTAGAATCCGATGGTACCGTAGAGTTCATTCACCACTCGAATGGTAAAAATATTTTAGATTATATGAATTTTAACTATCCGATGCTCACCAACAAAGACGGCAAAAAAATCAATACCTATATGAAACGCTGTCCCTCAAAAAATGGAGCCGTTCAACCGCAATGCATGAACATCGCCTTTTTTGTCGCTTACGGGACGTTTTGATTTTACACACAATCCAAGCAAAGCTTGAATTGCAAGATAGCACTAAAGCTAGCCAATAAATTGGCAGAAAATGAGAGTTAAAATTTGAAAGAGATAAGAGGTGCCCTCGCACCTCTTGAAGATTTAGATGTCTTGCTCGATTACTTCTTGGAAGCGGTTAAAATAACGCTCTTGTATAGCTTCAACACTTTTGGAAACATCATTACATGTAAAGTTCTGTCCACCCACAGTTCCGATTTTAGTAGCACTTAAACCAATCGTTTTAGCCATTGCCTCAAAGCCTGCTTCATCGTTTACTTCAACGAGTGCACGGGAAAAACTCTCTGAAAAAATGTCTTTAGCATCGTTACATGTAAACTTACATGTAACACCTTTTCCACTTTTGGCAACCATTTTAGCCAGCGCAATGGCAACGCCACCTACGTTCACATCTTTAGCCGCATTTAAATAACCTTTTTTGTTCGCTTCAATCACCAGTTCCCACAATTTCAACTCTTTGTCATAATCAAGCTCTGCTAATGTGCCCTCAACTTTGCCAAAAAGCTCTTTCATATACAAGCTTCCGCCAAAATCACTTTGGGTATCGCCGATAAGATAAACACTTGCACCCTCTTTTTGGAAACTGGATGGAAGCGTTTTGTTTGCATCATCATTCAAACCTACCATTACGATGGCAGGGGTTGGAAAAACGCCCACACCGTTGGTTTCGTTGTAAAGGGAGACATTACCGCTCACAACAGGTGTGTTTAGTTTCGCACACGCTTCTTTGATGCCATAACAGCCTTGCGCAAATTGCCACATGACTTCAGGATTTTCTGGGTTTCCGTAGTTCAGACAATCCGTAATAGCAAGAGGTCGTGCGCCACTCATCGCAACGTTTCTTCCGCTCTCAGCCACCGCAGCAGCAGCGCCCATTTTAGGGTCAATGTAGTTGTAACGTGGATTACAATCGCTACTCATTGAAAGCGCTTTACCGTTTTCTTTGATGCGAATCACGCTCGCATCCAAACTTCCTGGTGCTTTAATGGTATTGGTTTGGACGGTGGAGTCGTATTGGTCAAAAATCCATGATTTATCGCTGACTTCCACAGAATTTAAAAGAGTCTCAAACGCACTTTGATTCTCTACTTTTGCAAAGTCATTGATGGTTGTGTTTTTAATAGACGCTAAATAAGCGGGTTCTTTGGTAGGTCTGTCATAAATCGGCGCTTGCTCGCTCACTGGTTGGACTGGCATATCCGCCACTTTTTCACCGTGCCAGAAAAGCTCCATATGACCTGTTGCGGTAACTTCTCCGATAATTTCAGCGTTTAAGTCCCATTTTCTAAAAATCTCTACGACTTTGTCTTCATAGCCTTTTTTCGCACAAATGAGCATTCGCTCTTGCGATTCGGAGAGCATAAATTCAAAGGGTTGCATACCCTCTTCACGTGCTGGAACTTTGTCTAAGTGCATGATCATACCGCTTCCACTTCGTCCTGCCATCTCAAAGGAGCTAGAGGTCAAACCCGCCGCACCCATATCTTGAATGCCCACGATGTAGTCGGTTTTAAAGAGTTCTAAACATGCTTCAAGTAAAAGTTTTTCAGCAAAAGGATCACCTACTTGAACGGTGGGGCGGAGGCTTTTGTTCGCTTCGGTAAAGCTATCGCTTGCCATAACAGCCCCACCCAAACCATCACGACCTGTTTTTGAGCCAACGTAAACAACAGGATTGCCAATACCCTCAGCTCTGCCGTAAAAAATCTCATCACTTTTTGCAAGACCAAGGGTGAACGCATTGACCAAAATGTTGCCGTTGTAACTCTCATCAAAAAAGGTCTCACCACCGATGGTAGGAACACCCATACAGTTACCATAACCGCCGATACCTGCTACAACGCCTCGTACGAGGTAGCGTTGGTGATGCGATGTGTCGTCATTGTTGGTAACATTGCCAAAGCGCAAAGAGTTCATGTTCGCAACGGGACGAGCACCCATCGTGAAGACGTCTCTTAAAATACCGCCAACACCCGTTGCGGCACCTTGATAGGGCTCAATGAAACTTGGGTGATTGTGTGACTCCATCTTAAAGACAGCTGCCATGCCATCGCCCACATCAATAACACCTGCATTTTCACCAGGACCCTGAATCACCCATGGCGCTTTCGTGGGGAAACCGTTTAAGTATTTTTTGCTGGATTTGTAAGAGCAGTGCTCACTCCACATGGACGAGAAGATGCCGATTTCTAGCATATTTGGCTCACGCCCTAAAATGTTCAAAATATTTTCATATTCGTCTTTGGTTAACTTATGTTTTTTTAACACTGCGTCTAAATTTTCCATGGATTATCGCCCTATGTGTGTAATTAAAGTGCGCTTATTGTACAAAAAAGGAGCTAAAAGTTAGTTTTGACGAAGATACTCCTCACATGCCTGCGCACTCATGGGCTTAGCAAATAAAAACCCTTGCGCCATCAAACACCCATTTTCAAGTAAAAACAGCTTTTGTTCTTCTTCTTCAACACCCTCCGCTAAAACATCCAATCCTAAGCCTTGTGCTAAAGAGACAATTGCTCGTAAAATAGCTCTATCTTCCATATCATCAGGTAAATCTTTAATAAAAGAGCGATCAATCTTAAGCTTATCTAAGGGCAACTGTTTAAGATAGCTCAAAGAAGAGTACCCTGTGCCAAAATCATCCACAGAAATACTAAACCCTAATTGTTTGAGTTCTTGAAGCATGGCAATAGAAGAGGCTGCTTTCGTCATAATATAACTTTCGGTCATCTCTAATTCAATACTAGAAGCATCAACCCCTATGCCTTGACGTAAGGTCTCAATTTTTTCAACAAAATTTTCCTCCTCCATTTGTATCCCTGAAATATTAATCGCCATTCTTCCTTTAAAAAGCTTCTCATCTTGCCACACTTTGAGCTGAGATAAAGCCTTTTTCATTACCATCTCACCCAAAGGAATAATCATACGATTCTCTTCAGCTCTTGGAATAAATGCATTAGGAGGAATCATCCCTTTAATAGGGTCATTCCAACGTACTAAAGCTTCAATCCCCACAACGCCACCTGTTTGTAAATCAATCTGTGGTTGATAATAGACAATAAATTCATCCCTTTCGATAGCTCGTTTCATCTCTGTATCTAATTTACTGGCTCTAAAAATGGTATCGGTCATATCTTGTGTGTAAAAAACATACCTATTTTTTCCTCTACTTTTTGCCTCATACATCGCCGTATCTGCATTTTTAAACAAGGCTTCAAAATTGGTACCATCGTGTGGAGAAAGCGCAACACCAATACTTACACCCAATGAAAAAACATCTTTTTCCAAAAAAATGGGTTCAAGTAAACTAGCAACCAATGCTTCACACAATGTGCTTACATGTAAATGTCCCTCCGTTAAAACAACAAACTCATCACCACCCACACGTGCTAAAAAATCATTCTCTTGAAGGCATTTTTCAAAGCGTTTTGCTACGATTTTAATCACTTTATCACCCACAGAGTGACCGTACATATCATTAATCGTTTTAAAATAATCCAAATCTAAAAATAAAAATGCCATTGAGGGCAATTCATTCATGCAACGTTTTTCAAACTCTTCTCGTAAATAAATGCGGTTTGGTAGTTTCGTTAAAGGATCATTGAGTGCTAAAAAAAGCATCTCAGCTTGTGAATGCTTACGCTCACTAATGTCACGATGGGTTCCTGCAAGCCTTAGCGGTGCTCCTGTTTTTTCATCCCGTTTTACCACCGCACCAGAACCCTCAATCCAAACCCAATGCCCATCTTTATGTAACATACGAAATTCGATAACGTAAGGCTTATTATGGCGAATAGTACTTTCAATGGCCTTTTGCGCAATAATTTTATCGCTTGGATGAATACGATTTGACCAATCCGTAACCGACGCTTCAATATCCTCACGCTTTAAGCCCAAAAAGAAAAGCCATTTATCATTCACCCACTGAGAATTATGAACATAATCCCAATCCCAATAGCCTAAATTTGCCCCCTCAATTACATACTCTAAGCGTTGTTGATGCTCTAAGAGCCTTTCTTGTATGGCATTAATTTCATCTATTTTACGTTTAATCAGAAAATACAACAATAACGATGTAATCACAACAAAAAAAAGCCCTTTATACGTTTGCAAAGCACTCAGGGTATTAGCATCGTCAATAAAAAAGCTTAAAAGTGCATCGGAAAATAAAATCCATAAAATTCCAAAAAAAGTATAAAAAAAGACAATACGCAAAGAACTCATCATGGTGCGCATTGGTTTACTCTCCTTTATTATCGTAACTTCAATTGAATTTATTATACAGATATTTATAGTATTTTGATAAAAATTCAGCTAATATTCAAGCTTAAAATTCACTTCTGAGGTGGTTGTATATGTTTGGTCTAGGCTTTTCTGAAATCCTCATCATTGCCATTATTGCTATTTTATTTTTAGGACCTGAAAAACTTCCTGATGCCATGGTTAAAGGTGCAAAATTTTTCAAATCATTTAAAAACAGCATTAATGATGTCAAAAGCACCTTTGAACAAGAGATGAAAATACAAGAACTCAAAGATGAAGCGCTCACCTATAAGAAAAAATTGGATGAAGCAGCCACCAGTGCAAAAAAAGTGATTACCTTTGATGAGCTTGAAGAGATTAAAAAAACAACGCAAGGTGTGACTGATTCTTTAAAAGAGTTAGAAAACAGTGTGAAAGAGAGTACCTCCTTTGAGTCTATCACAACACCCACTGAGCCAACCCTTGTGACATCAACACCCACACAAGAACCTTTATCTGAACCTAAAAAAGAGGGAAATGTCTAATGTTTGATGAGTTAAAACCGCATTTAGCTGAACTTCGTAAGCGCCTTGGTATCTCTTTAGCCGTTGTCATTGTTATGTTCGTTATCTGTTTCTCTTTTTGGCAACCCATTTTAGATTGGATGATAGCCCCACTGAGAGAAGTTTTACCCACAGGAAGCAGTGTTATTTTCACAGGGGTTCAAGAACCTTTCTTTACCGCTATGAAGGTGGCATTTTTTGCAGGGTTTATTGTCTCTTTGCCTGTTATTTTTTGGCAATTTTGGCTTTTTGTAGCACCTGGTCTTTATGACAATGAAAAACGCCTTGTGATTCCTTTTGTATTGGCTGCAACCCTTATGTTTCTCTTGGGTGCCGCGTTTTGTTATTATATTGTTGTACCATTGGCATTTGCGTTTTTAATTGGCTTTGGTAGTGCACTTTTTACAGCCTTGCCTAGTATTGGTGAATATGTTGGGTTTTTTACTAAAATATTAGTAGGCTTTGGGCTCTCGTTTGAAATGCCTGTCATCATCTTTTTCTTTGCAAAATTAGGTTTGGTCGATGATAAAGGCTTAAAAGAGTTTTTCCGTTATGCCATTATTATTATTTTTATTTTAGCAGCTATGCTGACACCTCCTGATATTCTCTCCCAATTTCTAATGGCAGCACCGCTGATTATTTTGTACGGTGTTTCTATTTTGGTGGCAAAAGCAGTTAACCCTTATGTCGCACCTGAAGAGGACAATCAAGAACATGATGATGAAACACCAAAAGAGGACTAAACTATCGATCCGCTTTTAAAAACAACGTACGATTATACGCTTCCACCAGAGCTTATCGCCACACATCCTATGGAACCACGAGATGAGGCGAGGCTTTTGGTCTTTAATCGTCAAACGGGTACACTCACGCATACCCTTTTTAAAGAGCTTTTTCAGTTTTTACCTGAGAACAGTGCTGTCATTCTTAACGATACAAAAGTTGTAAAAGCACGTGTTTTTGGGAAAAAACAAAGCGGTGGGGAGATTGAACTGCTCTTAAATGCTCCCTTGCATGAAAATTTTTACTCGGTGTATATTCGTGGGCGGGTGAAAGAAAAGATGAGACTCTTTTTTGATGAAGCCCTTGAAGCAGAAGTGGTGGAATTAAAAGAAGATGGCACACGTATTGTTGCTTTTTTTCGCGACAAAGTACCTTTGCACACCAAAGCACTTTTTGATACGTTAGAGACCATTGGACATATTCCTTTGCCACCTTATATCAAACGAGAAGACACAAAAGAAGACACCATAGATTATCAAACCGTCTTTGCCAAAGAGCAAGGGGCAGTAGCAGCACCCACCGCATCCTTACATTTTACAGACAGTATGTTTGAAGCACTTAAACAGCGCTACGAAACCCATTTTTTAACGTTACATGTAGGTGCTGGAACGTTTAAGCCTGTTGAAGCAGAACATATTGCAGATCACGTCATGCACTCGGAGATGTATGCTATTCCAGAGATTACATGTAAACTGATTGATTCACAAAAACCGCTTCTAGCCGTTGGGACAACCGTGACCAGAAGCGTTGAGTATTACGCAAGAACCAAAGAATCTATGGGAAAATGTAATCTTTTTTTACACCCCAACAATCCGCCCTTACGCATCAATCATCTTTTAACCAATTTTCATCTACCAAAATCAACATTGATTATGTTAGTAGCTTCCTTTGTAGGAATTGAAAAAACGCTAGAACTCTACGAAGAAGCCGTAAAAGAGCAGTACCGCTTTTTCTCTTACGGCGATGCAATGCTTATTATTTAAATATTTAGGCTTTCATATCAAGTAAGCTTCCCAACATCTCATTTTGGGTTTGAATGGGTTTGGTGTTGGCTTCAAAACTGGCTTCAATGACCACTTGCTCACTTAATTCGTTTGCCAAATCCGTGCCGCTTTGTGTAGCTCTGCTTTGTGCAACAACGCTACCACTTTGGTTGCTAAGGGTTGTTTGGGTTGCTTTAAATTCATCTGTATTGACATTGGCAACATTGTGGGCATTATTTCCCATCCAATTGCTCATTGCCATCATAGCGTTTGCATTGACTTGCATGCTCACTCCTTTGCCTCTTTTTCGAACTATACTCTTCTTGCCTTAAAAAAAATCTAAAACCATAAGATTAAAAATAAATGGTCTCATTCTTTTCGACAATGTGTACCTTGCTGTGTGTATTTTCTTTCAAATAGCTTTTAAAAAGTTCCAATTTATCGACCTCACCATGAATCAAATAAACATGAGTTAAACCCTCTATATTCCTTATCCATTCAAGCATATCAAGACGGTCTGCATGGGCTGAAAAACCATTAATGGTATGAATTTTAGCCCTTACTTTAATCTCTTCCCCATAAATTCGAATAAATTGCTCTCCATCAACAATATCACGCCCAAGTGTACCTTTAACTTGAAACCCTACAAAAACAACAGCATTTTTTGGGTTCCAAATACGCTGTTTTAAATGGTGCAGTACCCTGCCCCCTGTACACATACCACTTCCAGCAATAATAATCGCCTTTTTTTCAACCTCATTAATCTCCATAGAATCTTTTCTGCGTTGGGTTAAATGCAATTGAGGAAACGAAAAAGGATCATCCCCTAAGCTTACATGTAAACCCAGCTCTTGATTGAGATGAAAAGGGTATTTGTGATAAATCTTTGTTGCTTCAATGGCTAAGGGGCTGTCTAAGAAAACATGGCAATTTTGAAGTAACCCTTCTTGATGCATCTGGCGAAGTAACCACAAAATCTCTTGCGTTCGCTCCAGCGCAAAAGAAGGAATTACAATATTCCCCCCTGCTTGAAGCGTTTCAATCACAACGTCTTTAAACTCTTGAATACTCTCTTTAAGGTTACGATGTTCCCTATCACCATAGGTTGACTCAATAAAAAGGGTATTGGCGTGGCTAAGAGGAGTCAGCTGATTGAGTAAAAGACGGTGTTTACTGCCCAAATCGCCTGAGAAAATAACCCGTTTTTCTTCGCCATTTTCTTCCCTAAAATGCAGAGCAATATACGCACTGCCCATAATGTGCCCTGCATTATGAAAACTAATCTCTAAAAATGGAGCAATCTTGATTTTCTCATCGTAGCGAGCGTAGCGTTTTTTTTGGGCAAAAACATCTTCGACATGCTCTTTGGTATACAAAGGCTCTTGAACCAACGCTTCATCACCTCGTCTTAGAGCTTTTCGTAGTTGACTCTCGTACTCTTCCATCAATAGAGCCGCACTGTCTAGTAACATAATATATGCTATATCCAAGCTTGCTTCTGTTGCTATAATCTCTCCACGAAATCCCTCTTTCACCAGTTTGGGCACACGCCCAATGTGATCAGCATGCGCATGGGTCAGCAGTAAATAATCAATCTGTGATGCATCAAAGCCAAAGGGTTGGTAATTATCGTGCCAGAGTTCCCCTTGAATCATCCCACAATCAATTAAAATTTTAATGGAATGAATTTCAACCAAATGACACGAACCTGTCACCATAGAAGCCCCACCGTATGATGTCACTTTTGCCATTGTTTATCCTTTAGTGTATAAACTTATCAATAATCTCTTTGTACTTTTTCTCAATCACATGACGTTTCTTTTTCAGCGTGTTGGTTAACTCTTCCCCCACGGTAAACTCTTGGTCTAAAAAGTGAATATTTTGGAGCTTTTCAAAAGGTTTAAATCCCTCTTTTTGATGCAACATGGCATTCATTTCGCTTTTAAGTTTTGCAACAATATGTTGGTCTTCCATCACTTGCTCAATCGTATGCACCACTTTATCAAAATTCACCGCTACATACTCTTTAAGTTTTTCAAAATCAGGAACAATCAGCGCACCCAAACCTTTTTTGGTATGACCTACTAAAATAGCATCGCTAATAAATGGCAACATCGAAAGGGTCGATTCAATGCGAGAAGGATCAACATTTTCACCATTAGCAAGAACAATGATCTCTTTTGAACGCCCCGTGATGATAAGCTCACCTTTGAGGGTTAATTTTCCCAAATCACCTGTTTTAAAAAAACCATCTTCGCTGAAACTTTTAGCATTCTCTTCAGGGTTATTATAGTACCCATGCATGACTTGTTCACCCTTTACCCAAATCTCGCCTATTTCGCCCGCATCCAAAGAGGCACCCTCTTTCGTGACAATTTTAAGCGTAGTGCCTTTAACAGGTAAACCGAGCGTGGAAAACGTATTGCACTGAAGCGCACGTCCTGAAATAACAGGCGCACACTCACTCATCCCATATGCATTGACAATGCGAATACCAATCGCATCAATCCACGCATCTAAAAAATCAGGCAACGCCCCACCCCCACTCACCGCCAAACGAAGTCTTCCTCCAAATTTTTCTTGCACAAGGGCTAATTTTTTTTGAGCGATGCTATAAAAAGGATAGAGGAAAAAACAGGTCAAATATGCCACGATTTTTTCTTTACATGTAACAAAAAATGAGGGCTTTTTAAAACAGGGAAGTTCGTCATCTATGACACGTTTTGCACGTTTATACGCTATGGAAATAGCAATAAGTTTTTTAAAAATTTTAGCTTTTTTTGCGTCGGTTTTTTCTAGCGTGGTATTAATCTTTGTATACATAGACTCCCAAAGTCTAGGGACGGTTGCTACGATGGTCGGTTTATACTGCTCCAAATCCGCTGCAAAAGTTTTAATGCTCGAGTACACCGTACAACACCCACGTGAAAGTGCCACATACTCAGCAGCCCGCTCAAAAATATGCCATGAGGGTAAAATAGAAACCCACATATCCGTACTTTGAAGCGCAATGAGTGGCGGAATTTCTCGCACATTGTACATAATATTTTCATGACTTAAAGGAACGCCTTTAGGCGTTCCCGTGGTGCCTGAGGTGTAAATAATGGTGACAATATCTTCTGCATCCAGCGCTTCTTGACTTTGAATAAACGCTTCAATTTCATCCGTATGAATGGCTCTGTCTTTTAAAATATCCTGATACGAATACAGATTACTCAAAAAAGAGTGCACGCTAGGTGCTTCAACAATAAAGATTGCCTCTAAAGAAGCAGGGAGAATTGCCTCATAGCGCTGATACATCTGCTCATTTTCGACAATAAAAAACTCCGCACCTGAATGATTTAAAATAAACGCCAACTCTTGTGATGGGGTATCGCATCCTCTAGGAATCCCAATCGCACCTAATGAGACCAGTGCCAAATCGGTCACCATCCACTCATAACGGTTATCGCATACAAACATCACTTTAGATTTTTTTGTAATTTTTTTAGCTTTAAATGCACGAGCGAGCACTAAAACATCTTCAAACAATTTTTCGTAACTGACCTCAAACTCAGTTTGAGCAACGGTATAAATAAAGGCTTTTTTTTCTCTGTTCTCTTCACATGTTCGAAGAAACATATGAAAAAGTGTAGTATCCGTACGATGCAAGCACACTTCCTTTGGTAAAAATCTTTTGTATTGTAGCTAAAACAAAGCCTTAAGGAGAACGAAATGCTTTGAAAACCAACACAATAATAAGCGTTTGAACACAAAAAAGCCCTACATGTAAACTATACACTTGTGCTTGTTTATCAACAATTCCTATAAATTCAAGACTTTTATACACTAAAAAAGAGAGCAGCATCCCTGCTAAATACCCTTTTTGTTTCATAATATCCACATACGAGAGTAAAACCGATCGTTTTAACGCCAATGTTTCCATACGCATTAAATAGCTCCCAAAAACAAACGTCACTTGATAAGAGATATAAATGAAAAGAACATTGGCATAGGCATAATCAAACAAAAGAAAACTCACCACAATGACGAAAGACAAAAGTTCAACCCCTAAACTCACACCATAAAAGACACGAAGATTCATCATCTTCTCATATCCTTTTGCAACCATCAACAAACCAACAGCAAGCCCAATGCCTCCGAGTGAAAACACTGAAGGCTCAAGCGGTGTGTAGAGCACAAAAACACTCCCAATGGCTATGCCAAAATAAAGAGAATTGAGAAGTTTATACCAAAGGTATGGGCGTAGTTGGAGTTTCATTAAAATTTCGCACTAAAGCCAACAAGAAAGGTACGCTCATAGTTGATAGGATACACACTAGGCGTTGCCCCACCAAAATCTATAAACATGGCATTTTTCTCATTAAAAAGGTTATTGATTTTTGCATAGACTTCATAATTTTTATAGGTATACGTTGCTGATACATCCGTTACCGAATAACTCTCCATTTTTCCATAGGAACCACTAAAATTATCAATGGCATACGCCCTTGATTTATAGGTTTCCGATAAAAGGAGTGTCACTGCTTTGATAGGGTTGTATCCTAGACTTACTTTAAGCGTATGCGGTGAAACACCTGGAATCTCTTTGCCATTATACACTCCTCCATACCCATCATCCACAATTTTGGTATCCACATAGGTGTAATTCAAAATGGTGAAAAGATTGGAAAGCATTTGATAACGCTCGGAAAGCTCAAAACCTCTTTTTTCTGTCTCTTTAAGATTTGTATTTTTGTACGTAATTGGATTGAAATAAATCTCATCATCCACCCATGCGTAAAAAAGGGTCGTTTTAAAGGTATGAGGATAACGCATGTAATTAAACCCTAAATTGATAGTATCTGCTTCCATGGGTTTAATAAAACCATTAAAGGTACCACCCATATTAAAAAATCTATCAACATCAGGCGCTTGATACGAATGATTAAAATTAGTAAAAAAAGATGTTTTCGCATTGATTTTATAATTGTAACCCACATCATAGGCTTGAAGAGACGTATCAGATTCTAATTCTTGTGTCGCACTTTTATACTCATAGTTCACTTTTTCTTCTCTCATACCTGTTGAGAAGGTGTGCTGATTGAAAAGATAATCCGCTCTTGCATAGACACCAAGGTTTTCTTTGCTTGTGGTATTGCTTCCGCCATCTCTTTTTCCATCAAAACCTTGAACACCCACCAAGGCTTTCAATGAGGTATTGCTGTAAAGTAATTTTGTATCAAAACTTTTATAATCATACGTGCTTTTTGAGCCATAGCTCACAAATTTAGAAACTTTATCTTCATCAAAGAATTGCGCATCTAAAGAGAATTTTTGATTGATTTTATAATTGGCTCCAACACTTAAGACATTCGAACTAAAATATTGCTCCGTATAGCCTTTGATTTTATCTAATTCACCGTTTTTATACTCTGCATAGCTTAGGGAATTAGAATAATTCACATTCATTTTTGAAAATGATTTACTTACATTCAATGTCAAATCATCAATAGGCGTCCATGTGGCACTTATGACTTTATTGCGACTCCAGCTTTCATCTTTTGTGCCATCATTGGCAACGTCTTTAAAACCATCATGGCTATAGTCATCAATGTACCCTGAAATGGAAAATTTATCTTCTTTAATGCCAAGCCCTAACGAGCCAAACTTTAAACCATTATCGCCCATATAACTTCGAATGACAGCACCTTCGTAATCTTTGGTGATAATATTAATAACACCCGCATTGGCTCCATCACCGTATTCAACCGAACCACTTCCTTTAATAATTTCTACTTTTTCAATGCTATCAAGGGGAATAGACGATAAGAGTTGTGGAACCATATCAATAGTATTTAAACGTCTTCCATTAACAGAAATGACGGTATTTTGATAACCATCACCTAATCCATACCCACGCATATCAACTTTTTGCGAAAAAGGGTTTCCATATACAGGCAGGGTTGAAATCGATGTTTGTGTATTTAAAAATTCGTAGATGTCTTTGGAGTGAGATTTTTCTATCTCTTTTTTAGTGTAAATTTCAGATGCAAATGGCGCACCAACTTCGCTGAGCTTAATTTTTTTTGAGATAACCACAACAGGTGCACTTGTCTCTTCAAGCACCGCTGATGTTTCGGATGAAGATTCTGCTTTGGGTGCATAGAGTTGCTTTTCAGTGTCCACCACACTTTGCCCTTCACTGGCAAGTGTCACGGTTGCATTTAAAGCAAGTATCGCTGCCAAGCTAAAATACTTCCCTCGAAATCCTTTTGGACTTTTCATTCTTCCTCCTAAAATTTTGAAAAATCATTCTACTCAAAAAGGACTTAAGAATTTTGATAACTTTTTGATGTATTCTGGCTTATAATGGCTTTAAATATTTCATAGGAAACACGTTGAACTATCGCTATAGCTATATTTTTACCGCTTTACTTGCTTTAGGGCTTATCACACTTATCGCTCAAGTGTTCAAAACAGGACTAGGGCTTGTGAATATTGCATTAATTCATCTCATCCCTATCATGGTGGTTTCCCTTCGAGGCAATTTTCTTGCAACATCTTTTATTGCGATGATCGCCATTGTATTTTTTAACGTTCTTTATGTGCCTCCCGTTTACAGTTTCAATGTCTATGATGTGATTTACTTTTGGAGCTTTGCTATTTTTTTATTGGTGGGCTACATCATCACATGGCAAGCTCAAAAAATACAAACCAATGAGATACGCGATATTCTTCTCAGCACGCTCTCTCACGACCTTAAAACACCACTTTCTTCTATTTTAGGCTCAACAACGCTCCTTTTGGAGGACACGAAAATGAGCGAACACGCACGAAGAAACCTCTTAAATGACATCAAACACAGCTCCGATAAAATGCACCGACTCATCAACAATCTTTTGGATAATGCACGACTAAAAGACAAACGGCTCAAACTTCATATGAATTGGTGTGATTTGGAAGATAGCCTAAATATCGCGCTGAACGACTTTGAAGAATCCTACATCGAGCGCCATGTCACCGTCGATATAAGCCCTAATCTTGAGCTGTATTGGGGTGATGAAAATCTTTTGAATCGTCTTTTTGCCAATTTATTGGACAATGCGTTTAAATACTCCAATCAAAATAAACAGATTGTGATTCGCCTCTTTCAAGAACCTAAAAAGGTGAAAATCACTTTTTTTAACGAGAGCAATCCCTTTAAAGAACATGCCCTTAAATCGATGTTTGACAGATTTTATCGTCTTGAAAATACGGGTGATATTTCAGGCAGTGGCATTGGGCTTTTTATTTGCCATAGCATTGTCACCGCACATGGTGGAAAAATCAGTGCTTACAATCAGTACAATGGTATCTGCTTTGAAATCACTCTGCCCATTGCCAAACGCCCTAAAAACCTGCAAAATGAGCTTTGAATGAAATCCAATGAACTCATTTTACTCGTTGAAGATGACGATGCGATAGGCAAAATTCTTCAAATCTCTTTAGAAGAGTTTGGCTATAAAACACGCCTTGCCAAAGATATAATTCATGCTAAACGTGAATGGATAACACAAAATCCCTCATTGCTCATTTTAGATATAGGGCTTCCTGATGGTGATGGGAAGAGTCTCATCTCCTTCATACGTCAAAAGAGCCAAACACCTATCATCGTTCTTTCCGCACGCAGTGACGAAAAAGAGATTATTGCAGCACTCGATATGGGCGCAGATGACTATGTCACAAAACCGTTTTCAACCCACGAATTGCTAGCGCGCGTGCGCTCAACGCTAAGACGTACAACCCAAGAAAATGTACCCAATACGCTTACATGTAAAGAGCTCACCATTGACTTTACATGTAAAGAAGTTTTACTAAACGGTACGCTTTTAAAACTGACCCCCACAGAGTACCATCTGCTCTCCTTTTTGATGCAAAATGCCAACAAAGTGCTTCCGCATCAGCATATTTTAAAAACCATCTGGGGTGTCGGGTACCAAAATCAAATGCAATATTTACGAACCTACATCAATACCTTACGTAAAAAAATCGAAAAAAATCCTTCGCGACCGCTTTACATCACCACAGAAGCGAGCATTGGCTATCGTTTTTCATGCACACACGAAAGAGACACATGAATCAAAAAACACTCAAAATCATCTTTATAAGCTATCTTCTGGTTGTTTTCGCTGGCGCTTTGATGCTGATGCTCCCTTTTGCACACATCGGTAAACTAAGCTTCATCGACGCACTCTTTACCTCCACGTCTGCGACGTGTGTTACAGGGCTCATTGTGAAAAGCACCTCAGGAGATTTTACCCTCTTTGGTCAATCCATCATCTTACTCCTCATCCAAATCGGTGGTGTGGGATATATGAGTATCGTCACCCTCTTTTTTTTATTTATGAAAAAAAATCTCAACATCCATGAAAAAACAATGGCAAAAGAGTCGCTCAATTATTCAAGCAATTCAGATATTCAAGATTTTTTGAAAAAAGTGTTTCTTTTCATCTTTTTGATTGAAACGCTTGGCGCACTCATCTTAACCGTTCGTTTTTGGATGGACATACCCTTTCCGCAAGCCTTGTGGCAAGGCATTTTTCATGCTATCTCTGCTTTTAACAATGCGGGGTTTTCTTTATTTACCGATAGCTTGATAGGATACAACAGTGATTTTACAACGATTGGCACGGTTGGTTTATTGATTATTATCGGTGGTATTGGTTATCTTGTTTTGGTCGAACTGTATTTCAAAGTCTCCAAAAAAAAATTTATGCTCTCAGCTCACACGAAAATTACCTTGCTAGGAACATTGATTTTGCTCTTTTCAGGCATGATACTCTTCCTTGCTATTGAGTGGACTAATCAAGGCATTTTTGCATCACTCACCCTGTATCAAAAACTGCTCAATAGTTTCTTTTTATCGGTTAACTTTAGAACATCTGGCTTTAATAGCCTAGACCTCTCGCAACTCAGCGACGCATCCTTGTTTTGCTCAACGCTTTATATGATGAGTGGAGGAGGTGCGGGAAGTACCGCAGGGGGCATTAAAATCACGACCGTAGCAGTCCTTATCATCGCAACACTGCACACGATGAAACTGAGCAACCAAGCACCCTATGCTTTTAAAAGAACCATTACCCCTGAAATCATCAATCGTGCTTCTGCGATTATTATCGTGGCTTCATTTATCACTATCTTGGCGACTCTTCTTTTGGTCGAAACCCAACACACTCCGTTTATGAAAACACTTTTTGAAGTGGTGTCTGCGTTTTGTACCGTAGGCGTTTCGGTGGGCAATGGTGACATCTTAAGCTTTTCGGAACAATTTAATACCTTTGGAAAATCCACCATCATTCTTTTGATGCTAATCGGTCGTGTGGGTATTTTTGCGTTTGGATTTTTACTCATTGGTAAGGAAAAAACAAAACACATACAATACCCTGAGGGAAGGATTTTATTATGAAAACATACGCCGTTATCGGTCTTGGAAAATTTGGATTTAACATTGCTAAAAGTTTGGCAGAACAAGGTGCGGATATCATTGCTATCGACAATGACCCACATAAAATTCAAGTCATTAGCGAATACGTTGAAGATGCACTCATCCTAGACAGTACTGACATCAAAGCATTACAAGAAGCAGGTGTTGTAGGGCTTGATACCGTCATCATCAGTATTGGTGAAAATATTGAAGCGAGTATTTTAACACTCATGGCACTTAAAGAGTTGGACAATAAAAATATCATCGCTAAAGCCATCACCCTAACGCATGGCGAAATTTTAGCAAGGCTAGGTGCGTTTAAAATCATCTATCCTGAGCGAGAATCTGCCCGTAAATTGGTTGAAAATCTGGTGGGAAATGTCGTTATTGACCAGGTGGATTTTAGCAGCACCATCAAAATTGCTAAATTTCTAGTGACAAAGTCTCTTCTTGGCAAAATGATTCAAGATATTGAAGCCATGTTTGAAAATGAGATTCACCTTATCGCCTGCAAAACACGTGACAATTGGAAATTTGACGTGGATAAAACCTATAAAATTAGGGAAAATGATATGCTCGCTTTTATTGGTAAAAAAACATTTATTGAGAAACTAAGAACCATGACAAAAAGCGAAAGCTAATCTTTACATGTAAAGCTTCTTTTACGCAAAATGCGTTATAACGCTTTACATGTAAAAGGAGCAACCATGACCTACGCCAAACTAACACCCGAAGAAGAGCATATCATTCTTCATAAAGGTACAGAAATGCCTTTTTCTGGTAAGTATAATAGTTTTTATGAAGAGGGGACTTACCTGTGTAAACGCTGTAAAACAGCGTTGTATCGATCCAGCGACAAATTTCACTCAGGGTGTGGATGGCCTAGTTTTGATGATGAGATACAAGGCGCTATCAAACGCATCACCGATCGTGATGGCAGACGCACTGAAATTCTGTGTAACACCTGTGGTGCGCACTTAGGGCATGTCTTTGAGGGAGAAGCTTTGACACCTAAAAACACACGCCATTGTGTCAACTCCATCTCACTCACATTTGAGCCTGTAATCAAGTAGTTTTTTCTTTATGCTATAATGCCCACTTAAATTATTTTAAAAGGAATTCTGTATGACCCAAAGCGAACCAGACTCGTGTAGCTTAACTCTTCTTGTTCTAGGAGCAATCCTATGACTCTACTGCTCACCTATCTTTGTCTTGCAATCTCTGTCTCATTTTTATGCTCCATTCTTGAAGCCGTACTGCTCTCAAGTACCAATTCGTACATTGAAAGCTTACCAAAAGAGGGAAATGAAGAAGCCATTGAGAGACTTAAAAAATTAAAATCTGACATTGATAAACCCATTTCATCTATTTTAACCGTCAATACATTTGCTCACACCATGGGTGCCGCAGGAGTAGGAGCGCAAACCCAACTTCTTTTTGGTGAGGAGTGGCAAAGTGTAGTTGCCTTTGTAGTCACACTCTTAATTCTCTATTTTTCGGAAATTATTCCTAAAACCATAGGAGCGCTTTATTGGAAAAAACTTTTAATCTCATCCGCACGCATCATTGATTTTTTAGTTCTGATTACCACGCCCTTTACATGGATTTCATCCCTCTTAACACGATTTATCTCAAAAAATAAAAAACAACACCATAACTATTCTCGTGATGAGATTATGGCGGTCATTGCTATGGGCGAGAGAGAAGGTTCGATTTTGAGTAAAGAGAGTGATTTGATTGAAAATCTCTTAAAACTTAAAAATATTAAAGCCAAAGACATTATGACACCACGCAGTGTTGTCTTTGCCCTTCCTGCTACAACCACCATTGAAGATGCCATTGAGGACGATAGAATGTACATTCATTCACGTATCCCTATTTTTGGCGAAACCCTTGATGATGTTATTGGCATTGTTTTTAACCAACGTATTCTTGAAGAGAGTGTTGAAGATCACGATACCACCACGTTAGAGCAAATATCGCACGAAGTGCATATGGTCTCTGAAAACTTGCCTGTACCTCATTTAATTGACCAATTCATCAAGCGTAAAACACACCTCTTCGTGGTTTTTGATAGCTACGGACAAACCGCAGGCGTTGTTACACTTGAAGATGCTATTGAAACCCTGCTTGGCGTTGAAATCGTAGATGAGATGGACGAAGTCGAAGACATGCAACTCTTTGCCAAAGACAGAAGTAAAAAATTTCAAGACCGCATTAAAGTTGAACGTAAAAAACTCGAAAAAGCAAAAGTAATCTGATATTAAGGAGGCTTACATGTAAAGCCTCCTCATCCTTAATCTGCCCCACAAACACATGGGTGTGTGATTTGGTGACACGAAAAATCTCATCCTTTATACGCCCCTCTTCCTCTCATTTTTGCAAGGTTTTATTCGCTATGCTTATGCTTAGCCTTAAAAAGGGGATGCAGATGAAAACCTACAACTATTGTTATGAAGAGGGTTTGCTAGAAGATTTGATTGATTTTTCAATCATGAAAAATGAAAAAAATATTTTGGTGCAAATTTTTTGTGGTCAAGAAAAACAGACTCTTGATTATGTGAGTAAAACCATTCTTAAGCATCTTCCAAATGCTATTTGTATTGGGACAACAACCGATGGGGAAGTCTATGGAGCGTCAATTACTACGCTAAAGACCATTATCTCTGTAAGTATTTTTGAGAAAACCTTTCTTAAAACGGCCTTTGCCAACGATGAAGATTCCTTTCAATGCGGAATCAATATCGCATCGAACTTGGTTACCCCGCAAACCAAACTGCTCATTCTCTTCTCCGATGGTACGCATATGAATGCTGAAGAGTTTTTAAAAGGTGTAGAATCTTTTGATGCCAGCATACCCATTTGTGGTGGAATGGCAGGTGATAATGGGAAATTTGAACAAACCTATATTGTTTCTCAAAACACACTTCTTAGTGCAGGCGTGGTAGGTGTCTCTTTAAATTCTGACGTGCTACATGTCGCCACAGATTTTAAATTTGATTGGAAACCTATTGGCTTAACGCACACAATTACGAAAGTAAAAGAGAACAGGGTTTACCTCATCGATGATACATTAGCTTCACATTTTTACGATAAATACTTAGGCAGCGATTTTTCCCAAACCGAATTTCCTCTTATTTTAGAAAAAAATGGCGTTACGATGGCACGTGCGGTCATTGCAAAACATGAAGATGGAAGTTTAAGCTACAGTGGCAATTTAGAAGAAGGCGATCAGGTAAGAATTGGCTTTGGAGACGCTGAGTCACTCATGAAAGACCCCATTGAGGTTTTAGACAATTTGCATACCATCAATGTAGAATCCTTCTATATTTTTTCCTGTATGGCACGTCGAAGGTTTATGCCCTTTCTCATTAAATTAGGCATAGGTTCGTTCTCAAAAATTGCTCCAGCATCTGGGTTTTTTACCTATTCTGAATTTTACCATCATAACGGAAGCAATAAACTGCTCAATCAAACCTTAACCGTTGTAGCACTAAGTGAATCTACCAAGCCTCTTAGTCTATCAAAACCTACCGCCCATGAAGATTCTAAAAAAAACACCTCGTATTCCAAAACCATTCAATCTCTCACCCATCTCATTGAACAAAGTGCCAGAGATTATGACGAACAGTCCAAACGCCTAGAAGAGCAAATGAATTATTCCAAAAATCTTCTTGCCTCACATAAACAATTTTTACGCTACACGGTTCATGAAATGAACACGCCTTTAAGTGTTATTATGAGCAATATTGAGCTTTATGAAATGGAATGCGGAAGAAGTGTTTATTTGGAAAATATTGAAGTGGCTGTTAAAAGTATTTTTTCGATGTACGATGATTTAAGCTATTTAGTCCGTAAAGACCACGTACACTATCCCAAATATAAAATTGATTTAGTAGATTATATTCGTAGTCGTATTGATTTTTTTGCACAAGTTGCCAATATTGCCAAATCACTGTTTATTTTTACGTCAAATTGCGAAAAAGCCATTATCTTTTTTAACGAAACAAAATTGCAACGTATTATTGACAATAACCTCACCAATGCGATTAAATATACCTTTGAAAATAAAGATATTCTTGTCTCCTTAAAACAAGAAGACGGACGTTACCTTTTTTGCATTACCTCGCATTCACGAAAAATTCAAAAACCTGAAAAAATCTTTGAAGAATATTACCGTGAAGAAAAAGCTCAAGATGGTTTTGGCTTGGGACTCAATCTTGTTAAAAGAATTTGTAAGGAAGAAAATGTAACCATCTCACTGCAATCGGATGAAAATCAAACATCTTTTTGCTACGAATTTAAGGTCAATGCAACATGAAAATCTTACTCCTAGAAGATGATATTTTACTCAATGAGTCCATTGCCACGTACCTTAGCAAAACGGGGCATTGCATCACTTCTGTAAGAGATGGTAGCCTTTGTTTAGAGATTTTAGAGAAAGAAAGATTTGACCTTCTCGTTTTTGATATAAATGTTCCTAACGTCAACGGATTGAGTATTTTAGAGACACTACACGCACACAAAAAAATCATTCCTGTTATTTTTATCTCGGCATTGATTGATATTGAAGATATATCCAGAGCGTTTGAGTTAGGGTGTTTTGATTATTTGAAAAAACCCTTTCATTTAAAAGAGCTAACACTTCGCATTGATAGAATTTCAAAAACCGCCAAAAAAGTAATGTGCCATAAACGACTCTCTAGCTCGTACAATTTTAATTGCGAAAATATGACCTTGTATTTTCACGACGAACCGCAAGTCTTATCCAAACGCCAACTCAAAATCATAGAATTTCTCACCCTCAATCGAGGCTTCGTTTGTAGCTACGATATGTTTCGAGAAAGTGTTTGGGATGATGTTGACACCTACGTTGATGACGCCACCATTCGCACCGAAGTCAATCGCTTAAAAACACATTTAAAAGAAGATTTTATTCTCAACATAAGAGGCATTGGCTACACCATCAAAGTCCCTACACCCTAAAGTATTTTAGTTTTACATGTAAGGCTATTGCAATACCACAACATACGTGTGTTCAGGAATTTGAAGCAGGGTTTTGTAAGACAAAGGCTTAGGAAATCCCCTTAAGCCTTTGTCATCGCCTCAATTTTTTTAAATAATTTTTGAGTATTGTAAATGCTAATACCTATCGTTGCAAGAAGTAAAATAAACGCCAACGCCAAAGAGAAGCTAAGTGCTAAAGGAATCTTTTTTTCCTCTGCTTTTAGAGGCATAGTATCAGAAGATGTCTCCTTCTGTTTTGGCTCACTCTTTTCAAAACCACCTTTTGGTGCAATGCCCTCACGACGTACCTGATGCCCAGGTCCGCCATCTAAAATAACTTCATACGGTATTTTTGGAATTTCTAAAACCAATTCACTGCTATTAGGCAATCTTTGTTGCACTAAAATCTCTTCGCTGCCTAGCATTTTTAACTTCACCAACGCCCCTGCTGCACTCTCTCCTGTACTAAATTCACCCTTAATACTTAGTGTACCATCATCGTTATCCCCAACATGCATCAACAACGTATGTGCATAAAGCCACAGTGGCAAGGCAAACAAACATGCAATTTTTTTCATACACTCTCCTCTTTTTTTCTCCACAATAAAGGTATATTTTCTGCCTTTTTAGGCAATTTTAGACCCACATACACCAGTAAACTTCCAAAGCCCATTAACGCAAGGTCCCAACCAAAAATGCCATGGGCTAACACGATGCCTTGATGAAACAGATGAAGCAAACTCGCCCCTATAAACAATGCCCCACCTAAAATGAGGAATTCTTTAGAAGCTCGGTAAGAATCAAGTCGGTAAAATGCCCAAAAAAGTGTTGCTAGCCATGCATTGTAAAACAAACCTTTTTGCCACAACAGCCTATCGTGTATCTCAAAAGGTAAAAGCCATTGTAAAACAAACAAAAGCGCTGTAGCAGGAAGCACGCCGACCATAATGCTTAAGGCAATTTTGCTCATCCAATGGTAAAAAGGCAAAGCTTCATGAAACTTTTTTGCCTCTTTTTCAAGCCACAACAAAACCCCGCACGCAAGTGCCAAAGCACTTGCCATCATCAACAACGCCACACAGATACGACTGATGACATCAACGCCAAATAAAAAATGGAGAAAAAATGTTGCTTCAGCAAAGAAAACACTCCAGGAGCGCTCTAAAACGTTTTGATGCGTTATCAATGTGCCATCAACAGCGCTAAGTATCACACTTGGTTTGTTAAAAACGCCTCCGTTTAAAAAGGGTTTGTAGGGATCATAGCCTTTAAACTCTACCTGTGCAGTTTTATCGCTCCAGTTGATCAATCGTATGGTTTGAAACGCAATCCTCGCATCCACCTTTTGCGCCAATTCCATTAAATGGGCGATAGGAAGCATGGGTGCGGATTCATTAAAGGGCTCATGTACCTCATCTTTTGGAAACAAAACAGGTCCAATAATCGCATCAATACGACTCTCTTTTCCTCCGCTTATCAGCTTTGCCATTGGCAAGGCACTGATCAAAGAGAGATTCATAAACGCACCGCTTAGCACAATCATCAAAAAGGGAAGAAATGTCCACGTAAAAATCTTTACATGTAAAGTCGAAAAAAGTGCACGGGGTGTTTTAAAACTCTTTTTATAGGAGAAGATCATAATTAAAATCACTCCAGAGAGCACAACACTCATCACCCCAACAGCGCTAAAACCAAAGAGAAAACGCCCAAAAAAGCTCCCTATGACACCAAACCATTCTTTATCAAAATTGAGCATTTTGCCATAATGCAGTTCATTTAAAAATTCCGCTAAATACGATTGTTTGCCCTCATCTCTCATTTTTTCTCCGCTAAGAGGATTAAAATAAAGAGGTGCTGCAAAACGATGAGAGACTTTTAAGGCACTCTCATTCATGGTACCTGGCAAGGTTATTAGCAGATTATTTTTAGGAAAGGTGGGGTCGTCTAAAACCTGCTCTATCATTTTTTCATAATCAATGTGTGTATGGGAAAGAGAACCAATATGCCGTGATGGCTTTTCCCACACCTGAATATACGGTATGAAAATAGCAAATACCCCAAAAAAAACACTGATATACATCACAAAAGAGACCAACAATCCTAGGCTTACATGCGTCCGTAAAAGACGTTGTTTCCATGCTTTTGACGTATCAACTTTATCCATAAACGTATCCTAAAAAAGATGAGAAAAGAATGGTTGGAACCACAAAACGAAGCAGTGCGCTAAGTCTTGTAGGTGCCAATGCAATCCACAATGCAACCACTGACCATGCAAGCGTGTTGTACAAAAGTGCAATCACTGCTAAATCAGATTTGAACGATGGGTACAAAAAAACCATACTGCACATCATCACATACGAAAGCACCAAACCGCCAAAAATGGCGGTGAGGATGCGAAAGAGCCCTATTGTTTTCCCGTTTGGCTCAGGCGTGGCTAAAGAGCGATAAAGGTTCATTTTAGACGACTCTTCTTAGAAACGGTAGTCAAAGCTCACACCAAAGGTGCGTGGTTGACCCACTTGTGCAAAGGTGCCACGGTAGTTATACAAGACCTCTTCATCAAAGGCATTTTTAAGATAGGTGCGAATCGTGTAATCTTTGGTCTCGTAGCCTAGATTAAAATTCACCAAGGTATATTTGCCTGCTTTAAACGTATCTAAATTATTGATCCCTGTATAATACTCACCCACATAATTTACATCACTGCCAAAGAAGAAGCCTCCGCCAAAATGCTGTGTAAAGCCTAAACTTCCCGTAAAATGGGGCGCATGGTTAAATTCATTGCCTTTAAAGGTTGTTCCCTCTGGTGCTTTGGTGATTTCGCTTCGTAAAAATCCAAGGGCGCCATGCACCTCTAAATCAGAACTTAACCGATAGCTTGATTCGGCTTCAAAGCCATAGCTTTTTCCCTCAGGAACATTGGTAAAACGCTGTCCCAAGCCAGAACCTGCAATCCCTTGATAATCGCTGTAGTCATTGTAAAAAAGATTGGTATTCAGCGAAAGTCTTTTATTCAGCATCAAAGAGCGTGTGGTTGCCTCATACGTCCATACCTCTTCTTTATCATACTCATAATAGGTATACGTATCCCATGTTAAAGAGCCACCTCCTGGGTTATACCCTTTGCGTGCCGTAAGACCAATGGTGTGTTCAGGTGTGAGTTTATAATTTAGACCAACTTTGGGTAAAAACATGGTCTCAGCGACATTAGCATCCATAGGTTTGGTATTGTACGTTACATCACGTTCTTGATGCTCCCGCTCAATGCGCCCACCAAAAATAACATCCAATTTCGTGTTTACATGTAAAGACTCTTCAAAGTAAAACGCAAGAGCATTAATCGTATCATCGCTATCCATGGTAATCTGTTTTGCAATATCCGTTTTTTGTGCACGGTGGTAAAAATAAAGCCCTGCCATACTGGTAATGAGTCCCTCTTTTGGGTTATGCACCAAACGAGGCTCTAAGGTTATGCTCTTTTCATCAATGCTCATATCCATCGCTGTGGGTGCTTGTTCAAACGTCGTTTTGGTCTTGCTATACCCTGCTAAAAAGTAAAAGGTCGTCTCATCATTGAGAGCATACTCCACATCGGTGCTAAGCATATGGCTTTTACTGTCACCATAACGCACAAGATTAGAGGGGGCAGAAACCAAAAAGGTATAATCTGAAATATCTGAATTTGGGCTAATTTCATTCATATACCCACCCTCACTCTGCTTATGCGCTGCTGTCATTTTAACCGTCAAGCCCTCTATATCTTTGGGTATCCACAACACTTTGCCTCGAACACTGCCTTGCTTCATATCAGAAGGATCCCACGGTGTGTTACTTCCCTCATAATTCATAAAACTATGCCCGTACACGCCCTCCATACTTAAACGCATTGCCAATTCATTTTCCACTACAGGACCTGAAATCATCGCCGCAAAGAGTGCTTTATCTGACTCATTTTCATACCCAATGCGCACTGCACCCTCAGGCTCAAACGTAGGATCTTTAGTGCTAACAACTACTGCCCCACCGATGCTATTTCGTCCTTGCGTGGTCGATTGAGGCCCTCGTAAAACCTCTATTTGCTCCACATCCCACGAGCTTGCATCCATATAGCGTTGCCCGTTCCATGCCTCACTTAAGCCATCCACACTGGTACTAATGCGTGGACGTGTTCCTGAAAGTACTGCAAACCCTCCAATAGCAGGTCCAGCGCCATTGACACCCCGAATAATGGGAATATCAGAAGGATTATTAATCATATTGGGAACCTGCGATGCAACGTCATAAATCGATTTGTTATCCGCTTTTCCCACAGAATCCCCCTTAAACACACTAACAGCCGTTGTGGTCTCTTGCATCGAACGCTCAATTTTTTCACCCATAACCGTTACTTCACTAAGTTCAACCGTTGTATTTTCCGCCAATGCAAATGAGGGTAAAAGAGCACATACCACCAAACTTCTTTTCCATATATTTTTCTTCCACATACCTATCCTTTTTTGTCTCAATCAGTTTGAATGGTGGAAGTGTGCCATTTATGATGACGATTATCAATAAATAAAAGTCACAAAAGGGAAAAAAAAGAATACAAAGAGGAAAAATGACGATTTAAGAGAAACGTTTGCGGTACACACTAGGAGATATGCCAAAACGCTCTGTAAAGAGTTTACTAAAATGCCCTGCATGTTTGTAACCCACTTTAGAACTTACTTCTCTAACACTGGCATCATCTTTCAGGAGTTTTTTCGCCATTTCTAAGCGTTGTGTTTGAAGCATCTCATACACCGTCATACCGTAGTAGGCTTTAAAATCTTTTTTCAAATAGCACTCATTGATGGCTGAACGATACGCAATTTGTTTGATAGAAAGCGCTTTGTCATACTCATTGTATATAATGTTTCTCGCACGTTCAAGGGAATTAATCTTCGCAATATCCAAATTCAAATCGCCCATTTTATGCATGGTTCGCATAATACGCACAATGGTATCGTGCACCAAATGCATAATGTGTCCCTCCAATTTTAGAACGTTCAACAAGTCTTCATCCATCTCATGTAAAGGGAAAAGTTTTAAAATCTCCATCTGCATCCCATCAATCTCGCCACCCTCCAAAATCGCATAGCCATTTAACAACGTATCGTTTACCATCTTGGTATAAATATCGCCATAATTTGCTATGAGTCGAAGCAACAACTCCTCTTTAATACCAATATTGACCGTTTTATACGACTTATTTTTTAACATACGTATATGCATCTCAAACGCACGGGAAGAAAAACCAATAAAAAAGCTATTTTTCTTAATCACATACTTCGTGCCATTTTTATACTCATGCGTAAAATCATCCCCTAAATTAAACACCAACACCGCCCCTGAAACATCCGAAGATAACGTGGCTACGGTATCGTGTAAGAGTTCATACGCATAGGTGTAACTGGCAATGCCATTGCCTAAGTTGTACCACACAAAACTCCCCTCACCAAAATTAGGCTTCACTTTTGCCATAAAATTTTCACGAGAAAAAGGGTTTTTAACGGTTTTAATAATCTGTAAAAGCTCAAAACTGTTAAGATGCAACACCGCTGACTCAGACACCATAAAACCTTTCCAGATAAATTGATAAATAGTATCAAATAAAGAGAATTGTATTGTAGCAAAAAATGAGAGGCTTTGTTTTTTGGGAGATTTAATCGTTACATGTAATGATTAATGGCAAGAGCCAATGTTTCGATCTTCTTCGTTTCCCGTTAAAAGTCTCGTTAGCTCATCGCAAGCGATTAAACGCCCGTCTTTAAGCGTAAATTGGGCGATAACATGTACGTGCAGTTCCTCTTTGTTTTTCTTTTTAGCCACTACAATGTGATTGGTAAAAACGGTATCGGACTCTTCAACCATAGAGATAAACGTAACCGACATCGCCTCAATCACTTGCTTTTGCTTTTTCATATGTTCAATAAATCCATGATAATCCAAAATCACGCCATCGACCTTTTGGATATAGCCAGGGTCAATGTATTTTTCAATCACAGATAGTTCAACTTCAGAGGATTCTAAAACATCTCTAAACAGATTACGAATAATCCCTTTCCCCGATTTTTTTAACATTTTTATCTCCTATCCTTTTCTCTCCCCTCTATTGTAGCACAACACGTACCTCAGAAAAACCCGCTTCGCATCTTCTACGCTTTCATCCACCGCTTCACTTCGTTCTAAATTATTGAGAATTGAGGCCTTTACATGTAATTCACAAAACACTCAATCTTCGCTATAATTTTTTTATGAAAAAAGAAACGATTCTTCAACAGCTTAAAAGCATGAAAAACCATTATCTACCTGAGGGCTTCGTTATAGAGGGCTTATTTGGCTCATACGCTCGTGATGAAGCAGATGAAAAAAGCGACATCGACATTCTCATCGAAGCAAAACCCTCGTTTGTTGAACACTACGGCATTAAGTCTATTGAGCGAATCGAAGAGATTAAAAAAGAGATGAGTGCTGTTTTTGGCATTTCTGTTGACCTTGCCGATAAAACAGGGATGGGGAAAACCGCTCAAAAATTCATTATCGATAGAACGATTTATGTCTAAAGAGAGCATTAGCAAAATCTATCTCATTCTTGAAAAAATAGAATACATTGAAGTAATTGTTTCAAATGCTGGTTCTATTACCAACGCTTTGCATGACTTAACGACCTATCGCCCTGCTATTTTGATGCATCTTACTTCCATTGCTGAGCAATTTGAAAAACTCCGCAAATCTTCCAACAACACGTTTCTTGAGTATTTTGAAGCTGACGATCTTAAAGGTATTTACGATGTTAGAAATTACATCGCTCATGATTATGAAGGTGTTAACCTTGCTATTATTGAGTGGATTATCAGACATATTTTGCCGAAATTTAAAGAGCAGTGTTCGAAGATTATTGAGGTAAAACTATAAAAATTTTAGCTAGATAATGATTTAAAAAGTAGCCTGGCATTTTTTTTTATTTATATATACAAAAAATTGAATGATTTTTTTGTACAATATTATTAATACAAATTTTAGGAGGAACAAGAATAATGCAAGATTTTATTAATAAGACATTTAAAGGTCTAAATAGTGCTTATTATGTCAGACATTTTATATTCGGAGTGGCAATAGCAATTGTTTTTATATTCGCATTATCTAATGGTTTTGAACATTTTACCTTTGGGTTTATTTTTTCTGCTATATTAAATACAATGTTATATCCGTATTCACGATTTGTATATGAAAGTGTTGTCGGTTACATCTTTGGAAATAACGTATTCTTTGTCAATATTATTTTTTTATTAGCAGTTAAAATTATTTCTATGATAATGTGTTGGGCTCTTGCTATTTTTATTGCACCTTTAGGCTTGGGTTATTTATACTTTTACCATTCAAAAAATTAATTAAAATCTTAAAGGTAGGGTATCATTTAAACTTAAGGTACCCTAAGTCTTCTTAGTTTTTACTGTTCTAAAAACCTCTCCACATCTCCCACGATCTCATCCATCGCCTCAGTAGCCTTTTTATGCAACACTTTCGTATAAACCCTCTCGTTAATGGCATCACTTCGCTCCAAATTATTAAGGATAGAAATCTTTACATGTAAAGCGAAATGATCCATCGCAATGACGTTTCCGCTAGATCCTATGATGACCAAAAACTCACACCCTTGTATTGCTTCGTAAAGGTATTCATACATGGGAGCACTCTCGCCAAAGAAGACGATGTCGGGGCGTAATGAGCCGTTACAGCTTTTACATGTAAAGGTTCGCTCTTGTTTGGTGTAGCCGATGAGATGGGTTGCGCCACATTGTTCACAGCGAAGTCTAGGCAAAAAACCGTGTAAATGCAAAACGTCCTTGCACCCTGCTCGCTCAAACAAATCGTCTACATTTTGGGTGATAATGGCAATGTCGTTGGGGTATTTTTCGTGAAGTTTTGAGAGAGCATAATGTGCGGCATTGGGTTTTACGGAGGCGAGTTGTTCACGCCTTGCGTCGTAAAATGTGAGGGTGTTTTCACGGTTCCAAGACAAACAACCAGCTTGACAAATCTCTTCGATGCGGTACTTTTCCCACAGTCCACCCGCATCACGAAAGGTGGAGAGTCCACTCTCCGCACTGATGCCTGCTCCTGAAAAGATCACTACTTTTGCCATTGCATCCTCCTTTTACACGTTAAAATACAGCGCCTCTTTGTGGTGCATCACGATTGCCGTGGTGCTTTGTTCTGGGTGAATTTGAAATGTTTCACTCAGTTCTATGCCAAACTCTTCAGGCTTTAAAAGCTCAAAAATCACTTTGGTATCTTCCAAAGCAGGACACGCTGGGTAGCCAAACGAATAACGACACCCGTTATAACGCTTCATCTGCACATCTCTCAAGCTATGCCCCTCCTGCTCCGCAATACCCAAGTCTAAGCGTATCTGCTTATGCACAATCTCCGCTAAGGCTTCTGCTAACTCCACACCTAAGCCGTGCACGAAAAAGTACTCGGTAAAATTGCCCGCATCGTAAAGCTCTTTCTCGTACGCTGAAAATTTTGCCCCTGCGCTGACACACGTTAACGCCAAAACATCATGGCGCTCTGGATGGATAAAATCACTCAAACTTCGGTACGGTGCTCTGTTTTGGCGAGGGAAATCAAAGGTTTTCATCGCACGCTTTTCTACCACATCAATGCTCTCACGACACACCTGCTCTTCACTAAAATACCCCTCGCTCTCATCAAAAAGATAGAGCGTGTTTTCAAAGGAGCGTGCGGGGTAATAGCCGTAAATGATGGTCGGCTCAAACAACCCTAGTCGCTCAATGTCTGCCCGAACCCGCTCATACGTTGGGTAAAGCACCTCATCAAGTTGCTTTTGTTTCTCCTCTTTACTCTGTCCTTTTCCACTGTAACCCCAGCGCTGAGAGAAAAGAATTTTGTGGTTGATCCACGAGTACGCCAACTCTTTCACGTCGGTTTTTAAAACACGTCTGCCCCAAAACGGCGGTGTGGGGATTTTAACCTCACGGCTTGGCATTTTAAGCTCATGAAATGGCGGTATTTCTTTTGTTTCCTTACTGGCTTTCATCACCGCATTTTCCAAAACTTTACGCCCAAAATCGGTGTTAAAGTCTTTCGCCTCGATGCGACTCATCGCCGTTATGCCCTCAAACGCATCTTTACAGTAAAAAATAGGCCCCTCGTAAATCGGACGGCAAAAATCTTCCACAAAGTTATCGGTCAGTGCCGCACCGCCTAGAATAACAGGAATGTTAATCCCCATCTTCTGCATCGCTTCTAGGTTCTCTTTCATCACATTGGTCGATTTCACCAAAAGTCCGCTCATACCGATGGCATCGGCTTTATGCTCTTTGAGTGCTTCTAAGAACTGCTCTAAGTCCGCTTTGATGCCAATGTTGATAACTTTAAAACCGTTGTTGCTTAAAATGATGTCCACAAGGTTTTTCCCCACATCGTGCACATCACCCTTCACGGTTCCAATAATCAACGTGGTCGTTGTACTTTTTTCGCTTTTGGGTAAAAAAGGTTGCAAATAATCCACAGAGGCTTTCATCACCTCAGCCGATTGAAGCACAAAAGGCAGTTGCATCTTTCCACTGCCAAAAAGCTCTCCGACCACTTTCATCGCATCGATGAGGATTTCATTGACGATAATTTCAGCGGCTATCTCCTCTTTGGCGGTGGGTAAAAGAGCTAACATGCGCTCTTTATCGCCATCAATGAGAAGCGTCGATAGTTTCTCTTTGGTACTCATCGCAAGATACGCCGCATCACTTTCGTCTTTATTCTCTACCACACCCTCAAAATGAGAGATAAATTTAAAGAGTGGATCACCCTCTTCTCGGCGGTTAAAAAGCAAGTCTTCACAGACTTTTTTATCCACGTCACTGATTTTGTGCATCGGAAGCGTGTTTTTAACATTGACAATTGCCATACTAAGACCCGCTTCGACACAATGGTGCAAAAAGACAGAGTTTAGGTATTCTCTGGCGTGTTTGGCTAAACCAAAGGAGATGTTAGAGATGCCCAACACAAAGCCAACTTCTGGGTGCATGGCGTGAAATTCACGAATCGCTTCAATGGTTTCAATGGCAGCAGTATGGTACTCAGCATCCCCACTTCCCACCGTAAATGTGAGTAAGTCAAAGACCAAATCGCCTGGATTAAGACCATGGTTTTTAGTCGCAAGCTGAAAAATACGCTCCGCAATCGCCACTTTCTCCGCTTTGCTCTTTGCCATACCTTGCTCATCGATGGTCAAACACACGAGCGCACACCCAAAACGCTTGGCTAAAGAGCAGACTTTATCGAACTTTTCCATGCCATCTTCAAGGTTCACGGAGTTAATGATAGCTCTTCCACCCACCATTTTAAGCGCCACATCTAAGGATTTGACTTGCGTGGTATCGACCATGAGAGGCAAAGCTATCTTTTGCGCATAACGCCCTATGACCTCTTTGGTGTCTTTCTCCTCATCACGCCCTGCAAATCCCACACTCACATCAATGCCATGCGCCCCACTTCTGACTTGTTGTTGAGCAACACTCAGCGTGCCATCGTAATCTTCCGCCAATAAAAGTTCACGAAAGGCTTTTGAGCCCGTAGCATTGCTTCTCTCACCAATGAGAAAAGGGGCTGGGTCTTGTTTGAGGCTTCTTGTTTCAAAGAGTGAAGCGATGGAACGAGGCATACTCCCCACTGGGGCTAAAGGTTTTTTGCCCTCCACTTTTTTGCTTAGTTCCAAAATATGCTGAGGCGTTGTACCACAACATCCACCTAAAATGCTCACCCCTGCAATTTCCGTAAATTTCTCTTGAAGTTCCGCAAACTCCCTAGGTCCCATCGGGTAAAAGGTGTAACCGCCACGGTTTTGCGGAAGCCCCGCATTGGCGTGAACGCTGATGGGTCTATCCCACACGGAGCTGAGTGTTTTGACATGCTTTTCCACTTGTTCAGGGCCAGTACCGCAGTTGAAGCCAAGGCTTAAAAGTTCAAACGGTTCTAAGATAGCGGCAATCGTGCTTGCGTCCGTTCCAATAAGCATCGACCCACTCAGCTCTATGGTGACTGAAACCATCACAGGAAGCTTTACATGTAAATATTTTTGCGCATCGCTAATCGCATGAAGGGCGGCTTTGATTTGAAGCGGGTCTTGCGCCGTTTCGATGAGAAAAAGGTCACACCCCCCATCTATCGCACCACGAGCGGCTACCGTGTAGCCCTCGTACATTTCATCGTAACCGATGTGCCCTAAGGATGGAAGTTTCGTTCCAGGTCCAAAAGCGGCGGCACAAAAGCGCGGTTTGTGCTCTGTTGAAAACGCCAAACACGCCTCTTTGACGATAGCCACACCCGCACGGGCTAGCTCATAGGTTTGCTCCCCAATACCATAATCCTCCAAAACCCACGGCAATGCGCCAAAGGTGTTGGTCTTGATGATGTCCGCTCCTGCTAAGAGGTAGCCACGATGAATTTTTGAAATTTCATCCTTACATGTAAGGTTCAAAAGCTCGTTACAGCCCTCTTTACCCGCCCATTGTTCAGGGGTAATATGAAGGGCTTGAATCTGCGTACCCATCGCACCGTCGATGACTAAAATTTTCTCTTTAATAAGTGTGTGAAGTGTTGACAAGTAAAGTTCCTAGTGTGTTATAACATGCCTATATGGTAGCAAAACTTACGTAAGGGGAGACTAAAAGAAGAGGAGTAACCCAAAGAGGCAAAGAAAGCCTCATAGGATTAATTAACGATGATTATTTTCAGCGACATTCAGTGCTTGTGAGACATCTACAATAATTTTTAGTTTTTTAATAATATCTTCCATGGCTTCACTCTCTTGCTTTGCTGCAATACTAATGCGTTCCACTTCCGCTTGCGTTTGAATAATTTCATCCACCGTTTTTTGCAGTGCTGGAACGATTTGATCCACCACTTTTTGCACCTCCATAATGGAAACACGAATGCTATCGGTTGATTTGTTGCTCTGATCGGAGAGTTTTCGCACTTCGCTAGCAACCACCGCAAACCCTCGTCCATGATCCCCCGCACGTGCGGCTTCGATGGTAGCATTGAGGGCTAAAAGATTGGTCTCACTGGCAATGTATTTAATCGCTGTGGTAATCGTGCCAATTTGGTCAACCGCATTGGTGAGCTCTTGCGCCATATCGTTTGTGATTTGAACATTTTTAACCTCAGCGGCCAATTTTTCATTCACAACAAGAATGGTATTGGCGGTATCTTCAATGGATTGGGATGCATTTTGCGTAATCAGTGAAATCTCTTTGGTTTGTTCGGCCAATGTTTTGGATATATCACGTGCTTCTTGAAGGGCTTTGTCGCTATTAATGGCTGTAACAACTTGCGCTAAAGAACTCACGCTCTCAGCCGTTGCGCTTCGAGGAGGGCTGGCGATAACCACGACATCAGAGCGCAAGAAGGAACCATATTTGGTATAAAGTGCTTTTCCTGCTGAAACATAACCATCGGTTCCTATAATGTATTTAGCATTGCTTAGTGCTTCTTTGGTTTTTCCCTCACTACACTCATCAAAGGGAATGATGGTGTAACTCACATGCTCTAATTTATAAAATTTAAGAAATTTAAGCACACCATTGGCACCTGATTGGCTGTTATTAAAAATAATAACATCTTCACCTGATGGAATGCGACTAATGGATATAAAAAAATCTGTGGGAGGGATAAATTCAACCGAAACCACTTTCTCTTTGCCATATTTTTGAACCATTTCATCATAACGATTGGCAAAACAAACGACCAAATCAAAATGTGAGATGTCAAATGTATGATGATTGGCTAGGGTTGCTTTTTGATAGGTGGCAGCTGTGGCAAGCGTAGCATCGACTAAGGATACAATTTCTTGCGTGGTTGCCTCATTTGCTCCAATTAAGAGTAGATTAACGCTCATAGTTTTCCTTTAAATCAGTGACGATAAATTACGACGATGAATTTATTGTATAGCATTTCATATAAATTTATTATAAGCAAAACATACGGATAAAAAAGAGACGAAAAGGTATTTTTGTTTCTAACCGTATGTTTAGAGCTTCTAAACGCTACATACTTTACATGTAACGCTTATTTGTGAAGCTTGCTTAAATTTTCACGTCTGCGTTTTGCTTCTTCTGTATCAAAAGGAAGGGATACTAGCTCATTTAATGTATCAAGGCTTAACGATTTTGAACTGCTTAAAATACCCGTACTTATCTCCCCACCCAACGTGCCATAAGCATAGCAATAGCTTGATTTTGAAGGGATATTTTTCATGCTTTCTAATGTACCAATGCGAGAACACTCATCCACCCAAACAAAAGGGTCGTCATCGCTAAAATCATGTAAGTAACCAAATAATTTGGTTGTCTCAAAAAATTTAATTTTTACTTCAAAAAAAGGATTGACTTCTAACGTTTCATTTAAACGTAGTAAAATGGGGAATTTATAAAAGCTTGAGCCAATCTTGAGCTGTTTTTTAGCACTATCGAGCACTAAATCTTGTTCAATTTTTGGAAATTCCCAAAAATGACTAATCTCTTTTGACCATGCACTCAACAGTGCGTCAAAATTTGAAAATTTTTCGGCTAATGATGGTTCTTCCTTTAACAGATTGCGACCCAATCCTAAATCTGCTTCATAGCCTAAAAAAGGTAAAATGGTCGCTCCAATATCTAAGGTTGTCCCTACTTTTTCCACTTTTTTCCCATGGCTTTGCCTTGGATCAATCACGATAAATTGATTGCGACGTTTGCCTTTCATCAAATCATCAATCGCCATATTGTGCATGGCTAAATGGTCTGAGCCCACGACGATAATCGTATTGTTTCCATACGGTGATTTTTGAATCTGTTCTATAAAATGCGCAATCAGTTCATCAGCACATGCCACGGCGTTGAGCATAGAATTATCGCCTTCTTTATAACGATTGGCTTTGCACCCTTTTGAAACATGCCCATGAGGATGGTGCGTATCCATTGTGGAAATAAACAGTGCAAACTTTTGCTTACTTTTAGAGAGCCTGAGAAAATCACTCATGGAAAGGTCAAAAAGGGTATCGTCGTATAAGCCCCAAGGGGTTTGATACCGCTTATCTTTAAGGCGTGATTTCAACTCATTAATGCCTTTAATATCTTCAAACTTATGGGTGCGATAGAGCTTATCAACACCTGCAAACTCCAGCGATGAACCACTGCGATAGACCATCTTATACCCCTCTTTATGGAGCATATCGCTCATACACACCGCCCCTGAGTAAAAGGTACTCATTTTTGACATCGAATTTCCCTGAGGTGAATGCTTCCCTGTAGAAGGCGTCACTAAAGGAAGACCGCATAAGACAGAGGTCATTCCAGCAATTGTCCAACTAGTACCTTGAGCCTGTTTAATCTCAGTAAAAAGAGTGCTTTGTTCTCGAATAGGTCTTAGTTTTGTCATTAAGGAAGGAAAAAGCTTCTCATCAAAATAAGTCTCTTCTAAACTCTCAGCAAAAATATAAACAAGATTTGGATGTTCCTCATGAATAGGCGTTAAAGTCGGTTCTTGATAATAATCTAAAAAATGATGTTCTCGGCTCAACGCATCCTCAAAACCAAATATTTTAAGTGTTGTTTGTCCAAAAAAATGCACACTAGGGTGCAGTAAAAAAGCACTGAAAAGAAAAATAAGAGAAAAAATCCGTTTAAATTTATTTCCAGAGATTCCAAAGGCTTTTTTTGCTAAACGATAATAGCCCAACGAAAAAATCAAACTGGCAATAAAAAGCACAACGCCAAAGGTAATAATCATATAATAATCACCATAACCTGAGCCGTCCAATCCATAAAGCAGATGAAATATCACGGCATCATTAATACCCTCACCTGTAAAATAGTCCGAAATAATGTAAAAAATACTTAACACAAGATAGATAAAAACTACAAAAGCACCTAAAAACGCTCTTCTGTTATTCTGTGTATAATTTTTACATGTAAGAAGCGATAAAATGAAAAATCCTGCTGAAATCCATAACAATATATACATAATGAGTGTCAATCCTTAGATAATTTAGGTGCGTATTATAGCTTGATATAAGCATTGTTAGCCTTATTTACGCTTTGTATCAAGATGATTAAAAATTAACCATTCATTTGCATATATTCAATTCTTTTAGGTGCTACACTTTCATTAGTTTAATTTCAGGAGGATGGATTATGAGAACAAAAGGCTTCTTACTTTCAACATTGGTCGCACTCTCAAGCGCATGGGCAACTGAGGAAGGTGTCGCAGAAGTGGCAGAGGCTGTTCCAACATTAGATGTTGGAAATACGGCATGGGTTTTAACGGCAACTGCTTTGGTTATGTTAATGACACCCGCTGGTTTAGCACTTTTTTATGGCGGTATGTCTCGCTCTAAAAACTTGCTTAATACCATTGCAATGAGTGTTATGGGCTATATTGTTGCTTCACTTGTTTGGATAGTATGTGGCTATTCACTAGCATTTGGTGCGGATATTGGTGGATTTATTGGATTTGATTCTCTCTTTTTAAGTGGTATCAAGGTCACGGATATTTGGGCAACGGGGAACATTCCTGTGCTTCTTTTTGTCGCCTTTCAAATGACCTTTGCAGGCATCACGGTAGCACTCATTAGCGGTGCACTGATTGAAAGACTTAAATTTTCAACATGGATTGTCTTTGCAGCACTGTGGATTATAGGGGTGTATGCACCTGTAGCACACTGGGTGTGGGGTGGAGGATTTCTCTCAGCAGATGGTGTTTTAGATTTTGCTGGTGGTACGGTTGTTCACATCAACGCAGGTGTGGCTGGTTTGGTGATTGCCTTGATGCTAGGCAAACGTGCTGATTATGGCAAAGCAATGTTTCCATCTTCTGTGACACTCACTGTCTTAGGTGCAAGTATGCTTTGGTTTGGATGGTTTGGATTTAATGCAGGAAGTGAGTTAGGTGCAGATGGCATCGCCGCAAGTGCGTTTTTAGTCACCAATACAGCAGCAGCAATTGCAGCGCTTTCATGGATGATCGTTGAGTATCTAACCTACAAAAAGTTCACGCTTTTAGGCATTGCTTCAGGTATTGTTGCAGGTCTTGTAGCCATTACACCAGCCGCTGGTTTTGTTGATACCGCAGGTGCATTGGTCATTGGTTTGGTTGCGGGTATTGTTGCATTTTACGGTGTCAATGGTCTTAAAAAAGCTCTTAAATACGACGATTCACTGGATGCCTTTGGAATTCACGGACTTGCGGGTATTTGGGGTGCCATTGCTACGGGTATTTTTGCAAACCCTGAAGTGAATGAATTAGGAACAGGCTTATTGTATGGCAATGCGTCTCAAGTGTTGATTCAAATTGAGGGTGTTGTGGTAACAGCCGTTTATACTGCTATCGCCACAGCGATTATCTTTAAAGTAGCTTCCATTATCACAGGCGGTGCTCGTGTATCAGCAGAAGATGAATCACAAGGCTTAGACGAGATCGAACACGGCGAAAAAGCTTTTAACTTACGATAAGGATAAACGATGAAAAAAATTGAATCAATTATTAAACCTTTTAAACTAGAAGATGTCAAAGATGCCTTAGCTGAACTTGACATTACGGGTATGACGGTCAGTGAAGTCAAAGGCTATGGAAGACAACAAGGACACTCAGAGCTTTACAGAGGTGCTGAGTATGTGGTTGATTTTTTACCTAAAGTAAAAATTGAGGTGGTTGTCGTCGATGAACTGGTAGATAAAGTGGTGGATGTGATTATTAAAAATGCTCGAACGGGAAAAATTGGTGATGGAAAAATCTTCGTCACCGATGTGGAAAAAAGCATTCGTATTAGAACGGGTGAAACGGATAACGAAGCCGTTTAAAGTATCAAAGGCTAGTAAAATTTTACTAGCCTTTTCTTTATCAAGCTATCTTAAACATATTCATAGTCTTTAAAAACGGCTTGAAGCCCCATCTCTAAAATATCACGGTGCATATCCGCAACTTCTCGCTCATCGCTTATCTCAAACTGCGCATCACCCCCTTCTTCACCAGAGTGTTTGCCAATGCCAACATTCACACCTGCTGAAATCTTAGTCGCCGCAATCTTTAACACAGCGTCTCTAAAACCCTTGCGCTCCCTTGTGGAAATTGTAATAGCAGCAAAAGGCAAAAAAAGTCTGTACGCACACATGATTTGCAACAGCCGTTTTTCGTCCACATCATTGGGCGAGATACCTTTGTTGTTTTTAATGGGTCGTAACCGTGGCACGGAGAGCGCGATCTCTGCATGGGGGAACTTTCTTTGCACCAAAGAGGCATGATACGCACAACACAGCGCATCTTTTTGATAATCATCTAACCCAAACAAAGCACCAAAACCAACTCCTCTCATGCCACCCATCAAGGCTCGCTCTTGTGCTTGAAATCTGTACTCAAAAACGGATTTATTGCCCAAAAGATGCACCTGTGTGTATTTTTTAGGATTGTAAGTCTCTTGAAAAACGGTGACAAAATCAACACCATGTTCATGCAAGGTCTTATACCCATCAATCGTGGTAGGATAGACCTCAACCCCAATGGTAGAAAATTGCTTTTTAGCCAAAGAAGCCGCATTAGCAATATACGCAATATCCGAATGCGTTTCACTCTCCCCTGTTAAAATCAAAATTTCCCTCAGCCCCGTTTTGGAAATAGCTAACAGCTCTTCATGAATTGACTTGTCATCTAAGCGCAATCGTTTAATCGAGTTTTTCGTATTAAACCCACAATAGACACATAAATTATCACAAAAATTGGAGATATAAAGCGGCGTAAAAAGCGCTATGCTATTGCCAAAATAGCGTCGTGTCACCTCTTGTGATTTTTGGCACATCAACTCTAAGCACTCAAGCGCACTTTCACTCAGCAACACCATCATATCCTCAACCGTGATGCTTTGTTTCTCTAAAACCCTTAAAACATCCTCCTTGCTAAATGCAAACGTGGCATCTTCTCGTAACGTAAGCACTTTTTTCAATAACGTATCATCAATGCGTTCTAACTGTGCCATGCTCTACTCCAAAAATCCGCTGAGTGGCGAACTCGCATCCGCCACCTTTGAAACCCTGCCAAGCCCTGCGCAATACGCCATTCTTCCTGCTTTTATCGCTTCACCAAATGCCTGCGCCATAAGTGCCACATTGCCAGAGGTGGCAACAGCGGTGTTAATCATCAAGGCATCCACGCCCATTTGCATGAGTTCACACGCTTGCGAAGGTGTACCAATACCTGCATCAACAATAATAGGAAGGTCTATCTCATCGACTAAAATTTGGATAAATTCTTTGGTTAAAAGCCCTCGATTGGAGCCAATCGGAGAAGCCAAAGGCATCACCGCCACCGCTCCAGAATCCACCAATCTTCGTGCAATGCTCAAATCGGGGAACATATACACCATGGGCAAAAACCCATTTTTTGCTAAAAGCTCTGTTGCATGAATCGTCTCATAATTATCAGGAAGTAAATACTTCGAATCATTAATACACTCTACCTTAATAAAATCTCCACACCCAAGTTCTCGTGCAATCCGTGCTAAACGCAACACTTCGTCTGCATTGCGAGCACCAGAGGTATTGGGTAAAAGCGTAATGCCTTTGGGAATAAAATCCAAAATATTCTCAGCCCCTTCAAAATTGACCCTTCGTAGTGCCAAGGTAATGATTTGCGCTCCCGCTTTTTCAATAGCACTTTGAATCAACTCCAGTGAAAATTTACCGCTTCCCAAAATGAAGCGTGAGCTAAACTCACGCCCTGCTATGTGTAATGTATCGTTCATTGTTTCTCCTTTAAACTGCTTTCATAAATACTCAAAACGCACTCTGCCATCAAGGTTGCACAATGCACCACCTTATGCGCCATAATGCCATCACTCTCAATGCTCTGCTCCCCAAAGTCTCCGCACACAAAGGCTTTTTCTCCCAAGCGTTTTATGCGCATGGAAGAGAGCTTTGAGCCTGCCATACCTGAACAGCCGATAACAAACTTATCCTCTTTGATGCGCTCATGAAAGAGCATTGATTTTTCACGAGGATCATCAAACGCTTCGCAGACGATTTCATAGTCTTTGAAAAGTTCATGCTGATTAAGAGGGGTGATTTTTGTGTTGATGATGGTGACATTGCACAAAGGATTGATGGCTTCAAGATGCGATTTTAGCGCTTCTACTTTTGCCTTTTTAACATCATGCGTGGTGTAGTGTTGGCGGTTTAGATTGACATATTCCACCACATCAAAATCCACCACAAGAAGATTGACAAAGCCTAGTCGTGTCAATAAAACAGCTAAATTTGAGCCTATACCTCCCACCCCAGCGATGGCAACCGTTATGTTTGGAATGGTTTGTAAAAAAGGGGCGTTTCGTAAACGAAAATCTCTCTCATGCTCCATCATCCACCTCGAACAAAACAGATGATTTCAACGGTATCATCATCGTTGAAGAGGGTGGTTGAAAAAGACTCTTTGGGAATGATTTGGCGATTGATTTCAACAGCAATAAAAGCATCGCTTAGTCCACGCCAGCTCAAAAACTCTAAAACACTTCTACCAATAAACGCATTCATCGGCTCAGAATTGATTAACAACATAAACGTCCTTGCGTTTAGCGTTTTTGGGAGTATGTATAAATGTGCAAGAATGAATATAAAAATGCAGAATTTATCTCCCTACGCTAGTATTATCTAGATACAGGTTAAAAGGGTCAAGGCTTTCGCCTACTCTCAGCTTGCGCTCCCCTGATAAGTGGGTTGAATTATAACACAAAATTTATAGGCTATAGTTACATACCTAATCTATTAGTCACCGATTTAATATACACATTTGAGATATAAAAAATATCTCTCACGTCATCAAAGCTCACACTGTGTTGTATGTACATTATCCATAAACCTTGAAATTCACTTTGAAAAATTAAAAGTTTAATTTCGACCCCTATTCTTTAAATCTAATTGAATTGTTGCATATTTATCTGTAATCTCCTTTTTCTTCTCTTCAATATGCACTGTAAAAGATAAATAAATGATAGCTTCCCTCGCTAATTGTGCTAAAAGGAGTGTTTTTTGTTGAAGTTCATCTTCTGTAATAGCAAAATTTCTATTTCTTTCTTTGTAAGTCTCAAATTTCTCAATATCCAATAGTTTGATAGATATAAACTTATGTTCTAAATGATTTCTTATATCATTTATTTTTTGTGCTTCGGGTTCTAAAACTTCAAAAAATTCTTTTTGTTTATCATCAAATAAATCTTTACTAATTAAATAAAGTCCTCGTAAAGCTAAATTCTCACTTTTGTTAAAAATCTCTTTTATTCCTATTTTTTGACGATTTTCATATTCATACCAAATATTTGAGAAATAAATATTATTTTTATTCATATTTAAATAAAAATACTCATTTAAGAAATTAGCAATTTTGTCAAAAATAGAGTAAAACCCTCGAAAAGCTATTTTTATTTTTTCAATATTGATATTATATAAATTATAGTTATAGTCATCAATTATAGAAGTTTCTTTGTCATAGTATTTTGGAGTTTTTTCATGTACTCCTTCAAATAATAAATGCCTATACGATATATACTCTTGTTTAAGTTGATTAAAATTTGTAATGATTTTTGGAAACCCTTCTTCAATGTCTGTCGTTAAATTAGGTAAATTCAAAGGGTCATGAGTTGAAATATCATAGCTTCCCAAATCATTTAATGGGTTTAAAAAAAGTTTATGTGATAGACACCATTTTCTATAGTTAGCTTCATTTTTTGAAAATTGTGTTTTATAATTTAAAAAATAATCACTATTTTCTAATTCAGTAGAAGAAAACTGCTCTTCGTACCATTTTAGTTTTGTTAGAATATTGTCCTTTTTTTCTTGATAATACTCTTTATCTGGATAGTTCTTTTTCAAATATTCATTTATTATTGATATGGCTTCTTGAAAGTTCTTATAGGCAAATTTTATAAAAAACTCTTTATGTCCACCATCATAGTCTAATTCAGAGTAATACTCTAAAGTCAATCCTTTATTTATCAATGCCATAAAATAATTAGGATGATTGACGACACTTTTATGCCAAAATTTTAATGCTATCGCTTTGTCAAAATATTTTATTGCATTTATTGTTCTTCCGTAATGGCTAAAAGCATTTCCAAGATTTATATAAACTGCTAACTGTAAAGATACATCTAAATTTTCAAACTCTCTTTGCTGAATCGCCTTTCTGAAATAATAAATCTCCTTAAATACTTCTTCTTGCGCTAAGCTCCAAACTTTCGTTACATTTTTTTCGTGTTCTATTTCTCTAACACCATGCCAAGCGTTGCCAAGTAAATAGTAACTATACGTTTTTTCTATAGAATCTTCCATAGTTTCAGTAAACTCAGAATGAATTGCAATAATAGTATTTAATTCATCAATATTATTAACATCACAAGCATTATCAATTATTTGACCTAATTGATTTAATTGCTGAAAGGTCATTATTGATTCTCCACTATTTTTATCTCATCATTACTCAAATAAATCTTTACATGTAAAAAAAAAGATGTTCAATCAAAACAAAAGCTAAAAGTTCCAACCCCTGTTCCCTGTAAAATCATTTGTTACAACTTACAATTTAGAGTTCTAATTATTAAACGTCTTCCCTAAACTCTTTCTCTTCTTGCATCCGATACGTCATCACCAAATTAAAACACAGCTCACTGAGCATCAATAAATCAAACATCGACAAAATCTCTAAAAAGGGCATTCCTTCACACAAAGCTTCAAAATCAATCTTACATGTAAAGACATACGCATCATTGGGAGCGCCTAATTCAGGCAGGTTGAGAGCGTATTGAAACGAAAAAGCGATGTTGGGGTTTCGACTCATTCGGCGAATGCGTTTGAGCGTGCCATCGTAGTCTTTTTCGCTCAAACAAATTTCAGAGTGAATGTTGTGTGAGAGGACATTGCGTACAAAAGAGAGGATGTCAAAAAAGTTCTCATACTGCTCTTTGAAAAGCTCTTGCATAAAGGTTTTAAAAGAACTCTCAAAACGCAAACTCTCCACCATCGCCATACACATGCCTCTAAATGCGTTAAACTCAACAAAATACTCAAACAGCGAAATGGTATCTTTGTCCGTCTGACGAGCATTGATGAGGAGCTCTTGAATAATTTGCGCATTGAAGTAGTAGGCTTGTCCCTCTTCATACTTTTTTACCACAAAAAGACTTCTATCGAGTAAATCTTCTGTTTTAGAGAGTTTGCCTAAAAACTCACCCATATGTAAAAAGTAAAAGTTCTGCTCTACCAAAAGCAGCGCATCATCGAGTAAAACATCATTTGAAGTCATCGCACCTTATCCAATCGCACTTTGGTCTCTTGATACACCGCACATACTCCTTTTTGGCTCATGAGATGTGGGGTTAAAACATTGCCATTTTTAGCGCCACTGTAAAGCAAAACACAATCATCCCGTAAAAAATCACAAGGCATCACCGTATATTCACAACGCCCAGAAGGACTCTGAAGCACCACTTTATCTTCTTGTTCTAAGCCTAAACTTCGTGGAACATACAGATAATCATCGGTAATAAATTGAGAATTAAGCGACCTGTTTTGTTTGGCACTTAAAAGAAAAAAGCCCTCCTCTTCCAAAGGCTCTTCCTCAAAATCTTCTAAAAATTCAAACATTCCACTGGGCGTATAAAACCCTTGAGCATAAGGCATATCCTCATAACTTTTTGAAACCAAAAAACCCTCTTTTTGCATACTGTTCGAGTCTATCACTTTTTGAAGAATTGCCTCTTCACTTTCTAAAGGCGTGTATCCAAAAGCCTCTAAGAGTTTTTGCGTAAGCGCATACTCACTGATGCCTATCTCACTCTCCACGATTTTTGGCATTCTCCCCACAAACGGATGCCCGTAGCTGAGTTTTACATCCTCTTTTTCCAAAAACGAACACGCAGGAATGACCAAATGCGCCTTTTGTGAGGTCTCATTTTCGTGCAAACCAAAGTAAACCACGCACGAAGCTTTTTTAATTCCCTCTCTTACGCTAAGCGAAGCTGGCATTTGATTTAAGGGATTGCCCCCTTGAATAAAAACCATCGCATAGTTACCAAAATCAACAATGGGCAAAGGCTCTGTTTGGGCTTTAACTTTAAAAGGTGCATCAAATCCAAAACCGCTATTGCTCAAATAGCCAATGCCACATCCTTCTTTTCCAAAAAGTCCTAAAAGAGCGCCCAATGCATCAATAGAGCGTAAAACACTGTGTCCAAAACGGTACTTTTGAACCCCAACGCCCACTAAAATGGAGACTTTTTGTCCTTGAATCAGCTCCAAAAACGCTTCTATGTGTGCCTCAGAAACATCGGCTTTAGAGAGTAATTCCTCTTGTGTAAAGCCCTCAAGAAAGTCTCGAAAGGCTTCAAAATTAAGCGTGCGCTCTGCTAAAAAAGCCTTATCTTCTCCCTTTACATGTAAAAGGGCTTTACACAAAGCTAACGCTAAAAAAAGGTCACCTTTGGGTTTGATTTGAAGAAACAACGCTGCATTTTTTGCAAGGTCTATTGCCACGGGGTTGATGACAATAAGCGTTTTACCCTTAAGAGAAGGAAGCATATGCGAATTGGTGACAGAGGGATTTCGCCCCCAAATAATCACCACTTCCGCCTCTTTTACATGTAAAGGTGAAAGCGCTAAATTTGCCCCTCTTCCCTCACAAATACCCACATCGCCTGCCTCATCGCATAAAGAACCCGAAGCTAATACCGCTTTATGTTCTGCAAAAAAACGTTTGCTCACCCCTTGCATCACCCCTAAATTGCCACTCCCTTTAAAATAGAGTGTTTGGGAAGGCGCATGTGTTTTAAGCTTCTCCACCAAAATATCCAAAGCCTCTTGCAGTGAGATACTCTGCCCCAAATAACGAGGCTCTTCAATACGTTCAAAATGGTGATAATGGTTGAGGTGGTGACACAAATAGCCCTGCGTGATGGGATGGGCTTTGTTTCCTTTGAGTTTTAAATCATCCCCAACAACAATGCTGCATCCATCAAAACAATCAAGCGGACAGGTTGTTAAACGCATTTTAACGCCCCTTTGGTGTGTTTAGAGAAGGAGACCTAAGTCTCCTTGTAAGGGTTTAGAGTGTAATCTCTTTAATATCTGCAATCGACTTAAATGCCGTGTAAATAGAGGCGATGAGGTTTTGACGATTGGCTCTTAGCTCAAGATTTTCAGCATTGACCATGACATTATCGAAAAAAGCATCAATATGTGGCTTGAGTGCAAAAAGTGCGTCTAAATGCGCTTCAAACGTCTCATAGCTTTGCGCATTAACCGCATCAAATGCATCAAAAAGCGCATGTTCATACGCATTTTCAAAGAGGGCTTTATTGACACTCAATGCTTCATCCGTTTTCATATTTTTAATGATATTTGCCACCCGTTTAAAGGTTGAAAACATCTCTTTAAAACCATCGTCTTGAACGATATGTGCCAGTGCTTTGATTTTCAAAGACAAGCGCACAATGTCTCGCTCCCCACTGCTAATCACCGCTGCAATAATGGAAGGGTTCACATCGAAAAACTGATACATTCGCTCTAAGAAGAAGCTCTCTAAAAGCGCAAAATCAAACGCTTTATAACCCTGTGAAAGCGCTTTTAAATCTTTAGAAATATCAAAAGCAATCCCTTGTTCTAAGACAATTTTCACAATGCCATTGACCGCACGGCGAAGCGCATACGGGTCTTTGTTGCCTGTGGGGATTTTGTTGATGCTAAAAAGCGCAATCAAAGAATCTAATTTGTACGCCAAAGCAACAATGGCACTAAAAAGCGTACTAGGAAGCGCACTCTCCTCAGAATTTGGAAGGTACTGCTCTTTAAGCGCTAGGGCAAAAAGTTCATCCTCGCCCGCTTCTTTAGCGTAGTAGTAGCCCATAAGACCTTGAAGCTCGGTAAATTCATAAACCATTTCACTGAGTAAATCGCTTTTGGCATAGAGGACAGATTTTTCCATAAGTGCATGCAAACTTTGCGCATTTAAACGACTGTGCTGCGCTAAAAGTTGCTCTTCATACTGCTTGCTTAAGTAAAGCGCTATGGTTTTTTCCCGCTCTGTCTTATCCATCAAAGAGCCTAGCCCATCCAAATAGGTAATATCTTTTAGCCCCTCATAGCAAAGCCCTTTTTTAAGGTCATTATCTAAGAAGAACAGTGCGTCTGATAAACGGGCACGAAGCACTTTCTCATTCCCTCTGACAATAAGGTCATAATCATCGCTAATGGCATTGGAAACCACAATAAAACGATTGGTGAGTTTACCCTCTTTAAACACAGGGAAATAGCGTTGATTCTCTTTCATGGAGGTAATAATCACCTCAGGAGGCAAACGTAAAAATCGTTCTTCAAAACTTCCAATTAACGCCGTTGGATACTCGGTAATCGCCACAACTTCAGCTAAAAGGTCGGTATCAATCTCAATGCTCACACCCTCTTTTGCCTCAATCGCTTTAAACGCATTTAAAATAATCTCTTCACGTCTGCAAGGGTAAAGCACCACGCCACGCTGCGCCAAACGCTCAAAATAATCCCCTGCAAACATATACGCAAAAGGCTCATACGAAATGGTACGGTGCGGGTAAGAAAAGGGTGTGGATTCAACACCAAAAAGAGAAAATGAAACATGTTCATCCCCTAACATACACCCAAACCAGCGAATCGGGCGAATAAAACTCTCTTCCAAAAAGCCCCAACGCATAGACTTTCCAAAATTTAGTCCCTTAATAAACTGCTCAATCATCTCTTTAAGCAGTGGTTTAGAACTTTGCGCCGCAATGGTTCGTTTGTAGTACAAAACCTCTTTGCCATCTTTCATGGCAGTAGCAATTTCACTAAACGCTACACCGCATTTTTTCGCAAAGCCTAAAGCCGCAGGTGTTGGTGCGCCATCTTTAAGTGCAACACTCAGCGGAGCTCCAAAAAACTCTTCTTCACGTGCTCCTTGCTCAGTAGGAAATGCCTCATGCCACAGCACCAAACGACGCGGTGTGTAATAAAACTCAAACGCACACGCTAAGGCATTGTTTTCTAAAATATCAAGCCATTGTTTTTCAATTGTAGGGAGTTCTTTCAAAAAGGGAATTGCAGGAAGTTCTTCAACACCAATTTCTATCAAAAGGGGTTTGACCATGATCAACCTTTACATGTAAATAATTTAAGCCGATTGTAACGCAAAGTTGGTTAAATCGTCCTTTTACATGTAAAGGTAAAACGCCTCTAGCGGTTCGATTTGCACGCTCCAAAAAGTTTGGCAAATAACCAGATGGAAGGACAAAAATCGGTAATCGCCCACACCACAATCATGGCAATCACAAAACCAAGTAAAATGGTTCCATAAATCGAGCCAATACTCATAAGATACGTCGCCACCAAAAGAACCCCTGCCATAACAAGACGTTGAAGTTTCTCAGCACATAACATCATTTTATCCTTTTATGTTAGTTATAAGAGAGAACTATAAAAATAAAGGACTTAAAAAAGTGTTATTTTTGTGACTTAATCTTTTAACGTATGGAAAATCGCAGTCACAGGAAAGTGATCCGAATACCCCTCTCCTAGATGTTCACCTTTTCCTTTTTGGCTGATTTGCCATCGTTTGGGGTTGCCATTTTCATCGAGCATATAAGGCGCTTCAAAACGCTTCAATGAATTGGGCTTATACTCGATGCCTTTGTTATCGTAAAGCGTTGGCGCAATGACGATGTGATCAAGTGCTGTTTTTTGCTTGCCGTAACTGTGCGAGTAGCGCTCATTTTGAGGCAGGTCATACCACGTGTTGTACAAAGGTGCAGTTTTATCGCCCACACCCAAAACCGTGGCAAATCCTAAACCCCAATCCTCTTTTTGCACCCGATAGGGCGAGTTAAAATCACCCAGTAAAATAAAGGCTTTGCCTTTTTCTTTCAGCAAAACATTTTTAAGCGTGGTTGCATAAACAAGACGCTCTGCCTCTTTTTCTTTATGTGCTGGCCAATGGTTAATGTAAACATCCAAGAGATGGTGCTCAATATTGAGGGTAATGCGGTGAATACCTCGTGGTTGGTCTTTCATAAAAAAAGACTCGGTTCTCACAATAGGAAAACGTGAAAGCAGCGCCGATTCTATGGAGACACGCTCTTTTTTCTTCGGAAAAAAAAGATAAGGATAGGCTTTAGCGCCTAAGGCCTTATTTAAACGCTCTAAGACTTCCTTGTTTTCTACTTCTGCTAGGGCAATCACATCCGCATTCATATCACCAATCACCTGTGCAATATGCGCAATTTTACGCTCCACCATCGCTTCATTCCAACCGTGTTTGGTGTTGGGTGTGTATTCTTTATATTCATTCCCATTTTTGGTGGCGTCAAAAAGATTTTCGACATTGTAACTAGCAACCTTAAACTCTAAGCCAAAGAGAAAAAAAGGAACAAAAAGAAGTAAAAAACGCATTAAAACTCACTGCTTGAAGACATCGGCTCAAATTCGCCTGATTCGGTATTAAAATATTCCAATTCACCCGTATCCAAACGGTAATACCACGAACGAATAAAAAGCTCACCCTCATTGACACGACGCTGTACATCGGGATAACTGAGAAGATTTTTTGACTGAAAAAGCAAGGAAATTTTCTCAGTTAATTCCAAACGTTCTTCATGCGAAACACTCTGTGAAATTAATTTTTGTGTCACATAATTTTTCGCTTCAAGCCCTAGCTCTAACCATTTTTTAACATGCACTAAATTAATATCTGTAATCTTCGTATACATCGTCTCAATCGCCCCACAATGCGAATGCCCACACACGATAATATCGGTTACTTCCAACACAGAAACGGCATACTCAATGCCTGCTGCTGTGGCGTGGTAGTCATTATCAGGAGCAAAAGGAGGCACAAAATTTCCCACATTACGTAAAACAAACAAATCCCCAGGGGCGGAGAGCGTAATTAAAGAAGGATCAACCCTTGAATCGCTACACGCAATGAAGAGCACTTTTGGATTTTGACCGTTTTTGACCAAATCTAAAAACTTATTTTCATACTTTTTAAATTTTGTATCTTTAAATTTTTCATAACCACTAATCAAATCCGAAATTTTCATCCACATTCCTTTGACGATTTTTGAAAGTATACAAAAAGAGTCCAAACAAAGAAATTACAAGCACAAAGTGATTATAATAGCTCCAATTTTTTAAAGCAAAAAGGAAAATCATGGAATTTAAAAACGCAACTATTTTGAAAAAAGCCAATGTCTATTTTGATGGCAAAGTGGTCAGTTACACCGTAAAATGTGAAGATGGTACGACCAAAACGCTAGGCGTGATGCAAGCGGGCGATTATACGTTTAACACGGGTGCGGCAGAAGTGATGGAGTTTTTAAGCGGTGAACTCAGCGTTGAGTTACCCAACCAAAAAGAACCTTTAGTGATTCAGGGTGAAGCCATGTTTGAGGTACCTGCAAATTCAAGTTTTACCTTACATGTAAAAACAGTTGCGACCTATTGTTGCGCTTACGCTAACTAAACCTTACACTGCCTTAGCACATCGCATGGCTGAGGCAAACGCCCATTGAAAATTAAAGCCACCAAGCTCGCCTGTCACATCTAAAACTTCCCCGATAAAATAAAGCCCCTCGCATTTTAAACTCTGCATCGAAGCACCATCGATTTCATCCGTACTTACACCACCTCTTGTAACTTCCGCTTTGGTGTATCCAAAGTTTCCAGCAGGTGCAAAGGTGTAGGCTTTAAGAGAAGCTAAAAGCGTTTTTTCAGTGCTACTTAGTTTTGAGAGCACTTTGTCTTCCAAACCATTGGCATCTAAAAAAGCTTTGCTAAAACGCTTCGGAAGACCAAGTGCTGTGGTTATCTGCTTTTTTGCGTGGGTTTTAAACAAGGCTTCCATCGAAGCGATATGAGGAAGAAAATCAATGGTGATATTCCCTTTTTTCCAATACAAAGAGCCACTTAGCACGCAAGGACCACTGATGCCCTTGTGCGCAAAGAGAAGGTTTTCGCAAAAGGTTTTTCCCTCTACATGTAAAGCAACAGGCAAAGCAATACCGCTAAGTTCTTTCATCCAAAACTGCTCTTTTTGAAGGGTTAAACCCACCAATGCAGGCGCAGGAGTGATGAGGGTGTGCCCAAACTGTTCTGCAATTTTAAAGCCAATATCACTCGCCCCTATGCTTGCATAACTAAGCCCCCCACTCGCAACCACTAGCTTTTGGGTATGTATCTCACCCTTATTCGTGAGAATAATAAAATGCTCTTTTTTCGTTACATGTAAAACAGTAGTGGAGAGATAAAAGGTGCAAAAAGCACTCAAACGCCCAAAAATAGAAACCAACTCTTTGGCACTGTTGGCACAAAAGATTTGCCCGTGAGAGCGTTCTTCAAGACTTAAGCGATGTGCCTTAACGAATTTTAGCGTTTCAGAAGCATCAAACGCCTCTAAAATGGGCTTTATAAACGCCTTATCCCCCAAATAATTCGCTTCACTCGCATAACGATTGGTAAGGTTGCACTTTCCTCCACCAGAGATTAAAAGTTTTGCGCCAATTTTAGCATTGGTATCAATGAGAGCGACATCTCTTCCTTGAAGATTTGAAGCTGCCATTAAAGCCCCTGCTCCTGCTCCAATAAAACAAATCTCGTGAATTTTCAAGCCATGCTCTTTGAAGAAATGCTTATTTGTCTGTTGTACATGCGTAACGTACGGTTGCACCTAAGACAAAGGTTTCAGGATGTACCAAAGGCGCTTCTGTGGAAACGGAGGAGAAAGACTTTGCCATTGGAGCAGCTGCTCGCATCAACACAGGATGCGTTGGTGAGGCATTGTCAAAAACAACCTCTTTCACAACACAGATTTGATGGGTCTCTTTGGAAAAAGAAGCGGCTTGTTCATGTGCGACTTTTAGAAGCGATGAGCGCAATGCCAAACGGTTTGCATTGTGTGTCGCATCACTCACCACCCATGCCAAAGCCCCTTGATGGGTGATGACACTAGGAGCTTTTATCTTTTCTACTCTTTCAACCAGCATGTTGTACTGCTCAACGGAGTTGAGTTCACACGAAAAGAAAAGATTTCCTTTGTACCCCACAAAAACGGGTTTATTCTCTTTATACTGATACGAGGGAGAGAGTCGATACCCTCCTCCTTGACAGAGCTCATTTTTAGCATCAAATTGCTTCACTTCAGCGACTAAAGCGTTGAGATGCTCTTTAATGACGTTACTGTTTTTATGTTCTTCTTCAAACGAAAATTCGCCTCGTAGACGTTCAGGAATAAGCGTGTTGGAAACACTCTCTTGCGTAGTAATCTCCATATCCGCACACAAAAAAAACGGAAAAACGGCCAATAAACAAAAAAAGAAAAATCGTTTCATTGCAAAACTCCTTTAAACCATTTCAAACGTACTAAAATTTTGACGAATCGCATCGTAGAGAATGATGCCTGCACTGGTGGCTTGATTAAGACTTCTGCCGTTTTTTCCCATCGGAATGGTAATGGCATTGTCCCACTTCAGCTGCATCAATTCCATGGGAAGTCCTGTGGACTCGCCTCCAAAAAAGAGAAAATCACCTGCTTGAAACGAGGCTTTAAAATAGGGCTTTTTCGTTTTGGTCGTAGCAAAGAAAAAACGCTCCACTTTATTGGCATGTATCTTTAAAAACTCCTCTAAATTTTCATACACATGCACATCCAACAAATGCCAATAATCAAGCCCCGCACGCTTCACGGTCTTATCGCTAATCTCAAACATGGTCGGTTTGACAATGTGCAAAGCACAGTTGGCATTGACACACATACGACCAATGCTTCCTGTATTTTGAGGAATTTGAGGATGAACTAAAACAATATTAAACATAAACTAATCTCCTAAATATCAAAACGCACCATGCCCTTTTTCTGCCTCAAAGAGGCAAGCTTTAGTACCCAGTGTAACGTAGCTTCTTGGGCTTTGCCTAAGAAGCGTATAAAAATGGTTTCAAAAGATAATCGTTTTATTATCATGCACAAAAATACGCTCTTCAAAGACTAAATCAAGCGCATTGGAAAGAACGACTTTTTCAACATTGCGCCCTGCTTTTTGCATGTCTCTCCAGCTCATCTCATGGTTCACATGAATGACATCTTGCGCAATGATAGGTCCTTCATCCAAATGGTTATTGACAAAGTGTGCGGTTGCTCCAATAATCTTCACCCCTCGCTCATACGCCTGCTTGTAAGGATTTGCGCCAATAAACGCAGGCAAAAAGGAGTGGTGAATGTTAATCATCTTCTCTTCATAATGCCCCACAAACTCGCTCGATAAAATACGCATGTATTTGGCAAGAACAATATAATCCACGCTGTATCCAGCTAAGACTTCCAACACTTTTGTTTCGTGTTCTACTCGGTTGAGTCCTTCATGACTCACACAATGAAAAGGCACATTGAATTTTTCACTGAGTCCTTTTAAATTCTCGTAATTTGAAACAATGGCTAAAATATTGGCATTCAAATCACCGCTGTCGTGTTTGAGTAAAATATCACCCAAACAGTGTATCTCTTTGGTACCCATTAAAATAATATCTTTTTTGCGTGCCTCAAAGACATAAATGTTTGAACGTGCAGGAAGATAGGCTTGAAGCGTGCCTTTAAACGCACTCAAATCCGCCTCACCATTGAGTTCTGCACGCATAAAAAACTTGCCATTTTCCCTATCAACATACTCATCATTTTTGATAATATTAAGCTGATATTTAAATACCACATCGGCAATGCGGTAAATCAACCCTTTTTCGTCTGAACAATCAATTTTTAAAATATAATTTTTATTTTTATCCATCTACTCTGCCTCACATAATTCTTGAATTTTTTTCATACGTCTTTTTCTCAACTCTTCACCAATGCCCCGTCCCTCAAACCCATCACCCATCACCTCATAAACGCTAATACCTCCATCAAAAGGCTTTTCCCAAATACCAAAATCAAGAGCTCGTTCTTTCACACCGACTTGATAATGCCCTAACCATTCGCACAAAGGCATATCAAGACTTACATGTAAAAGCATTTCATCGCTTATTTCTCCCTCAACAAAAGGCTGATTGCGAAAAAGGCGACGGTAATGGTTGGGCGCATCGAGCATATTTAACCATACCAATGGGTCTTGTCCTAAACGATTGGCGACGATGTAAACAAAATAATAAGAGAGCAACTCTTCTTGAAAATTGTGCTTACATCGTATCAATTCACGAGCAATTTCAAAAAAACGATTTTCAACCTTACATGTAAAACATTTTTCAAATAAACAAAGTTGATACATGTAAAAAAGCCCAATATGCAAAAAGGGCGCACTAAAAAGCTTTTCAAACTCCCATAAAATGCGTGGTTTACTTAAATCTGCAAGGCTAATTTCTTGCATGATTTTGAGACTTTTGCTCTCTATTTTAAACCCTAGACGTGCACTAAATTGCATGGCACGAAGTACTCGTAAACTATCTTCTTGAAAGCTTTGCTCATCAATAATCGCAAGCCTCTTCTTCTCAATGGCTTGTACACCACCCCAAAAATCAAATAATTCTTGTGTAAAAATATTGACCATCATAGCGTTCATACTAAAATCACGCCGTTTGGAAGCCTCTTTCTCATCTTGACACACGTCAACCTCAAACGCACTGTGTCCAACACCACTTTTACGCTCAACACGAGGCAGAGAAAAATCAATAACCCCCCATTTATACACGTAAAAACTTTTCCCCACGCCCACAGCACCCATACGCTTCATCACATCATCAAACACGTCAGGCGCCATATCGTACACTTCAATATCCAAATCATGTAAAGGCGCATTCAAATAAAGATCTCTTACACTGCCCCCAACCAAATAGACCCGTTTTGTATAAGGCGCTAACACTGTTTTGGCAGTTTCAAATTGTGTAAGAAACGACCCCGTGAGGTCTATGGGTAGTTTCATTTTTGAGGTGTTTCCATTTTCTCCAACTGCTCATCAATCGTGGCTAAAAGGTACTCTAAAAAGTTCAAGGTCAAATCTATTTTAGCTTCAATGTTTTTATTATTGGGCGATTGAAAACCCTCAAAAAGGACTAAAATACGTTCTCTTAAATTAATATAAAACTGTCGTTCTCTCTCTTCAGCACTATTCTCTTCTATGCTTAATGCACTAAGTGTTGTCGTACTTGAAATCTCTTCATTGATTTCAAGAGTCATCTCAGAAACACACGATTCAGACTCCAACTGTCGTGGAGGCTGCAAGGTTTGTGGCTTGGACTCTTCTTTGGGTGTGACCTCTTCAAGCTCTTTGAGGGTCGATAAAATCATCTCTTTTAATTCCATAGCTTTACCAACCACCTTTCAAATTCTAAGAACTCCACTTCGGAATTCATATTTAAAAAAAACTTCTTCATCTCTTCATCAACACCGAGGTATTTTTTACGAATCCCTGAGAGACGCTTAATCGCAATTTTCGCCTCTTTATTATCAGGATTTGCCATTAATAGCTCTTTATAAATCTCCAAAGCCTCATTTTTGAGACCTTGAAGTTCATAGATTGATGCAAGGGTGAGTGTTTTCATAGTTTTGATACGTAATCTGCAATAATGGAACCCATTTGCGTGGTTGAACACACCTCTTTAGCACCATAATTTGCCAAATCTTTTGTGCGATACCCATCTTGAAGGACTTTTTTAATGGCACTTTCTATTCTATCGGCTGCTTTAATTTCACCTAAGGCAAAACGGAGCATCATCGAAGCACTCAAAATAGTAGCCAAAGGATTGGCAATGCCTTGACCTGCAATATCAGGCGCTGAGCCGTGAATTGGCTCAAACAAACCTACTTTACCACCAATGGACGCTGAAGGCAACAATCCGATAGAACCGCTGATCATACTCGCTTCATCGCTTAAAATATCCCCAAAAATGTTGCCCGTTAAAATCACGTCAAACTGGCGAGGATTGCGTACGAGTTGCATTGCCGCATTGTCTACGTACATGTGTGTTAACGTCACTTCTGGGTACTCTTTAGCCACTTCATTAACGGTGTCTCTCCAAAGTTGGCTTACTTCTAAGACATTGGCTTTATCGACAGAGCAGACTTCTTTGCGACGCTTCATTGCCGATTCAAACGCCACATGTGCGATGCGCTCAATCTCAGGTTTGGTATAAATCATCGTGTTATAGCCCGTAAAACCATCATTGGCACGAGGCTCACCAAAATAAATGCCCCCTGTAAGTTCTCGCACCACGAACAAATCAACCCCTTTTAACACTTCAGGCTTAAGCGTACTGGCATCTAAAAGCTCATCAAACACCGATGTAGGGCGAAGATTTGCAAAAAGACCTAAGGATTTTCTAAGTTTTAAAAGACCCGTTTCTGGGCGAAATTCTCGAGGCAAGGTATCCCATTTTTGCCCACCAATCGCACCAAATAAAACCGCATCGCTTTTTAAACACCCCTCAATGGTCTCATCAGGAAGCGGTGTGCCTTTAAAATCATACGCCACGCCACCCATAAGATAGTCTTCATACCGTAGTTCAAAATTCTCTTTTGCGCACACACTGTCCAATACTTTAATCGCTTCATCCACAATTTCAGGGCCAATGCCATCACCACGAATCACCGCTATGTTATAGATTTTTTTCATTTTTTCATCTCTTTTTGTGCATAATTCATCAATCCGCCCGCATCTAAAAGCTCTTGCATAAAGGGAGGAATGGGGGTAAATGTGTAGGTTTTTGAGCCATGCGTTATCTCGCCACTCTCCATAGAAATCACAATGCTCTCACCCTCTTGAATCGCCTCAGTGTTGGAAAGCTCAAAAATGGGAAGTCCTGTGTTAAAGGCATTGCGGTAAAAAATACGCGCAAAACTTTTTGCCACCACTGCACTAACCCCTGCTGCTTTAAGCGCAATGGGAGCGTGCTCACGGCTACTACCACAGCCAAAATTCTCCCCTGCGACAATGATGTCACCCGCCTTAACCTTGCTCACAAATTCAGGGTCTGCATCTTCCATAACATGCTTTGCCAACTCTTTGGGGTCAGACGTGTTTAAATAACGTGCCGCAATGATTAAGTCTGTGTCGATGTTGTCGCCAAAACACCACACTTTTCCACTAATCGTACTCATGATTATCCTTCGTGCCGTTCTTAGATTTATGGGGATGATTTTATCGAAATGGGGTTGTGAAAAAGTTTAATTGCCAAGGAAGCGCATAAATTAACGCTTTAAAGATAGAAGAGTTTACGCTAAAAAAAGATAAAGTGATAAGTCTTTGTTCATTTATTTGAGAATATTAGGCTATTTTATATATAATTTTTACTAAATGGTATAAGTTTATAGAATAAAGGTTTGTAAATGAGAACTGCTCTACACCCTTTTAAAAATGAAAGTATTACCGTAACCCAATACATAGCTGAATTCGGGGCAAAACTAGATGCATACGGAAATAAAAATTTAAGACTTTTTCCTAGATGTCCAGCATGTGGAAATAATATGTATACAAAGGGTGAAACAAATCCTGAAGTAGATGGTGTTTTTAGTCATCAACCTAATTGTAATGGCTTTTGCCCTTTAAAAGAATCAGCAGGAAAATGCTACGAAATTTTACTCCCTATTGATGAAGACCCCTATAAAACCAAAGCTTTAAGGAGTTCTTTTTTTAAACACTGGAAGTTTCACTACAACCTTATGAAAAGCTATTTAAAAGTTCTAGATATTTTTGATTTTATCAAACTGATAAAATATGCTGATAAAAATAAAATATGGAGTTATCGTCATATTGAGGAAAAACAGATTCCATATATTTTTTTGGTTTTAAAAGAATACCCACCTGTTGGTAATAAAAATAAACTTATTCGTAAAGATTGGTTGAGATTCTGGTTTGATTCAAGAGTGAGAACTTTAGAAGACTTATGGATACACACTAATAAAGATTGGATACTCATTAAAGCTACTTACGCTAATCCAAGAAATGGAAAAACACCAAATTATACTCAATTAAAAGATACTGAAATTGTAACTGTAAATCTTGATTTTTTAAACAAAGAGGAGCCTATTCTATCAAGTTTTGTTATTAACCAAATGCACAAAGAATTTAATAAAGAATTAGAATAAAATTCTACTCAAATATAACCATTCACCTTTTAACTTCCTACTTATCCGCATAATGCGTTTTGCATTGTACCACTTCGATGGACTCTTCTACAATGCGGTAAACGATGCGGTTTTTCTCATCAATCCTACGACTCCAATACTCCGACAAATCGCCTCTTAGCCGTTCAGGTTTACCGATGCCTGAGTTACCATTTCGCATGATGTCTGATAAGAGTTGATTGATGCGTTTTAGCGTCTTTTTATCCTCACTCTGCCACGATAAATATTCGTCCCACGCTATCTGCGTAAAAACGATTGAGTAGCTCATTGCGCTAGCTTTTCTAACGCATCAAGGCTTTTTACTGTTTTGTCGGTACTGGCGATGGATTCTCGTAATTTTTCTTGATTGTACGGGCTATAAAACGCATCTTTACGCACCACTTCAAAAGGGATGCCACCACGGTTGAGCGCTTGACGAACAAACATGTTAAACGCTGTGGTCATGTTAAGCCCTAACTCATTAAAAAGCTCTTCGGCTTGTTTTTTGACTGTTTCATCCATGCGGATATTGATGTTTACTTGCGCCATAATATTTCCTTCATTTTTTTAAATTATAGCAAATTGTAAATAAAATTATGTAAATTTATTTCATAAAATCAATTTTTTCAATCACATACCGCTCATTTTCGCATTTTACATGTAAAGAGACACCAAAGGTTTTTGAGAGGTTTTCATCGTTTAAGACCTCCTCTTTTTTGCCGTGTGCGACAATGAGCCCCTCTTTAATGAGCACCACTTGCGAAATGGATGCAAATATCTCTTCTAAATGGTGCGTGACTAAGATGATGGTGCGCTCTTTGGCAAGGTTTTGAAGCAAGGCTAAAAATTCCATTTGCGCTTTGATGTCCAGCCCAACGGTGGGCTCATCGAGTATCATAGCTTTGGGTTCATGCACCAAAGAGCGTGCGATGATGCAGCGCCTAAGCTCTCCTGTACTCATGCTGGAGATGCGTTTATCTCTTAAATGCGAAATCTCCAAAGAGGCTAAAACCTCCTCCACTTTCTTTACATGTAAAGGAGAAAAACCTTGATGTTCGTAGAGATGAAAACTGCTAAAAAAGCCTGAAAGGGCTACTTCAAACCCACTTAAATCGGGGGAGCGCTCGCTAAATTGGTAGTGCAAATCGTTGGTAATAATCCCCAAATTTTTCTTCAATTCCCAAATATCCCAAACGCTTTTGCCAAACACCTCTTTTTTCATTACCTCGCTGTAACGGGGGTAAATATCGTTGGAGAAGAGTTTTAAAAGCGTTGATTTGCCTGAGCCATTAGCCCCTAAAATCGCCGTGTGTTCACCCTCTTCTATCTTTAAACTGATGTCATGCAAGACGTTTTTATCTTCATACGCCACACAAATATGCTCAAAATTGACAATACTCATCGCTCACTCCTTTTCCAAATTATAACACGTTCATGCCTCTCTTTTTTTCATATCAACATATCTTGATATGAAAATTTTATTCTGCTATACTCACACAAAAATCACACCCAAAAGAGTATGAAAGTATGGAAACCTTTTTAAAAACCATTAGTGCACTCAACGATGAAACCCGTTTGCAGATTCTTCGCTTTATTCACGAAAATGGTGAAGTGTGTGTCTGTGACATTGAAAAAGCATTTTGCATGATCCAATCACGCACCTCCCGTCACCTAAAAATTCTTAAAGAAGCGGGTTTTTTACGGGTCGATAGACGTGGAAAATGGGCGTATTACACCATCCGTATGCCATTGGATAGATTTCGATTAGAGTGTTTAGAAGAGCTAAGTTACCTTGATATTGCTTTACCCCACATCAAAACTCACTGTAAGGATGCAGAATGATTCTTGCGTTTTCTCTCTTTTTAGCCACGCTTTTGCTGGTGATTATTCAACCTCGTGGGATTAAAATTGGCACTTCTGCCATCATAGGTGCGGTGTGTGCACTGCTTTTAGGCGTGGTCAGTTTTGCAGATGTATTGGTCGTTACAAACATTGTTTGGGATGCGACGTTAGCGTTTATTGGCATTATTATTCTCTCCCTTGTCCTTGATGAAATAGGCTTTTTTGAGTGGTGCGCCATTAAAATGGCAAAGCTCTCGTATGGCAATGGGCATTTGATGTTTGTCTATTCGCTGCTTTTGGGTGCGCTCATCTCCGCTTTGTTTGCCAATGATGGTGCGGTGCTCATTTTAACCCCCATTTTACTGGCTAAAATGCGCATTTTAAAGCTGAATGCTAAAACCATTGTCGCCTTTTTGCTTGCAGGAGGCTTTATCTCCGATAGTGCGTCGCTTCCTTTTGTCTTTTCCAACCTCACCAACATCGTCACCGCCAACTATTTTAACATTGGTTTTGCGACGTATTTGAGTGTTATGTTCATCCCTTATATCGTCAGTACCATCGTATCTATCGGCATTTTATGGCTCTTTTTACGCAAAGATATTCCCTTACATGTAAACACTGAACTCTTAAAAAATCCCGATGATGTCTTAAAAAGTAAACCTCTTTTTTACCTCAGTTGGGTGTTTATCGCAGGACTTATGGCAAGCTATTTTGTCGGAGAAATGTACCACTTACCCATTAGTTTTATTGCCCTAGGCGGTGCGCTTGTGTTTTTAGCCATTGCGACCTCTTTTAAAGCTACCAAACCATGGCATATCATTAAAACCGCTCCGTGGCAAGTGGTATGGTTTAGCATTGGACTGTACATTGTGGTGTATGGGCTTAAAAACGCTGGACTGACGGATTATTTGAGTACCATCTTAACACAGCTCAACGCACAAGGTGATACCATTGCCATTCTAGGTACGGGCTTTATAGCAGCTTTTTTAAGTGCTATTATGAACAATATGCCCACCGTCATGATTATGGATATAGCCTTGCATGACATCCCCAATAATGCCTTAGCGTACGCCAATATCATTGGGTGCAATTTAGGGCCAAAAATGACCCCATTTGGCTCACTTGCCACGCTTCTTTGGTTGCATGTTATGGCGAACAAAGGGGTAAAAATCAGCTTTTGGGAATACTCAAAATTTGGGCTCATTGTCACCCCACCCATTTTACTTATCGTCCTTCTAAGCCTCGTTTAGTCTTTACATGTAAAAGCAAAAGGCAGATGTCTTTTGCTTTTTTTTATTTTAAAATTTACATATAATTTACCTAATTAATCTAACATACATTCCTAATATTGATACACAAAGGGAATCTATGTCATTTTCGACCATAAAAAGTAAACTCACGCTTCTTCTGCTTGTCCTCATCCTTGGATTTGGTATTTTAGGCTATGCTATTGTAAAAGAAGGCAATGATGCCAAAATGGCAGCAACACGTCTTGTCACCATAGCCACTATTGAAAAACTCACCCTAGAGCTTCGTATTGAACAACGCAACTACCAAATCCATTTTCAAGCTAAAAATTTAGAAAATTATGAAAAAATCTACCAAACCTTGCTTACGGATTTGGATGAGCTCAAAAGTATATTGCTCAGCAAAGTCAACCATGAACGTATTGATGCGCTTAAAAAAATCCTTCAAGAGTGGCATGCCATCAACGCACCTCGGCTGATACTTTACGCAAAATACGGTAAAACCCTTCACGATGAAAATTTTTCAAAAACCTATCCTGAGGATGCCCAAAAACTTGAAACACTCTACCAGCAAAGTGCCCAATCCTTTGCCGTGATTCTTGAAAAATTTCAAGAATTAGCAAATGAAGTGAAAAAATCTAACTTTAACCGTCTTGATACCAATAAACTTCTCTCAGAAATCATCATAACCCTCGTAATGCTCCTTGTCTTTGCCATCTTCTTTTACGTCACCCAATCCATTAAAAAATCTGTCACCTACGCCAAAGAACAGTGTGAAAGAATGCGTATGAGCAAAAATTTAAGTGAAAAAATCGCCATTCTTTCCAAAGATGAAATCGGTGACATTATGCATGCCCTCAATGCACTCATCAGCGATGTCTCTTCCGCACTCAATAGTGCTAAAAACAATGCCCTCGAAAATGCCTCCGTGGCAGAAGAACTCTCCAGTACCAGCCTTCAAATAGGAAAAAGAGCCGAAGAAGAAGCCAATGTGGTACAGATGACCACCCAAGAAGCCCAAGAGGTTGCGCATGCCATCCAAAATGCCAACACACAATCTCAAGAGGTCAAAACCCTTACCGAGCAAGCGCAAAAAAGCCTTCAAAGTGCGCAACATCTCCTTGCTGAAACCATGCAAAACCTGACACAAACGGCACACAATGAAGCAGCAATGAATGAGCGCCTTAACCACCTTTCAGAAGATGCGAAACAAGTCAAAAATGTCTTAGATGTCATTGGTGATATTGCCGACCAAACCAATCTTTTAGCCCTCAACGCCGCCATCGAAGCTGCCCGTGCGGGAGAACATGGCAGAGGTTTTGCCGTGGTGGCGGACGAAGTGCGAAAACTCGCAGAACGTACTCAAAAAAGCCTCATTGAAACCAATGCAACGGTCAATGTCATCGTCCAATCCATCACCGACATTAGCCAAGAGATGAACCTCAACGCCAAACGTATTCAAGACCTCTGTCAATTCTCTGAGCAAGTAACCACCCAAACCAACGATGCAGTAAATTTGCTCGATAAGAGTGTCATTGGAACAGATGACGTAGTAGAAAATGCAAAACACAATGTTACGCTCATTCAAACCGCTGTCATTGAAAATATAACCAAAATCAACACCCTCTCAAGCTCCAATGCCAGAAGCGTTGAAGAGATCGCAGGAGCAGCAGAACACCTCTCAAAACTCGCTTCCAATTTAAGCACAACGCTCTCAGTTTTTAAAACCGCCTAATTATTTTACAAAGCCCTTTTTAAGGGCTTTTCTCCTCTCTTAAACGCCTTACATGTAAAAAGGTTATTCTGTTGTGACTTTTGTGTTACAATAAACCAACTTTGCAAAGGAGTCACCCATGCACATTACCCCAGAAGTGCTCTTTGAAGCACGCCGTCACTTTTTAAAACTAGGAGCGGGTGCGTTGGTAAGCACTAGCGCACTCTCAAAGCTTTTAGCCTCCATGCCTGAGGAAGTTCAACTCTCCTTTACCAAAGATGCCAACCCACTCAAACTCACCCCAAACACCTTTGAGCAAGCAAGTAATTATGTCAATTTTTACGAATTTTCCACCGATAAAACCGCCCCTGTCAAAATGGCACAGAGTATGAAAACAAAACCGTGGAATGTCGGCTTTTTTGGTGAAATCAAAACCGAGCAGATGCTTGAAGTGGATGAGCTCATCGCCAAGTTTGGGCTTGAAGAGCGGATTTATCGTTTTCGTTGTGTCGAGGGCTGGTCTATGGTGGTTCCATGGATTGGGTTTCCACTGTATAAACTGCTGGATTATTTAGAGCCAAACACCAAAGCAAAATATGTGAAGTTTACGACTCGTCATGAGCCTGAGATGTTTCCCGACCAACAAAGAGGGCTTTTTGCTTCCATCAAACATCCTTATGTCGAGGGTTTACGCATGGACGAGGCACGCCATCCTTTAACCTTTTTAGCCGTGGGCATGTACGGCAAACCTCTTCCTAAACAAAACGGCGCACCCATTCGACTCGTTGTCCCATGGAAATACGGATTTAAATCCATCAAGTCCATTGACCTTATCGAATGCGTGGAAGAAGAGCCTAAAAACACTTGGCAAGTGATGGATGCTAAAGAGTATGGCTTTTATGCCAATGTCAATCCCAAAGTAGACCACCCCAGATGGACGCAAGCTAAAGAGCGAGTCTTGGGTAAGCTTTCCAAACAAGAGACCTTGATGTTTAATGGCTACGAAAAAGAGGTGGGGCATTTGTATGCGGGAATGGATTTGAGGAAGTTTTTTTGAAAACGCTCATTTCCCTCATCGCCCTGCTTCCTTTGGGCTATGCTTACTACGCTCTTGAGCATGCCATTGACCCCATCAAGATGCTCTACACCATCACAGGGGTTGGAGCGATTTGCCTCCTTTTACTCTCCTTAGTGCCTTCTACATGTAAACGAGTCTGCGGGCAAAACTTCCTCCGTTACCGCAAAACCATCGGCTTGCTTAGTTTTTTCTATGCCCTTTTACATGTAAGCGTTTTTATCGTACTTGATAGCGAATTTGACTTCGTTGCCATCGTTGAAAAAAGCCTCAAAAAACCGTTCATTTATGTAGGCGTTATCGCCTTTGCTATCGTGCTTTTTATGGCTCTCACCTCCACAAAAAAACGCTTCGCTCGCTTTTCAAAATACCACAAAGCGGTCTATCTCGCTTTAGCACTTGCACTGCTTCACAGTTTCTGGGCACAAAAAGTGGCTGGGGTGTTTGAATATGGCATCGTCGCCATTGGTGTGGTACTTTTAGGCGAGAGAGTTTGGGCGTGGAGAGCTTTAATCTCATCTAATGCTCATATTTAGTAGAATATCCCTTCCTTAACCTAAAATATTTCAATATGAAATATTTTTTAATTTTTTTTTGAATCACTGTTATGATTTATTATCAATCGACAAGGATTCAAACATGAAAGCACCTAATTTATTTACACTTCTTCAAAAGGTTGAAAAGCAGTTGAGTACAAACGAAAACGATTCAAATATTTTAAAAACCATCGAATTGTTTGCAGGTGTTGGTGGCTTTAGACTTGGATTAGAAAGAGCCAATCAAGATAATGCACAATTTAAAATTGTATGGAGCAACCAGTGGGAGCCTTCAACCAAAATTCAACATGCTTCAGATATTTACTGCGCACGATTTGGCTATGAAAACCACGCCAATGAAGATATTTCCAACGTTAATTCAGCCGATATCCCAAACCATGACCTGTTGGTGGGAGGGTTTCCTTGTCAAGATTATTCCGTTGCTAGTAGCCTCAAAAATGCTCACGGAATTGTGGGTAAAAAAGGCGTTTTATGGTGGCAAATTTTTAGAATCCTTGAAGAAAAAAAAGAGAACGCCCCACGCTATTTGATGTTAGAAAATGTTGATAGACTCTTAAAATCCCCAGCCACTCAAAGAGGTCGAGACTTTGCCTTGATTTTAGCCTCTTTAAATTCTTTGGGTTATGCGGTTGAGTGGAGAGTCGTGAACGCAAGCGAATACGGCATGCCCCAACGACGCAAAAGAATTTTTATCATGGGTTATAAAAAAGATACACCTCTTTACCAAACACTCCGAAATGCAAAGCCCTCTGACATTTTTAATCAAAAAGGTCTTTTTGCAAAAGCATTCCCCATTCAAGAAATCTCACCTCAGATGATTGTATCGGCATCATTGGAAAACGATTTGGTTACTATTACAAACACCTTTAACCAAAACACAAAAAAAAGTCCTTTTTTAGACGCTGGTTATACGATTGACAATACCTATTATTCTACAGCAGTGCATTCAAACTATGAGGGCGAGTACAAGCTATTGTCGCACATACTTCAAGACGAATCTTGCGTACCAAAAGAATTTTATATTCATGAGAATGAGTTGGAAAAATGGATGTACCATAAAGGTTCAAAATCATACGAACGAATAGATAAAATCACAGGTCATAACTATAAATACACCGAGGGCAGCATGAGCTTCCCTGATTCACTTGACAAACCTGCTCGAACCATTATCACAGGTGAAGGGGGTCAGAGTGCATCACGCTTTAAGCATGTTGTGTGTGTTAATGGTAAATACCGAAGACTAACGCCTGTTGAACTTGAACGACTCAACATGTTTCCAGACAACCATACACTTGGGGCGAGCAATACCAAAAGAGCTTTTTTAATGGGCAATGCGCTGGTGGTTGGCATTATTGAAAAACTAGGAAAAACCCTAATTAATGAGGTCTTTCATGAGCCTTCCTTATGATATAACCGACAAACAATCCATCATCAATTTTGCTAAAAAGCTTCTTGGTAAGACATTGCGAGACATATGTGACTTAGTTGCACCCAACGCCTCTTTAGATAAAGGAAGTTTTGGAAAGATACTGGAAAAATTTTATTTTCTTTACGAACCCAATTCAGATGCACAACCTGATTTTAAAGAAGCTAAATTAGAGCTAAAATCAACACCTCTAAAACAATTAAAAAAGAAACAATACCGCTCAAAAGAGCGCCTTGTCCTTAACATCATCAACTACATGGATGTTGTTCATCAACATTTTGAGGAGAGTGCATTTTTGAAAAAAAATGCTCACCTACTTCTAATTTTTTACCTACACACGAAAGATACATCTGTGTTAGATTACGTCATTAAACTTGTCGATGAATGGAAGTTTCCTGATGCTGATTTGGAAATCATCAGGCAAGATTGGGAATTTATTCAAAAAAAAATACGAGCTGGTAAAGCCCACGAACTCTCAGAAGGGGATACATTTTATTTAGGTGCATGTTCCAAAGGAGCAACGGCTCAAACAACACGCCAACAGCCTTATAACACCATTCTTGCAAAACAAAGAGCTTACTCTTTAAAGCAAGGCTATGTGAATCATATCATTGCTTCGTTAGCAAAACACAAAACAGAAGTCTATGGAAAACTCATTACGCAAAGCATATTGCATCAAAAGCCCTCTATTGAGGAGATTGTTATCGAAAGATTTACGCCCTATTACAACCAATCTTTAGAGCAAATTCTTGAGCATTTTGACTTCAAACTCAATCGAAAATCAAAAAATTTCTATGCCAATCTCACCAAAGCAATCTTAAAAATCGACCTTAAACACGCCATTGAAGAATTTGAAAAAGCTGATATTATCGTGAAAACCGTAAGGCTAAAAGAGAACAACTTACCCAAAGAAGATGTCTCTTTCCCTGCATTTGAATACACACGCCTCCTTGAAGAAACATGGGAAGAGTCCGAGTTTAAAGCCATCTTAGAACATAAATTTTTATTTGTTTTTTTCCAGTTTGAAAACAATCAATTGTTCCTACGAAAAGTTAAATTTTGGAATATGCCCCATGCTGACATTGAGGCATCGCAAAAGGTTTGGCTTGAAGCTAAGCGTGTTATTCAAGAAGGAAATATCGTCAAGAAGATTTCTAACAAACGATATTACACTCATTTTCCCAGTAAAAAATTTAGTACCATCGCCCATGTAAGACCTCACGCTAAAGATAAAGACGATACATATCCATTACCTACCCTCGACCAACTTACAGATAAAAATAACTATATGAAGCACTCGTTTTGGTTAAATAACCAATACATCAAAGATAAAATCTATCTATTGCCCAAGGAAGTCTTATGAACGGTAACACCCGCTCTTCCATCACCAAAGGACTCAAAATCAAAATCGTCTTAAAAGCTGACCAACGCACGGGCAAGCTTATAGAGGGCATTGTTAAAGACATCTTGACCAACTCTCCTACGCATCCGCATGGCATCAAAGTGAGGCTGGAGAGTGGTGAAGTGGGGCGTGTGAAAGAAGTATTGTGAACGCATTTATCTCAGGTTTTAGTCTTGGAATTTCACTTATCTTAGCCATTGGGGCGCAGAATGCTTTTGTGCTCAAACAAGGCATTAAAAAAGAGCATGTGTTTGTCATTTGCTTTGTCTGTGCGCTTTCTGATGCCATTTTGATTTTTGCAGGGGTTTCGGGTTTTGGGTATTTGGTGGAGCAGTTTCCTTCCCTTCAAACTTTTGCTCGTTATGGTGGTTTTGCTTTTTTATGTGTTTATGGATTGAAGAGTTTTTACTCGGCGTGGCGTATGTCGCATGAGCTAAAACCTGAGGGTATCACACCGCCAACGCTTTTAAAAACCATACTCTTAACCCTCGCCTTTACATGGCTAAACCCTCATGTGTATCTGGATACCGTCATTTTACTAGGTTCCGTTTCGACTAAATTTGGAGAAAGTGCGCCTTTGTTTGGTTTTGGGGCGATGAGCGCTTCGTTTGTCTTTTTCTTCTCTTTAGGCTATGGCGCACGGCTTTTGGCACCCTTGTTTAAAAAGCCTCTTGCGTGGAAAATTTTAGATGGGCTTATTGGCATAGTGATGCTCTCTTTGGCATGGATGCTCTTAGCATTCTAAGCTTTATGTGCAAAATCTTACAAAATACCTAGTTTTGGACTCTTTATCTCTGTAATTTTTATTTGAATATATTATGCTAGAATGAGGCACTTAAAAAAATACATTCCCTAAGAATTGAGATGTGCATGCGTATACAACACCTTCTTTTTTGCTTATTATGCGCTTCCATGCTTTTAGCAAAAGAGTACACTTTTGCCATTTTCCCCTCCAATACACCTGCAAAAATCACACAAGCACTCACCCCTTTAATGCACTACCTCAGTGAACAAAGTGGCGATACCTTTCAACTGGTCATTACCAAAGATTACGAAGAACTGGCACAACGTATCAGAGAAAAAAGTGTTGATTTTGCTTGGGTAAATACGAAAAATTTTGTTCTTCTCAAAGAAGAAATTCCCTCCTTACATTACCTTGTAACCTATTTGGAACACTCTAAAAATGGAGACATTACCCCCTATTATCAGGCGTTTATTATTGCGCATAAACCATCCCATATTCAGACTTTAGATGAAGCCAAAGATAAGTATTTTGCCTTTACCGACAAAGATTCCACTTCAGGCTATGCTTATCCTATGCTCATTTTTCAAGAACATAACATCAATCCCTACACCTTTTTTAAAAAAATATTTTTTCTTAAAAAACATGATAAAGTCATTGAAGCACTGATGAGTCACTCCATTGAAGCAGGAGCTGTTTCGGATGGAACGTATTACAGTGCTTTTGAAAAATACGGCGATGCCTTTACCATTCTAGCACGCTCCAAACCTATTCCATTGGATGCCATTGTTGCATCTGAACATATTGGGGCACACGAGAGTGAACGCATTGCGCATATCCTTGAACGTCTTAGCACACACTCCGCATCCACTGAAGCACTCAAAGAACATTTAGGATGGGATAGCGCAGGGTTTATGCGAAAAGACAGTGCCTTTTATGAAACGTTTAAACAAACACTCAAAGCATCTACACATGAATCTCTACAATAAAGTCCTTTTTCTCTCATTCCTACAACTAGGAACCATCTTTGTATTTGGAATCTACCAAATACAATCTTTATACCTGACACAAAAAAGAGCCTTTGACCAAAAAAATGTCATGCAAGCAGAAGTCATCCAAAAACGCTTTGAAGAGAAGCAACAAAGCTTACAAAAAACAGCCCATATTCTTATTAACTCGCAAGAGGTCATCACAGGAATTCTAAGCCACGATACCGATATGCTGTACAATTGGAGCAAACTTTTTCTCTCTTCTACGTCTGAGAAAATTCATTTTATGGATTTAGACGGTACGATCATTAGCCGAGGGGAAGCTGAATTTAATTTTGGCGATGATACCTCACAACGCTTTTATGTGCGTCAAGCCCTTCAAAACGATACCTTTTTGGGTATTGACTTCGTGGATGGAGAAGAGTGTTTAATTTATGCAAAACGTGTGAAACAGTATGGGCAAAGACCTATTGGAGTTATTAGTCTTGCTATTGTCATTGACAATGCCTTTTTGAACACTTTAGTACAAGACACCAGCATGACCATGACCTACACCTCCACCCACCAAACTCTTTCGACTTCAATAGAACCATTTTTGCCTCAGGCGCTCTCGTCTTCTTTACATGTAACCTTCCAAACAGGTGGTGCAAAAGATGCTAACTTTAGTATTAGCCCTTCTTCAGAAGAGGAGCTTTATGCCCTTAAAGAAGCACGTAACACCTTTTTAATCGGCATCTCTTTAGCACTATTGATTCTGATGTTAGCCTTGCATTTTACACTGCTTAAACACTTAAAAGAGCACAAAGCACTCTCTCTCGTCTTGATTGATTTTTACGAAGACCGTCTTAGCATACACGATCTTATGAGAGCCATCAAACATACCTTGCATCAACACACCACCCCTGAAATCAAAAAAATTGCAGAAGCCTTGTTTAACATGAGCGAGAAAATAGCACACACACAAACAGCCCTTGAACACTCAAGCACAACCGACCAACTCACCGCCCTTGCCAATAGACGCAAAGTTGAAGAATATTTAGAACAAAAAATAGAAGAGAGCAAACGGGGTGCTTTTTTTTCAATTATTATGATAGATATTGACCATTTTAAAAACATTAACGACACCTATGGGCATGCGATAGGTGACCATGTTCTTATTCATACCGCACGTCTAATGAGTGCGTCCATTCGAGAAAGTGACATGCTGGGGCGTTGGGGTGGAGAGGAGTTTTTACTGATTTTACCCAACACGCCTCTTGATGGGGCATTACGCATTGCTGAACACATCCGTGCCACCCTACACCAACACACCTTTGAGCACTACCCTGAGTTTTTAAGCATGAGCCTAGGTGTTGCAACACACCAGCCAAACGATACTTCAAAAACCATCTTAAAACGTGCCGATAACGCACTCTATAAAGCCAAAAATGGCGGAAGAAATCAGGTACAACATGAAAGTTAATTTTTTTCTAAAGATTGCATTTTTTCTCTGCTTATCCCTGTATGCCCATGCAAAACAAAGCCTTGTGTTTGCAGTCAATCCGTATAAAAATACTGAAGAGTTGCGCACCCAACATGCAGAGCTGATTGGCTATCTTGAAAAAGCATTGCAAAGAGAGATTGTTTTTATTGTCTCAAAAGATTATACGCATTTACTCACACTCATTGAGCAGGGCAATGTCGATATTGCTTCCATTTCGCCCAAACTCTTTGCAACATCTCGTCAAAAAAAGATTCCAACACACTACCTTGCAACCTTTAAAATACAAGACCATCAAGGCAACGCACGCTCAAGCTATCGTAGTCTCATCATCACACGCCAAAAAAATTCGCTTCAAACCCTTAACGATGTCAAAGGAAAACGCTTTGGTTTTACCGATGTTGATTCCACCTCAGGCTATCTCTACCCACGGTTTATGCTCAAACAAGAGGGGATAGACCCTCAAAAAGAGCTTGGTAAAGTTTATTTTCTCAAAAAACACCCAAAAATCATGCAGGCACTTTTGGAAAATTCCATTGACGCAGGAGCCATTTACGATGGCATTTACCTAACACTTCCCAAAAGTGAAAAAGAAGAAATTCGTATTCTTGCCAGCTCAGATGAGATACCTTATGATGTTATGATTGCCTCTAAAGGTGTCGATAAGGCTCTTGTCACTAAAATTCGTGAACTGCTCTTAGCGTTTCACTCCACACAATCAGCACCCAATACCATTATGGGATTTGAAGAAAAATCCCTCATTCTTTATGATACCCTTCTTTATTTAGAGTAGCACGCTCTTCTCAAAGCGCTTACTTGCGATGCCCTCGAAAAAAAGAGGAGAACATTGAGTATTTCTGCTCTTCCATGGGAAAACTAGGATCACTTGCATGACGCACATCTTCAATGGAATAAACGGCTAGAGGATTGTATTTGCCAATTAAAGAGCGCACTCTCTCAATGTCGGCTCGTTTGATGACGGTAAAAATAACACTGACAATCCCATTATTGCCCTCTGCATCAGCAACGGTAACACTGTAACGAAGAGCGCGAAGAGAACGGACAAGCTCATGGGAATCTTTTTTGGTAATAATCCGAATCACCACCATCCCAAGTGCCAAACGACTCTCAATAAACATTCCAATGTAATTGCCCAAAGAAAATCCCAGAGCATAGGCGATGTAATTAATGGGATTGGTCAGGTTTGCCATGACTTTAGAAATAGCCATAAGCCAAATGCTCACCTCAAAAAAACCTAGTATGGGTGCCCAAAGGCGAAGTCCCTTCGAGACAAAAATAATGCGAAGTGTGCCAATACTCACATCCAGTATACGAGCAAGACAAATGAGCAAAGGAATCCCATACAAACTAAATGCTTCGCTTGCAAAAAATTCGCTCATACCGTCCTCCTCCTAAAGAATAATCTCTTTCACACGTCCGACTTCACCGCTTTCGAGTCGCACTTTGATGCCGTGGGGATGATTGGCAGAATTGGTGAGAATGTCTTTGACCACACCTTGCGTTAGTTTTCCACTGCGTTGGTCTTCTTTTAAAACAATCAAAACCTTAACACCCTTATGAATGTTGCTTCTGCTTTGCCCTGCGCTCATTGTTATCCTTTATATGTCTTGGCTCTATTATACACATTTTTCTTTACATGTAAAGCTTAACGAAGCCTCATACACAAGGCTAAAAATGCTTCACCGTAGCGCTCAAACTTCACCTCACCCACACCACTGACTTCCAACATTGCCTCTTTGTCATGAGGAAGTTTTTCAGCCATCTCTTTGAGGGTTTTATCGCTAAAAACCACATACGGCGGAATGCCATTTTCTTGAGCAATTTCCAAACGCAAGGCACGTAATTTCTCAAAAATGGAAAGCTCAAACGCTCCTGTAACCACTTTCGTCGCTTTTTTAGAGACTTTTTTACGCTCTTCCAAACGCTTCGCATGCATGCTTACATGTAAACGCTCTTTGATGATTTGAGCTCCATATTCACTAAGACTCACCACACGGTATTCGCCAACTTTTAACGCTTCAAGCTCCAAAAGTCTATCGCCAATGCTAAGCCACTGCGCCTTACTTCGCTCTTTCCCAATGCCATAAACGGAGAGGTTTTGATGCGCATTTTGCGCTATTTTTTCATTATTTGCACCCATTAAAACATCAATGACGTATTGCAGTCCAAAGCGTTGCCCTGTGCGGTACACACAAGAGAGTAGCTTTAATGCCTCGTTTGAGATGTCAACACTCTGCTTTTCACCCTCCACACAGTTATCGCAACGGGTGTTACATGTAAGAATGGTATCGTCAAAATAGGTCGCTATTTGTTGATGACGGCACAGCTGAGATGTTGCAAATTTTGCCATAGCTTCTAGCTTTTCATAGGCTACCTTTTGGTACTCCGAGGCAGGCTGTTCGCTGATGCGTCGTTTGTGCTCCACTATGTCGGAGGCTGAAAAAAGAAGCAAGGTTGAAGCACTCAGACCGTCTCGCCCTGCACGCCCTATTTCTTGGTAGTAATTTTCAATGGTTTTTGGCAGTGACATGTGCACCACAAAACGAATATTGCTCTTATCAATCCCCATACCAAAGGCGATGGTTGCAACCACCACGTCAATTTCATCGTTTAAAAAAGCACGGTACGTTTCGTTTTTCTCCTCAGTAGAAAGCCCTGCATGATACGAGCGTGCACGCACTTTGTACCCTTCTAAAAACAGCGCCAAACTCTCCGTCTCTTTGCGTGTCAATGTATACACAATACCACTCTCATTTTGAAACGCACTTAAAAAACTCAAAAGTTGCTCACGCCCGTTGGCATTGCGATAGTCCGCTTTGATGTTTAAATTGTCCCGCTCGACTTTGGCTCGAATGATTAAGGGGTGTGACAATCCGAGCTGATGCAAAATATCGTGTTCGACAATTTTCGTTGCTGTCGCCGTAAATGCAGCAATGGGAGTACGAGGAAAGTAGTGTTTAAGACGAAAGAGTTGACGGTAATCTTCTCTAAATTCATGCCCCCACTCGCTCACACAATGCGCCTCGTCAATGACAAAAAAGTTGATGCAAAGGCTCTGTAAGAAGTTTAAAAACGACTCACCCTTTAAGCGTTCAGGTGCAACGTATAAAAGTTTAAGCTCACCGTTGCGACACGCTTGCATACTCTCTTGTATCTGAGAGGGAGATTGCATGGATGAAATCATCGCCGCTTTAATGCCAAAGGCAGAGAGTGCGGTGATTTGGTCGTGCATGAGCGCTAAAAGCGGTGAAATCACCACGCTCATGCCCTCCATTACAAGAGAGGGAAGCTGATAACACAAAGACTTCCCTGCTCCTGTGGGTAAAATCATCATAAGGTCTTTATGCGCTAAAATCGCATTGACAGCCTCTTCTTGATTGGCTCTAAAGCTGTGGTGCCCAAAGACACGTTGAAGAATATCGTATGTTTTATCCACTTAAAGTTCTATCTCATCTCTATCTTTGCCATCGCTTGCAAACCACTCATCTTCGATAAAATCACTCTCCACAATCTGTGTGACATTGCGTTTCATATAACGCCCTGAGGCAATAACGGCTACTTCGCCATTAGGGAGTATCAGCTCACCCGTACCTTCAAAAATACGCCCTTTATCGCTCACGATGCGCCCAATGACTTTAAGCTCTACATCCAAAGGAACAGGCTTTTTATATTTTAAGTTTAACTCTAGGGTCACACCAAAACTCTCTTGCCCGTAATGCGCCATAATAGCACGCCCAATGGTTTCATCTAAAATGGTCGCTGAAATGCCACCGTGTAAAATGTTTGGGTAACTTTGCAAATAGGTATGCCCTGTAAAATACCCCACCACTTCCTTGTTTTCGAGTTCATAAAATTTCGTTTTTAAGCCCAAAGGGTTTTCAATGCCACACACCAAACAGTTTTTGGAGATGTGCTGTTTGCCTTTTACTTTAAATGTCACTCCTGCTCTCCATGCACCTTTTCAAGTTCTTTGCGCACTTTTGAGTAAAGTTTTAAATCAACAATTTTGTAGCTTTTCAAAAGAGCATCTAAAAGTGCAGTATTTAGCTCTTTTTGGTCATTTTTATCTTCAGGAATGATTTTATCTTTTACGCCACAGTTGTTGCAAAAATCAAATAAATAGGTCGCATTAATCTCATAATCCAAACGGTGCGTCACATCATTTTTAAGCTTTCGTGTCTCGTTCATGATAACAAACTCTTGCTCACTAATTGTTTTAAGTGCCCGTAACTCTTCAAGCAATTTAAACTGTGTCATACTACGAGAAGTCCCAGGAATCAACACTTCTGCAACAAATTCATAATACGCTTCCACCGCTAAAATCATCATATAAAGGTTTTTACCCCGTGGATTCTCTTCTTGTTCAATAAAATCTTTAAAATAGTGCAGTTTTTGCATCTCTACCATCATTTTTTACCGCCTCCTACACGTGTGTGTTTTTTTGCTTTGACTTCTTTATAATTTTCACGTCTTTTTTTAATTGAAACACTTTTTTTGTTTGCTTTTTCATACTCAATTTTTGCTTGAATCGTCCCTTTTTTTGCCTCTTTTTCAGCCCACTCTTTGGTCTCAAAACCAGGGTAAAACTCCGTTTTAATGGTATATTTTAAAATCTTTTCTATCTCTTTAAATTTATTTTTTTCCTCATTGCATACCAAAGAGATAGCCCTTCCCTCTTTACCTGCACGCCCTGTTCGTCCTGCTCTGTGTAAATAATCTTCCGCATCACCAGGTAATTCATAATTAATCACATGCGGTAAATCTTCAATATCAAGCCCACGAGAAGCAATATCGGTTGCGACAAGCACACGAATGGTATTTTCTTTAAACGCATGAATGGCTTGTGTACGTTTGGAGTGTGCTTTATCGCCATGTAAAACAAGGGTTTTTAAACCACTCGCATTTAAATAGTCCCCTACTTCATCCGCACTCTGTTTGGTTTTCGTAAAAACTAAAACCTGATGCCAATTGTGGGTACCTATCATAAAAGAAAGCAATTCACATTTGCGCTCTTTATCCACCAAATAGAGTGTTTGCTCCACTTTTTTTGCAAAATCACCTTGATTATTAATGGCAACCGTGACAGGTTTTTTCAAACTCACTTCAGAAAGGCGTTTCACCGATTTTGAAAGCCCCACAGAAAAAAGAAGCGTTTGACGCTTTTTAGGAAACAAATTTAAAAGCGTTTGTACCTCATCCCAAAACCCCATATCTAAGATTCTATCGGCTTCATCAAAAACGACAATTTCTACACGAGACAAATCCACATTGCCCAGCTTTACATGCTCCAAAAGTCTTCCAGGCGTTGCAATCAAAATATCAATGCCTTTATCCAACTTTTTAGCCTGTGGGGTAAACTTCACCCCACCATAAATCGCCGCACTGCTAAGCGCCACATTTTTGCCGTACACTTGCACACTCGCACCCACTTGTGAAGCCAATTCTCTGGTGGGTACCAAAATAAGCGCACGTACCACTTTGGAGGTGGTTGATTTTTGTGTTTTTTTACTTAAAATATGCAGCAAAGGAAGCGCATAGGCTGCTGTTTTACCCGTTCCCGTTTGCGCCGTTGCCATGACATCTTTTCCCTCAAGTACCAAAGGAATGACTTTGCTTTGAACAGGCGTAGGTGTCGTATACCCAAGCTCTTTAACTGCTTCTCTTACGGGTTCCATAAGACCTAATTTTTCAAATAACATTGTAGTTCCTTATTCTTTTATCTTTTTTCATTGTATCTAAGGTTTATTTAAATCATCGACTACTAGACTTGTGGCATTGAATACCAAAGGATTTTTATGAAATATTTTCTAATGCTTCTTAGCTTTATTTTCCTAACAGGCTGTGCTCCCAAAGTGGTTGATCTAAGCACCATCAATCCCTCCATAAAACCCATCGCAGGAGAAAGTATTGCGGTGTATGATGAGAGCATGGATGCCATTTTATTTTATGATTTTTTTCAAAAAGAGACTTTTTTAATGCAAAAAACATCGGGAAAAGTCATTCCTTTTCGTGTCGAATTTATGGATTTGTGGATCACGGGGCTAGGACATGACATCCAAAGGCTTACACAAGGCAATGCCGAAGAAATAAGACCTGCACTTTTATACAATGCTAAACAAAAAGGACTTAAAACATTACATGTAAACCAAAAGGATTATATTATTGAGACGACGTTTGCACACGATATGGTCGATGCTATTGATCGTTACGAAGAGAAAATGAGGCGCTATGAAAGGGATAAACGATTTCCGCTTCTTATGAAACATTAAAAAGGTTTATCTCTTTTTGAGAGGCTTTTGGGCATACTTTCGCCAAAAAAGAGAGGAAAGCTAATGGAAAATTTACCCGCATGTCCTAAATGTCACTGCGAATACACCTACGAAGATGGAGCGATGTTTATCTGCCCAGAGTGCGCACACGAATGGTCAAAAGAGAGTAGCTCAAGCGAAGAAAGCAGTGCTGTTATTAAAGATGCACACGGAACTATCTTAGCCGATGGAGACAGCGTTGTGGTCATTAAAGACCTTAAACTCAAGGGCTCTTCAGCGGTCATCAAAGGGGGCACCAAAGTGAAAAATATTCGCCTTAATTTTGAGAGTGACCACAACCTTGATTGTAAAGTTGATGGCATTGGTGCCATGGGCTTAAAATCTGAATTTGTAAAAAAAGTTTAAAAAAGAACTTTTTGAATTAAAAACATATAAACCAGCGTTGCGGTAAAAATGCTTAAAAGCGCATTTTTAAAGCTTACATGTAAAGCTATCGCAACGCTTACCCCAATCATCTCCGCCAAACCATAGGGATAGATTTCCCACTTCACATCTTTCAGTGCATAAAAGACTAAAATCACCATAATCATCAAAGGCATGTTTCGTTCAATGTATTTGACCAAAGGCGAAGGTTCACGGGTACGAAAGAGCAAAAAGGGAATGATACGTGTGGCATACGTCGCAAGGCTTGCAACAATAATACTACCAATGATATAACTACTTTCCATTTTCCATACTCCTCTTAAAAACAATCAACACAAACGCCGCCAAACAGAGTGATAAAATCAACATTTTTTGCGGTGGAAAAAACATCATGCCAAAAAGTCCAATGATAAGTGCCACAAAAAAGGGTTGATGGAGTCTACTTTTTTTATATAACTCAATGGAAAGTACGACAAACAAAGCGGTCAGTGAGAACTCAATGCCCTCATAATTAAAAGGAAGCACGTTGCCTAAAACCGCACCCACAACACTGCCAATAATCCAATAGCATTGATTTAAAAAGGTAATGATAAGATAAGCCCTCTCACGGTGTGTCTCTTCAACATCACTGGTTTTTAAAAGCGCAAAGGTCTCATCGGTAAGCCCAAAAATAAGGTAATGCTTTTTCCATGAAAAGTTTTTAAAGGCTGAAATCATGGAGAGTCCATAAAAGGTGTGACGAAGGTTAAGCAAAAAGGTAGCAATGGCTATCTCTAAAATGGTGGCTTGTGATGCAAACAGTGTTAAAGCCAAAAACTGCCCTGAACCCGCAAAAATAAACAGACTCATAAAAAAAGCATAATACCACGGGATAAGCAGTTTGGAAAGCAAAAGTCCAAATGCCATCCCCAGAGGAATATAGCCCATTAAAACAGGAATAGTCAGTTTGAAAATGGCAAAAAAATGCATTATGTCTCTTTACATGTAAAACTATTTTTTAATATAGCGGTTAATATAGTTTTGGGTGGCATTGTGCTCTTCTTTTTTTTGAGAAAGCTCTTTTTTAGGAGCTCTCTCATCAGGCTTTGTATCTGGAAAATAGAAAAAATCAATTGCTAAAATAATAGCAACCACAACAAAAATAGGAATAAGAAAAATCATCTTATGCTTATTGTTTTAGAGCATTTACGGTTTGAAGCATCTCATCACTGGTCGTAATCGCTTTTGAGTTGGCTTCATAAGCACGCTGTCCTGTAATTAAGTCTGTCATCTCTTCGACCAACTGCACGTTACTCATCTCAACAAATTGCTGTCTGGTTTGCCCTAGTCCATTAAGCCCTGGTTCGCTTACAATCGGGTCTCCTGAAGCAGAGGTGTTAATGTAGTTATTATCCCCCAAGGAGTGAAGTCCTGCTGGGTTAATGAAGTTTGCAAGCTCAATCTGCCCAATCTCATTGGTCGCCGTTTGCCCTGCTTGAAGGACTGAAACCATACCATCCACACCAATGGTAATTTGCGTTGCATCTTCTGGGATCACCAATTCGGGTAAAAGTCTGTACCCATCGCTGTTTACCACATTTCCTTCACTATCGAGTTTAAAGGAGCCATTTCTGGTATACCCTGTGGTGCCATCTGGAAGTTGAATTTGAAAAAAGCCATTCCCTGTAATAGCAATATCAAGCGCATTGCCTGTCTCTTTAAAGTTACCTTGTGTAAACTGCTTTGCAATCGCTGTTGGGCGCACACCAAGACCCACTTCAATGCCCGTAGGAGATGTTGTCGTGCCACTGGTTGATGTTCCTGCATAGGTCATGGTTTGATACATCAAGTCCGCAAATTCTGCACGCTGTTTTTTATAACCAATGGTATTGACGTTTGAAATATTGTTTGATGTGGTATCAATTTGTGTTTGCTGTGCAATCATGCCCGTTGCTGCTGTATAAAGTGAACGTATCATTTATCTTCCTTCGTTTCTATTATGCTTTGGTGGATGCCAATTTAGAAATGGCATCTGAGTTTAAATCATTCATGTGTGATTTCATTACTTTTTGGTACATTTCCACCAAACGATTGGTTTCAATAAGCCCTACCATTTCACTCACTGGATTAATATTACTGGTCTCCAAAAACCCTTGAGCGACCAAATTGCCATTTTCAAGAGTGGTTAATTCATCCGTACTTTTAAACGCATACAGACTCTCTCCCTCTTTTGTAAGCGATTTTATATCATCGCTTTGCACAATGTACATTCGACCAATTTCATCATCCCCATTATAAATAGCGCCACTTTGATCCACTCTTAGTTCACCATCTTCTGGAATGGTAATGTATTGCTGATTTTGAAAATAGGTGGAGGGAAGCACAGGATAGCCCTCTTTTGTCGTAAGCACTCCCGCATCATTAAAGCTAAACGAGCCATTTTGCGTTAAACGGATACCATTTGGCGTTTCCACCATAAAAAATGCATCTTCTCGTTTGAGTGCAAAATCAAGCGCATTGCCTGTATTTTTGATACCACCTTGTTCGTATTTGATATACTGTTCTGAAATTTGTGGCACACGAGACATCGCCGCATTAAGAAATTTACTGGCCTCTTTGGTGTTATCCCCTAAGGGCATCTCTTCTTTGTATTCTTGAAAAATGCGCTTAAAATCGCTCACGACCACATCATCTCTTTTAAAGGCTGTGGTATTTAAATTGGCAAGGTTATTGGAGATAACATTGAGTCTGTTAAACTGCGTTACCATTGCCCCTGTAACGTCATAATAGCCATTTTGCATTGTTTTACCCACTAAATCAAAATTGTTTCTTCATTAAAGCAACTCCCGTTCCAACTTTAAAAAAAATGGCTTTTACCACGATTTAAAAAAAACTCGGTATAATCCACATCTTTTTATTACGAAAGAGATTAAAAAAAAGAACCTCCACACCCTTACTCTTAAGGAGAGTTACACTTATGGCCTCAAAAGAACTCTATACAGAATTAGAAGAACTTTTTACAGAAAATGAAAAAGCGTACGTCACCTATGAAAATGTGATGGAACTCTTTACAAAACCTCCAACCTCCGCCAACGTCAAAAAAATGATGAGTTTAATTGACAAATACAAAGTCACACTGATCTCCTCAGCTGAAATTGCAAAACTGCGAAACAAAGAAGAGGCAAAAAAACGTGAAGAAGAGCGTCAAAAACTTCAAGATGAAGCCCTCGAAGACGAATTTGATCTTGCCAGTGAAAAAGAGCTTTTAGAGTGGTCACGCAGTGATAGTCCTGTACGTATGTATTTACGTGAAATGGGGCAAATTTCACTTTTAACCAAAGATGAAGAGATTGATATTAGTAAAAAAATTGAATTTGGTGAAGATATTATCATTGATGCCTTTTGTTCAGTGCCTTATCTTATCGACTTTATTTTAGATTATAAAGAAGCCTTAATCAATCGTGAACGCCGTGTTAAAGAGCTTTTCAAAACATTTGAAGACGATGATGATAGCGATGATGGCGATGATGGCGATGACGAGTTTGAAGAAGATGGGGAAGAGAAACGTACCCTTTCAAAAAAGGACAACTCACGTACAGAAAAAGTTATTGAAAGCTTTAAAGCATTAGAAAAAGCCAAAAAAGATTGGATGAAAAGTTTTGCACGTCCACCTGAGGAAAATCTTGATGCCGAAGAGATGATGAACTATGATCTTAATCTTGCGTATAAGAAAAAATTGCTTAAAGATGCGTTGATGGATTTAGGACCTACGAGTAAACTCATTAATGAACTCGTTAAATCAATGGAAACAGCCCTTAAAAGTGATTTTGAGTTTGATAAAGAACTCAAACGATTAGAGTATCGTTTACCACTTTTTAACGATACGCTCAAAGAGAACCATCTTAATTTACTTAAAAATATTATCGATTTAAACAAAGAAGATATTGCTGTCATGGTTCCAGAAGCCACCATGGTTTCAACGTACATGGAAATTAAAAAACTTTTCCAAACCAAAGAAGCCAGCAAACAAGGGTTTGATTTGGACCCTGAAAAACTCAAAGAGATTTTGGAGCAAATCAAACGAGGTAAAAAGATTGCCGATGAGTCTAAAACACGCATGGCAAAAAGTAACCTTCGTCTGGTTGTTTCTATTGCAAAACGTTACACCAACCGAGGATTACCATTTCTTGACTTAATTCAAGAAGGAAATATTGGTTTAATGAAAGCCGTTGATAAATTTGAATACAAAAAAGGGTACAAATTTTCAACCTATGCGACATGGTGGATTCGTCAAGCTATCTCACGTGCGATTGCGGATCAAGCACGTACCATTCGTATTCCTATTCATATGATTGAGACCATCAACCGTATCAATAAAATCATCCGTAAACACTTACAAGAAGAAGGCAAAGAGCCCGATATTGAAACCATTGCTGAAGAAGTGGGCTTGAGTGCGGATAAGGTCAAAAATGTCATTAAAATCACCAAAGAGCCTATTTCTTTAGAAGCACCTATTGGCAATGAAGACGATGGCAAGTTTGGGGATTTTGTGGAAGATAAAACCTCTATTGCGCCGATGGATCATATTTTAAAATCGGACCTTAAAGAGCAAATTGACGATGTTCTTGACCAACTTAACGACAGAGAAAAAGCGGTTATTCGTATGCGTTTTGGTTTGATGCACGATGAAAGCGATAGAACCCTAGAAGAGATTGGCAAAGAGCTCAATGTCACTCGTGAACGTGTTCGTCAAATCGAAAGTTCTGCCATTAAAAAGCTCAAACATCCAAAAGTGGGAAGAAAACTTAAAAATTATATTGAAAGCTAAGCTATGAATTTTGCTGAAGAGTGGATAGAACACGACTATAATCCCTTTATAGTCTTTGATAATAGTGGCAAAATAGTCTCTCTCAACCAAGAAGCGCAATACCTTCTTGGTGAGGTCAATCATAAAAAAATTTTTGATATAGCTGGCACATACGCCAGTATTACGTATGGATTTAAAACCACCATTGTTGATATTGCCTTTAACTCCTACAAATTTTATGCCATTACCGTTGGATACTTAGACGAAGATGTGATTGGCATTAAACTCTACAAAAATGCGACGAAAAAATTTGCCAATGTTGAAGAGTATGGAGAGAGTGTTAATATTTATGCGCTTTTAGATTTATGCATTAGTGCTGTTTCAACCAATTCGGCTATTAAATTTAAAAAAGAGTTTGACCCAACATTTCCTGATATTCATTTAAATGTTGAAAATTTTATTAAGCTACTCAATAAAGTCTATCAAACACATCTAAATGCGACAACCATCACAACACGTTTGTCCCTTATTACAGGGGAATACATTCGGTTTAATAATAAAAAATACCCTATTTTTTCTATTTCCATTAAAAGTGATGCAACACCATTGCATTATGAAAAAAATATTGAAGACATTGCGCACAAAAGTAACTGTACAATTCAATTTGAAGCGAATGAAACCCTTATTCAATCAGCGCTTGTCTCCTGAAGACTCTTTTACATGTAAAGCATTGTATCTTTACATGTAAAAACAGCTCTAGGCGTCAAGAAGCCACGCTCTAGCTGTTTGCATGGTTTCAAAATAGGCCATTTTAGGTTTTGATATCAAAGCACTTGTCAGTGAAATAGAGAGTTTTTCAAGTTTACTCTGTCCTACAATGGCTACTTTATTGATTTCAGGATGTTTGCCAAAGCCCTTGAGCACATCATGCCAAATTGCCCCTGCTTCAATTTTTTCCAAACCTCGAACATCGACCAATAAACTCGTAGAAGGTTTTTCATACGTTGATAAAAGTGTTTCTAAACGTGCTTCAAACGCTTCTACTTCTTCATGGGTTAAGACACCCTCAATACTTAAATTAGCATACACCTCTTGAAAATTAAGCGCATTTGTATGCGAGGTTACAGGTTCACTCTTGGTATCATTCACCTTTGCTGTTTGCTTTTTAGAAGGCTGATACAACAAATGATGCCACAAGGAAAACCCCACCAAAGCAACCCCTGCTCCAATATGAAGATTTCGCATGGTCTTAGAATCCATTGCAAATGAGGTTCCAACAACAACCGCCATGGATGTTGTCATACCAATTTTGGCAACCTCTTTTTTAGTGTCAAGATCCCACTGAATTTCGAGCCGCTTTAGCCCGTTTTTTATCGAATTTTCGTTTTGCATTTTTTCCTGTCTCATAGCCTAATGCTAAGGTTAAAATGGCGGCAATACCTAATGGAATCAAAGGCATGATAACTCCTTTATGATAAAAGTTATCATGATTATAAAACCTATCAACTAAGAGTTAGCTGAGAACGCTAGGTTTTAATTTTTTGCATCGAATTAAAGAGCAAACCTATGGTGGTTCCATTGTGTAAAACTGCCGTTGTTATGGGACTAAACAGACCCATTGCCGCCCCTGCTAAAATCACACTGTTAATGCCAACGGTAGCATTAAAATTACTGTGTATTCGCTTCATGGTTTTATTGGCAAGTATTTTTGCTTCAACCACGGCTTCAATATCATCTTTAAGCAGACTAATATCAGCTGTTGCTTTGGCAATATCAGCACCTTTATACATACTAATACCCACATTGGCATTCATCAGTGCAGGAGCATCGTTAATCCCATCACCCACAAATGCCACATTTTTCCCAGCTTTTTTAAGTGACTCAACAATACGTGCTTTATCGGTTGGTAAAAGTTTTGCGTACACCGTATCAATCCCCAATTCTTTGGTTAAAACATCCGCTTTTTCCTGCACATCCCCTGTAAGCATCACCAACTCTTTGACACCCAATGTACGTAGTTTTTCCAGAGCACTTTTGGCATTTTCTCTCACACGATCCACCATGGCGATGGTGCCTAAAAGCTTTTTATCATACGCAATATAGAGCAAAATTTTTCCATTTTCCATGCACGTTTTTAACTTTGTTTCATGTATTTTAAAAGACACACCCTCATCTTCTTCCAAGAAGTGTCTGCTTCCAATAATGGCTTCTTTGCCTTTAATATGTGTTTTAACACCATGCGCTACGATAAATTCAACCTCTTCATGGTGCATATGCACAAATCCACGCTCCTTAGCAGCTTTTACCACCGCTTCTGCTACAGGATGGAAGTAATGCTCTTCCGCACTGGCTGTTAAATTTAAAATAGCATCTTCATCCCATGCTTTATCAAACGAACAAATTTCAACTACTTCCAGTTCACCATGGGTAAGTGTTCCTGTTTTATCAAAGACAAAGGTGTCCACATTCGCCAACGCTTCTAATGCTTTTGCCCCTTTGATTAAAATGCCATCACGCCCCGCAATAGAGAGGGAATTTTTAAACGCTACAGGTGTTGCAAGTTTAAGAGCACACGAATAATCCGCTTGTAAAACAGCTGCTACACTTGCCATATCACGACGAATGGCGTAGGAGAGCCCTGCAAGACCCAATGTCACAGGAACAAGTTTATCGGCTAAACGTGTGGCTTTCAGCCCAATGGAAGATTTTTCATCCAGTGAACTTTTAATGTACTGTTTAATGCGCTGGGTTGCGGTATCGTCTCCTACATGTTCTGCCCAAACACGAATACGCCCTGATTCAACGACCGTACCAGAGATAACACGCTGTCCTCGCTCTCTTTTGACAGGCTCTGCCTCTCCTGTCATAGAGATTTGATTAATAGAAGCAGTTCCATCGACAATATGCCCATCAATAGGCACGGTATCACCAGCACCCACAATAATAATATCGCCCACTTTAATGTCTTGGGTTAAAACACGCTTTTGCGTTATTTCACCCTCTTCTTCTACTTCAAGCCACGCTTCTTCAACATTAGGTTTGGCTAACTCTTTAATCAAATCATCACTACGATGAACCGTCGTCTCTTCAATGTATTCACCAATTTCAAGCATAAGGTTCGTGCTATTGGCTGCAGTATAATCCGCACGTGCCAACGAGACGCCCACTGCCATTGCTTCAAGCACTTTAGAGGTTAGCCCCTCACTAAAAAGTTCATAAATACCCTTTTGCAACAAAGGAAGACTTGCAAGCGTACTTAGGGTAAGTTTGAGTTCTGGCTGAGGAATAAAAGGCTGAAATAAAAGAGCACTTCCTGCTCGAAAAACACCTTGCATACTAGGAGCATGCGCCTCTTCGTAACAGCGCAAAAACCCATCATCACACTGCTGATACATCGATAATTCAAGACTTTTGACAATCGGCTCAATCACATTGACATCCAAAGTTTCAAAGGAGGCAATGACCAAAGAGCCTGATTTGGCATTGAGCCGTACCTCATCAACATGAAGCTGTGCTTTTAAATCACGCACCAGCGCACACGCTTCTACACCTTTAAATTCGGAAGAATAGAAACGTAAACGCTTGGGCGTTTGATGCACTAAGCGTAAAGATTGCATTGAGATTATGACTCACCTGCGGCAAGTTCCGCCTGAGCATCTTCGTAGCGCTCTTTAATCTCTTCAATACCCGCTTGAAAAGCTTGTGTACCTTTTGCAACCGTTTTAAAAAGTGCTTTTTGTGCTTTTTCATTGGTGAGAAGATACGCACCCAAAGCGCCTACAACTGCACCTATTACAAAATGTTTCGTATCAAATGTACCCAACAGAGAATTGACAGAACTAGGCACTGCTGTATTCTCTTTGGCGATATAAGGGTTATTTGCAAGTGATGGTAATTCCATAATGATTATTCTCCTTCTTCTTTCACATCAAGTACATCTTCTGTTTTACATGTAAGCGTTTTCTCATACACTTTTTCCACACCATAAACACCCATTGCACCCAAAGAGACGGCTGTGAGTACCCCTAAAATGTTATTGTTTCCTACATAATTAGCAGCTGCAATCGCACTGGCTGTCACAATACCACCTTGAACGGTAAGCTTAAGACTGTTTTTAATGGCAGTCTCTTTGTCAATTTTTTCTTGTTTGTACTGATTATAATTTAAAGCACTTGCAACCATTCCAGAAGCTAAGGCGCCACTGATGGCATTTCCTACCACGTTTCTAGGTTCCCCTGTATTAATAATCGCCATTACGCACCCTCTTTCGTTTCAATGTCTGAACTTTTTTTAGATTTAATCGACTCTAGTGTGCCATCAACGCCTTTTTTAACATCACACGCTAACTCTTTGGCTTTATTGACACCACTTTTAATACCTGCTTGAATCTCTTTACGATTGCCTAAAGCATACACCACTGCAGCACCCGCTGCGATTCCTGCGATAAATGGTAACATGACTTACTCCTTTTCTTCGGTTTGTTCTTCGTTTTTCTGACTCATAGAGCCTACAACACCTGCACCAATGGCCCCTAGAAGTGCTCCTGCAATAAAGGAGAAATTTGTCCCGCTTAAAAGCTTTAACATCTCTTCTTGGCTCATCTGTCCACTGGCAAGTTTTCCTGCCATTGCACTCCATTCACTCATCTGTTCACTCATTTTTTCCATAGAAGGCAAAGCATTCTCCATCATAGGAGTAGAAGCATTAGGAACTGCTTTAGAAGCGACACCCTCTAAATGGGCTTGAAAAACAGGCAAATGGTTATTATACGATGCTGCTTGCAACCTAAAGAAAACCTCTTGGACATCAGGATAATTTTGCGTATAGGAGAGTAAGGTATCGTACATTGCAATATTGGAAATTTCAGCCTCAACACCCATTGCATAAGCCTCTTGTAAACTTTTTGGTGCATCCATCTGACCTACCCAGCGGTTTTCAATCGGCACAATACCATGACACTCAAAAAGCTCAAGCAGTGCAGTTTGATGCCTCTTTTCTGCTTCAATAATTGACGCAAACGGTGGCTTTGCACCAAAAGTCTCAATGACACGCATGTACGCTTCATACGCACGGTATTCATCATCCAAAGCCGTTTTTAACGCTTGATGAAGAATAGGCTCAGGTGCACGTGGGTCAACACCCAATGGCGCTAATGTCTCTTTGTGTTCAATCTCTTCCATCTTAGATAAACTCCTTTGAAAGCCGTGTAATCATACTTACCAATTCTTCTAAATTTTCACCATGCACCAAATCTTTCCATAAGTGATCGGGAAAAATATGCGCATCGTACTCAATCGTTAAAGAACCAACAATTTTATTGATTTTAATACTTTTAATACCCTCAATTTTTTGGGGCAAAGCCTCAATGTCTTGTAATGAAACACTCTCGCCATGGCATTTAATTTTGGGATTCACCCGCAAACGAATGCGCCCTTTAATGTGGTGAATGATTGAAAAATAACGCCCTAATTCTACTAATTTTTCTGCCGTAATATCCATCAACGTTCCTTCTGAATATGACCATTTTAAAGGGGTACAACTAAATAACAACTTAAAAATTTTTTAAGAATTATTATCAACACTCCATGCGATACGAGAAGAGTTTGCCATAATACCAACGGTATGCCCAATATGAATCGCACCTGCAGCCACAGGTGAGAGCAACCCAACCCCTGCCAATCCTACACCTACCAAATTGGTTCCTGTTCCTATCCAATAATTTTGATTAACCACCCCTAAACTTTTCGCAGAAAGATCATAGAGTTTTAAAATATCATGGGGATGACTGTTCGTAATCGCAATATTAGAAACCTCAATGGCCGCCTCAGAACCACCACTGGCAAAGGAGATGGCAACATCCGCTTTACTCATGGCTAAGGTATCATTAATGCCATCACCCACCATGACAACACTTTTGTAGCGCTCTTTCAGTGCTTCAATAACAGACGCTTTTTCTTCAGGCATGACATTGGCATGAATTTCATCAAAGCCATACGTCTGAGCAAAAGAGCGTGCAACGACCTCTTCATCACCGCTTAAAAGCACCAAATGTTTCACCCCTCGTTTACGAAGCCCTTGAAGCATTGCAAGGGTTCCCTCTCGTACTTCATGCTCTAAACTCAAAAATCCTAAGGCTTTTTGATTGAGGGCAACATACACAACACTTTTTCCCTCTTGTAAGCTCTTTTTGCTTTTGCGTTTAAACGAAGCGATATCAATGGCATTTTGCTCCATCCACTTTGCATTTCCGACTAAAATTTCACCTGCTTTATCGTGGAGTAAAACGCCCAGACCTGCGTAAATTTCACTGGGATTTTCTTCTTTACATGTAAAGCCAATTAAATGAGCCGCTTTGGTAATCGCAATGCCGATTGGATGGCTGTTGTGATGCTCTGCTAAGGCAGCATAATAGAGCAATGATTCGTACGAAACATCAGGGGCACACACACTACCAATTACATGTGGCACTCCTGTGGTAAGCGTTCCTGTTTTATCAAAACAAAAGACATCGCTTTGAGAGACGGCTTCTAGGTAAGCCCCTCCTTTGATTAAAATGCCCTCTTTTGCCCCTCGTGCAATACCTGCACTAATGGCAGTACTGGCAGCTAAAATGGTCGCACACGGACATGACATCACAATCATCACAGAAAATGCCCGAAGCCATGAACCTGTTAGCAAAAAGGTTCCTGCGGTTAAAAGCGTTCCTAATTTTAAAAGTTTAGCAGCCAATTTATCCGCACTCACTTCACTGGGCGATTTTTGCGCCAATGAAGACTCAACACTGGCAATCATCCGTGCCAAATAGGTCTTCTCACCTGTCGCACTTACCCGAATGTAAATACGCCCTCGTTGTACCAGTGTATTGGCATACACGCTATCTCCAAGCACACGCAATGCAGGCTCACTTCGACCGTTAATCGCCGCCTCATCAATCTCAGCACTTCCCTCGCTAATAATCCCATCCACCGCAATTTTTTCACCACTACGTGCTACAACAATATCGCCCTCTTTAATCTCAGAAACATCCACTTCAAGTTCCACTTCATCCACGACAACATACGCTTTTTTAACCCCTAATGCCATCAATTCATGAATCTGCTTTTTGGAGCGTTCAGCGGTGTATTCTTCCAGTAACATACCGCCTCGTAAAATGTAAATAATCTCAAATGCGGCTGTGACTTCACCCCCTAAAATGGCACCCAAAAGAGCCACCGCCATAAAACTGTGCAAACTAAAGCGTCTGGCTTTGACATCTTCTATGGCTTCTTGAAACAAAGGAAGCGCTGCCACAAAGGCAACAATCGCTGTTACTGCAGGTAAAAAACTCAAAGCAACAGACGTTGCAAAAAAAGTCTCTACAACAAATAAGCCAAGAGCATACACGGAGAGAAGTGCAAAGCCAACCATTTTAGAGCGCCATGAAACGGGTGTTTTCGCATCCAAAGACTTCACATGACAGCTGCTACACGCATCGCAATAAAGCGCTGCACTGGCTGAAAGTTCTGGTGTTTTTATCCTTACATGTAAAGACGTTTGAAGCGCCTCAAGAATGCTCTCAAGAGAGCTCTTTAAAGGATCAAACCTAAGAATCAACGAAGCACACGCACGGTTAAGCCTTTGCTCAAAGACTAGAGGCGATAAAAGCGTCTCTAAACTGTGTGTTGAAACCGTTTTGAAGGCTTCACATTTTAAACGCACACGCCCTGATACAAAGCTTTTAATACTTATTTCATTCATGATGACACCTTTGGCATACGCCGTATAAAATCATAGTGTGATGGATACCTAAAAAACGATGCTGTAAGAGAATTTCATCTTGTTCTTTTTCGATATTTGGATGGTAAAATGGTGTAATACTACCACATTTTATACACACAAGATGATCCTGATGAAAACTTCGTTTTAAACGGTACTGTTTGACATTTTGAGAAGGAGTGATAACCACATGCAACAAATCAAGCTTTTCTAAAAAAGCTAAAAGCGTATAAAGGTGTGTTAAAGAGATACGTGTATGATACACCTCTTTAAGTACCTTTTGAATTTCAAAAGCACTGAGGTAGGCTGTGCTTGAAAAAAGAGCTTTAAGTAACTTCTCTTGACGATTGGAATAACGAAGTTTTAAACGCATGGTGATTTTTTGAAAATGGCTATAAAAGGTTTCAAAGCTTGCAGAAGAGTCATGCTCTTCTGCAACCAAACAATGCACTTTACCTGACACGTATTACACTTAAAACGTGTACTTAACTAAGGCTTTAAGCGCATTATAGCTATCGGCTTTGGTGTCATTATCGACATTAACATAGATTAAAGAGGCTTCAAGGTTTTTAATAATTTCATACCCAACACTCACATCCAACTCTTTTTCTTTCACTGAGCTGCTAATCCCATCGTCGTATTTACTTTGCGCATACAAAGCACCCAGCTTCACACCCTCAATTTCATACGAAATACTTGCATAGGGTGTTTTAGCATTGGCATCAAAGACATGATTGCCCTCTTCCAATGGTGATTGATCGCCAAAACTCTCCAAACCTGCAAGGCCATCTTTATCGGTTTTCATATACCCTAGGGCAAGGCTTACACCTGAAAACTCAAATCCTTGTTCAACTTGCATAAAAGAACCATCTTCTACCTTAACATTGACGGTTCCACCCAAACCATCATCTTCTTCGGTGGTGGCATCGCTATTGACTTTAGCATAATGAAGCATGGTGGATGTTTTAAGCGCATCGCTTAACTCAAAATTAAGGGTTGCCTTTGCACCGTACGCTGTAAATACATTATCCCCATAATAAATGTACGGATTAAGCTCCAACATCTCTATTGGTGTATACACTGCTTCGAGCATATAAATACCATCATTGTCGTTCATTTTTGCAAATTTTTCAGAAATTTCATCAAAACCAACCACGGATTGTTTACGTGCCCATGCCATGTTTACCACAAGGTTTTCAATAGCACTAAGTTCTGCACTCACACCCTCAATATAATCGGTCAACCAATTGAAGTCCACCTCTTGACGACCCAAAACAATGTGCCCAACGCCCTCATGTTCATACTTTATAAATGCTTCGGAGAGAACCGCATTGTCTTCAATCGCACCCTCAGCATCGTACGCATCGTTTTTATCATCCAATTTGACACTGCCAAAAGCTTTTAAGCCTACGCTAATGCCATAAAGAGGTGCCGTTTGAAAGCCAACTTCGCCAAAACCATTGGCAAAACCATCATCTTTGGTACCACCTTTTTTATTGAAGTATTGTCCATAAGCACCTACACTTGCAGTTAACTCACCTTTGGTAAATGCCTCTTCCAAATTACTCGCATCATCCGCATACGACACACTCATACCCACTATCAGACTTAAGACGACTCTTGAAAATGCTGTTCGCATTTACACTCCTTTTTAATTATTGATAATTATTATCGCATAATAGAGCAAAGGAGCTTAAGCTATCATAACATGATAGTAATTATCATGTTATTCGTTTATGCCAATACAGTCGTAAACATACCGTCAGAAAAAAAAGTCCAATAAACCCCAAAGCAAGTCCACCCATGATACGAAAAGCACGCTCTTTTTGAGAGTGTGCTATTTTTTTAAATCCCTCTTTTGGAGCCATGCCCTCTTCCACAACATCTTGATCACCTATGTACAAATAGACCCAATACGACTCCTCAGGAATCTTGACATGTAAGGGTTTCCCCCCTTCTAAAAAAGCTTCGAAAATCACACGTTTATCGATCATAGAGATCAGTGCTACCTTATTTCCCTCTAACCTTTTTTGAGAGCCTTTCATCTTTCCCTCAATGGCTATCATGTCGTTTTCAAGCGGTGTTATGAGAAGATTAATGCCCTCTATTTTATGTGCCAAAAGGTGTGTACACAGTACAAGAATACACCACATTTTAATAGCCATTAAACACTCCTTTGCGCTCATAACGGTAGAAAAGCTCTTTTTTTTCTACCCATTTGGCTACATACACTAAAATGCCTGCACTAAAAAGAAACAGGACATCCATAGCAAAAAGTACCCACGCCTTTTGCGAAAAACTCTCCCAGATAAAAAAACCACTTTTTAAACCATGAAAGAGCACCCCGCCTATTAAAAGCCATGCACTGCTTCGAAGCATGAGTGCCATACTGCGTACCACAGAGCGTTCAAAGACACTATAAAAGAGCCAAAACGACCAAAAAGCATAAAACGCTCCTCGTACCCACACCTCTTTATCAAAAAGCTCCATGGGAAGAAGCCAATGCAAACAGACCACCAATGCGCTAGAAGGCACAATACCAATCAATACCGCAAGGCTTACACGGTTGCATATATCACCAAACCAACCCTCTTGCACCAATGTTTTCTCTGCCCAAAGAAAATACCCACTTACCAAAGAAAATGCCAACACACCTCCAAAAAATATCAACACAAGGCGTAATCCCACTGTTTCATCGGGAACAAAATGAAGAAAATAGAGCAAAGAGAGGGTTTGATTGATTCCATGGCTTTGTTCGATCATTTTTTTCTCCACCACGGCTCCCGTGCTTGCCTCAATGGTGATACTTAAACGATTCACACGCCCAGTACGTGCCCTATTTTCTTCATCAAATCCTCGAAACAATACCTTTGCACCCTCTTTTCCATAGTGATACAGTGTTGCATTACTGATATTAAGCATTGGGTAATGCTCCTTCGCACGCAGCAGTAAAGCAGAAAAAGGAAGCATATTCGCATCGTTTTCTAAGCGTTGGTATTTGGGTTGTGCAAATAAAATAGGCGCAACCAATTGGCGCATATTGCTTATTTTTCCCTCACTCATGCTCCATGCATACGGGGATGATGTAGAGAGCATTAACCCCAAAAAAGCCCCACTTAGCGCAAAAACAAGGGCATAAGGAATCACCCCAAGCCCTGTTATCTTATGCCACGAAAGCCATCGTTGTTTCCAACTTTTTTGAAGACGGGGTTGTGTTTTTTTCTTTTTTAAAAAGAGCCAAAATCCACCCACACTTAAAAATAAAATGCCCACACTCATGATACCCATTAAAGGCATACCAATACGAGGAATTACTCCACCAGTATGAAGTTCATTGAAAAATAATGAGATAAGATTTTCTTCTCTAGGAACGCTTAGAACCTCATTGGTTAAGGGATTGAGGTAAAGGCTGTTTTGTGCTTGTGAAGAAATTTTAAGCAGCGGATCACGAAAGCTGGGCAAGGTAATTTCAACGGGTTTATCGCCTAAAAATTGGTGCGCTCTTAAGAGTTCCTCCAAACGTGTATCAATGTTAAACGCATGGTTTTGTGCAGGAACAAAATGACGTGAGGGGGACTCCCACACTTTAAGGTAGGGCATCAAAAATGTGAGTGTCCCAAAATAGGTACTCATGTAAAACACCCATAAAACCAACAAGCCAATGATGGTGTGTGAACGATGTAGGTATTTAAAAATCAGTGATTTCTCAAGCATACACACTCCTAAAAAAAGGCGATAATACAGGCATTAAAAAGTGCCATGAGTACTATTTTTATGCTTACATGTAAAAGTGTTTTGGAAAATAAAAGCCAAAAACCAAAACCACAGGCCATCACAGGGGTTAGAAGCATGGAAGGCAGAAGACGCATGGCTGCGTCTCCTTGCAAAAGCGTGCTTAAGCTCATACCTGAACCATACGCCAGCGCAAAAGCACCCAAAATCGCCATAATACCATGAGCCCAACCAATGGTGGTTTTGGGCTCTTTAAAATGAAAGAGGATACGAGAGAACATGGGTGTGATTAAAATTCATACGAGAATGAAAGTTTGACATTGCGCCCTGGTTCGTAGTCTGAGAGAGGAACATTACTTAAAATACGATTTTCAGAAGCATGCGCCACATATGCCTCATCAAAAATATTATCAATACCTGCAATCAGCGTTAAGCCTTTGACACTGTGCGGTTTCCATTTGACTGCGATGTCATGCACTTTATAGGATTGTTTGGTTTGTTGCGTCGCAATGTATTTTCGGTTTTCTTCTCTGACAAAAAGTGAATCCCATGAGAGAATGAGATTTTTCATAATTGCATAATCTAAATTCACACTGATGCTGTCCCCTGGGTCTCTTTGAGTTGAAAGCCCTGTTTTTCGAAATCTCGAATCTGAGTGCGCATAGGTAATCAAAGAGTGAAGTGCACCAATGTCATACATAAAACTTGCCTCATACCCATGAATATCAAGCGTGCCATTGTTGTAAATAGAGGTTGTGGTATAGACAATATAATCATCAATTTGTGTCTCAAAATATTTAAAAGAGAAACCTATAGCGTCTGCACCTAAAACATTTTTATTTTCGTACGTAAAACCTATCTCTTTGTTTAGACCTGTTTCAGATTTGAGGTTGGTATTATCAGGTATTAAATAACGATACGATGCTAAAACATCCACCATTTCAACGCCTTTATACAGCGTAGTAGCACTGGCAAGTAAGGTTAAAGTCTCACTCAGTTCATACGATGCCGCAAGTCCATAGGTAAAATGCTCATCTTTAATTTTTCCATACACACCATCAAAATCGTAGTGATTGTAGCGAATACCAGGGGTTAAGGTTAAACCATTTTCAAAAGAAATCGCATCTTCAACATACAAAGCACCCGATTTAGCCTTCTCATTTTCACCGTATTTACGACCGCTCCACTTCACTTTACTGGTTTGAATATCGTACAATCCGCCATAGGTAAAGGTGTTATTGACACTACCCATTGCAACATTTGACTGTGCTTTGGTATTGATACCCTTCGTGGTGACTAAGCCATTTAAAAGTCCCTCGGTCGTACTCATACCTGAGCCTGCTGGAACCCCTCGTACCACACCGCCATCGAGTCGTTTTTCAAACCGTTCTAACTCATTTTCATTGCTGTAAAGGGTGGTTTGTAAAAACAAGGCATCACCAAGGTCTACTTGATGTTTCAGGCTAATCGTCTCTCTGGTGTACTCGGTAGGATAAAGTGATTTTCCTGTAGCAAAAAGGTTGTACGCTTTACCAAAATCAGGACGTGGCGCATAATCGCCTTTGTCTTTAAGCCTATCATACGAGAGGGTTAGGCGTTGCACATCGCTGATGTCATACCCTACTTTTATAAGGGTATTGCCAATATCACCCTCTGCCCCAAAGGTTTTCTCACCTTTGCCATCTTCCCAATTCTTTTTATCCACGTAGTGATGGTAGAGTAAAACATCGACATTATCGACTACTTTGCCATAGGCTGCCACAGAGCCTCCTAGGCTATCGTTGGAGTTGTAGTTACCCTGAATGCGTGCACCATAATCACGCCCATCTTGAAGCAAATCTTTGCCATCTTTGGTTTCAAACGCCACCGCACCACCAAGTCCTCCATGTACCACTGAATTCGTACCTACTTGAACGTCTGCCTTTTTTAAGATGTCAGGGTTAATAAGCAAATTCCCAATGTGATGGAACATATTAACATTAGAGACTTTTGCTCCATCAATGGTTATTTCTAAGTTTTCATCTTCTAATCCACGAATGGCTAAACGGTTATTAATTGAGCTGGTTCCTCCCACATCCACACCAGGGAGGTCTCTGAGCAAATCGCTTAAGTGGTCTGCTTGTTTGGTTTCAATGGAGCTACTGCGCAAATTGAGAGAAGAACTGCTCACTTGCGTCTCCCACACTTCAACGGTTTCAAGCTTTTGCTCATTTGCCATTGCCATATTGCTTAAAAAAAGCGTTGCGACTAATGATAAGCTCAATTCTGTTTTCATTTTATGGTGAAAAGCCATTTTCTATTCCTTTATGATGTTTTCAAATGATATTTGTTATCATAGTCATAAGAAATCATATCAAAATCACAATGTGAGGAAACTAAAGCAAAATGGGTAAAAAAAACGAAGAAATTAAAATATTAGTGGTAGAAGATGAAACGATCCTCGCTTTACAACTTACGATGAACTTACAAAACTTTGGATATGCCATTAGCGGTGTAGAAGCAACTGCGCACGATGCGATGCGCCATGCCGATACACATCTGCCCGATATGGTGCTTTTAGACATCCATCTTAAAGGCGAAAAAAGTGGAACAGATGTGGGGCGTTACATTTGGCAAAATCATCGCATTCCCATTGTGTATCTCACCTCGTATTGTGACAATGCAACCATAAAAATGGCAATGGAATCAGAACCCTATGGGTATTTAAGCAAGCCTTTTCGCCCCAATGATCTTAAAGCAACCTTGCAAGCGGCATGGTACAAACACCGCTATTTTCACCCGACACAAGAGCTCAAACGAACATCCAATCCAAACGTTGAACTTCCTCTAGGCTACGCCTTTAACCGTAGTAATGGTGTGCTTACATGTAACGATGAAAGCATCAAACTTACAGGCAATGAAATTAAGCTTTTTCAAATTTTAAGCGAATCGGTCGGCAATACGGTGAGTTTTGAGCACATCAGTGCGTACATTTGGCGTGAAGAGGTTTATGACCTCTCGAAACTTCGAAATCTTATCTACCGTTTGCGCCAAAAAGTCGATGGAAGCTTACTGGAAAATGTCTTTGAGGCAGGGTACCGCTTGAATGTTTAAGCTTAGAAATCTTTTTACCAACCGCTCACTCTCAGCAAAATTTGCGCTTGGTTTTAGTGCGATTGTGCTGTGTATTCATATCATTATGCTCTCACTCATCATTCCCTCATGGCAAGCTGAACGCTTGAAAAGTGAAACAGATACGATAAACCGTCTGCTTGCCAATATGGAAAATCAAGTGCTTTTAACCATTCATGTCAACTCTCTGTACAACGCTTCATACTGGGAGAAGATGAACTTAGAGATGAAAAATAGACTGCATGAACTCTTTAATGCATGGAACAAAGAGCCTCAGAAAAATGAAGCAACGCTTATCACACACATCAATGAACATCTTTTAGATTTTACATGTAATGCTTTACTCATGAAGCATCACCACAGTGTGTACGGTACAAAAGGACTTTTAGAAGAGAATAGCCCTTTTTTTAGTACCCTATTTCCATCGTATGAGCAATGGAGTATTTACGACAAAACGCAACGCCTTAACATCTGCCCCACCACCAACAAAGAGTATCTGTTTTTAAAAAAAATACCCCAAAGCCCTTATGAAATTGCACTTCTTTGCAAAACCAAAGAGTTTTTACACTCCCGCAGTGATTTTGAAATATCCATAGGCTCCATGCTCAAACAAAGCTTTCAAACCATTAAAAATCACAGCACAGGGTTTGCGTACATGATGTGGGTTGATGGAAGCGAAAGGAAGTGTGACCATAATGCAACGTATCGAAAAAGTTTCGATGAAAATGCTAAATATTTTAATACCACCTGCTGTGTCAGTGAATCCTCCCCAACCGACCAACCCCTCACAGGCGAGCTAAAAACCTCTGAATATCTCCACGCAGCCAAAGAGGGAAAACCCATTCATCATCTTTTACCCAAAGCGGACGACCCCAGTGGGAAGCTTTACCAAGCCCTGACGTGGGTGCGCTATTTTAAAGGAAGCCGTGAGTACCCACTGCTTTTAGCCGCCACGCTTTATGAAGAGGAGATTTACAGTGATTTAGAGCCTATTATTGTGAAATTTGTCCCTGCAATACTCTTAGCACTAGGCGTTGCATTTGCGCTAGGTTGGCTTTTGTTTCGTGGCTTTACATGTAAAATAGACCGCCTACTAAATGTAGCAAAAACCATTAAAAGTGGTAACCTTAAAGAGCGAAGCCACCTAAAAGGCGATGATGATATTAGCCTGCTTGCCCAAACCTTTGATACCATGCTTGATGGTCTTGAAGAAAATATTCACACCCTCGATACAAAAGTGCATCAACGCACATACGAACTTGAAAACCTTCTACAAGAAAAAGAGGTGCTCTTAAAAGAGGTGCATCACCGTGTTAAGAACAACCTTTCGATCATTATTGCCCTGATGCAACTGAAAGAAAACAAGGCAAAACACCATGAATCCAAACAGCTTTTAATGGACCTTCAAGAGCGCATTTACGCCATTGAACTCCTGCACCGCCATCTCTACCAATCCAGTAGCCTCACACACATCGCTTTTGATACCTATGTGCAAGGGCTGATTGAAAATATGCGCCAGACCTATGCCACCGATGAGAAAAATATTGTTTTACATGTAAAAAGCGAAGCTATTTTTTTAAGCATCGAACATGCCCTCTCGTGCGGACTGCTTATCAATGAATGCGTCACCAACGCAATTAAACATGCCTTTACGCACACGGGTGGATGCATAGACATTGCCTTTACATGTAAAGAGACAAGGTGCATTCTAAGTATTAGAGACAACGGTAAAGGTCTAGGAGAAGCGTTTAGTTTACAAGGGCATTCAACGCTTGGAATGCGATTGATGGAGGGGATCATCTTCCAGCAACTTCAAGGTACCTTTCATTATGAAAGCTTCAATGGAAGCCACTTTGAAATCTCATTTTACAATGAACTTCCCTTAAAAGAGGAAAAGCACACGTAAAAACGTGTGCTTTTCCTGTGTGCTTACGCAAGCGTTGCTTTGTACATCCAAAGTTGTTTTTCAATTTCAGCCACTTTGTCATCTGCCATATTCATGGTTGTTGTATCACGAACTTCTTCGGCTAATTTTGAAAGTGTGCTCCACTGAGCAAGCATTTTTTCCAACGCCTTCACCACATTTCCAATGACTGCTACCGCATCAAAGGAGTTTTTACTCTCTTCTTTAAGGGTTGTTTTTGCCATAATCTCAGAAAGTGTGACAAGCGGTGTGCCACCTAATTGTAAAATACGCTCTGCTGTATCATCAAAAACCTCTGACATGGCATCGTAGAGTTTTTCTGTCATTTCATGAACAGGGAAAAACTGCATTCCTTTAACATTCCAATGGTAATTATGGAATGTAACGTATAAAATATGACTATCAGCTTGAATCTCTTGTAATTGTTTAATAACACTTGACATGGTCTTACTCCTTAATTTATTTTAATAACAAAAGAATTATAACACACTTTTCTTAAATAAGAATAATTATTAATTAGTAAATATTTCTTCTTTTTCTTTTTCAAAATGTTTCGAAAATAAAATAACACGGTACGTTTTTCCATCGTCCAAACGTAGTAAATAATGCAAAGGATCTGAAATCAGCTGAAATTTCATCGTTTTTGCATCAAAGCCTTCTACATCAAGCGGTGTAAAATGGAAGGTTGTATCTAAAATATAAATCTTATTGTGTGAATCTATCGCATAACCGACCACTTTTTTTTCACTATTTTCGCTGATAAAAAGATGCTCGATACGAATATCTTTTGGATAAGCAATCTCTTTGAGTTCAATACGATTATTTTCACGTTTAAGATTGAAAAGTTTCCCTTGTGCATCCACAAAAAGATACCCCAAATCATAAGGCTTCAAATTGCTCACTTTTCCCCAAAATCCTTGCAAAGGAAAGCTTACATGTAAAGCGCTTAACGCCGATGCGATTTCATCACTTAGGGTAGCATTGAAACCCTCATCAAAGTTATACGCCACGATCTTTTCTTGAGTAATCGCAATGGCATTTTCAGGAAAAGCAATCAACCCTTGCATGGTTTTAGGATTGAGTAACGGGTATAACGCAACTTCTTTTGCACCCCTATCCTGAGGCTCGTACGTCATGCTCAAACGGCTATCTTGAATCCTCTCTTTACTAAAAATTTCTCCATTAATGTCAAGTGGAAGCCTGCCTTGAATATCCAAATCTCGCCAATACACAAACGGTAAAAGCGCTTCATACTCCTTTTGATTAAAGGTCTCCTTCTCTTTAATGCCATACTCAAAACGGTGATGCCCAAAGTTTTTTTGATAGACAAAATCCTCTTTAATAGGGGAGTAAAAAAGATAGTAGTGCGTAAAAGAACGTGCATAGCGTTTTGTGTATGTTCCATACGCTTCAAACCCAATCCACACCATACAGACAAAAACAACCATTGCCAAAAAAAATGCTCTTACCCTTTGCCACTTTACACTGTAAAAACTATCCAAACAAAGCAAAAAGAAAGAGAAGATAAATCCCAACCAAAGAGTATCCATCAGTACATAGCGCTCTTTTTGAAACAAAAAAAGAACCAACACGCCAAAGCTGAGTTTTAACAGTGCTATCTTTGCATGTCGCTCCAATACAACGGAGGCTCCAAGCAGATAACTTAAAAGAGCGCCTAAAAAGTAAAACGTCATATCTTTAAGCGCAACCATAGCAATTTCATAAGGATAGTAGGCACACATGAGGGTCAACACAACCCCTCCCACCGAAAAACACACAAGGCTTAAAAGACCTATACCAACACCTAAATGTCCTATTAAAATACGAGGCATGGAGAGAGGAAGGTGCGCAATAATGCGAAGCCTGTTACGAAAACGCTCCCATACAAACTGCACCAGTGCAATCACCGCACCCATACCCATAAAAAGCGGTGAGAAAAAAAGATAGGGTTTATCACCCAAGTGTGCAAAACGGTACCACAGGATACTCTCAGGCTCACTATTGCTAAATTCAAAATGAAGCTCCATCCAAAAATAGCCCACACTTACGCACCCTAAAAGTATCAACACCAGCATATACCAACGTAGTTTTATCCACTCTTTGATAAAAATTGTGCGTACCATCTTAGTATTTCCCCACAAAACCTAAAAATTTTGCCTCAAAATCACAGCTAAGCTCTTTAAGACCCTCAAGCTCTTGAAAGCTGTACACGATTTGTTTATCAAGATGTTTTTCGATTCGATGCACCCAATCACGTTTAAAAATACCATCAAGGGGTGCTTCATAACATTTAAACTGTTCACAAAAACCTTGAATCGTACCTTGATACACGCTTCCACCTTTTTGAACAATTGCCATCTTATCAATAAGCCCTACCAAATCACTCATGACATGCGAGGTAATCAAAACCGTTTTCTCATTCTTAGCGATATACGCTTTTAAATAATCAATAAACAAACACCGATACCCAGCATCCAGCCCCATAGAATAATCATCTAAGATAAGAAGCTCTGCATTTTGAGCAAATAAAGTACCTAACACCACTTGTGATTTCTGACCAAATGAGAGTGTGGAGAGTTTTTGAGCATAATCTAACCCCATTAAATCAACCAAATCGTAAAAAACAGCTCTATCCCAATTGGGGTAAAAAGGAGCAAAAAAGCGTTCAATATACTCTATTGAGAGATAATCAAAGCTAATAAACCCCTCATGTAAGAGTGCGATTTTTGCCTTTGCCTCATTGCTCAAATGATGCGAATCTTCACCAAAAATCAGGCATTTTCCTTTTTGAGGAACCAAATACCCCATTAAAATATTGATCAGTGTCGATTTGCCTACACCATTTTTTCCCAAAACGCCATAAACACTCCCTTTTTCAATGCAAAGATTCAGCCCCTCATAAATGGGCTTTTTCCCATAAGCATAGTGTAGATTCGAAATCTCAATAATGCTATTTTTTCCCACTGCAACTATCCTTACCACAACCACATCCCTTGTTTTTAAAGAGTGTGCGATAGAGATAATACACAGCACCCAACGTAATGAGTCCTAAAAGAATGTTTTCGACCATAATTTATCCTTTTTTTCGTATTTAATACAATTGCGCCCAGCCGTCTTTGCTTCATACAAAAGGGTATCAACTCTTTTAAATAAAGCCGCTTCATCTTCCCCAATAGCATACTCAACCACGCCAAACGAACACGTGATAAAGGGAATTTTCTCAAAAGAAAGTGCCTCAATATTTCGTCGTAATTTCTCAGCGGTGCGAATAGCACATTTAAGATGTGTCATGGGTAAGACCATCAAAAACTCTTCCCCGCCCCAACGCGCAGTAATATCACTGCTGCGTAAACTCTCTTGCAAGGTGTGTGCAACCCTTTTTAACACCACATCCCCATAATCATGCCCATGGGTGTCATTAATACGTTTAAACGAGTCCAAATCGCATAAAATCAATGAAAAAGGTTGATAAAACCGTTTAGCATTTTCAATTAAGTCGTTCAAAGATTGTGCCAATTTTAAACGACTTGCCACCCCTGTGAGGGCATCAACAAAGGCTAGTTTTTTAGCATCTTCTTCCAAATGCACATACTCTGACTCAATCGTCTCCTTTTTCTTACGATACATCCATGCTTCGTAGGAAGAAAATACGATCATCCCCACGGTTAAGAAGAAGACAATTGCTAAAGAGAGTATTAAATGCTCCATCTTTTGATCAAGAACATGCACATGCCGTGCATCCTTTTGAATAAAGACCCATTGCTTATCTGCAAAGGTGCCAAAAAGAGTTAATGAGGATGCATCAAAGCGATAGACATGCTCCTTTTCCCCTAGCGCCTCATACTCCGTACGTAAAAATTCTGGTAAGGTCTTAGGCGTAAAAAAACGTATAGAAAGCGTAAAGGGCAATGTTCTCTCTAATGCTTTATTGGTACTATAAGGCGTTATTTTTTGATATTCATCAAAAAACTCTTTTTGGTTCTCGTACATTTCATTTTCAACGACTAGGGGATTCAGCAGAGCATGCGCATCCATTTTTTTAGAAAGCTCATAAAGCATAAGCATCTCTTCGTGTGCACCACGTTGAAGTAACTGGCGTGTTTGGTATAAGGTAAATCCACCATACAAAAAGACTCCCACCATTACAAGGAAGCTAAAAAAACGATTGGAAAAGGATGAAAAGAAGTATTTTTGTATCACGGATCTCCTATAAAAGAGAGGGAAGCCCTCTCTTTAGTCTTTATTTCATAGGTTTAGCTTCCACCCAAATGACTCCATCTTGGCTGAGTTCTTTGCCTTTGTACTCTTTATCAGGACCAACACCTAGTGCCGCAAATCCCCAAAAACCTGCTTTTGGAATTGCAAAAGTAAATTCACCGTCTTTATTGGCTTTAATGCCCATGGTGACAAACGCATCTTGAGGCGCTTTGATGCGATCTTTGCCCATGCTATTGGTTTTTAGATCCACATCTCGATTGACATACTCCACCTCAATTTCGGCAAAGGGTACGGGTTGTCCATTGGATTTTACTACACCTGTAAAACTGCCACCTGCCCAAATCGCATAGGGTTTGGTTAAAGGCACGATTTCGGCTTTAAGACCCAAATCTGCATCCCAATCCGTTGGCGTACCTGCCACGTTGACAATCGTTTTGGTAATTTGCTGGATGTACGCATCTTCACCTTTTTCATAATACGGAGCAGGGGTTAACACCAAAATGTGGTCACCCATCTTTTGTGCTTTATACTCAGAGGCAAAGCCCTTGCCACTGTTATGGTTACCCTTAAACGTAATCTCTTTGAGACTCGCTTTTAAATCTGTTTTTTGCTCTTTATTGATAGCAAAAAAATCTACCACAGGCGCTAGCGCTTCGCTATCGTGTTGTTTTCCCATATCCATGGTATGTTCATCCGCAAAAGGATGGGTGAAAATATGGCGTAATTCTATTTTGCCACCTTTTTCGAGTGCCATATTGGGGGTATAAAGCATTTGAAAGTGCGCTAGGGCACTTGAAGCAATCACAGAAGAGATCAACGCAACTTTTAGAAAACTCTTTGTCATAAAAACTCCTTTATAATGTTAATAATTACTATCATGTTTTTAGATAAAAATAAAAAGCCCTATTAAAGAGCTTTAAGACTACTGAGCAATATCCTTGCCATTAATAACAACTTGATGCCCCTCCCCCGCATTAAAGATAGCGGTGTAAGTACCTGTTGGCTTTTTAAAGGTAAATTCACTGTTTTTACTCATTTTATCTTTAATCAGTACCTTACCATCTTGCTCCACACGAAATTCAACACCACTGGCACTACTGCCATCACTAAAACCGCCCTCGCACGTAATCGTACCATCGCCATTATCAAAACAATTCATAATCGCAGAGTGCGCCAACAAAGAACTTGCCGCAACTAAAAGACCAAATACACTTTTTCGAAACATTTTTTCTCCTTTATAAAGTTTACTTTCTAAATCCACCAAACCATCCGTTTTGACGGTTTGGCATCAAGCCTAAGAACAAGGCTAAAAAGACAATCGCTACATAAAAATAGCTCATCGCCTCAACGCCACTCCAACCCGCTACAGAGCCAAAAGAGAAGATAAATGAAGAGATAATAATGCCTAAAGTAATCGGAAATAAAATGGCAAAAAGCATCCATTTATAACTATTAGCCTGCATCTTTACCACAATCATCGTAGCAATACACGGTGGTGTTAAAACCATAAAAATAATAATAGCAACAGCATGCAGTGGACTGTAACCACTGTTTTCATACATGGCCTCTTCCGCACGTTTAGAATCTGCTTTGTTATTTTCATAGAGTGAACCTAAGGTGGCAACGGCACTCTCACGTGCTGCAAAGGAGCTTAAAAATGCCACATTTATCTTCCAATCAAACCCTGCAAATTGCGTAATAGGCTCCATGGAATGTCCTAGCATACCTAGAAAACTGTTTTCAATCTTTTCATTTTTAATTTGACGCAATAAATCTTTTCGAACATTTGAAAGCGTACGTAATGCAGTGTTGATAATTTTTGCATCTTTGTCATTTTCTGGTTTTACAAAACGAAAAAGATTTTCATCGTTTCGCATAAAGGCTTCATCCACATTTTTAGCACCCTCACTTCCTGAGACAACCATACGTTTTGCTTTGTAATTATCATAATAATTCACCAATGCAGAGACTTTCTCTTTGCTATCAACCATGGTATAGTAAGACGATTTTGCAACTTTACGATCAAAATCACTTAATGCGGTTTGAACTTTTTCATTGTATGAAGCTTGCCCCTCTTGGCTTAGTCCTGGAAACTGCAACATCGCAAATAAAATAATCGCTACGGCTAAAACAATGGTCACTACTTTTTTAATGTAAACCCAAACCCTTTGCGCTGCACGAATAATCACTCCTTTAAACGTAGGCAAATGATACGGCGGTAACTCCATCACAAAAGGCGCTGTTTCTCTGGTTTTTAAAACCGTACTGGTTAAAAGTTTGGAGACAATCAGTGCAATAAAAAGAGTGACTGTTGAGATATAAAACATCATCAAACCCATCTCTTCTTTAAAAAATGCCCCCAAAATGAGAGTATAAAAAGGGACTTTTGCCAAACAATTCATATAAGGAACCGCTAAAATCGTAGCCATTCTCGCTCGCTCATCAGCAATGCCTTTGGTCGACATCACGCCTGGAACGGCACATCCACCGACCATCGCTCCACCTAATACCAAAGGAAGGGTGGATTGTCCATGAAGCCCAAATTTTTTAAAGACTTTGTCTAAAATAAACGCAAGGCGTGGCATATAGCCAACATCTTCCATAATCGCAATGAGTGCAAAGAGGATAAAAAAGATAGGAATATAATTAATCAAAGCATTGGCACTATTGACCATCCAAATCGATAAGTCCGTTATCATAGGAACGTCAATCAAATCAGGCTCAGGTAAAATATCAATCACCACATTTTTAAACATAGCCAAAAGTGGCCACGTATAATCGGTCAATTTATACCCATAGACGATGGAAAGCTCATAGACTAAAAACATCACCAACAATAAAATAGGAAAAGCTAGCCAACGGTTTAAAACAATTTTATCCACCTTGTCGGTTAAGGTCTCTTCATGCAGTTTGGTTACTTTAACGCATTTATGAAAAATCAAATCCGCAGAATCGTAACGAATAGCTGCTAAAAATGCACCAATATCTTTATCATACGTTTGGTGAAAACGCTCCTCGCATCGTTGCGCTTTTTCTTGAATATAGGTAAACTCATCCCCTAATTTTTCAACTAGCGCTTTATCTTCTTCTAAAATTTTAATCGCCATCCAACGCCTGTTTAAACGTACATCGGCATGGATAAGCTCTGTTTCAATTTCTTGAATGGAAGATTCTAACTCCTCATAATTCATTTTAAAATTTTGATACTGCTCTTTTTGGTGATACGTTGCAACAATCGCTTGCATAATCGCCTCACCACCCTCGCCTTTTGCTCCACTCGCACAGACCACAGGTACCCCTAGCATCTCTTCTATTTTTTGATGGTCTATGTAAATTCCCCTACGGCTTGCCACATCCATCATGTTTAAGACAATGACCACAGGAATACCAATTTCAAGAAGCTGAAAGGTTAAATACAAATGGCGTTTGATGTTAGAAGCATCCACTATGTTTACAATAATATCAGGCGACTCATCGTACAAAAACTCTTTAGAGACACGCTCTTCTAGTGAGTAGGAGCTAAAAGAGTAGGTTCCAGGCAAATCAACCATTTCAATTTTTTCATTTTGGTAGTCAAAGCGCCCTACTTTCTTATCAACGGTAACCCCTGGATAGTTAGCGACATGCTGATGAATACCGCTTACAAGGTTAAAAATAGTTGATTTTCCACAGTTTGGCTGACCCGCAAGTGCTACTTTGATCATAACACCTCCACCTCTAAAAGGCTGGCTTCACTGCGTCTTAAACTCACAAGATAATTTTGGATGCGTAATTCCATAGGATCATACAAAGGTGCTTCTCTTACTACTTCAATACTCGCCCCAAAAATAAACCCCATATCTAATAATTTTTGCTTCAATTTTCCCATACTATGTATGGTAATCAACTTGCACTTTTGTCCTTTTCTAAGCTCACCCAAATGCATGTTCTTTCCTTAAATTTAATTCAGGAATGATAGAGCAACTTGACTTAAAAGAAAATAACTTTGATAGTTGTTTTCAATTAGAAAGTGCTTATTCTCTGTGCAATGCATCACAATTTTACTTTTAACGCTCACTCAATGCTAAATAACGTTGCCACTGTTCAGGCGTTAAAATGGCTTGAAAGGCTTTGTATGCGTCTATTTTAATATCCATTGCCTCTCGTTTAATGCTTGCGATTTTATCGAGATAAGAAGAGACCTCTTCTTTGGATTTGCCTTGTTTTAAGAGTTTTTGCACTCGTTTTTCCAGACCAAAGGCTTCGTTGATTTTGGATTGATAGGTCTCATGCATAATGGGTCTTACCTCTTTAGAAATACGAATCACCTGATCGCCACTGAGCTCCAACGCCCCACTCTTAATCGCACCACCAGGCATCTCCAACGTGATTAAATCATGAATAATAAACGCTTGATTCTTCCCCTCTGCCATCAAAGAGATACAAACACACAGCATGGCTAAAACAATTTTTTTCATTTTCTCTCCTAAAATTTATAATTAAAGCCTACATAATAAGCAAATTCAGGCAACAAACCTAAGTAATCAGGGGTTCTCTTTTCAAACACATTATCCACGCCTGCAAACACATCGGTGTTTTTGAAAAGCTCCCTAGCAATCACTTTCACATTGGTTACACTAAAACCTCCCACATCCTCTCCATCAATGCCCTCTTGCTCACCAATGTATTTGGTGGTTGAGCGAAACTCAAGGTTTTTAATAGGTGTATAGCGAAGGCTCAGGCTTGCTATACGTTTTGGCACGTCTGAGAGTTTGGTATGTTCTGTTTTATTTTGAGCATCTTGGTAGGTATAGCCTAATTGAAGCCAGACATTTTCGTGCAATCCCACATCAAAGGTAGCCTCGACCCCTTTAATTTCACTGTCGCTAATGTTTTCAAAGGTGTTATAGTTAGAACCACCTGTTGTGTATGAGACTTGGGAGATTCGATCATCAATAGTGGTAGTAAAAGCTGCCACATCGAACATCCAGCTATCGCCGTGTGTTAAAAAGCCTATTTCAAAGGTTTCACTTGTTTCAGACTTTAAGTCGTATTGCGAGCTCTTTCCCGCACTCGTATCAATCACGGTTGCGCCTAACATTTTTCTGCCATTAGGGTTGGTTTGATTGACATAGAGTTCTCTATCATCAGGACTTCGAAACCCTTGCGCATAACTGGCTCTCAGTTTTAAACACTCCAAAAGGTCATACGTTGCCCCAACGCTCAATGAAGTCTCTTCTTCATGCGTAGAGGTTCTATCGTATCGTACACCATAAACAAAATGGAGCTTTTCAAAAGGCGTATATTCGTGTTGGACAAAAGCCCCTGTATAAGTTCTATCATCCACATTATATGCGGTAGATGTGGCATCATGGATGCGATGCTCCGCTCCTGTAATAATGCGGTTATTTTGATCCAGCGTCCATGTAAGTTGGGCATCATTGGTGAGGTACTCTAAGGTCGAGACATTCAGACTGGATTTGGAAGCTTCTTTGGAAGCGTAGCCTAATTCACTCCACAAAGGGGTATAGACTTTTCTATCTTTTTCATACCGAGAGTAGGCAAGATTGTAGGTGAGTTTAAGCGTCTCACTGGGATGATAATCAAACCCTGTGGCAATATTAAAACGCTCATTATCATCGTATTGGTGCGCTGGAATATACTTTGCCATAATGGTATTGCCAGCATTTTTATAGTTGGTTGCATAGCTTTCACTCACATAAAGCCCATCTTTTTTCTCTTTAAGATAGGACGCTTCAATATAGGCGCTAAAAAAATCACCAAAATCGTACGCTAAAGAGCCACCCACGTTTTTCGTTTCTAAATTATCGGTGTAGTCGTTGCTTATTGTGTAACTGTTTGAAAGATTATTTCGTAACGTAACAAAAGGGGATGCACCTACTCCTGTGAGAGTGGAAGGAGACTTTTCGACGCCTCCTTGCATCACTTTGACATCGGTGCTTTTTGACTTAGAGTAAGCATCACGGTTAAGATAGTTGGCATAAAACGTGTAGGAGAGTTTATTGATCCTACCTGAAACAAAGGTGTCCACACTCTCTTTATCTTTGCCACCAATTACTTGCACATTGCCACTCACATCCTCATTGGAGGGTTTTTTGGTAATGATATTAATCACCCCACCCATGGCATCACTGCCATAAAGCAAACTAGAACTTCCCTTTAAAACCTCAATGCGTTCAATCATTCCAGCTGGAATTCGCTCTAGCTCATAGGTTTTTGCAAACTCACCATTGACCCGTTTGCCATCTATGAGCAAGAGCGTATCAGAATGCCCCATACCTCGAATGCTTATCGTTTTACCTGAGGGCGCAACGTATACGAAAGGGGTTGCATTTAACACTTCTGAGAGATTACTCGCCCCTGAGTTTTCAATCTCTTCGGAGTTGATAACCTCAACGTGTGTCGTCTGTTCACTCACACTCTTTTCACTCTTCGTACCAATGGTGACAATTTCATCCAAAAAATGTACCTCATTGGCATACAAAGCCACACTGGCAATCAAACTTCCTATAAAGTATCTTTGCATTACGTACACCTCCTTTTTACATGTAAAGCGATTATTTCAAAATGGAGCGACTAGGAATGCTCAAACTATGCCCATCGCCACCATCAAGCAGGGCGGTGTATTCTCCTTGTGGCTTTTTAAAGGTAATCTCACTGTTCTCATCAAATTTTTTCTCAAAAACCACCTTTCCCTCTTGCACCACTTTAAACATCACTCCTGCCGCACTAGAGCCATCACTAAATCCCGCTTCGCAGGTAATCGTTGCATCCGCATTTTCCATGCAACTCATAAGCGCTGTGTGCGCAAACAAAGAATTTCCTAAAAGGCTCATTAATCCTATAACAACGACACTTTTTTTCATTTTTTTTCTCCAAAATATCTTTACATGTAAAAAGAAAAACGGCACGTTGATGTGCCGTTTTTCGGCCTTATTTCACACTAAAATGCAAGGTCATCACATAATTGGTTTGATCATACGCAATCCCCTCAGCCTCGCCTTTGGTTTTATCGGTGTAGTCCAGTTGTGCCACATAATTACCCAACCACGGGGTTTGAAGGGTTACTTTTCCTGCTTCATCGCTCATAAAATTTTTACTCCATGTATTAGGAGCCATGAGTGCCACTTTAGCTTTAGGAAGCGCTTTGCCATCTAGCATCAGGGTAAACGTGTTACTATTTGGTGATTCTGGAACCATATCAAGCGCTAAAAGTGTTTTACTCTCACTGCGTCCCTCACGGGCTAGAAAAATCGTACGCACGGTAAAATCAACAAATTTTCCCTTGCGAGGCGTCATCACTTCCGTGACACCCATATCGCCTACTTTATTGACAAAAATGGCAATGCCATCCTCACCTCGTACCGTTTTAAGATACGCATCTTTAGGACTGAGCTCAACGCCTTTAATCGCATCCAAACGTTTCCCATCCGCCTTTTCTTTAAAAGATAGCCAATGTCCAAAGTACTCATGAAGCACAGAGCCCTCACGCTCCAACCACAACTGATGTGCTGCCAAAGGCGCACTTAATCCAATAATAGCCATAAAAGCTAACAAACTTTTTTTCATGTTTTCTCCTTAAGATATTTAAAATACGTATTTAAAGGACGCTCTAAAATCACGCCCCGCTTCTTCAACCAAAGTATCACCGCTCTCAAATGACGTTTGTGCGTAGTACTCTTTGTCAAAGAGGTTGTTGATGGCAAAATAAAGCGTTAAATTTTTCAAAGATGCAGGTTTATACTCCAAAGAGAGGTCATGCACCACATAACTATCCCGCTTAATCTCATCGTCCAATTTACCCACAGAAGTCAGCGTATAGCCTAGAGAAAACTGGGGATTCATGCGCCATGAAGTATCCCAAACCAAGGTATCGCCTACAGAACCCGCAATACGTCTACTTAAAATGGCAACACCGTTTTCATCCTCCACATTGGCATGTAAAAAACTCAGCGAAGTTTTAAAAGGAGCCAGGGCATACGAGGCTTTAAGTTCATAGCCTTTGGAGATGACATCCACATCGCTGTTATAAATATTTGCAATGGTAGGACCACCTGCTGGATTTTTGGAAATTAAATCTGAAATAGTCGTTTTAAAGAGGCTCACACCTAAGACGATACTGTCTGTATCTGCCAAAAGGCTTTTAGTTTTATAGCGGAGTCCCCCCTCAATCTGTTTAGAACTCTCAGGCTCCAAATCGCCATTTAACGTGCCATTAAAGGTGGTTGCTGCATTGGCGTTAGAGAGCCATTGCACAGGAATGACACTGCCGATTTTAATCGCCTCACGGTAATTGGTAAAAGCGGTCAATCCCTCGATGAGTTCAATATCTAAGCCAACATTGGGGGAAAATTCATGCCCTGTCACTTCATTGCTAGGGCCGTATTCGATGGAATACTCATCCAATCGGACGCCATAGCGCAACGTGGCAATTTGATAATTGGAACTGCCTTGAACAAAAGCGCCTAAGGTTTTAGAGGTATTGGTGATGTCGCCTGAGCTGGCTTTAGTAACACCATCTTCAATATCATAATCCATCCCCACACTAAAAAGATGATTGACATCTCCTGTCGCAAAACCTAGCGTATTTTTAATATTTCCACCGTAGTTTTGACTACTTACATCCGTATGATTGGTTTTGTTGTCGTAATTGCGGTCGTTGTAGTACACGTTTGCCTTAAGATCAATCCACTCGCTTTGGGGATTGTAACGATAATCAAGCGTATAGGTATCACGTGTCGTGATGATATGACTGGTCGCCGCATTTGGATCTGGTACACCCATATCACTTCCAGAACTGCCTGCAATATAATGCCCATCATTGGTCGTATGTGTCGCTCCAAGTTTTAGACTGTGGTCATAATAGTCGAGTAAACTCGCTTTAAAGAAGTAGTTTCTATCTTTAACAGCGGTGTTATCCGCATCACCACCCTTACCTGTTCGATAATCGTGCTGATTGAGCCCAGAGACATCCAGTAAAATGCCCACATGCCCACTTTTTCCATACACGGAAGTCCCACCACGCACGCCATCTGAAGCACTGTAATAGCCACCTCGAAGCGTAGCTCCTAGCTCTTGCCCCTCTTTAAGTAAATCTTGCGCATCCACCGTTTCAAAGGCAATGCTTCCCCCCAATGCCCCATTGCCTTTATCGGCTCCTGCAATGGTTGAAACCTCAACACTTTTAAGCAATGAAGGATCAATACTCCCCACATCACCCATGTGCTGAAACAGACTTCCACCTTGTTTTGCGCCATCAATGGTAATGTTAAGATTGTTTCCCTCAATACCTCGTAGATAAACCCTTTGGGCATTTCTCGCCCCACCGCCCACCAAGACGGAAGGCTCATTTTTAAAGACCTCTTTCATCTCTTTGGCTTGTGTTTTCTCCAAACTCTCTTTGGAAATTACTTTGGCTTCACCAATACCACTCAAAGCCTCTTCCATCAAAGTCACACTCTCTAAGGTAATAAAAGCATCGGCTAACATACCCTCAGGAAGCAGACATAAAGATGCCACCAAACTAAGCCCTAAAACGCCTTTTTTTCGCATACTATCTCCTTAGGAATCTTTACATGTAAAACGGTAAATATCCTGTTTTATAAAAGGTAGACGATACTGGCTGGCTAAGTGTTGTGGCTGGCTATATCATAAATAAAAGTGATAGTATAAATAGAATTAGCTTAATTATCTATAAACATGATAATCTTTATCATAAAATAAAAATAGGAAAACTCGCTTGAGTGCCTAAAAAAGCACTCAAAACGCTAAAAAGAATAAGGAAAAATAATTATGGTGTTGGTTTTAAAAACTTTTTGTGTAGTTTTTTACGTCTATTGATATAAAGTATAACGCCTGTTAGAGCAAATAAGAGCATCCCTAAACTGGCTAAGAAAATCACGATTCTTCCACCCCATCCAAAAAATTCTCCACTGTGAAGCGGTAACATACTCGTCAAAATTTGTTCTCCCACTCCTTTATCTTCGTAGCGTGTATGCGAGAGTACTTTTAAATCTTTCATCTGGACACTAAGCATATTTATCGCCTGTGAATGGGGAGCATTTTCATCCATATAAGTAAACTCATACACCCCTTTAGAAGAAGGTAGACGCAGTGTAGCATAGGCATAAGGCTTGGATAATGTCGATTCAAAAAAACTCCATGCTTGCGTTACACCCTCCACAGCAACTGGCTTTTGAATGCTTTTTACTTCCGTTAGAGACTCAGCTTGTTTGGGCATCTTTTTTTGTCCATGATGCATCCCTTTTTTGGGCATTTCAACGCCTGCCATAGTATACAAAGAGGCTCTATACCAATCGTACGACCAAAAAAGCCCCGTAAGAGAAATGAACACTAAAAAGGGAAACATCCATAAAGAAGAAGCGCTATGCAACTGATACAAAAAGCCTCTGCCTTTGGCTTTAAAATTAATGCTAAGACTCTTTTTAAGGCTTCTTCGAATACTTCCCCAATACAAATATACCCCAGAGAAACAAAGAATAATAAGCCCAATGGTTGATGCCCCAACCAATTGTTTTCCCACTTCTGATAGCATTAAGCGACGGTGTAAATCCAATGTAGCTCTGAAAAATTGACGCCCTTTGAGCTCAGGGAGTAATTCACCTGTGTAAGGGTTCATGTAATACACCATCGTATTTCTTCCCCCACCCTGACCTTGCACACTAATGGAAGCAGACGCTTTTGGGTCTGAGAAAAGAGTGATTGCGCTGGGCGTAGCATTGGGTTTAGCCATTGCAAATGCTTCTAAAAGGGCTTCTGGCGTAAGGCGTTCTTGTTCACGTACCGTAACCACTAAACTCTCTTTATTTATCATCTCAAAAATCTCTTTTTCATAAGAGAGCACTGCCCCACTAAGCCCCACAATAACCAAAACAGTTCCTGCAAAAAGCCCTAAAAACCAATGCACATAAAACCATACCTTCTTTTGCATCTCTTGCAACTCCTCATACCTTAAAAACTCTCTGAGTTTAATTTTAACAATGGAACCTTAACGATTTGATAATAATTTCTAAAAAAGAGTGATAAGGGATTGCGCCCTTATCACTTTAACGCAGTTTAAAGGCGATGGGAAGAATAACCGTACTCAAGCTTTTTGGTTTTGGCAATTGCACGCCTTGAAGTTTTAGAGCAGCTTCAAGTGCCGCTTCATCTAAACTCGTTCTATTAGAACTTTTATGAATCGTAGCACTAACAAGCCTTCCATCCGTATCAATAAGCAAAGCAATATGAACCACCCCATTCCATCCCATACGGCGTGCGACACTTGGATAAATTAAACGAGAGAGCACTTTATCACGGATAATTTCAAAATCAGTACGCTCATACGCCTCCGCACTGGTAGAACTTGGTGTCATAGGAGTTGTAGCAGAAGCATTGCTTACAGGGTGTGCGACAGGGGTCGTTTGGGGTATAGAGTACTCCACGGGTTGTTCCATCACCTTTTCTTGAAACGCTTTGGGCTCTTCTAGAGGTTTTGGCTTTGGTTTTGGTTTTTCTATTGGTTTTACCACAGGTTCAATGGGCTTAGGAGGCTCAATGGGTTTGACCTGTTCCACCATCGGCTCAGGTTGCGGAGGTGTTGGTATTTCTGGCTTTGGTGCTATACGTTCAATATTTGAAATCTCAATCACAATCGCCTTACTTGACATAAGGTGCGTTGTCGTCTGCTCCATAAAAAGAAGGTAGAATCCTATCACACTTACATGTAAAACAAAAGAGAGAAACAGTGCTCTTCCCTCAGCATTTCCCTGTGCTATCTTATACATGAACGGCGACATACCCTCTCCTTTTCTATTTTGTCAAAATAAGCTTGTCATCTTTGGTGATACGAAGCACATACTCTACGCCATTATGGACAATTTTAATAATCTTATCTTCCCCAAACAAATACTTAGAATCCACAACTTTTTGCTTACTCATTTTTATTTACCACCATGCCAATTTTTTCAATTTCTTTGGCTTTGAGTAAATCAATAATATAAATAAAATCTTCATACGCTGCCATTTTATCGGCACTAATCGCTACAGAATCTTCTTTGCTAAGCGTTTCAAACTTTACATGTAAATCTTCACGCACAACGGCTTCGCCATTAATAAAAAACTGATGATCTGCGGTAATGCCAATTTCATAAAATTTTGGCTCTACCTTGCTAAAATTGCTTGCTTGTGGGAGAGAAATTTCTATTTTACCTAAAGCAATAAACGAAGAAACCGTTAAAACAATGGTCAATAAAACCAGCATAATGTCAATTAATGGAACGACATTAATTCCCTCAACCCGCTTTAATGATTTCATCTTCCCACTCACTTATCGCCACATCGACTTTACGCATAAATCCGCCGTAAATCATGGTTGCAGGAATCGCCACAATCAAACCCGCCGCAGTGACCTTCAAAGCAAGAGCAAGTCCTACAATAACTTTAGAGGTGTCAAGCGCTCCACCACTCATTCCAATGTCATAAAAAACAACCATAATGCCACCAACCGTTCCTAAAAGCCCAACATAAGGGGCGTTTGAGCCCATCAATGAAATGATGGTAAGGTTTTTTGAAACATCCCGCTCAAGGCTACTTTTTGTTCTGTATGTGTTTACATGTAAAGACTTAAAAAAGAAGTATCGCTCAATACTATACCCCACAACCAAAATGCTCATTAGAAATAAAATTCCTAACGCCCCATAATCTACCGCTAATTTAATATTTTCCATTTGCCCTCTATTGTTGTAATAACCATTATCAGTATTTTAGAGTTTTTGTCCTTAAGCCACTATGAAATCAATAGCTTTTATCAAAAATAAAGAAATTTTAATTAAGTCAAACAAACTCTACTAAATGTATTGTTCACATTAAGTAAACCCTTCTCTAGACCAAAGAGGGCTCTGATTCAACCTGCACTTTTCTCGACGCAAACAAAACTAAAAGCGCAAAGGCAATGGCAGCAAAAACAAAAGGAACAATGGGGTCAATTTTATATAATAAAGTGCTAACCATCGGTCCTACAATCATTCCCATCCCTTGCGCTGAAGAGACCGTTCCAGCAGCAGCACCTTGTTCTAGCTCACTAACATTATTGGCAGCAAGTGCTTGAAAGGCAGGGAAAATAAATCCCATTCCAAATGTAGCGATACAAAATCCAAGTCCTAAAGGAATCACCGTATGGCTTAATGAAATCAAGACATAACCAAGCGCTGCGATACTTCCACCCAGACGCAACCACGTGTGAGGGCTACATCCTTTGATTTTGGAGACAAGTACTTGCGCCACAATAAAGCAAATCCCCAGCAGTGATAAAATAATACCTGTCACCTTTGCCGTTTCATTTGCCTCTAACGCTAGAGTATCTAAAATAAAAAATCCTAAGCAGACCTGAGAGGTAATCACACTGTACATCGTTAAAAATGCCGCAATCATCGGCAAACGCAGCCTCACATCACTCCATTTTGGATGGGGAATCTCCTCAACATGATGTTTAGGTGTTTTAGGAATCGTCTTATAGACTAAAAATGCCGCAATGATAGGCAAAATAGCAAAGGTATAAAGAGGCACGTGTAAGCCGTACACCGCTAAAAATCCTCCAAGAGCTGGTCCTAAAATCATACCAATGCCATTAGACGCACCTAATTTTGCCATATACCCTGTACGGTTTTTCGCATCGACTTTATCGGCAATTAAGGCACTTGAAACCGCAGGAATTGCGGCATAAAAAAGACCGATTAAGCCTCTGACACACACCAGCATTACCAAAGAGAGAAGCAGGGTTGGCACATTTACAAGCGCATAATCAATAAAAACAGCTAAGAGCAAATAGGAAAACCCTACCCCTAAAACCCCTAACAATAAAACAGGCTTTCGCCCTATTCTATCACTCTTTTTTCCCCAATACCGTGCCATCACCACCCAAATAACCCCTGCAAGAGCCACCGTGAGACCCGCATGCCACTCTTCCATTTTAAGTGCTCGAATAATCGGTCCAACAACCGCTAAAAATGCCATCATTGCCGCTACACATAACACATTTACAATCATTAACGTTTTCATCTCTTTCATCGTTTACTCCTTCCTTACCCTCTTATCCTATGCATTCTACATGCGTTGTCTGTTCATCTTTTACGACCACTTCACCGCTGACATACCATGCGAAAAGGCTTGTTGCTACAGCTATCAGTGAAGTCGCCACAATAACATTGATATAACCAAATTTTCCCGCTAAACTCATGGCAACACCTGCGGAGAGAATCCCTGAAAAACTAAACACACAGTGTTGCATCGCATACTCTAAAGCAGGTGAATGCTCCACATGATCCATCATCAGTGTTGAAAGTACCGTCGCTGAGGGGCTGTAAAGAAACATCACCGAACCAATGGCTAACATACTAAAACCAAAATGCGCATACCCCAAAGCGGGCAAAAGCAAAAACAAAACACCAATACTCTGCGCAAACGGTGTCCAAATCAAAATCACCCTTCGACCAAACCGCTCAATCAGCCATCCCGCACCAAAGGCACCCACAATGCCCAATAAAGAACCAAACATACTAATATTAAGCCCAATATGATCCAACCGCCATCCTGCATCCACTAAAATTGGCGTCATTAATCCATACGCACCACTGATACACACAGGATACGCCAACAAAAGCATAAACCAACGACGTTTCTGCTGACCTCTCCAAAAACGATAAAAATCCCGCCATGAAGGTTCATGCGATTTAACAGTATAAATGGCATGTGGCTCTTTAAAAAAAAGCAGTTGTACAAGCGAAGTTGCCGTACCTGCACATAAAATGAGCATGGCGTAAAACCAACCAAAATGCTCATAGACAATCAACACCAATCCCCCACCAATAAACATGCCAATAAGTCCGCCCCCAATTTTGAGGGCATTGACCATGCCTCGATCTTTTGCCAAAACAATTTTATAGGCCAACGCATCCACAGCAATGTCTTGTGATGCCGCAAAAAAGGCAAAAAAGGCACATCCAATTAAAAGTGGCTGAAGCTGTGTGAGTACATCAAAACGGCTTACATGTAAAAGGCTAAGCACCATCAAACTCTGCCAAATAAAAAGCCACGTTCGATAATGCCCAAAGCGTTTAAAGCGTACTTTATCGATTAAAGGTGCCCATAAAAAACGAAATATCATAAAAAGCCCTAAAAAATAAATAAGACCCAACTGCTCTAAGGGAATCCCACTTTTACGCAAAATAGCCACCAAAGCCTCCATAAAAAAACCCAGTCCTAAATACTGAGAAACATAGAGATTGAGTAACAAAGATTTGTGTCGCAGTGGGATGTGTGAGCTTTTCATGAAGCAATATTCCACGCTTTAATGCGTTGTTGGGCACTCCACATCGCATGGTATTTTCCTTTTTGTCCAACCAAACTTTCATGCGTACCCTCTTCCACCAAATACCCTTCGTGGAAAACAAAAATCGTATCGGCACCGCTAATGGTAGAGAGACGATGCGCAATAACGATAATGGTTTTATCATGCATCAACGCATCAATCGCCTTTTGTACTGCCACTTCACTTTGGGTATCAAGGGCTGCTGTTGGTTCATCTAAAATGACAATCGGCGCATTTTTCAAAATCGCTCGTGCGATGCTAATGCGTTGCCTCTCTCCCCCACTTAAACTTCCCCCAATGTCGCCAATAGGCGTATGATACCCCAACGGTAAACGAGCAATAAACTCATGGCAAAACGCCGCTTTTGCCGCCTCTTCCACCTCCGCATCCGTGGCATCAGCTCTACCCATTCGAATGTTGTTTAAAATTGTGTCGTCAAAAAGATACACATCCTGAAAGACCACAGAAAAATACTTCATTAACGCATCATTTTCCATCGTACGAATGTCCGCTCCCCCAATGCGAATCACACCAGCTTGAGGATCAGCATAACGCATCAAAAGCTTTATCAGTGTGGTTTTACCAGAGCCTGAGGTTCCAACAATGGCGTTTAGTGTACGCTCTTTAAAACACAAACTGACATTCTTCAGCGCTTTTTCACGCTCGCCTTGATAACTAAAATCTACATTTTCAACGTCAATATCAAAGGTTCGAGGTACCTCATGCGGTTCTTTGCATTCTAAAGGTTTGGTGTTTAAAATAGATTTGATATGCAAAAATGCACTGTCCATCAAGTCAAACATTGGGATTACACCCAAAAAGAGGGACAAGGGTTCACTCAAACGAGAGACGATAACCAACATTGCTGCTAAACTCGGAAGCGCTAAAAGACTCTCATCAACCAAGTAACTCCCTGCACCTAAAAGCACCAAGAGCGTCACTTCAATCAAAATCCCCATAAGAAGCATCGGCAACGTCGAAACATCAATCCCCCTGCCTTGAACACACTTTACATGTAAAATTGCTTCACTCAGATTTTGAGCATTTTTGCCTGTTTGATTAAGCGCACGAAGCACAGGAAGTCCTTGCACATACTCGATAAATCCTGCTTCTAAACTTGCATTTGCTTCATTAAACTCACTCTTTTCAACAATGCTCGCACGGCGTTTCCACACATAAAGTGGAATCACCATTGGAATAAAACAAAGCATCACCAAAGAGAGTCGCCATTCGATAAAAAAACTCACCACTAACACCACCAATGGCACAACGGTAATTTGCAAAAATAAAGAAGCAACCACACCCATATGAATCACCGATTCATCAACATTGCTCGAAAAAATAGCGTTGAGTTCACCTGTTTTATACCGACTAAGCTCTTCTTGAGGCATGTTTCGAAGCGCACTTCCTAGCTTTGTACGCAAATCGTGCGTGACTTCAGCGATGTAACCTGAGTAGTCAAAATCATGCCCCATCCACTTCAAAACGCAAAAAAGAAGGCTAAAAAGTCCCATCCAAGCAAACCAAAAAAGTACATCACCCAGCACAAATGTCGGAGCAAAGAGTGCTTTCAGCAGAGGATAAAAAAGGCAAAAGGCAATGCCTTGTGCAATGAATGCTCCTGTAAAAAGAGCTAAACTGCGTTTATACCCACTGGCATAATCCCCTGCTAACTCAACAGAAAGAGCAAAGACTTTTTGAAGCGGTGCGTAATGCTGTTCCTTTTGACTCATGCAATCTCCTTTGCGGCACGTAAATCCCAATGTTGCGCTTTTTCGTAATTTGCCCAAAGCGAAGCATAAAGCCCTTGTTCAGCTAAAAGCGCTTCATGCTTTCCACTCTCCTTAATACGCCCCTCATCAAACACAATAATATGATCCACATCTTTAATCGTAGAGAGTCGATGCGCAATAATAATAACCGTCTTATTTCTTGTTAAATTGGCAAGCGCTTTAACAATTTCTTCTTCATTCTCAGGATCAGCAAACGCTGTCGCCTCATCTAAAACAACAATGGGCGCATTACGTAAAATGGCACGTGCAATGGTGAGACGTTGCTTTTGACCGCCTGAGAGCCTTGTACCTCTATCGCCTGCCAACGTATCGTAGCCTTGAGGCAAACTCATAATAAAATCATGGATTTGCGCTGCTTTGGCTGCTTCTATGACCGCATCATCACTCGCCTGTGGATTTGCCATTTTGATATTTGCTTTTAAGGTATTGTAAAACAAAAAAGTATCTTGAAAAACAAAGGAGACGTGCTCCATCAATACCTCAGCATCCATGCTTCGCACATCAACACCTCCCACTAAAATGCGCCCCTCATTGACATCCCAAAAACGAGGAATCAACTTTGCAACCGTACTTTTACCAGCACCTGATGGGCCAATAAGTGCGGTTACACCACCTGCTGGCACTTCAAAACTAATGGATTGTAAGGCATAATGACCATTCTTTTCATAGCCAAAACTGACATTCTCAAACACAACACTCGCATCGTTTGGAATCAAAGTTTGAGCAGGATAAGATAATGGCGCAATGGAAAGTATCTCTTGAATGCGGTTGGCGGAAGCTTGCGATTTTTTGATGAAATTGCTCATCCACATGAGGGGCATCATGGCATCTGCCATTCCTGTACTGATGAGCAAAGCAGCAATAAACGGCGCAAAGTTAAGAGAGTGGTTTGCAATAAAATAACTTCCCACACCCCCAACGACCAATAGCGTTGGCATCGGACTTAAAATCATCATCCCAAATTTAGCAGACATCGCCGTCTCATCAATCCACGCTTTGAGGCACTCTTTGTAACGTAATAGGGCATTGCTATAGCGCTTAAACGAACTGCTTCCATCATCAAACGTTCTTACCACACCCATCGCTTGGACAAACTCAATCACAGAGCGATTAATCTGCTCTTGCGAAGCATCATAGTTTTTGCGATGTTCGACGGAATCTTGCATCACAATGCCCATAATCGCACCGCCAATGACCAAAACAGCAATGCTTGCCAATGCCAAACGCCAATCAATGAACACAAGAGCTATCAAGGAAACAATCGGCGTAGCAATACTTTTACCAATCATCGGAGTGCTATCTGCCACAAAGGCGTGCAGGTTTTTAACATCATCTAAGAGCACTTTTTTCAGTGCTCCTGAGCCCGTACTAACAATATGCCCCAAAGGAATTTGTGCCAAATGCTCAATCAGCCTCTTGCGCAAAATCTCTTCGAGCTTAAAGGCTCCGTGATGGGAAACTAAAAAGGCGTATTTAGAAAACCAAAACGAACCTATGGCAATCATGCCTAAAAGACTAAATGCTCCCCAAAAACTTACATGTAAACCTAAAAACAGCACGCTTTCATGCAAAGGTATATTCATCACATACGCCAAAAGTGCCATATCCACCACCAACAACGCTCCTCCTAAAACAGAGAGGAGAATGGCTGTTTGTATCTCTTTTTGAACGGGAGCCATGATCGCCCATAGCCCCCTTTTTTCTTCTTGCATTCATTTATCCTTTAAAAGCTATAACGAAAGCCAACACCAAAACGTCTAGGATCATTAAATCCAACCATCGCTAAGCCTGTTTTGGATTGGTAACTACTGATGTATGACTCATCGGTGATATTATTAATAAAGCTATAAACATCCCACGCTTTAAATTTATACCCCAGCTTTGCATTGGAGATAATGGCGCCATCGGAGCGAATCATCTGGCTATTGGCACCATCGTAATAGCTCGTAGAGCCAATCGCATTAAAATCCACTCTTCCATACCATCCAGCAGTCGCAACATACGCAATGCCCATATTTGCCGTGTAGCGAGGTGTATTTTCGATGCGTTCTCCATCATAAGTTCTCGTTCCCGCATCGTAATCATCGTATTTAGCCTCAATCAAACCTAGCGCACCTGAGAGCTCAATATGTTGGCTTAGAAAATATTTACCCTCTAGCTCAACACCTTGCGAATGCGCTTTTTTGGCATTATCCGTAAGCCATACAGCACCACCACCAGAAATTTTATAAATATGAATATCTTCTATGTTCATTCGAAAGACAGATGCGTTGAGCATATAATCATCGCCAACGTATTTTGCCCCCACTTCGTAATTAATGGAAGTTTGCGGATCAAAGCTGTTTTCTTCCATGCCACCACTGGTTGCAAAATAGTTAAAGCCTCCAGGCATATACCCTTTAGAAATGGAAGCGTATGTTGTTAAGGCATCATTGATTTTATAAGAGAGTGCCACTTTAGGGATAAAAGCATTCCATGTTTTTTCACCTTCAAAGGCATAATCAGGAAATGCCATACCACCCCATGTTTGGGTGGTCACTAAATCAATCTCTTTTTTAATGCGCTGATAGCGTCCGCCTAGGGTTAATTCAAACTTTTCCCAAAAAGGAATCATCACTTGCCCAAAGAGCGCTTGCGTTTGGCTATCGGTGGTAGAATCCGCATTGGCATCGTACACTGCGCCTCCTGACATGGCTTGTGCGCCATACGGTCCTTGTTCTCGTTTTTCTTTGTCAACATAGAGCCCACTCACCCATTTAAAAGCATCCGTTTGACCTGAAAATTTAAGCTCTTCTGTCCATGTTTCAATCTCTGAGTAATTAAACTGCTTTAAACCATCTGAGGTGTTGTTGGCTTGAAAGTCCGCATCAAAATCACTCTCTAAATCAAGTTTTTTATGGGTGGTAGTAGATTCAACTTTGAAAGCATCAAAATCATAAGCAAGATTAAGGCTTTGCGCTTTAACTGCTGTTCTCTCAACCGTTGGAACATCAGAGCTAATGTGTTTACCATCGTCTCTATCGACTCCAGAGAGGTTTCCCGTGGAATCGGTTGCAAAACCATTCATAAAATAATGTTTGGTGTAGGTATCACTTAGGCTTACTTTTCCAGAAAAACGCTCCGTGGGTTTCAAAAGCACAAAACCACTCATTTTACGATCACGCTTTTGATTGGCATCAGAATCCATGCCAGGATATTCATTCTCAATCCATCCATCATCGACTTTAAAAGTACCATTTATCCCTGCATAGAGTTTGTCTGCTATTAATGCACCGCTTGTATTAAAACTACTCTGCACCGTGTTGTAATTGCCATACTCAGCCCCCACATTCCCATGCCATTCATTGCTTGGTTTTTTAGTGATGATATTCACAACTGCCCCTACGGCATCTTTACCATAAAGGGTTCCTTGAGGCCCTCGTAACACCTCAATTTGCGCTACATCGGCTAGAGAAGGATCAAAATCATAACGGTCATAATAGGGCACACCATCCACATAAATCACCACAGGATTATTATTGGTAAACATCGAGGTGTTCAGTCCTCTAAAGGAAATCGTAGAACCATTGGCAGCATTATTGATATACATATTAGGCACTTCTCTCATCGCATCGGCAACATTTTTAATGCCCTTTTCCTGAAGGGTCTCTTCATCAATGACGGTAATGCTTTGGGGAACGTCTTGAATATTTTCTTCTATTTTATTAGCACTAACCGTAACACTCTCTAAGCTGTACGCTTCATTTGCCCCATACAGAAAACCGCTTGTTACGATGGAAACCATGGCAAAGGCCAAAACCTTTTTATTCACACACTCCTCCTTAAAATAATACGCATTTTAAAAAGGCAATAGTACTCCATATTAAAAACCATTATCAATACGTTTTTAACGCTAAAGGGATTTTTTTGCGCCCGAAACGGATTTTTTACCATTTTTTAAAACCGATACGCAAAGGCTACACCTACACTACGAGGCTCACCAGCTCTAGCATACCAATTGGAATTAACCACAAACGCACGAGTAATATATCCCTCATCAAAAAGGTTTTTCGCGTAGAGATACACATCAAATTTCTCTTGTTCATAACCGATTTTAACGTTTGTGACCCCATAACTTTGGGAGCGGGTATTGTCATTGTCCATATAAACTTTCCCAAAATAAGCATAATTTCCACCCACGTAATAGCCTCCCTCAAAACGGTAATTTGCTCCTACATTAAAGGTATAGCGTGGTACATTAATGACATAATTATCACTGTAATCACTCGCCCCTTTGGTGTACTCCTCATACGTCGCCTTGGTGTATCCAAAACCACTGAACAGATTCAATCCTTCCATCGGATTCATATGAAGTTCTATTTCAGCTCCCCTACTTGTTGCGGAAGAGGCATTGTCAATATACGCTACCCCATTACTTTGAGCAAGTTCGACTTGCATATCTTTCCAGTCAATATAAAAGAGTGCGGTACTTAATGAAAGTGTATCGCTGAGTTTGGATTTGATACCGAGTTCATAATTCCATGTAAATTCAGGCTCATAACTTTGACCCACGGTATCGGTGGTGTTAAAGCCACCGCTTCGAAAGCCTTTGGATACACTAAGATAAGGGCTAAACGCTTCGTATTTTTTATAGGCTAAAGAAAATTTTGGAAGCCATGCGTCAAAGGTTTCGCTGGCTGAACCGCTTTTATCCGTATAGCCAAACATAGAGAGCATGGTTCCACCTCTTTGTGTGTAGTCATCTTCTTTCTTTTCTCTATCGTAACGAAGCCCTAGTGTAGCGTGCAAACTGTTTTCAAAACGGTAGGTTGCTTCACTAAAAAGTGCTGTACCTAGTGTGTCAATTTTGCTTTTTTGCACTAGCGTTTCTAAAGGCATACCCATACCCATGTTCATAAAATTCATCGGTATACGGTAGTCATGATTTTCTTGTTCTCTAAGAAGAAAAACGCCGTTAATCCATTGCAAACGCTCATTAGGTTTTGCAATAAAACGAAGCTCCTCAGAGAGTGACTTGACCTCTTTATCGGTATAAAGCCTTGTTAAATCCACCGTCGTAAAATCAAGATCGTTATTGGCAATATACTGCTCTTTTTTAGCTGACGTAATGGAGATGATTTTGAGCGTATCGCTGTAGGTGTAATCACTCTTTACATGTAAATCATGAAGCTCTTTATTGGTATCGCCTAGATAGTCCACCTCAATGTTTTTGCGTATGGTATTGCTTGTCCAAGGAGCAAATTGCGCATAGTAAGGCGAATCACTTTTTTGGTAGTTATAAGCGATGGTCACATTTAATGCGTCATTGACGTTAGTATAAAGTTTCAAGCGTGCGTCGATGTTTTTTTCTTCACCAACGTCATTACCTTTGAGCGTATCTTTAAAATAACCATTACTATGTTCGTACCGTAACGCCGCACGTAGCACCGTCGTATCGCTTAGCGGTTGGTTTACGATCGCATGCGAACTGATCGTATTAAAACTGCCATACTCCATCCCTACTTCAGCACTTGGCACAAATGAAGGTGCTTTGGTCACGACATTCACGATGCCAGCTTCAGAATTGCGTCCATACAGTGTCCCTTGCGGACCTTTAAGCACTTCAATATGATCGATGTCTAAAAAGTTCATATCCAAAGCACTGTAATAAACATCATCCACGTAAAATCCCACCGCAGGCGTTCCAATCATTCCAGAAGTGACTCCTCGCATAGACGCAAATGTCGATGCCGTAGCAGGACCTGTCTCAACGATCAAAAAATTGGACGTCATGCTTTGCAAGCCAATCGAATCTTTAATTAAAAAATCATTCACCTGATCGGAACTCACCACACTCACACTTGAGGGCAATTCCAAAAGCGTGCTTGAACCCATCTTATCAGCACTTAAGACAATTTCATCCAACCGTCTCTCTTCTGCCAACACACCTGTATTAAGCCCTAAAGTAACGGCCATACTTAACGCTATGGTTTTACGCATTTTCTCTCCTAAGCTTTCCTAAATAAAATTTGCGTTATTCTATTTTTTTTGATAGAGAATATCAATATATTTTTTATGCTAAAACAACGCTTTTTTATGAGGAAGCAACAATGTGTAATACTTTGGACTTACCATCTTTCAATCTCTTTCATCAAACACCATCGCCTCATTCAGCCTCCTTATTAGAACCCTACGCAACAGGTTCAATTCGCCCTCTTGTTTTAGAAGAAGGATTAATGCTTTGCCATTTTGATCTTCTGCCAAAAGAGAGACTCTGCTTACACAATGAATTTGAACAACCCTTGTTGATGTTTGCAGCATTTACGCAAGGTGGTATTCATTACCAACACCATGATTTTCATCTTCAACAAACCTTTGATACAAACCGTCTCTACTCTGTGCTCTTAAACAAAGAAAATGGACAAAGTTATTATGAAAAAGAACGTCTAAGTTGTTCGTTTAACCTTATGCTCTCCCCTTCATTTTTATCTAACATGTTGGAAGAAGAAAGGCATCCTTTGTCCCATTTACTTGAAAAATTAGAACAAAAACCGTTCTTTGAGATTTTAAGTGAAATACCCATGAGCCAAAAAATGCTTACACACATCAAAATGCTAAGCCATCTTAATGCTAAAGATCCTCTAAACCTTTTTCTGCTCAAATCTAACGTCTATGAACTGCTCTATGAATGGCTTAGCCCTCTTTGCAAACACGATAAAACACCCTATACGATTCCTGAAATTGAATGCTTTTATACACATAAAGTTGCTGGTTATATTCACGAAAACCTCTTAGAGCCTCTAAGCCTTGAAGAACTGTGCCGTATCGCTAAAACCAATGCAACAAAACTCCAACGCAATTTCAAGCACCTTTTTCATCAAAGCCTTTTTAACTACATCAGTACTCACCGTTTAGAGCATGCCAAAAATTTACTTGAACAAGGAGAAATGGATATAAACGATGTTGCAAAAACTATCGGTTATGCCCATCAAAGCAACTTTACAAGCGCATTTGCAAAGTATTTTGGATATACACCCAAAAGCGTTTTAAAACAGAAAACATTTTACATGTAAAAAGAAATCCTGTGGCTATTCATCCTTTTTACCTACAACAATACTCTAAGGATTTACGATGTCTATCACCCTTACAAACCATGATTTTTTAGAAATAGCCCCCGAACTCTTTTCCACCCATTCACCTAGAAAAATAGGCAATGCTAAGGTGTTAGAGGAGTTTGGAAATATTCATTTTAGCTATTTCAATACAGGCAATGGCATCGCTTATGGCTCATTTGATGGCTATTTTAACGACGAGGTTCATCTACATTCGTGGGAGATGGAAGAGCAATCCTTCCTCTATTTTAACGCAGGAGAAACGCTTCATTTTAAATCCATCAGTGATAATCGTACCTTTGATATTCAACCTAAAAGTATGATGCAAGGGTTCATTCAAAAGGGTCTGCGTTCATTAGGATTTTATGAGAAAAACAAACACTATTCAAGCCACTCCATTGTCATTTCCCGTGAGCTTGTTGAATCCTTTTCAAAAGAAACAATGCTCGCCCATCCGCTTTCCTCAGCTCAACACATGTTTCAAATAGATGATTACGCACAGATGATGCACGCACAAAAAATCCTTTTAAATCAAATACAAAACAAACATATCTTTCAAGGAAAACTGCAAGAGCTTTTTGTAGAGTCTAAACTGCTCGAATTGGTCTATTGTACGTTTCAAAAACCCTATTTACATGTAAAAGAAAACTTCTCTTTGGATGATTATAAAGCATTACATAAAGCCAAAGAAATAGTACTCAATAATCTTATAACACCTCCCTCACTCAAAGAGTTATCTCACCTTTGCGCACTCAATGAATTTAAACTCAAGAAAGGATTTAAAGTACTCTTTGGAACAACCGTATATGGAATGCTTCATGCCCACCGCCTAGCAGAAGCAAAGAATCTTCTCGAGCATAATGACATGAGTGTACAAGAAGCAGCTTTACATGTAGGCTACAAAAGCCTCAGTCACTTTAGCAAAGCCTTTAAAGAGTGCTATGGGATTTTCCCGATTCAACTTAAAAAAGAGCGCAAATATTTTTACAATACGTCTTTATAAAAAGCGTCTACATTGACATGTAAACGCTAATAAGCCTATAATCCAAATCGCCTGATATTGCTCAGTGAAATGAGATGCGCTGTGATAAAAGGCATCGCTCCTTTTTTGCAGATGTCAAGTTTTTTCTTCTCGCTTAGGTGGTTCAGTTTTTCTTCATTGAGCGTGAAAAAGCCGTTAATCGTATGGGATTTACCCTCTTCATCCAAAACAGTAGCACTCTTTTCCACCAAAAGTCCCCATGTATATAAATCTTTAATGAACGCACTGCATGCGTGCAATTCGCTTTGAACCTGTATCAGAAAATCCAACGTGTTTTTGCTCAACTCACTGGGTGTTTTATCCTCTTTAAACAAAGCTCGTGCCTGATTGGATGCGCTCAATTCTTCCAAAGCCTCCTCTTCAATGCCTAAAGAAAAGCCCTCTTTAGCTTCATTTTTAACCAAACTAAACGGATAACGTCTTAAAAAAGCAGGCAAGTATTTTCCTTTTTTAAAGCGACGATTTTCATCCAAATAGACGTTTTTATCGTTAAATCCCAGTAAAGCGATGGCAAGCCAATCCCCCTCTTGATTTTTGGTAAATAAAATCGGATAGTCCTTGCACGCCTCGTAAAACTCGCCAATGCCCAAGGGCACGCTAATCATTGTCTCTAAATTGGGGTAACGCATTGCGTCATTGACGGCTTTTTTTTGATCGTGCGGTTGGTTGATAATATGCAATGCCATGGGTTATGTTCCTCTAAATAATTGAAGTCTGTGTGATTATCATACCATTTTTGGGAGACGTTTTGACTGGAAAAAGAGAAAAAAAAAGGAGCAGTCACATTTTACATGTAACCGCTTTGAGGCATTAAAATTGAACGAGGTTTTGGATTTTCTCCACAATACTTGGATCTTCTAAGGTTGAAATATCCTGCGTAATAGGCTCTTTTTTGGCGATAGAGCGCAAAATACGACGCATGATTTTTCCACTTCTGGTTTTTGGAAGTCCTGGAACGAAACGAATCGCATCCAGTTTTGCGATATTTCCAATTTCTTTTACGATGAGCTTGTTAAGCTCTTGAATCATATAGACCTCTTCGCTAATGCTATCGGTACCCTTAATGACAATGTACGCAAAAATACCCTCACCTTTAATCGGATCAGGACGTCCAACAACGGCAACCTCAGCGACGTTTTCATGGTGACCCAGTACCGCTTCAATCTCAGCTGTGCCAATTCTATGCCCTGAGACGTTGATAACATCATCGGTTCGACCTGTAATGACAATGTAGCCATCATCATCATACATCGCACCATCGCCTGAGAAATAGACAGGTTTGCCATCTTTCTTGCAATCTCCAAAATAGGACTTCACAAAACGCTCAGGATCGCCCCAAATCGTACGAATCATAGAAGGCCAAGGCTTTGTGATACACAAAAATCCTTTTTCACCCCTAGGCGTTGGGTTACCATATTCATCAATAATTTCTGCTTTAATTCCAGGAAGTGGAAATGTCGCAGAACCAGGTTTAATCGGAGTAGCCCCTGGAAGTGGCGTAATCATATGCCCACCCGTCTCCGTTTGCCACCATGTATCCACAATCGGGCATTTTCCTCCACCAATTTGCTCATAGTACCACATCCACGCATCAGGATTAATTGGCTCTCCCACCGTTCCTAACACTTTCAGTGAGCTTAAATCATACTTGCTTGGCGCATCCGCTCCTTCTTTATGCAGCAAGCGAATCGCTGTTGGTGCGGTGTAAAACTGATTGACACGGTGCTCTTCGATCATACTCCACCATCTGCCTACATCAGGAAAGGTTGGAACGCCCTCATACATAATGGTCGTTGCACCCATCGCCAAAGGTCCATAAACAATGTACGTATGCCCTGTGATCCAACCCACATCTGCCGTACACCAGAACGTATCGTTTTCTTTTACATCAAAAACGTGTTCCATTGTGTATTGCGCCCAAAGAATGTAGCCCGCACTGGAGTGTTGAACCCCTTTTGGCTTGCCCGTACTTCCTGAGGTGTAAAGTAAAAAAAGTGGGTCTTCAGCGTCCATCCACTCAGGTTCACAGTACTGAGACTCTTGCATAATAATTTCGTTGTAAACATAGTCTCGACCACGAACGTACTCAATGTCTTCAAAGTTACGCTGAACAATTAACACTTTTTCACAACACTCACACCCCTCTTTTAAAGCCTCATCGACCATTGGTTTTAACATATAAGGTTTGCCACGACGAAAGGCTCCATCGGCAGTAATAACCAATTTTGCTTGTGCATCTTGAACACGATCACGCAATGCCTCTGCAGAAAATCCACCAAAAACCACTGAGTGAATCGCACCAATTTTGGCACACGCCAACATCGCAAACGCCGCTTCAGGAATCATTGGCATATAAAGCACAACACGATCCCCTTTTTGAATACCAAATTTATTGCGCATCAAGTTTGCCAAACGATTGACACGGTAAAAAAGTTGCAAGTAGGTAATAATACGGCGTTGCCCATCTTCACCCTCCCAAATAATGGCAGCTTTGTTTTTACGTGAATTGAGATGTCGCCCCAAACATTGATGGGTCACATTGATTTTTCCACCCTCGAACCACTTGTAAAACGGAGCATTGTCATCATTTAAAACCCTATCATACGGTTTAAACCACTCTAGTTTTTCACGTGCAAGTTTGTCCCAGTAGCCCTCAAAATCTTCATCTGCTTGAATACAAAGCTCTTTATATTCACACATATTTTTAATTCTAGCTTCCCTACTGAGGGCTCTGTTTGGTTCGAAAAGTTGTGACATTTTTTCTATCCTTTTAATAAAATTAGACTTTTAACCCAACACGACTACTATCAATTGTGTTGGGACAAAAGTTTCACAGGCTAAAAAAGCCTGTGAACATTCCTTAAAACTTAGTGGCCAGAGGCTCCCTCTGCACCAATACCTGTTTGTGAGCGAATAAACTGATGCTCATACGCTGCATGTTCTCTTTTAGCATCCTCACTCTTATCCATTAAAGAAAACAACCAGATACCTAAAAACGCTATTGTGACAGAGAAAATCGCTGGGTTTCCGTAAGGATAGATAGCTGTTTTATAGCCTAAAATATCCACCCAAACCGCTTTACTTAAAATAACCAAAACCACGGCGGTCAAAAGTCCTAAACCTCCACCCCATACAGCACCTTTGGTTGTCAATTTACCCCAGAACATTGAGAGAAAAAGAATAGGAAAGTTTGCACTTGCTGCAATGGCAAACGCCAAACCAACCATGAACGCAATGTTCTGCTTTTCAAACGCAATGCCTAAAATAATCGCCAAAATCCCTAAGGCAATGGTCGAGTATTTAGAGACTTTCATCTCTGTCATCTCATCCGCACGCCCTCTTGCAAAAACATTGGCGTACAAATCATGGCTAACCGCACTTGCCCCTGCCAATGTAAGTCCAGAGACAACCGCTAATATCGTTGCAAAAGCCACGGCTGAGATAAATCCTAAGAAAATGTTACCGCCAATAGCATGGGCTGTATGAATCGCCGCCATGTTACCACCACCGATGATGCCGCCTTTTATCGTATCAAGGTACTCTGGATTGCCCGTTAAAAGGATAACCGCACCAAAACCAATGATAAAGGTCAAGATATAAAAATACCCAATAAACCCTGTCGCAAAGAAGACAGATTTCCGTGCTTCTTTGGCATCACTGACCGTAAAGAAACGCATCAAGATATGCGGAAGCCCTGCGGTTCCAAACATCAACGCAATACCCAAACTAATGGCAGAGATAGGATCACTTACCAAGCCCCCTGGCGCCATGATAGCATTTGTTTTTTTAAGCTCAACCGCTTTAGCAAACAAACTCTCAAAGCTAAAACCCACTTTGTACATAATCATGATTGCCATAAACGTAGCCCCTGAGAGCAATAATACAGCCTTAATAATTTGTACCCATGTGGTTGCAAGCATGCCACCAAATGTTACATAAAGTATCATCAAAATGCCCACCATAATAACCGCATACTCATAATCCATACCAAACAAGATTTGAATTAACTGTCCAGCACCCACCATCTGTGCAATCAAGTACAGTGCAACCGTAGCCAATGACCCCGATGCCGCAAGCGTACGAATCGGCGTTTGCTTTAATCGATACGATGCAACGTCTGAAAAAGTATATTTTCCTAAGTTTCTAAGCTGTTCAGCGACTAGGAAAAGGATGATAGGCCAACCGACCAAAAAGCCAATCGAATAAATCAAGCCATCAAAACCTTTCATATAAACAAGCCCTGAAATTCCCAAAAATGATGCCGCTGACATATAATCACCCGCAATGGCTAAGCCGTTTTGAAAGCCTGTAATGCCACCACCTGCAGTATAAAAATCTTTAGCCGTTTTGGTTCTTCGTGCTGCCCAGTAGGTAATGCCCAGTGTGGCAAGAACAAAAATTAAAAACATGGCAATGGCTGCAATATTCAAATCACGTCTACCGCTAAATTGAGCGTCTGCTGCAAAAAGAGCACTTGAAAGTGCCAAAAAAACGAAACCCCATTTCATTGTGCACTCCTTAAATCTTCCTTGATTTGAGCCGTCAAATCATCAAATTCGCCATTGGCTCTTTGCGTATAAATACCCGTTAAAATAAACGCAATTAGAATCACCCCAATACCCACAGGAATACCAAGGGTTGTAACACCTTCTCCAATACGTATCGCAAAGAGATTGGGAGAAAAAGCAATTACAAGAATGAATGCATAGTAAACCACTAGCATCACAATGGCAAGTTTCCAAGCAAAACGACTTCGCTTTTGCACCAGTTCTGCATATTTTGGGTTAGTCTTGACTTTGTCGTAGATATTTTGACTCATAAATGCTCCTTCATAAATTTGAACCGACCTCACAAAATGTAAGGTCGATCTTTAATGTCACAAGGGCATTCTAAAAGAGCAACGTAGCATTATCGTAGCATTTAAAAGAAGTGTGTAATTTTGTAAAAAATTATCTCTACAATGAGTATATTTGTAACAATTATCCTTTTTTCTCTGGATAATAGCGGTCAATTTTATAACCAACGCCTTTGAGGTTAATAATAAAATCTTCTTTTAAAAATTTACGAAAACGGCTAATTTCTGCCCTAATGGTGGCGTTATCCACAGGTTCTTCGTTCCAAACGTAACTTCTAAACTTTTCAAAGTCTACTACGATACCAATATTCTCACACAACAATGTTACGATTTGTAGCTGTTTTTTTGTCAGAACCTGCACGTTATTATTGTAAAAAAGCATCTGCTCTTCTTTGGAAAAAACATATTTTGGGCTTAAAATGACATGGTGTAAATGCTTTATTTCATACGCTTTTTTAATCCTATCAATGCGAAGTCCCAACTCTTTGAGATGAAAAGGTTTTTTAAGATAATCAGAAGCCCCCAATTCAAAGGCATGGCTTATATCATCAATATCCACATTGGCGCTAATAAAAATTGTAGGATACGCTTGTTCAATGCTATTAAGCTCTTTTAACAGCGCTAATCCACTCATTTTAGGAATATTAATATCTAACACCAACAAATCAAAAACATCCTTACAAATAGCACTATACGCCTCTTCCCCATTTCCAAAAGCAATCACCTTGTGCCCCAATGCTTCTAAATACTCTTCAATGGAGCTTCGAAGCATTGACTCATCTTCAAGCAGTAAAATCTTCATCCCTCTCCTTTTTAAAACGGTAGGTAAAACATGTTTTTTCTTCATGCGACACCACATCAATATCCACACCGTTTGCATCGCATATCTCTTTTACGATATTCAACCCTAGCCCAAAACCGCCTCGTGCTACATCTTCTCTGTAGTAGCGATTGAAAAGTTTCTCAGGTGCACGAATGGTTTCACCAGAGTTTTCAACTGTAAAAACAATGGCTTGCTTCTCTTCATAAAGCCTTACATGTAACGCATGATTTTCATAACTGTACTTAATCGCATTGGAGATATTGTTGTCGCAAATGCGTTGCAACTCAATCTCATTAAAAACAAGAAACACATCAGGCGCTATATGGGTCTTCATTTCCAATTTATTGCCCTCTGCCACATCTTCAAAATAGGCAACCCTTTGCAGCAAAAATGTTGAAAAATCGACCATTTTTTTCTCATAAATCACCCTGTCTTTTTTAACAATATACTCCAAATCGCCATAAATATTATCCAACACTTTCACGGCAGCTTCAATTTTAAGCAAATAGCGATTTTTTTCATATTTGAGATTGTACAAATCAATATTCATCAAAATAATCGATAAAGGTGTGTTAATTTCATGAATGGCATTTTTAATAAAACGGTCTTGTTTTTCTAAGAGTTCTTTGGTGTACTCAACCGATTGTTTGAGTTCGTGTGTTTTTTGCACCACAATCTCTTCAAGCGAACTATTAAGCCCAAGCAAAGCACTGTTTTTACTCTTAATCTGCTCAATCATGGCATTGGCCTGACTCACAATTTCTTGAAACTCTTGAAATTTAATTTTCTCTGTATCAATAAACTCATAATTTTGCGAAGCTTTTTTAAACGAAGCAATGATAAAGCGAATTTCTCGTCCCATCAATTCACTCACATAGCGGTATTCAATGGTGCTAACCAAATACAAAAAGAGTGTGAGCATATAAATTTTAAGGACAAAATCAATGACTTTATCCTCGTAGGCTTTTTGATTGTGTGCTAAAACTTCCTCCACACCTTGCATCTTTACACCGCTACCCAAACGCCATTGCAAGGGTTCAAACACCATACTTTCGACACTATCATCCAAAAATGTTGCATTGGCATACGCAGGCGTGACATACACAAAGGCTTGATTCGTTTTTTGGATAAACACATAGTGATGCGCACTTTCTTGACGCATCAGTGCACGTATGTCTTCGCCTATTTTTTGCTCAATAACGCTCTCGTCTTCCTCTTTACTCTGCTCAAAACGGTAGCGTACGATGTCACTTAGAAAGTGTAAATTCTTTAAAGCACTCTTTTTTTGTTCCTCTTTATAGCGCTCCCTTAGGGTTTCATTTTCCGCTTTAAAAGAAAGATACTCATTTAAGATAATCACGCCTGTTGCCACGAAAGCAAAGAGCAGTGCAAACACCAGCGCCATGAGATTTATCTGTTTAATGCTTTTATTGTTTTTATCTCGTAGTAACACTCGCATCCTTTACATGTAACGCCTTTATGAAAACTATTTTACCTTTTTTCACTCAAAAAACGATGCCACATTTTGGTATAATTGAAACCTTATCTCACACAAAGGAAGTCCAATGAAACGAAGAATACCTGCTGAATGGGAAGAACAAGAGGCGCTTATTGTTGTGTTTCCTCCAAAACAGAGCGATTGGTCACACTCCCTTGAAGAGATTCACCACTCTTATAGAGAATTTATTAGCAAAATTGCACGCTTCCAAAAATGCCTTGTGATTTGTGAGGATAAAACCGCTTTGGCAAATCTCCTTCCAAATCTGCAAAACATTGAGCTCATTCAGATGCAAACCAACGATACATGGATTCGTGATTTTGGGGGCATTAATATCTACAAAAACCACAAACGCAAAACCTACGATTTTATCTTTAACGCATGGGGCAATAAATTTGAAGCCAACCTAGACAATTCAATTACCCAACAACTCTTTAAAGAGGGACACTTAAAAGGCAAACTCAAAAGCTTAGACTTTGTCTTAGAGGGAGGCAGCATTGATAGCAACGGTCATGGCGTGATGCTCTCAACGGCGTATTGTCTTTTTGAAGAAAACCGTAACCCTGAGCTTTCAAAAAAGAAAATCAAAAAAACCCTCATGCGACTCTTTGGCTTAAAAAAGCTTATTGTTTTAAAACATGGCGCACTGATGGGCGATGATACGGACTCGCACATCGACACGCTAGCACGTTTTATCAACAAAAAGACCATTGCCTACGTGAAGTGCTACGACAAAGAGGACGAACACTACGAAGAGCTAAAAAAAATGGAAAAAGAGCTTCAAAAAACAGGCTACGATTTGCTGCCACTTCCCCTGCCCTCCGCCAAATATTTTAACAACCATCGCATTCCTGCAACCTACATGAACTTTGTGCTCATCAACAATGCCGTTCTTGTACCCATCTATTCTGATCCGTACGATGAAGAGGTGCTTGAAATCTTTAGAGCCTCTTTTCCTGAGCGTGAAATTGTTGGTATTGAATCTTCTGTGTTTATTCGAGAACACGGCAGTTTGCATTGTGCGTCTATGAACATCTACACACCCCGAGATGATGCCTAAATGACCTTACAAAAAAAAGCGACCCTGATTTCCAGTGCAACAGCAACCCTTCTGATTATTATTAAGCTTTTTGTAGGACTTTTAAGCGGTTCTGTGGCGGTTTTAGCCTCCGCCATTGACTCTGTTTTAGATTTAATTGTCTCTGCGTTTAACTATTTTGCGATTGCAAAAGCGGAACAACCTGCCAATCAAACTTTTAATTACGGTAAAGGCAAAATCGAAGCCTTAGCTGCGGTGATTGAGGGAACGATTATTTGTATGTCGGGTCTGTTTATCTTGTATACCGCTACGAAAAAGCTACTCTACCCTGAACCACTTTTACATGTAAGCAGTTCTATTATTGTGATGCTCATCTCCTTTGTGCTCACCCTCGCGCTGGTGGCGTTTTTAAATTACGTGGCGCACAAAACACGCAGCATGGTCGTCAAATCCGATGCGCTTCATTACAAAACCGATGTGCTCAGCAATGGGGCTATTTTACTCTCATTACTGGCAATTCATGCCACGGGATTTGAGATGATTGATGCCATTATGGGAATAATTATTTCGCTTTATATTATGCATTCAGCTTACGAACTGATGAAAGATGGGGTCTATATTTTGCTTGATGCCTCATTGGAAAAAGAGCTTGTGCAGAAGATTCAAACCATTATTTTAGATGAAAAAGAGATTAGCGATTTTCATGACTTAAAAACACGCACATCCGCTAATACCCATTTTGTGGATGTGCATTTAGTCTTTAGTCCTGGTATTTCTCTGCTTCGTGCCCACTACGCTGGGGATAAAATCGAAGAAAACATCAAAGCACTGGTTCCTGAAGCAGAGTGGGTTATCAACGCACACCTCGACCCATACGATGATTCGGAGATGAACTCCCTTTTACATGTAAAAAAAGAGTAAATTCTTTTTACATGTAAAGCGCTATACGATACCCAATAAACGAAACAATCCATGCAACCAATGTGGTAAAAACGAACAAATATCCTAGATATTTATAGCTTCCACTCTCTTTTGCAAAGACAATACTGGCTGCCAAACAGGGCAGATAAAACATCACAAAAAGAATAAATGAAACCGCCGAAGCAAAAGGTATTTCACGCTGAATCACCTCAAGTAATCCCTCATTGCCCTCATCCACATCAGAGCCTAGCGCATACAAAACACCCAGTGTCGAAACCACCACCTCTTTTGCCGCCAAACCAGACTCCAACGCTACGGTCATTCTCCAATCAAAACCAATCGGCTCAAACAACCAATCGGTTGACTTTCCAATAAGCGCTAAATAACTCTTCTCCAAAAGCACTTGCGCTTTTTCATTTTCTAAGCGTTGCGTTTCATCACTCCCTTGCGCTAACTCAATTTTTTGCGCATACGAAGCTTCAATCTCAGGGTACTTAGGATAATTACTCGCAAACCAAATAAGCATGGAAGCAGCTAAAATAAATGTTCCCGCCTTTTTAAGATACAAAATTGCCTTAATTGCCACCGTATGCCAAATGAGTTTTAAAGAAGGCAAGCGGTATTTTGGCATTTCCATCACAAAAGGCTCATCCGCCCCTTTAAAAACAAACCGTTTCAAAAACTTAGCCGCAATAAGCCCAATCAGCGCCCCTGCAATGTAAATGAGAAAAAGCACATTGCCCGCTTGCTCTTTTGGAAAAAATGCCCCCACAAATAAAACATACACAGGAAGCTTCGCCCCACAACTCATAAATCCGATGATAAAAAGTGTAATAAGTCTGTCTTTATCGTTTTTAAGTGTTCGGGCACTCATATACGCAGGAACCGAACAGCCAAAGCCTGTTACAAGCGGAATAAAACTCTTACCATGCAAGCCAAAACGGTGAAAAAAGCCATCGAGCAAAAATGCAACCCGTGCCATATAGCCTGTGGTTTCCAAAAGCGCAATACCTAAAAATAAAATGACAATGTTCGGCAAAAACATCACCACCGCTCCCACACCAGAAAGTGCGCCATCTGCCAACAATGAGCCTAAGGTACCCTCCCCAAAAATGGTTTTCACATACGCACCCAATGCCACAAAAAAAGTATCAATCCACGCCATAGGAACAGAACCCAACTCAAAGGTAAGCTGAAAAAGCCCCCACATTAAACCAATAAAAATAGGAATGCCAAAAATTTTATGAATTAACAATGCATCAATTTTTTCCGTTGCACTGGCTTTGAGACAGCGCTTACATGTAAGCGTCTCAAGCACCGCACCTTTCGCAAATGCCGCACGCTCTTGTGCAAAGATGTCACTTACGTCTGTGCTCTCATGGTGCAAATACAAATGCTCCCACGCCTCTTTCACCAAAGGACTCAATTCCACCCACACAGGCGCATCACGCAGTTGCTGATAGATTTTGGGTTCTTGTTCTAAAAGTTTTAAAGCAACATCACGGTACGGTAAAACACTTTTATAATGCTTCTGCTCCAAAAAAGAGACAATGTGCTCAAGCTCTTCTTCGACCGCATCGCTGTAAATCAGTTTTGATTTTTCATGAGGGAAATTAAAAACATCTATGGCACGATTTAAAAGCTTACCAATGCCCTGTTTGCTGAGTGCAGAAACCTTAACACACGGAACTCCCAAAATGGCACTCAATTGCTCATGATCAATGCACATACCCTCTTTTTGCGCTTCATCCATCATATTAAGTGCTACAATCATCTTTTTATCAAGCTCTAAAAGTTGTGTGGTTAAAAACAAATTGCGCTCCAAATTGGTCGCATCTACCACATTGATAATGACATCATAGTGCTCATTTTCCAAAAATTCTTTGCTAACACGCTCATCTTGCGTGTAGTCATTGAGCGAATACGTCCCAGGCAAATCCACGATTTTAATGCTGTACCCATGTGCCACAAATGAGACCTCAGCCTTTTCAACCGTCACCCCTGAAAAATTACCAACCTTAAGCCTTGCATCGGCAATGGCGTTAATGAGCATACTCTTACCCACATTGGGTTGCCCCACTAAAGCAATCACAAATTCTTTCATGAACACACCACATGAATCATATTTGCCTCTTCCTCACGCAGGGCTAAAAGGGTACTGCCTACTTCAATTTCAAGCGTACTTTTTCCCATACTGCTGGCTTTCATTTTAACAGCACTCCCTTTGCGAAGCCCCAAAGAAAAAAGACGTTGTTTGAGTTCGCCTTGTGCGTCTATTTTACTTACAATGCCTTGTTCACCTGTATTCATCTGTGAAAGCGTTATCATAAAGACACCTTAATTGATAATTATCATCAAGATAATAGATTAATTTGTGTTAAAAGCATATTAATGTAGAATAAAACCACTTTTTACACAAGGTCAATCCCAATGAAAACAGCCCTTATTCAACACGCTATTCAAGGCTCTGCCAAAGAAACCATCGCCAAAACCGTTTCACTCATCAAAGAAGCCGCCACCAAAGGTGCGCAACTTGTGGTACTGCAAGAACTCCACCAAGACCGCTACTTTTGCATCAACGAAGATGTGGCGTGTTTTGACCTCGCAAACAACTGGGAGAGGGACATCGCTTTTTGGTCAGGCATCGCCAAAGAAAACACCGTCGTCTTAGTCACCTCCCTCTTTGAAAAACGCTCCGCAGGTCTGTACCACAACACCGCCGTTGTCTTTGAAAAAGATGGCTCAGTCGCTGGCAAATACCGCAAAATGCACATCCCCGATGACCCAGGATTTTACGAGAAATTCTACTTCACCCCAGGCGACATGGGCTACAATCCCATCCAAACCAGTGTCGGAAAATTAGGCGTTTTAGTCTGTTGGGATCAGTGGTACCCAGAAGCCGCACGTTTAATGGCGTTAAAAGGGGCTGAAATGCTCATCTACCCCACCGCCATCGGTTGGTTCGACGAAGACACCGAAGATGAACAACGCAGACAATGTGACGCATGGGAGACGATCCAAAGAGGTCACGCCATCGCAAATGGCTTGCCTGTCATTAGCGTCAACCGCATCGGCAAAGAAGAAGACAATCACAACGTACTAGATGGCATCCGCTTTTGGGGCAACTCCTTTGTAGCAGGACCACAAGGCGAGATCATCGTTAGAGCCAGCCACGACCAAGAAGAAGTCATCATCGTCGACGTAGACCTACAAAGAGGCGAACACGTAAGGCGCATCTGGCCATTTTTACGTGATAGACGCATCGAAACGTATGGGGATTTGACGAAACGATTTATCGACTGAAATCTTTTTACATGTAAAGGCTCAAAGCTTTACATGTAAAACCTTTGGAGTGAACATGGAACTGGTTTATTTGTGGGTTGAGAAGTATAAAAATATTGAAAATCAAGGGTTTAATTTTTCTCCTAGGTTTACATGTAAATATGATAAAGATAAAAATGAACTCACGATTGAAGAAAAAAAAGACTACGTTTCCATCTTTCCTGACAATATCAATGTTACTGCGATTGTTGGGGAAAATGGGAGTGGAAAGAGTAGTGTTTTAGAAGCTTTGTATTTAATGCCTAATACGAGTAATAAAATATTTTATGTATATCCTCTAGATAGTAAATCTTTTTATTACAATACTAATTTTGATTTTTCCATAAAATCAAAAAATACTACATTAATAAAAAATGATATAAAAACCTCTTATTTAGGACTTTCTTTTATTCCCCATTTACAAAGTACAATACTAAGTAGAAAGAAAAAAGAAGATAGAGTTAGTTATACAGAAAACTATAAAATGGAATTTTTATACAAGTTTATCGATGTATTTAAGAAAGACAATCAAGTTTTAAAAAAAGTAGATGATAAATTTGTTTTTGATAAATTAAAAATAATAATATATAGAAATAATTTAGTTTCTAAGAATGAATTGAATATTCAAAGAGGTTTAGGGTCGTTAAATAGTAATTTACCTCATGAAGAATATGAAAAATTTCTAAAAAGTATATATTCAAATATTGTAAAATTAATTCAAGATAATATAAAAACCTCAAAAGAAAATGGATTAATCGGAAAACTAGAATTAGCACAGATGAAAAATTCTAGTGGTGATTTAATCAAAGATATAAAAATTAGTTTTTTGATTGAGTATATGAATAATTTATCATCTTTATTTTCAAATATAGAAAATATAAATTATGCTAAATTTAATTTAATAAAGAATATTTTTGATGACTTGTCATTTGAAAATATGTTTGAAAAAATAAAAGCATTTGAAGAAAAAATCAATGCACATAAGATACATTTAGAAGATGCTCAAAATGGTATAAAGCTAGTTGAAGAGTGGATTCAATTTTGTGAAGAAAACAAGAATTTATTTACTAAACAAAATAACAACTTTTGTTTAACATTAAACTTAGATGCTGTTTTAGTCAAAAAAGCTTTTGATTTTAAAAATTTATTTACTATTAATAGTGAATTTAACACTTTTACTCTATTAGAGATTGAATTATTAAGTTATGAAAATCAAATAGATTTTTTTGGGAGTGTTCAAAAATCTGTGTCAGCACCAAGTAGTTCCTAAAATTGTATCATAAATTTAAAGCCTTGTTGAGTCTACCCTCGAAATAAATTGAGAGTTGTGAGAGGGTTAGACTCCAATTTCGTATAGGCATTGTCCATTTTTTTTCTGCATTTTTAATACCCATAAAAAGAAGTTTGAGTAAGCTATCATCATTTGGAAAAGCCCCTTTAGTCTTTGTCAATGTTCTAAACTGGCGATGAACGGATTCAATAATATTGGTGGTATAAATAACACGTCTAATATCTTCAGGGTACTGAAAATACAGTGAGAGGTTATCCCATTTGTTGCGCCATGATTGAAAAACAATAGGGTATTTTTTACCCCATTTTTCTTCCAGTTTATCCAGTTCATTTTCAGCTTCTTCTTTGGAAAATGCTTGATAGACTGCTTTAAGTTCACTAGCAAATTGCTTTTGATTGATTGAGCCTATAAACCTGAGGGAATTGCGTATTTGATGGACGATACACAGCTGAACTTCTGTATTGGGAAATACTGAGTTAATCGCTTCAGGAAATCCTTTAAGTCCATCGACTGAGGCAATCAATATATCTTTCACTCCACGGTTTTGCAGATCTGTGAGCACTTGTAACCAGAACTTTGCTCCTTCACTTTCACCTAAATAAAGACCTAATATCTCTTTTTTACCATCGGTTTTAACACCAAGCACGGTATAAAATGCTTTGGAAATATATTTGCCTTCATCTTTCACTTTATAGTGAATGGCATCTAAGAATATAAAGGGATACAGCTCTTCCAAGGGGCGAACGCGCCACTCTTGTAACATGGGTAGGATTTTATCGGTTACGGCGCTTATGGTGGCTTTAGAGAAGCCTACACCGTATATTTCTTCAATAAGGTCAACTATTTGGCTATAACTGTTGCCAAGGGCATAGAGTGAGAGTATCTTTTGCTCTATTTGATCCGACATATGGGTTTGATTTTTCTTCACGATTTGAGGCTCGAATCTACCAGTTCGATCTCTTGGAACATCGAGTTCGAAGTTACCTACTTCACTCTTCATTGTTTTAGAGCTAAATCCATTTTTACGATTCTTTTGCAAATCTTGGGTAAGGTGCGATTCTATCTCTGCTTGAAGTGCTGCTTCTGTTAGTTGTTTAATAAGAGGAGCCAGTGCTCCATCTTTCCCTCCAAGGGCTTTGCCCTCACGTATGTGCTGTAATATTGCCTCTGTGTCTATCTGAAATTCCATCGTTCAATCCTTGTGTATTTGAAATACTACCTGATTGACACAGAATTTCTAACGCTCCCATTTTTTTGGTTTGTCTAGTGGTGAACAAAAAAGATTAGCTTTGTACATCGAAATTATTGATTCATATTTTTTTAGTGAAAGTAAAATTTTGTTATTAGACGAACCAGATACTTTTCTTCATCCTCAATGGAATAAAATTTTTATTAATGATTTATTGAAATCTTTACCTGTAAGTAGTGTAAATAAACATTTAGTTATAACTTCTCATTCTCCATTTATCCTTTCAGATTTACCAAAAGGAAATGTTGTTTTTTTACAAAAAGATAATAATGGAAATTGTAAAAATGTAACTGAAGAAACAAACATCGAAACCTTTGGAGCCAATATCCATACACTACTCTCGCATGGCTTTTTTATGAAAGATGGGCTTATGGGCGAGTTTGCGAAAGAGAAAATCAATAAAGCCATCAAATATCTCAATCAAAAAGAACTTACAAAAGAAGAGATAGATTACTGTGAAAACATCATCTCGATTATCGGTGAACCAATCTTAAAACGACAACTTCAAAAGATACTAGACAGTAAACGCTTGGCAAAAATCGACAAAATTGATTCTATACAAAAGCAAATCAAGGTACTTGAAGAAGAATTAAAAAAAGTGAAAAAATGACAAAAATCGACATTACCTATACAATAAAAAATGAATATATTAAGGCACTCAAAGAAACTTTATTAACACCGAAGAAGAAAATTTTTTCAGCTAATGCAAAAAGGTTTTTCAGTTTTTTGAAAACTAATTTGCAATTAACAAACCACCAAATTAAAGAACTGCTTACAAATGAGAATATTGACTTACTCATTAGACAATATGGCGTAAAACAAACAAATGAAGATGACTATAAAATCTATGATGATTTTAGAAAAGTTTGGGCTAAAAAATTGGTTGCACTTTCTAATGTAAAAGTCTGCCCTTATTGCAATAGAAATTTCATAGTCAATTTTTCTCAAAATGGGACAACTGTAGAGTTAGACCATTTTTTTCCAAAAGACGATTATCCCTATTTGGCAATTAGCTTATATAATTTAATACCCTCATGCCATACATGTAATCATATGAAACGCAAGAAAAAACTCAAAATATACCCATACAAAGAATCCATCAATGAGTATTTTCAATTTTCTCATAAACTTTTAAAACTACCCTATAATGAAGAAAATTTGGAATTGTTACTTGTAAAAAAACAAAATAATAGAAAAATGAGAAAAAAACTCAATAATTATAATAATATTTTACAGATTAAGTCTTTATATGAAAACCACAAAGACATCGTCATAGAACTTATCCAAAAATCCGTGATGTACAACGAAAGTTACATCGAAGAGTTGATGAAAAACTACGAGGGAACGCTCTTTAAAAACAAAGAAGATTTACTGCGTTTGATTTTTGGTGGCTACATCAGCGATGAAGATTTGAGCAAACGTCCACTTTCTAAACTCACCAAAGATATTTTAGAGCAGTTGGAGATTATCTAAACCCTTTACATGTAAAGCTATTTCTCATACGTCCTAAAGTACCACATAAGCGCAAACATCAAGCCTGAAGTTGTGGCGATGCGCTCATCAAACATAAATTCTAGCGTTTCTTCACGTTTGAGGTAAATAACTTCGATGTTTTCATCTTCTATGCCACCACCATCACTTACTTTCATGCTATCATCGAGTACGGCGTAGTAAAGCGTTTGTCTGCCACCAGCGAAGCCAACAGCGGTGTAAAAGGAAGAGATTTTCTCTAACTTTTCAAGCGGAACATCGTAGCCCGTCTCTTCTAAAACCTCTTCTTTGGCGATTTCGATGAGACTTTTGTCTTTATCGACGATGCCAGCGCACAACTCGTAAGTGAAACCATCTTGATTTTTAATATAAATTGAGGGGCGAAACTGTTTCACAAACACAAAGCTATCGAGCGTTTTATGGTAGAGTAAAATGGCAACGCTGTTGTGCGTATCGACGATGTCCCAGCGCTTTTCAATACTGTTGTGCAAATAATACATACTTTTAGGTTTGATATATTCAGAACTGATGCACTCTTCTACTTTAAGTACCTCAATGGTATGTTTCATGCCTCAAATCCACCCTTTTTTCTTGAAAATCGCTATCGGGGTTATCGCTGAGATGACCATGAGTGCGAGTGAAAAGGCATAGCCATAACTCCAATCGAGCTCAGGCATAATTTTGAAGTTCATCCCGTAAATACTCGCGATGAGGGTTGGAGGAAGGAAGATAACATTCACGATGGTAAAGATTTTGATGACTTTATTTTGTTCAATGCTCAAAACACCGATAAAGATATTTTGCAAATAATCAAGCCGCTCAAAGTTAAACTCCGTGTAATCAATCAAAGACTTAATATCCTTAAGCATGATGACAATATCGCCCCTTAAAGAGCTGTCATCGTATTTGGTTGATTTTAAAAACGAGGTTAGAATGCGCTGTTTATCGGTCAAGTTTTCTCTGATATTCATGTTCAAATCTTCCAAAGCGGAGATTTTTTCCAAGATTTCTTCATCGTCGTTGGCGTAGTCTGTAAAAACGTGTTTTCGCAAGCGTGTGATGTCTTTAGAGAGCTTTTCGATGATGTCCGCATCCGCATCAATACGAATGTCTAAGAGTTGTGAAAAGATATAGTAGCCATTTTTAAACTCTCGTGGAGCGTAAAAAAAACGTTTGCTAAACTCTTCAAAGGCACGAAGCTCTTTATAACGAATGGAGATGAGCAAATTGCCCTGCAAGATAAACGAAACCGTTTCGTTGTGCGCACCCTCTTCATTGCTGATCAAAAAGAAACTGTTGATTTCGATTTTTTTGTCTTCTTCCCAATACCTCGAACTCGTCTCAATCTCTTCACTCTCTTGTTTGGTAGGAAAATCTATGCCAAAGGTCTCTTCCACAAAACTAATCTCTGCATGGGTTGGCAAAAGCATATCCAACCAAACCACTTTATCTTTTTTATCTTCATCCTCATAAAAATCATTAAAATCGGTAATAACCTCTAGTTTATTGCTGTTTCTAAAAAAACATCGTATCATGAAAGACTCTTTGTGTTAGTTTTTAACATAACATATATTTAACTTTGGATTTTTTCTAACGGATAAAAGGCATCAAAATTTTCCTCTTTCAAAGGAAGTTCATTGTTTTGCAACGCTACTTGAACTTGCTGTTTCAAATCTTCGCTATAACGCATAAACTCTTTCAATTCTTTGCCACCTAGGGCACTTTTAGCCATTTTTACAACACTTGCAGGGTTAATGGCAACATTGCTTCGGTATAAACCAAAATGCAAATGCGGTCCAGTACTCATTCCTGTATTTCCCACATAACCAATCACTTGCCCTTGCTTAATACCCTGTCCCCCTCGCACACCTTTAGCAAAACCATTTAGATGGGCATAGAGCGTTTTGTAACTGCTATCGTGAGCAACTTCGATGGTTTTTCCATAACCACCTTTAGTACCTACAAAAATAACTTTTCCATTGCCTGCCGAACGCACAGGTGTGCCTGTAGGTGCCGCATAATCAATCCCTAAATGCGCACGGTATTTTTTCAAAACAGGATGCCAGCGCTTTTGGGTAAAGACCGAAGAGATGCGGGTATAGTTTACGGGTTTGGTGAGTAAAAAGCTATCCAGCTCTTCACCTTTTTGGTTGTAATAATTCTCTTTGTAATAAAAAATATAGTGCTGCTTTTTAGCGGTTTCGAGCATAGAAACATCAATCTTCGTGGAACCAAAAGGTTTTCCCAAACGACGCTTTTGCTGAAATAAAAGAACCAGCTTATCCCCTTTTTGTAAATTACGAAGGTTAACACCCCCTTTAAACGATTGGGCAAACTCATTGGCTAAACCATAATTATTGGTAGCACTTATAATGTCAAGGTAAGGGGAATTTTGAATTTCAATAGCAAGAGAGCGCTTCTCTTCTTGAACAACAATAGGCGTTATTTCCATCACAAATTCATTATTCACTTTTTTAAGATGCATTTGCAACTCTTCACCAATAGGAATAAGCACCTGTTCTAACTGATGATCTTCACTCTTTAAAACCTGATATTTAACCCCTGCAATAATTTCTGCGGCAAGTTCTTGCTCTTCCTTATCTAAGGTATAGTAAATCTTAAGTGGTAATTGATTTTTCTCTAAAAAGGTTAAAAATGTTTCACCTTTTGGCCATTTTAACTCTTCAAGGTAAGATGCGCACGAAAACGAAAGAAAAACCAACCATAAATAGACCCATTTAATCATCCCTACACCCCCTCATTAGTGCCTGATTCTATCTCAAAAAATCTTACAAAATGCCTAAAAAGAAGAGTTGTGCTAAAAATAAGTTTTTTTAAAACAGTTATAGATATAATCCTTGTATTATAAAATCATAAAGGGTTTCAACCCCCTCAAGGAGTCTTCGTTGAAGAAATTATGCTTACTTTTTTGTCTGTGTGTATTTAGCGCTTTTGCTCAAGCGCAAACACCCTTTGTGGCATACAAAACACCTGTTTTAGAGTCCAATGATAAACACCTTGTCATTGCGGATTCACCTCTGTTTGTTTTAGGAGCCAGTGGTATTGTCAGACACGCTTTTGATGAGAAAACCTCTAGCATCATTGCACGTGTGGATGTTATTGCTAAAGATGGTGTCAACGCAACCTTGCGTGTAGAAAAGTTTGAAATGCTTTCACAAATGGCATTTCCAGAAGCAGGCATAAAACCCATGAAAGGCGATGAAGTCACCCTAAACTATCTTTACGATAGAGCCTTAATCGTTACTCCAAATCAAGAAACCTACAGAGATGTTACAAAGCGCTACTCCATGATTACATGGGTGCATCCTGATTTAATCGCAACCCATTTAGCAAAATTGTACCGCCCAAATCCCGATAAAAAACTGTTTCAAGAGATGTGCTATCAAAATACCGCTTCACTGATCTTTTTTGCGATTCAATCAAAAGGTTACTTTGTAGATTGCCATAATTTCAACACCATTTACACCACCGACATTCAAGAAAACGCAAACACGATGCTCCCTTTTTACTCTCGTATTGGCAAGGTTGAAAGCTCATGGTTTAGTTGGGGAAGTTCTGAAATTAAAGATTACACCAGTTATTACAGCTCACTTATTGGAAAATAGTTGATGGAAGCAAAGCATATTGATTATTTTAAACGCATTTTAGGCGCAGAAAATGTTTACGACGATAAAGCCCATCTCATTGCCTACTGTTACGATGCAACCCGTACACGCTATGAGCCAGATGCCGTGCTTTTTCCTCGTGATGAAAACGATGTCAGTGCCATTTTAAAATACTGCAATGAACATCGCATTATTATCACACCACGAGGGGCTGGAAGTGGTTTTACAGGAGGCTCACTGCCTGCTAATGGTGGCATTATTTTAGCGTTTGAAAAACATATGAACAAAATCCTTGAAATTGATATGGAAAATATGGTCGCTGTGGTTCAACCAGGTGTCATTAATATGGCATTGCAAAAAGCCGTTGAAGCACAAGGACTTTTTTATCCGCCCGATCCTGCCAGTGAAGAGTACTCAACCATTGGAGGCAATGTCAGTGAAAACGCAGGCGGTATGCGTGCAGCAAAATACGGCATTACGAAAGATTATGTTATGGCACTTCGTGCGGTACTGCCAAATGGTGAGATTATTCGAGCGGGAAAACGCACCATTAAAGATGTTGCAGGTTATAACATTGCAGGAATTCTGATTGCCAGTGAGGGAACCTTAGCGGTTATTACGGAAATCACCCTCAAACTCATTGCAAAGCCTAAGATGTCACAAACAGCCATGGGCATTTTTCCCAGTGTTGAAGATGCGATGAATGCGGTGTATAAAACGATGGCAGCAGGTGTAACGCCTGTAGCCATGGAGTTTTTAGACAACCTCTCCATTAAGGCCGTTGAGCAAAAGTACAACAAGGGTTTACCTAAAGATGCAGGGGCTATTTTGATTACCGATGTGGATGGTAACTCCCAAGAAGAGTTAAGCACACAATTGGATGTTATTGAAAAAGCTTTTGAGCAAAATGGAGGGACGGGCTTTAAACGAGCGCAAAACGCTGAAGAGTCTAAAAATCTTTGGTTTGCAAGACGTAATGCAAGCCAATGCATTAATATCTATGGCAGTAAAAAACTGAACGAAGATATTACCGTACCTCGTAGTAAACTCCCTGCTCTTTTAAAAGCCATTGGCGAAATTTCTCAAAAATACAATGTAACGGTTCCTTGTTTTGGTCACACGGGTGATGGCAATGTACACACCAATGTTATGGTGGACGGAAGCGATGCTAAACAACTTGAAATTGGACACCATGCCATTGAAGAGATTTTTAAAGCAACCGTAGAACTAGGCGGAACCCTAAGCGGTGAACACGGTATAGGACTAAGTAAAGCCCCTTTTATGCATTTAGCCTTTAGCGATGCTGAAATGGAGCTCTTTCGCTCTATTAAAAAAGCCTTTGACCCCAACAATATTTTAAATCCCTCAAAAATGGGGCTTTAGGTGTTAAGCGCTAAAGAGTGTGTGGAATTTTTAAAAAAATTACGAGACGTAGAGCTTGCGCATTACGCCTCTTCTTTGAGTTTTCACACCATCTTAGCGCTCATTCCTATTTTATTGATTACCTTTAGCCTTTTTACCAAATTGCCTATTTTTGAAGTCTATTATGAAAAGTTGCAAGGCTTTATTTTTAGCTCACTTATTCCTACCCAACAAGACGTGATGATTCACTATCTGCACAATTTTATAGACAATACGGGAAATATGGGTGTGGTTGGACTTATTTTTGTGCTTTACATTTCTGTAATGTTCTTTTTAGATTATGAAAAAATTGTGAGTAAAATTTTTGAAACCAAAGCACGCAGTTTTTGGGAAGCACTCACAACCTATTGGACATTGGTTACACTTATGCCTTTAGGGCTTATTATCTTTTTTTACGCATCCACTGTTGTACAAACTTTTCTCACCCAAAATGAAGTTACAAACTCCATAAATCTTGTGAGATTTTCACCCTATTTTATTATTTGGCTTCTTTATTTTGTGATGTACAGTGTCTCCGTAAAAATAAAAATTCATCTCAACAGTGTCCTTCTTTCTTCGTTTATTGCTTCGTTGTGTTGGTACATTTCTAAAACCTTATTTGTCTTTTATGTCAGCTACAATCAAACCTATCTTAGTATTTATGGCTCTTTTAGCATTTTACTCTTCTTTTTTATATGGATTTATTTTTCATGGTTTATCTATTTGTACGGCTTAAAACTCTGCTTCTTATTCAATGAAAAAGAGAGCGAAAAACGAAAAAGCCAAACACCCATAGAGGGCTAATTTATAACGTATCGCTAAGAGAGAAACACCCACATAACCTATGAGTATCCACCACGGAATATGAAGCATATAACTGTGTGTCTTTACATGTAAAAAGGCAAGTACCCACGTATCTAAACTATCACCGATCTGCAAGGCGTGTAACAAAAGTCCCAAAGGATAAAAGCCAACAAACACCAAACTAGAAAGAGGAGAAGTGAGTTGTAAAAAGGTAAAAACAGGAAAAAACGTATGCACGATAGGCACCATCAGCAAAAATACACCCAAATCAATGATCCCCAACAAAACCCAACGATTCATCCCCTCAAAATGGTGTAAAAATAAAAAAAGATAAAAAACCCCTGCAATAGAGAGCCAAAAAGAGAGGGAAAAAAGAAGTGAAGGGAAAAGCGCTAAAAGCGTTATTGTAATAAGACCAAGCATCTCAAAACTGAGCACTTTTATCCCTCTGGAATAAAAGAAAAACCCTACTAAACTCATCACAAATGCCCTCAAGAATGGTGCAATAAAATCTATGATGACCATATAAACAAACAAAACGACAAACACCACACAACTCAAATCTGCATCTATATTGCGATAAGGAAAATAGCGATTTTGAAAAAAACGGTACAGAGGTTTAAGAAAAAAGAAGAGTAAAAATGAGATAACCCCTACATTGTATCCACTAATCGCAACCAAATGCGAAATACCCCACTTTTGCACCTCATCACGAAGCTCTTTTGAAATGGGCGTGGCAAAAAAAAGGGTTTTATACACTTCTGCCATTTTTTCATTTTCATGTTGCTCATCCACCCACTGATATAAGGGGCGTACATCCCAAGGTGGGTCGTCTTCATAGATTTCATACAGTGCTAAAGAGGGAGCAAAAAAACCTTTAAGGTAGTCATAAAAGCTCACCTTATCGACCTTTAGTTTTACCTTAACACGGCTTTTAAGAGGAATAGATGAGATACGAAACGATGTTGTATACACCTCTGCTCCACTGCCATCAAGCCTAAGCTTAAAAACATCGTACGTGCGCCCTTTTGCATTGGTTTTGGTGTAATGATTAAGTACTGTTGCCATGCTTACATGTAAAGGGCTTTTTCGAAATTCTAAAAAATGGTAATACTGAAAACTAAGGGAGAAAAGTGCCACGCATCCCACCGCTAAAAGCAAAACAAAAAGCTCTTTTTTGTTTGCTAAAAGTGGTGGAGAGGAAAGCATGTTACAATGGAGGCAAACTTATTTTTGCTTCAGGCGCTATGGAAGCGTTATACTGCACCACTTCAATAGGAATCGCATTTTTTGCACCATCCACAAAGCGTGTGCATGCTTTTTGAAAAATGAGATTGGCAACACCCACAGGACCATTTCTGTTTTTTCCCACAATCACCTCAGCAAGTTCTTCTGGTTTTTCAAAGAAATCACTCTTGTACTCTTTGCCCTCTGAGCGTGCTTTTTGCTCTTTTTCTTTCTCTTCACGCACTTTATAAACATCATCACGGTAGACAAATAAAATCATGTCCGCATCTTGCTCAATAGCGCCTGATTCTCTAAGGTCGCTTAGCATCGGGCGTTTATCGCTACGACTCTCCAACCCACGATTCAGCTGTGAGAGCGCAATGATAGGAACATTGAGCTCTCTGGCTAAGAGTTTTAAACCACGGCTAATTTCACTGACTTCCAAATGCCTGTCTTTATTGCTAGCAGAGTTCATCAACTGCAAATAATCAATGATGGCTAAAGAGATTTCAGGATGCTGGGATTTGAGTTTACGAAGCTTTGCACGTACTTTGTGAATATCCACAGAGCCATTATCGTCCACAAAAAACTTACGCTTACTCATTTCATCCGCCGCACTGCTAAGCCGTGCCCACTGCTCATCTCCCATATCTCCCACTTTGAGCTTTTGCAATGGAATGGACGTTTTAGCACTGAGCATCCTTAACATTAACTGCTCCGCTGGCATCTCTAAAGAGAAAATCGCTACCCCACGCCCTCTATCAAGTGCATTTTGCGCTAAATTAAGACAAAAAGCCGTTTTACCCATCGCTGGACGTGCCGCTACAATAATCAAATCGCCCTCACCAAATCCTGAGGTGAGTCTGTTTATCTCTGTAAATCCCGTATCAACACCCACAACCCCTGCATTGCCACGTTTTTTCATCTCATGAATGTGCTCGATGGTTGCATGGGTCATTTCAGGCGATTCACGAAACTCTTTACTGCCACTTTCTTGCGTAATCTGATAGAGCTTTTGTTGCACCAAATCCACCACTTCGGCTGAGGGCAAATCTTTATCGACGGCAATCTCTTTAATATCGGAGGTCAGCTGAACCAACTCCCGCTTAATCGCCTTTTCACGAATCTCCTCCGCATACGCTTTGGTCGCTGGTAGTGGATTGGTGGAGAGAATCTCAAGCATCGCATCTTCATCAAAGCGCCCTTGTTGATTCAGCTTTTTCTTAATAAACTCCTCATCAATGGGCAAATCTTCTCTCTCACACGCTTCCATCGCTTCAAAAATGTAACGATGACTGGGCAAGTAAAAATCTTTTGCGCCAATCAAGGCGGCGACATCCTCAAAACTCATTGGATTAAACAAAATGGAGCTTAAAACGGAGCGTTCTATGTTAATGTTATGCAAATTGCTCATGCTTTGTATTCCTTTGCGGCAAGCTCCACCGCTTCTAAAAATTTATCAACCAAATCTTCTTCTTTCAATTTTGCAATCACTTCACCTTTGACCATCACAAGCCCTTGCCCTTTCCCAAAAGCAATAGCAACATCGGCATGTTTGGCTTCACCAATGGCATTGACCACACATCCCATCACTGAGATATTTAGAGGTGCTTTAATGTGTTTGGTGCGCTTTTCTACTTCGGCTACGGCTTTGACAAGGTTGGCTTCAAGCCTTCCGCATGTGGGGCACGAGATGATGTTTAAGCCCTCAGCCTCCACCCCACTGTCTTTTAAAATGGCTCGCCCCACCCTGATTTCCTCTTCAAGCTCACCTGTGATGGAAACCCGAAGCGTATCGCCAATGCCATCTAATAAAAGAGAACCTAAGGCAATAGAAGATTTGATGGTTGAGTGAAACAAGGTTCCAGCTTCCGTGACGCCTAAATGAAAGGGATACTCCACCAAAGGGCGTAGTGTGCGATACGCTTCAACGGTGCGTTCTACATCGCTGGCTTTGAGGGAGATTTTCATATTGGTAAAACCCAAATCTTCTAGGTATTTGATGTTATAAAGGGCTGATTCGACCATCGCTTTGGTGGTGGCTCCATACTTCTCATCAAACTGTTTTTCCAAACTGCCACTGTTCACGCCAATGCGAATAGGAATGCCCCTCTCATTGCACGCTTTTACCACCTCTTTAACACGCTCTTTATTGCCAATATTGCCAGGATTAATGCGAATACAATCCACCACCTCAGCAGCCATCAAAGCAAAACGGTAGTTAAAGTGAATATCCGCCACAATAGGCAAAGAAGACTCCGCTTTAATGGCTTTGAGCGCTTGCGCATCTTCATAATCAGGTACTGCCAAGCGGACAATATCGCACCCTGCAAAATGCAACCGCCTGATCTGCTCTAAGGTGGCTTGCACATCGTGCGTTTTTGAAAACGTCATAGATTGGACGGGGATTTTGGCATCGCCTCCCACAGGGACATTGCCTACAAAAATTTGTTTGGTTGGGTAGCGTTTTATCATGGTGTATCCAAAATTAAATTGATTTGCTCTATAAGGAGTTGATTATACCTTTTTTGGTTTTAAGAAAAAGAGAGTGGATCCATATCAATTTCTACATGTAAGGGTTTTAAAGTGTGCGCAAACTCCAAAAGCGCCTTACTCGAATCACTACGCACTAAGAGTTCATAACGGTATTTGTTGGCGATTTTAGCAATGTTTGCCTTGCCGTATCCTACAATTTCAATTTGTGAAAAATGCTTTCCTAAAGAAGCCACTTTTTCAATGCTCTCTTTAGCCTTTTCCTCTTTAACGTGTGCGCTCATGACCCTAAGCATCTTTTTAAACGGCGGATAAAGCCCTTTTCGAAAACCTAACTCATCGTTTAAAAATTGCTCGAAATCACTCAAATAGTGCTTAAAAAAATCACCATTCTTGCTTTGAATCAACACTTCACCGTACCCTTTTCGCCCCACTCTGCCCGCAATTTGTTGCACCAATGCTAAGGTTTTCTCTCGTGCTCTAAAGTCACTCATCCCCAAAAGCGCATCAATCCCCAAAATAACAGCAAGTCCTACCCCATGATAATCATGCCCTTTTGAGAGCATCTGTGTCCCCACCATAATATCAATTTTATGCTCATTAAACTGAGCCAAAATATCAGAAAGCTTTTTTTCGGTTTTGACTTCGTCCCTGTCAAACTGTTGCACAACGTGCTCACAAAAGTGCTCAGAGAGTTTTAAAGAGACTTCTGCTGTTCCCATGCGTGTTGCGACAATTTCATCGTGTCCGCATTTGGGACACACATGAGGAATCGCCTCGGTGTAATTACAATAGTGACATTTAAGCGCATGCATATGCTGATGCAAGCTCATCCCAACACTGCAAAACGGACACTCAATATGCGCTCCACACGCTTTACATGTAATGTATTTAAAATTGGCACGTGTGGGTAAAAAGACAATCACTTGTTTTTTTGCTTTTAACGCTTTTTCAATGGCTTGTACCACTTTATGCGAAAGACCATGCTCACCATCGTCGTACATGATATGCGTTGATGCTTCAAAAAATGTTCCCTTTAGCCTAAACGTAGGCAGTTTATGAAAACTACTTAAGGTCGGTGTGGCAGAGCCTAAAAGCACTTTTGCCTTTAACTTTTGCCCAAAAAGAAGGGCCAAATCTTTGGCATTGTAACGGGGTCTATTGCCCGATTTGTAACTCTCATCGTGCTCTTCATCGACGACGATGAGTCCAATGTTCTCAAGCGGTAAAAAGAGTGCCGAGCGTGTGCCCGCTACAATGCAAATCTTTCCTTCGTGTATCTCTTGTAAAATCGCCTCTTTTTTCTTTGCGCTAATTTTAGAGTGCCAAATGGCAACGTGTGTTCCAAAATGGTGTTTAAGCCTGTTTTTCATCTGAGGGGTTAGCCCAATTTCGGGGAGCAAAAAGACAACCTGTTTTCCCGCATTGAGCGTTGCTTCAAACAGTTTCATGTAAATCTCAGTCTTACCGCTTCCTGTATCGCCAAATAAAAGCGCATTGGGATGGGATTCAATAAAGCTAAAGGCATTCTCTTGCTCTGCTGAGAGCGCAATGTGCGTGTTCACCTTTTGGTTTACATGTAAAGTTTTCTGTGAAAAAGGAGTAAAAAGAGCCAAAGCTTCACCCAAAGAACAGACATAATACTCCGCAATAAAACGAGCCAATTCCACTGTTTTTGGAGTATAAAATGTTTTATATGTCAGCAAAACCTCTTCGCAGGCAAAAGAAGGTTTTTCAACCCTCTCAAGCACCACACCCTGAACAATTCGTTTTGAAAGGGGAATTTCGACCACAAAACCTGCTTCTAAAATAGCATCAGAGCAGTAGGTTAAAGGACTTAAAGGAGATTTTAAAAGAGAAACGAGGTAGTAATGCACATTGATTATTGGGTTAATGCGGTACAATCATCACCAGTACAGTTAAACTGCCATGCGGTTGTATTGTACTCAAAGGTATTGGTTTTGCCTAAAAGCTTAAACGTATAGCTTGTCGTGCCTGTTTTCATCCAATTGCCATCGCCATTTTTTGAGACAATAGGATACTCTAAGACATCTTTAAAAAGGGATTGTCCTTCAGCGTTAGCAGTAGCATCATCAAGCTTTGTTATCGCTGTTGTATTGCCTTCTAAAAGCATTTTTGATTTTAAAAGAGAAATCCCACTGCGAATGGAAGCTATTTGTGATTTGCCTTTCACCAACATCGCATCATCACGTGTTGCACCCATTCTAGGAATAGCAACCGCTGCTAATATACCCAAAATAACAATCACAAAGACAAGCTCTATCATAGTAAATGCCGAAGAATGTTGTTTCACACTATCACCTTTATAAAGGAGGAAAAATCCTCCCTTAAATTATCGAGCAACTTTACGTCCACCAAAACTTTGATTATTATCTAATAAAGCTTTGATATTACTAAGACCTATAACTTCTTTACATACTGTGCCAGCTGGATTATTCCTACTTGAGGATGCAACTGTAACATTTCCATCGGTTGTTAAAGTCATAATAAAACAAGAAGTCTTATTTGCATCTGTTCTAAAGTCAATTTCAGCAGCAGTTGAGGTAGGATAAATGCCTTGAACATTTGTCATATTTTTAAGATTTGTTTGCGTCAATGCAGCACTAAGATTGCCATCAAAACTTCCCTGTGCTGTATAATACGTACCCAAATCTTTATAAAGCGTTGCAATATCGGATGCGGCGGCTGTAACGGCTGCATCATCTCTCGTTGCTGCTAGTCTAGGTATAGCCACGGCTGCTAGAATACCTAAAATAACAATGACGAAGATAAGCTCAATCATCGTAAAACCTTTTCTCATGGTGACTCCTTAAATGAATGTTTTAGCCTATACACTTATAGACTATTATGAGGATTGTAGTGAAAACTCTTTAAATCACGACTTAAATGCCTTCAACTTTTTGTAATAGCTTTGTAATCTCTTGTTCTAGCATAAAAGTATCGTAGCATTTGCCTACATACGCATACAAAAGCTCTTTGGGGTCAATGGTGCTTTTTTCGTGAAACTGCGCTTTAAAATCAGCCTCAAATTTCAATGCAAAATCACCCTCTAACTTAATGTCAAAGTCTTTTCCACCAAGACTTATGGTTATTTTATTCATCGACCAAGCACAGCTTCAATTTTACTGAGCAAATCATCGGCATTGACATCTTTGTGAATGAGGTCTTGCTCTAACTTTGCAATTTGCACGCTTTTTGCCTCAGCGACGGCTTTTGCGGTGACAAGTTCATGACGCAGAGTCTCATTTTGAGCCTCAAGGGCCTTGTATTTTTCTAAAAGCTCATCAATCTTTTGGCTTAAAAGGCTTACATTTTTCACTTCTTCAAACATTTAGAAACTCCATTGTGGTCTGTTTGCTATAATTGTAACAAAATAATCAAAAAAGTATCAATATGAGCGAATTTTTCCTAGAAAGTCCCTATCAACCCTCAGGCGACCAGCCTCGTGCCATTGAAACACTAAGTGCTTCCATCAAAAAAGGAAACCGCTACCAAACCCTCATAGGAGTGACTGGCAGTGGTAAGACCTACACCATGGCGCAAATTATTCAAAAACTAAAAATGCCCACATTAATTATGACGCACAACAAAACCCTTGCCGCACAGCTTTACAGCGAATTTAAGGGCTTTTTCCCTAAAAATCATGTGGAGTATTTTATCAGCTATTATGATTATTATCAGCCTGAAGCGTACATTCCTAGGAGTGATTTGTTTATCGAAAAAGACAGTTCTATTAACGAAGAGCTGGAGCGTTTGCGTTTGAGTGCCACCGCTTCACTCTTAAGTTACGATGATGTTATTTGCGTAGCGTCGGTTTCGGCAAACTATGGCTTGGGAAATCCCCACGAATACAAACAAATGGTGCAAATCATCGAAAAAGGTGAGAGCATTAACCAGAAAAAGCTTCTTTTACGTTTGGTGGATATGGGCTACAAACGCAATGACACCTTTTTTGATAGAGGATGCTTTCGTGTGAATGGGGACGTGGTGGATATTTTCCCTGCGTACAACGAAGAAGAAGCGATTCGGGTTGAGTTTTTTGGCGATGAAGTGGAGAGTATTCACTATTTTGACGTTTTTCTCAACAAAAAACTCCAAAGCCTACCTAAAGTAGTTATTTATGCCGCCAATCAGTTTATTGTAGGGCATGAGCGGCTTCAAAAGGCTATGAAATTGATTGAGCAGGAGTTGGATGAGCGCTTAGCCTATCTTAAAAAAGAGGACAAACTGGTCGAACACCAACGCCTCAAACAAAGGGTTGAGTTTGATTTAGAGATGATGGGGGCAACGGGAATGTGCAAAGGCATCGAAAACTACGCTCGCTACCTTACAGGGATTGAACCAGGGGGCACGCCTTATTCACTGTTTGATTACTTTGAAGCGATGAATAAAGAGTACCTCGTTATCGTCGATGAATCACACGTCAGCCTTCCTCAATTTCGTGGCATGTTCGCAGGAGATAGAAGTCGCAAAGAAGTACTGGTAGAGTATGGCTTTAGGCTTCCTAGTGCCTTAGATAACCGTCCTTTGATGTTTGATGAGTTTATTAACAAAGCGCCTCGTTATTTATTTGTCAGTGCAACACCTAAAGAGTTGGAACTAACGCTTAGTGGTGAAAATGTCGCAGAGCAGATTATTCGTCCTACAGGATTGCTTGACCCTGAAGTAGAAATTTTGAGCAGTAAAAATCAAGTCGAAACGCTGTTTGATCGCATCAAAGAGGTTACATGTAAAGATGAAAAAGTGCTTGTCACCGTGCTTACCAAAAAAATGGCAGAAGAGCTCACACGCTATTACGCCGATTTAGGCATTAAAATAAAATACATGCACTCGGATATTGACGCCATTGAGCGCAATCAGATTATTCGCTCTTTGCGTGTGGGAGAATTTGACGTGTTGGTGGGTATTAACCTCCTTCGTGAAGGGCTTGATTTGCCTGAGGTTTCTTTAGTGGCTATTTTAGATGCGGATAAAGAGGGATTTTTACGCTCAGAGACAAGCCTCATTCAAACCATGGGGCGAGCCGCACGTAATTTAAACGGCAGGGTTATTATGTTTGCAGAAAAGATTACCGATTCCATGCAAAAGGCGATTGAGACAACGCTAAGAAGACGTGCTATTCAAGAAGAACACAATCAAAAACATGGTATCACCCCCACTAGCACCACACGTAAGATGGATGAAAATCTCAAACTTGAAGAGCATGCTGATATTTACAATACCTTTGATAAGAAAGATAAAATCCCGCCTAGTGAAAAGAAGAAAATTATCGCTGAACTTACCAAAGCGATGCATGAAGCCGCAAAGATTTTGGAGTTTGAAAAAGCAGCCAAACTGCGGGATCAAATTGAAAAACTCAAAAAGGCATAACACGTTACATGTAAAAGGCTTACATGTAAACAATGTTATCTTTTTATAACTTTTTTCTGATAGAATATTTGTCACTTTTTGTAAAGGATAAAATGTGCCTGATTTAACTGATTCTACACTTTACCTAAACCGAGAACTTTCATGGCTGAAATTTAACACCAGAGTCCTCGCACAGTCACTCAAAAAAGAACTGCCTCTTTTTGAGAGACTCAAATTTTTAGCGATTTATGCCACCAACCTTGATGAATTTTACATGATTCGTGTAGCAGGCCTCAAACAACTGTTTAGTGCGGGTGTGATTGAAACAGGAGCGGATCAAAAAACGCCACTCGATCAGCTACGAGAAATTCGAAGTTACCTTGCCAGCGAAAAAGAGGTGATTCAGAGCAGTTACGAAGAAATTGTTAAAGATTTGGAAAAAGAGAATCTTTTTATTACGGCATATGATGATTTAAGTCCTGCCCTCGCAAAACTCTCTGATGAATACTTTTTCTCAAATATTTTACCCGTCATTGTCCCTATTGCCGTCAATGCCACCCATCCTTTTCCGCACCTCAACAACCTAAGTTTTTCTTTGGCGGTAAAATTACAAGACAAAGAGAGTGCAGAAGAAGAGGAAAACTATAAATACGGTATGATTCGCATTCCTCGTGTTTTACCACGCTTTTTTCAAGCAGGAGACAATACGTATGTACCCATTGAAACCATTGTAAGACAACATGTCGAAGAGATTTTCTTAGGCTATAAACTCGTCGCATCCGCTGCGTTTAGAGTGACCAGAAATGCGGATATGGTGATTGAAGAAGAAGAAGCGGATGATTTTATGATGATGATGGAACAAGGCTTGAAGCTCCGCCGAAAAGGTGCATTTGTTCGCCTTAACATCGAAGATGGAGTCGACCCTGACATTTTGAATTTTTTAAATTCACACATGCAAATCTTTTTTAAAGATATTTATACCTACAAAATCCCTCTTAATTTGGGTGCTTTATGGCAAATTGTAGGCAATAAAGATTTTTCACACCTTGCCTTACCTCCGTATAATTCAAAAATTTTGCCACCCTTTGATACCGCAGAATCGGTCTTTAAAATAATTAATAAAAGCGATGTTTTACTCTTTCATCCCTATGAGAGTTTTGACCCTGTGCTAAGACTGATTCGTGAGGCATCAAAAGACCCAAAAGTCATCTCGATTCGCATGACCTTGTACCGTGTGGAAAAAAACTCACAAATCGTTCAAGCACTCATAGACGCAGCCAATGAAGGCAAACAAGTCACAGCGGTTGTGGAGCTAAAAGCACGTTTTGATGAAGAGAATAACTTGCATTGGGCAAAAGCGTTAGAGCAAGCAGGTGCTCACGTGGTTTATGGCATTACAGGCTTTAAAGTTCATGCGAAAATTGCGCAAGTGATTCGTCAAGAAGAGGATGGAAAGCTAAAATTTTACATGCACTTTAGCACGGGCAATTACAACGGTGCCACCGCAAAGGTTTACACCGACACCAGCTTCTTTACATGTAAAGAAGAATTTGCCAAAGACAGCACCATGTTTTTCCACATTTTATCGGGCTTTTCAAAGCATAAAAAACTCGATACCCTCTTGATGTCTCCTACGCAAATTAAGCCAAAAGTGATTAGCCTCATTAACAATGAAGCCCAATACGGTGGAGAGGGACGCATTATTGTGAAGATGAACTCATTGGTTGACCCTGATGTCATTCAAGCCCTCTACAATGCTTCGAAAAAAGGGGTTCAAATTGATATTATTGCCAGAGGTATTTGTTGTTTACGCCCAGGGGTTGAGGGCATTAGCGAGACCATTCGTGTCCGCTCTATTGTAGGAAAGTACCTAGAACATGCCCGTATTTTCTACTTTAAAAATGCGGAGCCTACCACTACGTTTATCTCCAGTGCAGACTGGATGCCTCGAAATTTAGAGCGACGTTTGGAATTGATGACTCCCATCTTTGATAAGGCTTTACAGCAAAAGCTCTTTGAGATTTTGCAACTTCAGCTCAATGACAATGTGCTTGCATGGACACTAGGAAGCGATGGTGAGTACACTCCTTCTTTTCCAAATACCGATGAAAAAGCCATTAATAACCATACAATTTTAGAAGATTATATGAATAAAATTTATAAAGCCCAAAAGAAAGATAACACCTCGCACAAGGCTGAAAAACTCGCACGTCGTTTATTTAAAGAGAGCTAAAATGATTATGGAGCTTCAAGGACTTAAACCAGACATTGCAACAACTGTTTTTGTAGCTCCTAGTGCAGATATTATCGGGGATGTCCACATTGGTGAAGAGAGTTCTATCTGGTTTGGTGTGGTCATTCGAGGGGACGTTAATACTATTTGTATTGGTAAGCGCACCTCTATTCAAGATTTAAGTATGATTCATGTGACTCACTACACCAAAGAAGACAAGAGCGATGGATTTGCAACCACTATCGGTGATGATTGCACCATTGCTCATCGAGTGATGTTGCATGGATGTATCATTGAAGATGCTTGCTTGATTGGGATGAGTGCAACCATTCTTGATGGTGCCATCATTGGGAAAGAATCCATCGTGGGTGCTCATTCCTTAGTCACGAAAAACAAAATTTTTCCACCCCGTTCTCTTATTATGGGCAATCCAGCAAAAGTTATAAGAGAACTGAGCGAAGAAGAAGTAACATCGCTTTACCACTCTGCTAAGAATTATGTACGATTTAAAGCGATGTATCAGGCTTAGTTTGTTTTTCTTTTTTCTTTTTTCGTTGTTGTTGGGGTCTACTAAAAGCAATGAGTTGCTCCACCGTGAGCACCTCTTCTGGTAAATGATGGAGTGTGTGTAAAAAAACTTCCGTGGTGGCTTTAGCGTCAAACAAGGCACGGTGATGATTTTCAAAGCTAATTCCCAAATGCTCTGCCAACGCACTTAGCCCGTATTTTGGAGCTTCTATGCATTTTCGTGCCAAATCAATCGTATCAAGCCTTCGGTTCAATAAAGGACCAAAGCCTGCTTGTTCAAGCGCATAAGAGATGAAATAATAGTCAAAATTCACGTTATGTGCCACAAAAACCGCATCTCTAATAAAAAGCCTAAACCCTTCTAGCACTGAGTTTAGCGAAGGTGCGAAGGCAAGTTCGTCGAGTGTAATGCCTGTCAGTTGAGTAATACTTTCAGGTAAACTATCCGTTTTAGCTAAGGAAGAAAACTCCCCAATAATTTTCCCTTTTTCAACCATAACCGCACCAATCTCAATAATCGCATCCACGGTTGGTTTTGAACCATTGGCTTCAATATCAACAATGCAAAACTTTCCCTCGCAAATAGGTGTTGTAAGCGTTTCTAAGGTCAGTGCATAATTGTTGTACTTACAAATGGGAAGCCCTAAAAGCTTAAGCATCTCCAAATCTTCAACATCCACAGGCTCCAACTCTTTAAAAGTATGCATTTTTGCAAAAAACTCTTTATAAAAAATGGGTTTTTGCGTTAGTTTAGTAATAAAATTATCCAGAGGTCTCACGCTTTAGCTCGTTGAATAAATTCTCGCACTTTTTCATGCTCTTTAATGCCTTTTTCTCTCTCCACACCACTGCTCACATCAACCCCATAAAAACCAAAGGGCTTAATCTGTTCAAGATTCTCTGGCGTGAGTCCTCCTGCAAGAATAATATTTTCACAATCTTGATGCTCAAACCATGAAAGATCCAAACGCTGCCCTGCTCCACCAAAACTTGGAACATATGCATCGACCAATCGAATCAGTCCTTTAAAGCTCTCAATATCTTCAGATTTTTGTGCTCTTACCACACGTAAATAAGGTACTTTCAATGCACTCCAAAAGGCATCATCGACTTCAAAATGAATCTGTGCCATATCCATTTTGGCTTCTTTACATGTAAAGGTAATTTCTTCTGCTGTGGCGTCTACAAAAAGTCCCATTTTCTTTACATGTAAAGGGAGTTTTTCTGCAATTTTGCGTGCATTTTCTGGGCTAATGTAACGAGGCGATTTAGGATAAAATACAAAGCCTAAAGCATCGGCTCCTGCTTCAATAGCACACAAAGCATCCTCAAGGTTGGTAATTCCGCAAATTTTAACCCACATGCTTAAACTCTTAACGAATCAATGGCACTTTTATAATCCGATGCCCCAAAAACATAATTGCCTGCCACTACGATGTCAACGCCTGCATTAGCAAGAGCATGAATATTTTGATTATTCACACCACCATCGACTTCAATCAGCGTTTTAGCATTGCGTTTTTCAATCATTTCTTTAAGACGTGGCGCTTTTTCTAAGACATTTGGAATAAATTTTTGCCCTCCAAAACCTGGATTGACGCTCATTAAAAGTACCATATCTAGCTCTTCAAGAAGGTATTCAATGCTTGAGGGTGGCGTGTGAGGGTTGAGTACAATGGCTGGAGAAATACCCAAATCACGAATTTTTTGAATCAAACGATGAGGATGCTTCTCCTCTTCAATATGAAAGGAGAGGTATTGGGGTTTAAAAGGTGCAAAAAGTTCAACGAAAAAGGTATTGTTTTGTACCATCAAATGAATATCTAAAGGCTTTGTCGCTGCCTTTGCAACCGCACTCACCACCACAGGTCCGATGGTCAAATTGGGAACAAAATGCCCATCCATGACATCGACATGAACCAAATCACATCCTGCTGTACAAATTGCTTCTATCTCTTCTCTTAACTTTCCAAAATCAGCAGAAAGAATACTCGGAGCCACTAACATTACGAGCCTTTTTAAAATTTTTAAGCAAATTGTAGCAAAATTTATATTCTTTTCGCTATAATCACAGGCTCCATTGAATTAAGCGTTTCTTTTGCTTCTTTCATGTACAATTCACGAAAAATTTTAAGGATATCGATATGGCAAGAAAATGTGCTCTTACTGGAAAAGGCCCTATGGTTGGCAACAACGTAAGCCATGCGAACAACAAAACTAAAAGAAGATTCCTTCCAAATTTAAGAACTGTCCGTGTGACACTTGAAGATGGAACGACTAAGAAAATTAGAATTGCTGCTTCGACACTTCGTACCATGAAGAAAAACGGCTAAAATTTCTCCTTTTGGAGAAATTTTACGCCTATTTACCCTTGTTTCACCGCTTAACTTTCACACTAAAATCCTAAAGGATTTACCATGTTTACACTTCTTCCACTTAAGAATGGTCTTGATAATGTTGCAGGTTTTTTCTGCCAAGGTGTCTGTGCTGGCTTTAAACCCAATGGAAATAATGATGTTGCCTTTATCCGCTCTAATGAACCCTGTGATGTCTCCGCCGTTTTTACAAGCAATGTCTTTCAGGCAGCGCCCATTAAACACTTTTTACGTTATCCAAAAGGCTTTCAAACCAATTTTATTTTAATGAACGCCAAAAATGCCAATGCGATGACAGGTGAAAAAGGGATTGAAGATATTGATACCCTTTTTGGCAAACTCAAAGAAAAATTTCCAACACTTCACAATCCTATTATGAGCTCAACAGGTGTCATTGGTTACCGTCTCAATGTTGAAAAACTCTCATCTGCATTTGATCTTTTTGATTTTAACGCTAAAGATTCACATGCCACAGCCTCAGCGATTATGACAACGGATAGTTTCAAAAAAGAGCTTTGTTTTAAAGTAATTCTTGAAGATGGAAGCTTTTTTCATATCGCAGCCATCTGTAAAGGTGCAGGAATGATTAATCCTGCGATGGCAACCATGCTCTGTTTTATTCTTACCGATGCCGCCATTTCCAAAGCTGATATGGACGCACTTTTACTTCCTGCCATTCAAGCCTCTTTTAATGCAGTAAGCGTCGATGGAGATACCTCAACCAATGATACCGTGCTTCTTTTAAGCTCAAAAGAGAGTGGTGTTTATGACAAAGAAGCCTTTAATGAGGCGCTTCGTCTTCTCACCAAAGAGTTAAGCCTTATGCTTGTGCGTGATGGTGAGGGCGCAACCAAAGTGGTCGCCTTTGAAGTCAGTGGGGCTAAAAGCGTTGAAGAGGCTGAACGTGCAGCGAAAGCACTGAGCAATTCTCTTTTGGTTAAAACAGCCCTTTTTGGAGAAGATCCAAACTGGGGACGTATCGCTTCAACCATCGGTGCAAGTGGCATTACATGTAATGAAGAGAGTCTGGTCATTCATTACGATGATGTTCTCATTTACTCGTGCGAACAGCGCTCACTCGACGCTGAAACTGAAAAAAAAGCAGCCGCAGTCATGAAAAAAGAGTCGTTTCGCATTCATTGTGCATTGGGTGTAGGTGAACACGCGTTCACCGCTTATGGCTGTGATTTAGGGCACAGATACGTTGAAATCAATGCGGATTATCGTACGTAGTGTTAAAATTAAGCACATTTTGATACAATAAAAACCAAATCTATAAGGAGTTATCATGTTACACGAATACAGAGACATTATCTCAAAACTTAAAGTTGAAAACGCTCACTTTGCAAAAATCTTCGAAAAACACAATGAACTTGACCAAAAAATTACAGATGTTGACGAAGGTAGAGAACATATGAGTGATTTAGATCTTGATGCGTTAAAAAAAGAAAAACTTAAACTTAAAGACGAAGCGTACGCAATGATTGTTGCATACAAAAAAGAGAATAACCTCTAAAAATGACGTTTGAGCTTAAAGGCTCAAACTCCCTATATCCACAACCTTTCCTTTGCTGTTTTGCTTACAAAATTCTACGATTTTTCCATGAAAACGTGCATACACTTCAGCCACACTCATTTCACGTGAATAGAGTTTTTGTATTTTTTCAAAATGATGTAAAACACCCTCTTGCATCCACGCTTGCAACTCTTGATAGCTTTCAAATTCATACCCAAATCCTTTGACAAGGCGTGCAGTATAGGCATCAACCACTAAAACTTCACGCTGACACGCATAACACAAAATAGCATCTGCACTCTCTTCGCCAATTCCTTTTTGATCCAACAACCATTCACGACTGACATGCTCACAAAAAAAGTCAAAAGAGCCAAATTTATCTAATATTTGTGTAGCCAATTGATGAAGATTTTTAGCCTTTGTATGATAAAAACCTGAGGGTTGAATGGCTATAACCAATGTTTCCATTCTTAAGGTTGCTAATTTTTCCAAACTATCAACACCTAAAGATTCTAAATTTTCAATACTTTTCTCTACGTTTTCCCATTTTGATTGCTGGGTTAAAATAGCACCCACTACCACCCAAAATGTTCTCGAACGTGGCCACCAAAGCGCATCTCGTGTCGTTTTAATATACCCTTGATGTTTCAACGCCACTAAAAGCTCAAAGCTATTCATGCAGTGCCTTTGCTATTAAGCGTTCTTTATCATCAAAGATACGTACTTTAAAGGCATCCACACATCTTCCCTCTTCTATTTCCATGATGACTACTTGTAAAATCTTTTTACATTTTTTAGGTATATCCAAAGAAGCAGGTAATCCCGTAAGAAAGCGTTTGAGTGGGGCATCTTTATCCATGCCAATAATGCCATCACGAGCACCAGAAAGCCCAACATCACTCACAAAACATGTGCCATCAACCACGTGTAAATCATCGGTTCCTACATGCGTGTGTGTTCCTAAAATAGCACTCACTTTACCTTTAAGTAGATGCATCATCGCATATTTTTCAGAAGTCACTTCTGCATGAAAATCCATGATAATTGTCTTCACACCTTCATTTTCAAGCGCTTCTACTGCTTTTTGCGCACTCAAAAACGGATTTTCAACCATCGGCATTCCATAATGCCCCATAATATTAAGTACAGCAATCGTTTCATTCTTTACATGTAAAACACTCACACCCCGTCCAGGAACCCCCAAAGGGTAGTTAAGTGGCCTTAAAATAGGCAGCACCTCTAAAAGAGGAATAATCTCTTTTTTATCCCACGAATGATTTCCCCCAGTAAGAATATCCACCCCATAAGAAAAAAGTTCTTTGGCATGCTGTGAACCTAAGCCAAATCCATGACTCGCATTTTCACCATTTGCGATCACAAAATCTAATGCAAACTCTTGGCGCAATTTTCTAAGGTGTAATTCAAGCATGGAACGCCCTGGTTTTCCCACAATATCACCAATAAAACCTACCCTCATGCATGACTCCTTAAGTAGGTAAGAACCGTCGCAATAATATCATCATCATCTCTGCTACGTGATTGCAACGTCACTTTTTTCTCATCTTCATACTTAATACTAATAGTTTGCCCATAGTTAGAAATCAAAACAATTGCATGTTGTGTGGCTAAAATTTTAATTTCAATCAATTGTAAAAACTGTTTGGTCGGAACATCTAATTTCCCAAAACGATCCACCATCTCTTCTTCAATTTCCAACACATCATGAATGCTTCCACAACGACTCAAACGTCTGTAAAGCTCTAACCTCACTCTGTCTTCAGCAATGTACATATCACTGATAAAAGCACTAATAGAGAGTTTAATATCCACTTCACGAGACGCAATAGGCGTTTTACCCATTAAAGCATTAATCGCATCTTCGAGCATTTTAAGATACAAGGAATAACCAATATTTTTAAGATGCCCACTTTGCGCTTCACCCACTAAATTACCGCCACCTCTGATCTCAAGATCATGGTACGCAAGGATGGAGCCACTGCCCAGATACGAATTAGATTCAAGGGCAATGAGGCGTTTTTTAGCTGATTCTGAGAGCTCTTCTTTCTCTTTAACTAAGAAGTAGCAAAAACCTTGACGTTTACTTCGACCTACACGCCCTCGAAGTTGATGAAGATCCGCCATACCAAAGTGATCGGCTGAGTCGATAATGATCGTATTCACGTTAGGGATATGAATGCCTGATTCGATGATAGAGGTGCTTAGAAGCACATCGTACGCCTTCTCTTCAAAATGCAACATCTCTTTTTCGGTCACACTGGCACTAATTTCAGAGTGAAGCGTTAAGATGCGCAAACTAGGCATCATAGAGAGAAGCTCTTTACGTTTAGCTTCAATGGTAGCAATACGATTGTGTACAAAAAAGATTTGTCCTCCTCGTCTCATTTCACGCATGATTGCCTCTTTGATGACCTTCTCATCATACTCTTTAACAAAAGTGCGTACATCTTCTCGTTCACTAGGAGGGGTAAGAAGCTGCGAATACTGTTTAATGGAACTAAGCGCCATATTAAGACTTCGTGGAATGGGCGTTGCACTCATGGAGAGAATATGCACATTTTCTCTAAAATTTTTCAGCTTCTCTTTTTGCTTCACACCAAATTTATGCTCTTCATCCACCACCACAAGAGCAGGATTGAACAGTTCCACATCAAAAAGGGAGTGCGTTCCCACACACACCTGTAAAGCACCGCTTTTAAGCTCTTTTAAAATCACCTGTTTTTGTGCTGCTGTCGTAAAACGGTCTAATTGCGTTACCTTAATATTATATTTAGAAAAACGCTGAGAAAGGCTTTTAAAATGTTGAGAACATAAAAGCGTTGTAGGGGCAATCAGTAATGCTTGAAACCCACTGCGTACGGTTGCAAAAATAGCATTCATGGCTACTTCAGTCTTGCCAAATCCCACATCTCCACTTAAGAGCCTGTCCATCATTTTGCCGCTCTTAAAATCACTTAAAATTTCACCAATCACTCGCTTTTGATCGTCTGTGTAAACAAAACCAGCATCGGCTTCAAAATGTGCCATTTCCGTTTCATCCACATTTAGGCACAACCCATCAATCATTTCACGTTTCGCAGCAATTGCGACAATTTCACTGGCAATTTCTAAAAGTCGCTCTTTGGTTTTGGCTTTCAGTTTTTGAAAACTTCCTTTGCCCAAACGATCCACACTTACCAAAGCGCCACTCTCACCAATGTAGCGGTCTATTACATGTAAATTCTCAACAGGCAAAAGGAGTTTATCATCACCTAAATACTCAATAAGAACAAAATCTTTTGTTGCGCCTAAAACAGTGGCTTGCGTTAAGCCTTTAAATATACCAATGCCATAATTTTCATGCACCACATAATCGCCATTTTTTAACTCATCTAAGACAATGCGTGCACTTTTTCGTTTGATTTTAGTTGTCGGTTTGTTTAAAGAGAGAATCACCTCATCCGCACTCATGATATTCACAATGCGTTCACTCTGAATCCATTTTACATGTAAAGCATCCACATCCACCATACGCAGTAAAACTTCATTCTTCGCTAAAAGCGTTATCTTCTTTTTTTGATGCAGTTCTATAAAGGTTTTAATATTACTTGGAGCAATTTCACGGTACTGTTTTGACTCAGGAATCTGAACAAGAGTTCGAAGCTTTTGTGCGCTTTCCTCATCAAAAAGCGCTATCTCCTCACATTCTGCCACAGCATCCATACTCAAATATGTTTTAAATACCTCTGTATAAACCGCCCCACTTTCCCCCAAGACCCATAAACCAAGAGAGTGAATATCTTTGGTAAAGCTATCACTTTTTAAGGTATCAATTCGTCTTTGCATCTGGGTATGACGCTCTTCATCAAGAGCAAACAGTGCAGGGAAGAGTGCAAAAGACTCCACTTCATCTTTCGCACTTTTTTGACTTTCACAGTCAAAAAAACGGATACTCTCTACTTCATCATCAAAAAGACTTATTCTTAAAGCTTTATCACTATCAGGTGGAAAAATATCGATAATATCCCCACGAATAGAAATTTCACCTTTTCCTTGTACCACATCTACGGCTAAATAACCCCAATAAAACATCTCTTCACGAAAACGCTCTACATGTAAACGCATACCAAATTCGAGTGTAAACGTATGAAACAATTCAGCTTTGGGTAAAGGTGTTAACAAGGTTCGAAGAGGTGCGATAAGAATTTTTTTAGAAGAAGCATCCTGATAAAAAGCATGAAGTACACGTAAAAGCTCCACCATTTCTTCATGAAAAGAGAGTAAATCATCGCCTTCATTGGCTCTTAAATCAGGTAAAACATAACTTTTTTTTCCACAATAAAGGGCAACCTCGGAGGCGAGAAATGCCTCCTTATCCCCTTTGACACCTAAAAGCTGAAAATCATTTTTTGTTTGTAAAAATTCATAAAAGGCAGCTTGTAACAATTAATCCCTTTGCTCTTCATAGGTTAATGTTTGCATGCTCTCAGTTTTAATTTTACTCTCACCCTCAAAAATTGCTTTGGCTTCAATCACCAGCTCTTTTGAGAACACTTTACCCAAAAACTTACCCCCCTCAAGCACTTCCACATTTTCACAATCGGCATTGCCTTCAAATAGACCATTCACAATCAAACGACTGGCATGAATCTCCCCTGAGATACATCCTTGCTTTCCAATCGTTACAATACTATCAGAGAGTACTTTTCCAATAATCTCACCGTCTACATGTAAACGTGTCTGGCACTTAAAAACACCCTCAACCTTAGCACCACTGGCTATGATAGTGGTTTCAGAAGCGGGGATTGTGCATTGATCAGCTTTATTAAAGATTCCCATGTGACTCTTTTCTCCTTTGTAAAGATTTCCATAAAATTAGCGCCATTCCACTTAACAAATGGCTCAGGGTCTAACGTTCTACCAATAAACCTTATTTCATAATGTAAATGAGGACCTGTAGACATTCCAGTATTTCCAGAATAGGCAATCACATCCCCTTTTCGAACAAATTGCCCCTCTTTGACAATGGCTTTATTTTGCAAATGCGCATAATAGCTTTCAAAACCATAATTGTGACTCAATGAAACGACATTTCCATACCCACTGTTTTGTTGGTATTTTATAAATTTAACAACACCATCCGCAGGTGCTAATATCGGGGTACCATTGGGAGCTCTAAAATCAAGCCCTGTGTGAAACTCTTTACGCTTTAGAATTGGATTTTCTCTCCATCCAAACTTAGAAGAGACTCCATTATGTGCCAGCACTTCACCACTAGGGATATTATCAAAAAACGTCTTTTGTTGCAAAATATTAAGGTCTAACTCTTCTAAGCGTATATCCACGCTCTCCTCGTCATTGGTACGTAAACCAATGAGTTCTTCCATTGTTCCAATTTTATCACGTATCTCTTCATATTCTTGTGCTTTTTCAGAAATTTTTGCTTGAAGCTCCTCATTTTGTGCCACCAAAACATTGCGCTCTTTGACCGCACTTTCTCTTTTTTCTTCCAAATTTGACAGCTCTTTGGTTAAAAAAAGAATCACAAAACTGCCCACCAAAATAACAAGTGCCACAAAAAGCGTAAAATAGAGTAAAAACTTTTTAATCAACTGGTGCAATAAAAAATGGCGAGAACCGTGTACATCTGAAATAGTAATGGTAAATTTATCTTTCACTTCATTCCTCTCAAAAAGGCTTCAACAACCGAAAAAGAGCCAAAAACCAAATACTCTTTTCCTTCTTCTATCCCATAAAAAGGAGCACAATCAATCCCTAACGTATGTGCAACTACTTCAATATCTTGTTTCAATGCCGCTCTAGGGCTTTGAATATCAATAAGAAATAGTACGTCTATAATGGGTTTTAGCAGTGTTAAAATAGCCACAAAATCCTTATCTTTATAACTGTTATAGACCAAACAAATCTTTTTCCCTGCAAAGCGTTGTACTAAAGCTTCTGCTGCCATACTATTATGCCCCACATCAATGGTCACATTGGGAAGAATTTTTTGGCATCGCCCTTTTAAAACCGTTTCAACCTTTAGAGTTGAGATACTATCATAGCCTAGTACTCTTAATGCACAATAAGCAGTTTTAAAATTTTCTTTTAAAAACACTGGCAAAGCACCAAAAGTCACATCATTTTCTCTATCTAAGAGACTCTTTTCATCAAAAAATTTTTCAACCTCATACACTGAATACCCACACAGTTTGCTTCTTTTATGCGCAATCAAAGCAACTTCTGGTGCATATTGTTTGGCCAAAACCATTTCATTGCACACACTGTTAATTTTTGTTTGTGCAATCGCTTCAATATCCTCTCCCAAAAAAGCTTGATGGTCTAGCCCAATAGGCGTTACAATAGAGAGCACTTTTGGAAAAACATTTGTAGCATCGTATTCTCCTCCAAGCCCTGCTTCTAGAACAACATAGTCACACTGCTTTGAAAAAATGACCATTGCTAAAAAGGTGGTGTACTCAAAATAAGAAAGTGCTGCCGCCACATCAGGGGCGAGGTATGATAAAAGGGTTTGGTGTGCTGCCTCAAGAACATGATCTTTAACATCATGCCCATCAAGCCAAATACGTTCATTAAATTTCAAAATATGAGGAGAAGTATAATGCCCTACATGTAATCCATTTTCGTGCAACATTGTTGCTAAAAAACGCCCTGTTGTTCCCTTACCATTTGTTCCAACAATGTGAATAATTTTAGGAAGATTTAAAAAAGAACGTATGCTCTCATACGCTTTTGGCATGCGCTCATAATCAATCACGTCATAATAAAGAGGTTTTGTGTCTAAAAAAGCTTCTACTAACATCAAAGTATAGGCATCACTCTATTTCTACCCGCCTCTTTTGCTTTATACAAAAAGGCATCAGCCGCACTTAAGGTCTCTTCTTTGGTTGCATGCATAGAGCGTTGAGACACCCCACAACTCACCGTAACATTAATACGCTCATTTTTATAAAGAAACTTAAACTGTTCTACAATGGTACGAATTTTATCGGCGAAATGAATACCATGCCCTAAATCGGTGCTTGGCAAAATCACTAAAAACTCTTCGCCTCCAAAACGTCCCACAAAATCAACCTGACGAATATACTTGCGTAAAATTTTGCCAACCGTAGAGAGAATCACATCACCCGCTTCATGCCCATACGTGTCATTGACCATTTTAAAATGGTCTATATCAATAAAACAGAGGGTATAATCAATTTTGTACCGCATAAAGGCATCATCCACACGTCCAAGCTCCGTACTTAAAGCACGTTTTGTTGCCACATGTGTTAAAAAATCGACTCGAACTTCTTGTTTTGCAGCCACCAACGCAGATTCGAGTTTATTCACACGATTTTGTAACTTAACAATGGTCTCTTGATTACTCAACATCTTATCGTTTAAGCTTTTTGTCTCATTTTCCAAAGATAATGCAATATGTAAGAGTTTTGCATGCACTGTTTCAAAACTATCATGCGAAAAATTAATTTTTTGTAAATCCGCTTTAATCACTTTGCCTTGCTCGTGACTTACCTGACTGCTTTCAATCAATTCAACAATTTTTTTGTTAATTTCATCCAATATTTTGTCTAAAACGGAGACCTTTTGTTGCACCTCTGCTTTATCAAGTTCAATGCGTTTACCAATCAATCCACGAATCTCTTTTTGAAGCGCAGGTGTTCCTAGTGCATCGGGAGATTGACGAAGTTCAGAGCTAATACTTGCCAACTCATCATTCATACCAGATGCGATAGAGGGTGCTAGTGAAGCAATAATTAAGGGAACCAACCCTTTGTAAAGCTCCCCACTGGTGTCTTTATCTAAAATTTTTAAAATATCTTTAACCATGTTTTCAAGATCATCTTTACTCACATGCCCGTACATATCTAACTTTTTAAGATACGCATCATTATAATGGGAGATAAAATCGAACCATTTCTCTTTCACTAACTCAATAGACTGAAGGTTTTGATGAAAATCAATACGCTCTAGCGAAGCATTTGCCAAGCTGGTAGCTTTAGCATCGTGTAAAAGAGTGATGGCTTGTAAAAGACGTTTTGCAAGAAGATTGAGGGCATTGATCATTTTCGTGGCATCTCCCTCATTCACACGATTCACCCGTGCTACCAAAAAGGAAAGTAAATCATCTAACGAAGCAATACTAAAGCGTTTCATATCCGCAAGTACACTTGCCTCTAATTTTTTTGTGTATTTATCAACCTTTTGACAATCCTCAACAATCACCCCTTTTTGCTTTGCAACTTTACAAAAAACAGCTGAATAATTATCCGGAGTTAAATTAAGGTGTTCTGCTTTAACCCGTTCTAATGCCTCTTTAATAATTTCATTGATGGTTGTTGCCATTACGGAGTCCTTTAATAGCAATTTTAGAGACGAATTCATCTAAAGAATCTGCAGCAGCTGAGCGAATCGCTTCAAAGCGGTTCGAATCAGAAATAACACTGTTGGATTCAATAGAGAAGTCATACTCCCCAGAAACATTTAGTTTTTCAACTTTTTTATTCGCATCTTCATACTCAATGGCTAAGACAACCGTTGTTTTATAAGCAATAACATACCCATAAATATCATACACAATCGGTGAAAAGGAGATGGAACCTATCTTTACATGTAAAATACTATCCGCTTCTTCTTTACTTACCAATTTTGCACTAAAACGACTCACCACGGCTTCATTAACAGCATCTTTAATCAACACACTGTTTCTTGGATCTTTCCTAGAGATACTCACATCTGCGTAAATTTTATCTCCTAATGCCCTTTTTGCGTAATACGATGAGGGTTTATACCCACATCCACTGATAAAAAGAGCTATCAAGAATCCAAGAAATAGTTGTTTCATTTTACTTTACCACCAAATTAATCAATTTATTAGGGACATAAATTTCTTTAATAAGTTCACTTCCCTCTAACCACTTTGCAACACTCTCTTTACCCAGCCTCAGTGCTTCTTCTTTTGAAATAGACGTTTCTACCTCAATTTCTGTGCGTTTCTTACCATTCACCGTTACAGCGAGTATCATACTCTCTTCTACAAAAACTTCTTCTTTGATTGCAATGGGTGAAAAATTCGCACACCCAAACAGTGTTTCACTCATTTCCCAACATACATGAGGAACAATAGGTTCTAAAATATTCAGAAGCACAAAATAGCCTTCACTCCACACAGTCGCATCATTTTGATCGCTTAGAGCATTTAGGGCTTCCATACACGCCGCAATCAGTGTATTAAAAGTATATCCACCCTCAAAAATTTCATTCGATTTTTTCAACGCTTCATAGACTTTTTTACGAGCATATTTTGACTCTTTAGAAAGTGTTGCATGGTTAATGTTAGGAATTTCTTTACATGTAAAGGCATTTTCAGCTTTTTGTGCAAAGCGTTTTAAGAAACGAAATGCTCCTTCAACCGCACTGTCATTCCACTCCAACTCTTTTTGCGGAGGTGCTGCAAATAAAATAAACAGACGTGCCGTATCCGCTCCATAGGTTTTAATAATCGCATCAGGATCAACGGTGTTGCCTTTACTTTTACTCATTTTAGAGCCATCTTTTAAGACCATACCTTGTGTTAAAAGATTGGCAAACGGCTCATCGGTATTAACATAGCCTAAATCACGAAGCACTTTGGTGAAAAAGCGTGCGTACAAAAGGTGTAAAATCGCATGTTCAATGCCACCAATGTATTGATCCACGTTCATCCAATAATTAGCACTCGCTTTATCAAACGGCACGTCATGCCATAACGATGGATCTGTGGTATACCGTAAAAAATACCAACTGGATTGAAAGAACGTGTCCATCGTATCGGTTTCACGAATGGCATTGTCTCCACAACACGGACACGTGGTATATTTCCATGTAAGATGTTTATCTAAAGGATTTCCTTCCCCCTTAATTTCAACATCTTCAGGCAATGCCACAGGAAGATTTTCAAACTTCTCAGGTACTAATCCACATTTAGGACAATGTATCATAGGAATAGGTGCACCCCAATAACGCTGACGACTAATTCCCCAATCTCGTAATTTATAGTTAATGACTTTTGTACCCATTTTCTGTGCTTCAAAATGAGCAATAATTGCTTTTTGTGCCTCTTTAGATGCAAGACCACTAAAGTAAGCAGAGTTAACAAGTTTACCGTATTCAGTCGTTGCGCACGTACCATCAAAAGGCGTGCTACTCTCAATGCTTTGAATAATGGGTAAATTATATTTGTTTGCAAATTCAAAATCTCTCTCATCGTGTGCAGGAACCGCCATAACAGCACCCCCACCGTATTCGATTAAGACAAAGTTTGCCACCCACACAGGCACATTCTTACCTGTCAGTGGGTGAATCACATTGATTTCCAAGCTCACACCCTCTTTAGGGGCTTGTGCGCGCTCCCTTGCTCCCACACTTTGCATCTTTTTAATCTGCGCAATCTTTTCTTCACTTAAAAGCTTATGCTCAATTAAATACTTAACAATCGCATGTTCAGGCGCTAAAGCAGAATAACTCACGCCATAAATGGTATCAGGACGTGTGGTAAAAACCTTATAACTCTCAAATTGATGAGCAAGTTTTGCTTTGGATTCTGCACTTAAGCTAAATGAAAACTCTAAGCCTTCACTGCGTCCAATCCAATTCTCCTGCATGGTAAGCACTTGATTTGGCCAACCCGCTTTGAGCTTTTCACAATCATCCAGTAATTCTTGTGCATACTGCGTAATTTTGAGGTAGTAACCAGGTAAAAGGCGTTGTTCAACAGGATTATCACACCTCCAACAACACCCCTCTTCGACTTGTTCATTGGCAAGAACGGTTTGACACGTATTACACCAGTTAAGGGTTGCACTTTTTTGATACACTAATCCCTTGTTAAACATCTCAATAAAAATACGTTGTTCATGTTTGGTATAGAGCACATCGCTAGCAGCAAACTCTCTTTTTTTAGAAAAAGAGAGCCCCAAAGAGGCAAGTTCTTTGCGCATATAGTCAATGTTTTCATACGTCCATTTTTTAGGATGTACCCCATGCTTAATCGCTGCATTTTCAGCAGGCATACCAAAACTATCCCACCCAATGGGATGAAGCACATTAAAACCATGTTTGCGATGATGTCTAGCAATGGCATCCCCAATGGTGTAGTTACGCACGTGCCCCATATGAATTCGCCCACTAGGATACGGGAACATACTTAAAATATATTTTTTAGCTTGTATAAAATCACTTGAGGGCTCAAATGCCTGCGTTTCATCCCACTGTTTTTGCCATTTGCTTTCAATTTCTAAAGGATTGTATTGCATCGTCTCTCCATCTAATTAAACCGTGCCTTTTTCATACATCGCACGCATTTTCTCTTTTTCAATTCTGTTTTTCTCTTTTAAAGCTTCTTTATTTTTATACTCCGCAATATCAAAACCTAACCATCTTAACAGGGGTGCTGCTATAAAAACAGAGCTGTACGTTCCAACAAAAACACCAAACAAAAGGGTAAAACTAAAGCCATGAATAATCTCTCCACCAAACAAGAAGAGCGTTAAAACAACAAATAAAACCGTCAATGAGGTCAATGTCGTTCGTGAAAGGGTTTGAGAAACTGCATGATTAATAGTTTCAAAAAGGTTCAATTGTTTTGAACTTCGAATGTCTTCTCGAATACGATCAAAAACAATAATGGTATCGTTAATGGAATACCCTATCAGCGTAAGCATTGCAGCCAAAACATCTAAGCTTATCTCAATTTTAAAAAGAATAATAGCTCCCAATGTAATACTGACATCGTGAACTAACGCAAGAATAGATGCAATGGCAAAACGCCATTCAAAACGAAAAGCGATGTAAATCAAAATGGCTAAAATACACATAAGCGTTGCCATGAGACCTTTTTCACGAAGCTCGCTTCCCACTTTTGGCCCTACCATGTCCACTTTTCGAATATCAAAGTTCCCTGTTCCTTGAAGCAATTCACGTACTTTATCACCCACATCATGACTCACACTCTCCGCAGTACTGGCAAAACGAATAACAATTTCCTCGGGTGAGCCAAATTCCGTAATCAAAGCATTCGCAAACATTTTATCGCTTGAGATTTGCTCCCTGATTTTATCAAGAGGTGCTTTTTGATCATACTTGACTTGCACTAAAGTTCCACCTGCAAAGTCAATACCATAACTTAAGCCTTTTGTCGCCAAAAGTCCATATGAGGCAACAATAAAACACAATGAGACAATGATAAAAAACTTACTCTTCGCCATTAAATTATAAACTCTATTCTTTGAGAAAAACTCCATTAATGACTCCTTTTCATGCCAAACCAAAACATCAAATTTTTACTTTTTTCAATGTAAGGCATAATGTATTGGTAAATTCCATGTGTTCCTAAAATCGCAGTCAGCATCGAAACCAAAATACCAATACTTAAACTCACCGCAAATCCCTTCACAGGACCTGTTCCATACATATACAAAATAATAGCCGTAATCAGCGAGGTTAAGTTACTATCCACGATGGCACTCATGGCGTTATCATAGCCTTTTTCAATGGCTTGTTTAACCCCAACACCTGAACGCAACAATTCACGAATACGCTCACAAATAATAACATTGGCATCCACAGCAATACCAATAATCAAAACAATACCTGCCATACCAGGTAAGGTGAGTGTCGCACCAAAAAGTGCCATGATGGCAATCAATAAAAAGAGATTAACCACAAGCGCAATATTCGCAATAATTCCTGCCATACGGTAGTAAAACACCATAAAGCCAACAACCAGACTAAAACCAGAAATCAGAGCAATTAAACTGGCTTGAATACTATCTGCCCCTAACGAGGGTCCAATACTTCGTTTTTCAAGCAAGGTAACAGGGGCTAATAATGCGCCACTTCGAAGTGCAATTGCAACATCGTGCGCTTCTTTTACGCTAAAAGCACCACTGATTTGCCCACTTCCTCCTCCAATACGCTCACGAATATTAGGCGCTGAATAGACTTTATTATCCAAAACAATGGCAAGACGATTGCCAATATTATTGGCTGTAAAATCACCAAAAATTTTTGCACCCTCAGAATTAAGGGTAAAGTTAATGACAGGCTGATGGGTTTCACTAAAAGCTACTTTTGCATCGCTTAACATACTTCCATCAAGCACAGGAATCTCTTTTAATACATAGCGAATGGTGTCACTTTTAGCATCGCTTAAAATCACATCCCCGTATTGTGCTGCTTCACTTGGGCTCATTGTATTCGCACGGTCTTGTTTTTTTTCATCCACTGCCATGAGTTGTAAATGCGCTGCTTTTGCAATTAATTCGCGCGCTCTTTGCTCATCTTCAGCCGTTTTAATACCAGGAAGCTCTACTAAGATTTTATCTTCACCTTGTTTAGCAACATTGGGTTCTGCTAACCCAAACTGATCCAAACGATTACGGATGGTTTCTACCGCTTGTGAAATGGCGTACTCTTTAATTAAAACTTTCTCATTTTCATCTAACGTAAGCGTATAGAAAAGCGCTTCTTTGTTTACATGTAAACCGCTAATTTCTTTGAGCATGGCATCGAGTTTTTTCTCTTCATCTTTGTCCAAAAGGGTGAGGGTGATTTTCTCTTCTGCAATACGAAGATCATCAATGATAATATCACCTCTTTGGGCAAAAAATTTAATACTAGAGGCAATAGATTTGATTTTCGACTGAATGGCTTCTTCGGTTTTAACACCTAAGAGCATATGAAGACCGCCTTGAAGATCAAGACCGAGTGATACTTTAGCGCCTTTTTGCGTTTGCAAGAGAGTAGGCATTGACATACCCACTCCAAAAATAATCGCAATAAAAAAGATCACTAAACGGTAATTAAATCGACCACTATTCATCAATTTTCTTTGAAATATAATCGCGTGAAACTTTAACAATAACCCCATCATCATTAAGCTTAACTTTGATAGAATCCTCCTCAGGTTTTACAACTTCGCAGATTAATCCACCATTGGTAATGACTTTATCACCTTTTTTAAGGGCATCAATCATCTCTTTGTGTTTTTTAACCTGTTTTTGTTGCGGCCTAATCACAAGAAAATAAAAAATTGCGAAAAGAACAACGAGTGGAAGTAAAGACGAAATTAAACTTGCAGAACCTTGCATGGAAATCCTTTGTAAAAAAAATTTTTGATATTTATTTTACCCGTATTTATATAATAAAAGCCTTTGTTATCGCCCTCTTCCTTTGTGCCTTTATCTACCTCTCTTATTTTGAAATACACTCTTTAGCCCTAAATACACTCTTTGCACTTCTTGGCTTTTATTTCCTTTTAGGGGAAAATCGTGTGGTGTGGTTTTGGTGTGGTTTTTTTACAGGACTTTTATGGTTTTACTGGATTAGTTTTAGTTTTGTCTATTATGATTTAGCCTTTTTGATTCCCCTTATTATCTTAGGCATTGCCCTCGTTTACGGAGTTCTTTTTTGGCTTATTGCAAAAATGAGTGCTTCTCTTTACATTCAAACACCCTTACTTTTTGGTCTAAGTTTTATAGACCCTTTTGGCTTTAATTGGCTTAAACTGCCTCTTATTTTACTTGATACCTATTTTTCAACCACCCCTCTTGCGTTTGCATCATTCTTAATCGCACTTAGTCTCTTCAAAGCATTTCCAAAAGCCTATAAAGCCATCGCACTTGCTCCATTATGCCTTGCTATAGCGTGGCAAACCCCTGCTCCAATCACACCACCACTGCTTGATGTTGCACTCCCTAGCATCCACATTCCTCAATCTCAGCGTTGGGACAGTGCCTATCAACAAGAGGCAATTGATGTGAATTTTGCTTTGATTAAAGAAGCCATTGCACACAATAAAGAGCTAATTATTTTGCCTGAAACTGCCTTTCCACTCTACCTCAATCGTGCTCCAAAACTGATTGAAGCACTCAAATCTTATTCTCACTCTATTGCTATTGTCACAGGCGCTTTAACCTATGAAGAGAATCAAGGCTTTTTTAATTCATCCTATTTTTTTGATAAAGGGGAAATGCATATTGCCCATAAAATTGTTCTTGTTCCCTTTGGCGAAGAGGTACCTTTTCCTGCATTCATTGTCAAACTGGTAAATCAACTCTTTTTTGATGGGGCTCAAGATTATCAAAAAGCAAAAGTACCTCATGATTTTATGATTAAAGAGATGCCTTTTAGAAGTGCCATTTGTTTTGAAGCAACCACAGATACACTTTTTGAGGGAAATCCTAAGCAGATGATAGCCATCAGTAACAATGCATGGTTTAGCCCATCTATTGAACAAACCTTACAACATTTACTGCTTCGCTACTATGCAAAAAAATATCAAACGGTGATTTATCACAGTGCCAACAGTGGCAAAAGCGGGATTATTTTACCGTAAAGATGAGCGCTACTCATCTTTACATGTAAAACAAAAATATCTATTTTTTGAGGGTTTTAAAAAGCTCTACTGCGTCAAGTTTTTCCCACGGATAATCACTCTGTCCTACTTGTCCACGTGCAGCAACATCGGCATACAAAAAGGTGTCTTCACTGGGTTTATCCAAGCCAAATTTTTCTGTAATCCAGCGAGGTGTTAAACTAAACGTATGAATCACAAATTCAGAGAGTTCATCATCACTCACACTGGTATACGTCCCAAAAGTATCGACTGAAATAGAAACAGGTTTTGCCACACCAATGGCATAGGAGAGCTGAACAGAGCATTTTTTAGCAAGACCTGCAGCAACAATGTTTTTAGCAATCCAACGTCCTGCGTAAAGCCCACTTCTATCCACTTTGGTGTAATCTTTACTTGATTGTGCTCCACCACCAATAGGTGCATAGCCACCAAAACTATCCACGATAAGTTTACGACCTGTTAATCCTGAATCATGCAAAGAGCTGTGGTTAACATAACGACCTGTTGGGTTAATATGAATAATTGTATTGTTAGGATCATACAACTCCGTTGGAAGCCCTGTATCGTCAATTAAACCCTTAATGAGTGTTCGTACCTCTTCAATGCTCATGGCTTCATTTGAAGGAGCTGAGACAACAATAGTGTGAATCTTTTGAGGTTTACACTCTTCAAAATTTTGCTTCGTTCCATAATCAATGGTCACTTGAGTTTTAATATCAACACCGAGTTTGTGGTTATGTTTTAGTGCATAATTATAGACTTTATCGCAAAGCATTCTTGCATACGTAATGGCAGCTGGCATAAAATCAGCGGTTTCGCAGGAGGCAAATCCAAACATAATGCCCTGATCGCCTGCACCAATTTCACCGCTTACTTGATCCACACCTTGATTAATATCACTGCTTTGTTGATTGAGTAAAACCTGTACTTTTACCTCATCAGGATGCAAACATTGCTCTTTAGTAAACGCCGATTTGCCATCGTAACCAATTTTTGCTAATGCATCTTTGACAATCTTTTCATAATCTGAAAAAGAGAGAATCTGCTTGGTATTGACTTCGCCACCAATAATAATGTGCTTACCTGCAACAAAAACCTCACTGGCAACCCGTGAATTTTTATCTGAAATCAAGAGTGCATCGACAATGCTATCAGCAATAATATCCGCACATTTGTCAGGATGCCCTGGACTTACAACTTCTGAGGTAAAAAGGTAGTGTGATTGTATTTCCATGTTTTGTTTTCCATTTCTTTGTTTTCCTGTTCCAAACACGTTTTAAAAAACTCTCGTTTTTTAAAAGCTTTTATACTTTCGAGGAAAGCATAACGTTTGTAAACTTGTTTTCCATCCTTTTGTTTTCCATTTAGGGTTGAAGAAAAAACCGTAAATTAAAAGTTAAAAGTTTGAACCAGAGTCTTTGGAGACTCACCATATTTTGAGAAATGTTATCGTAGTCTTTTCTTTCATAAAATGAGCTTATGCCAAAGCGTTATACTCAAAAACGAAAATAAAATCCCCAAAGCCAAAGCGTTAATCGCCAAATCCTTATTTAATCCACCACGAATTGCAAGCACCACCGCCATCGTCATAGGAGGCATAGCCACTTCTAAAAAGGTAATTTGCATGGCATCTGTTTTCAAATCTGCAAAATATACAAAATAAAAGAGCATCAACAAGGGCGTAATAAGCATTTTTATACTCAATGCCACAAGATTTTCTTTAAAATACAAAGGCATTGCCCTAAAATCAAGTTTCATCCCCACAATGGTGGTTACCAGAGGAATTAATGTCGCTTGAAATTTGTCCAACATCGTCTCAATAAATGAGGGAAAAACAGTACCTTGAAAATAAATAGCAGCAACAATGGCTAACAGTGGCGGTGAAAAAAACATCTGTTTTGCAACCTCTTTGACACCTCGCTCCTGTCCACCACCCCACGCAATAATCACAACACCAAAGGTTAAGAGTGCAATAAAACTTGCCATTTGATCGTACACCAACGCATACACCACATGGTCCAAAGAGTACAACGACTCAACATACGAGAAGCCTACAAATGCCGTATTACCAAAAATGGATACGATCATAACCGTAGCGAGGTCTCTTTTATTGAGTTTCATAACCCGCCCAGCACCGTATGCCAAAACAGATGCAATGCCCATTGCTATGTATGCAATTAAAATTACATTAAAAATTTCATCATTAAATTCAAGCTTTCTAATTTTTGACAAAGCCAATGCAGGAAGTGAAAAATAAATCACAAACTCGGTGAGGGCTTCTGAAATATCATGCTTAATACGCTTAAAGGCATACCCTAAAAAAACGAACAAAAACACGGGCGTAATCTGTTCTACCATGTGCCCTCCTTTAAGCCATTTTTGTTTAAGGTCTCTTGAGTCATCTTCAAAAAGACCTCACGGGATCTTTCTATTGCCCCTAAGGATTTAAGGTGCTCTGTGGGTAATTGGCAATCAATAAAATCACCCCCCAGAGATTTTACTTTGCGACACAGCCCAACCAAAGCACTTTTTGAGGCATCTGTTTTTATGGAAAACATCGACTCACCACAAAACATCCCTCCTAGATAAAGCCCATACAAACCACCCACTAAATTTCCTTCAAAAAAAGTCTCCACAGAATGAGCAAATCCTTTTACATGTAAAGCACAAAACGATTCAATCAATGCCTCATTAATCCAACTCTTTTGCCCTTTTGCAAGCCTTGTCTGCCAACACGAACGCATCACACGCTCAAAGCATGTGTCGTAGCGTATGTCAAAGTGTTTCATACTTTTTAAAAGGCTTTTGCTTTGTTTTATAGCATCGGGAAAGAGAATCAAACGGGGGTTAGGAGACCACCAAAGAAGAGGGTCATCTTCATTAAACCATGGGAAAATACCTTCGCTATAAGCGCGCAATAACCGTTCAGGCGCTAAATCACCGCCCCATGCCAAAAGCCCCTCATCACTCGCATCCAAGGGACTAGGAAACTCATAATCCTTTGGATGAAGCTGTGGAATAAGAATCTTAGTTGCCACCGCTGTAACTAAAAACGAGTTTTTTTGCCTTGAAATCGATGTGGCATACACCACCATGTTTTAGCTTTCCAAAAAGCACTTCCTCAGCAAGTGGCGTTTTAATTTGCTCTTGTATCACGCGACGCATCACTCGTGCACCCATCTCTTTGCTATACCCCTCATGTGCAAGGTATTTTTTAGCAGCCAAGGTGGCTGTAATTTCAACTTTTTTATCTTGAAGTTGTTCAGATAACTCTAATAAAAGTTTTTCTACAACATGAATCATAATAGATTCACTTAATGCAGAGAAATGAATCACTTCGTCCAAACGGTTTCTAAATTCTGGAGAAAAAAACTCTTTAATGGCATGATCGGTTCGAGAGGTTTCGCTTTTTGTAAAGCCCATCGTCGGTGCTTCTTTTGTTCCTAAATTGGAGGTCATAATAATAACGTTGCGAAAATCAATTTTCGTACCATTGTTATCCGTCAGCGTTGCACTGTCAAAAATCTGCAATAAAATATTGAGCATATCAGGATGTGCTTTTTCAATTTCATCGAGCAAAAGCACACAATAAGGATGCTTTTTAATCGCTTCAGAGAGTTGCCCACCCTCATCATAGCCCACATAGCCAGGAGGAGCACCAATAAGACGGCTTACGGTATGTTTTTCCATATATTCGCTCATATCGTATCGCTCAAAATGAACACCAAGCTCATACGCTAATTGCTTTGCTACTTCGGTTTTGCCCACACCCGTAGGCCCTGCAAATAAGAAAGCGCCAATGGGAGATGTGGGATTTCCAAGGCCTGCACGGCTTCGTTTAATCGCCTTAACCAAGGCTTCAATGGCACCATCTTGCCCAAATATCTTCGACTTCAAGTGTGCTTCAAGATGCTGCATAAGTGTACCCTCATCTTGAGTAACACTGCGATTTGGGATATTGGCAATTTTAGAAAGGACTGTTTCAATGTCGCTAATGTCAACCACTTTTTTACGTTTTTTCTCCAAATGAAACGACGCACCCACCTCATCAATCAAATCAATGGCAGAATCGGGTAAAAACTTATCGCTGATATATTTTTTTGCTAATTCAACCGAAGCTTTAATCACCTCTGTGGGATATTTGACACCGTGGTGCTTTTCGTAATGACTCTTCAGTCCCTTAAGAATCAAAAAGGCATCTTCCATACTGGGCTCTAAAACATCAATTTTAGCAAAACGACGGCTTAGAGCTTTGTCTTTATCGAAAAAATTACGAAACTCTCCATAGGTTGTGGCACCAATGCAGCGAATTTTTCCAGAAGCAAGGGCAGGTTTAAGCAAGTTCGATAAATCCATTGAACCACCGCCCGTAGCACCCGCTCCTACAATGGTATGAATCTCATCAATAAATAAAATAGAGCCTTTTTGTGCTTCTAATTCTAAAAGTATCTCTTTAAGGCGTTTTTCAAAATCACCCCGATACTTTGTCCCTGACATTAAAGAACCCATATCCAGTGCATACACAGGCGTTTTTTTGAGAATTTCAGGCACTTTATTTTCATAAATATGCAAAGCTAAACCCTCAACGATAGCTGTTTTGCCTACACCTGGCTCACCCACAAGCAGAGGATTGTTTTTCTTTCTACGGCATAAAATTTGCATCATTCGTTTTAACTCATCAGCTCTTCCAATCAAAGGATCAATGTTCTTTTGCTCTGCTAATGCAATCAAATCAATGGTATATTTACGAAGCGCACTCTCTTTTTCTTCCGCTTTAATCGCCCCTTTTTCCTCGGGTGAGCTGTGCAAGGTTACCTCTTCAATAATCAACAATTTATCAACACCGTGTTGCATGAGCAACGAGACACAAAAGGCATTTTGTTCATCCATCATAGAAATTAAAAGGTCATACACACTGGCTTCTGTTTTTCCTGCACTCTTTACATGTAACATCATCGATTCAATTACACGAGAAAGCGCCACCGTTTCTGCTGGTTCATAGGCGGTATCATTGGGAACAACTTGAGGGTGTGCGGTAAAATATTTTTCCATAGAGCGTTTTAAAAAGCCAATACTTAGCCCACACTCTTGAAGCAAATGAACAATATGGTCATTACTTAAAAGTGCAAAAAAGAGATGATCCACCGTTATATACTCAAAACGGTGCTTTCTAACAAACGCAATGGCATCATTAAAGACAAAATTAAGTTCTTGACTAACCATAGTTCCCTCCTTATTCTGATTCCATAATAGCACGCAGAGGGAATCGTTCCTCTTTTGCCATTTTACGAACCGTGGCTACTTTCGTTTCTGCAATTTCATAGGTATAAACACCGCAAAGCCCTTTACCTTTTTCATGCACAGCCAGTGTGATTTCTGTCGCTTTTTCTAAACCATGATGAAAAACCTGCATTAACACTTTAATAACAAATTCCATACTACTGTAATCATCATTTAATAAAAAAACACTGTAACGCTTTGGCTCTTTTATTTCAATTTCATCTAAGAGTTCATTTTCAAACCCATGCATAGGCTGATGCATCATAATCCTCTACTTTTCAATAAGCAAATCAATATCTTTTTGAATCACATCCAAGCCAACTTTACCAATGTAAAATTTGTTCTCTGGGTTCTTCTCATAAATATCGCTCACCTTTTGATAAACACCCTCTTTTAAAAGCACTTTAAAAGGAATTTGAAGCGCCTGTTTATAAGCAATATCTTGCAAAATGGTTTCAACCAATTTTTTATTTTTAGGTGAATTGCTAATAAAATAATAGGCATTGTACTTTGCCGCAAAATTCTCAATGACATATTCATCACTCACTTCTTCAAGGAAATTAAGCCCTATGAGCATCACATCATCACTATTTTGAAGTTGAAAATCCATCAACGCAGGCGCTTCTTCTTGACACGGAGGACAAAATGTACCAAAAATATCAATCAAAATGAGTTTTCCCTCATCTTCTTCAATGACAAAACCATTGTTTTTGCGTAACAAAGTCACTTTTGCCCCTGTAACGCTTTTAAGCTCAACTTTTTCACCCGCTTTGTAGGTCTCTTTAACCGCCATTGTTGCTTCACTTTTGGGTTCAGAACCACACCCAATTAATAAAAGTGGTAGCAAGATAAGCAGACGTGCAAGATAATATTTCATGGTGTGCCCCATATTTTTTGGTTTATTCTACTTTTTTTAGATAAATAATCTGTAAACTACTCTTTATAAAGATGATTTTTCATGGCTGTTTTAGCCTCACGTTGGGCATCTTTCTCTTTTAAACTCTCTCGTTTATCATGCTCATTCTTCCCTCTAGCCAAAGCAATCTCTACTTTAGCAAGATTTTTGGCATTAAAATAGATAGCTAAGGGGACAATGGTTAAGCCATCTTTTGCCACTTTCATCTCCCATTTACGTATTTGCTTTACATGTAAAAGGAGTTTTCGAGGCGCTCTTTCATTGGGGGCAAAATTTAAATTTGCGGTTGAGAGATGCGAAATATGCGCATTGAGCAAAAACGCCTCCCCTTTAATAATCTTCACAAATGAGTCTTTTAAATTGACCCTGCCTTGACGAATCGCTTTTACTTCACTGCCTTGAAGCACAATACCTGCTTCTAATTTCTCTAAAATTTCATAATCATGAAATGCTTTTTTATTACGTGCAACGGATTCACCCATATCTCTTTACCTTCTATTTCTCTTTCATTCTAAAAAAACTGCTACCACTCCCACTAAAAAACCATCCCTCTTTTTCATATGACCTAAGCTCAGGATACGCCTGTAAACAAGCAGGGTACAAATCATTCAGTTCTTCTTTGCCAAAACTTTGCAGCAAAGCCTCACTGCTCATATCCACCATAGATGCGGCCAAAGAAGGATTGATGAATTGCAAAAAATATTCCCTGTACGTACGATACACACGAGCAGTATCACACGCAAGTGGTGGCGTAAAAACATCCAAATCCAATGGCGCTTCATCATAAGCTTCTACCTTTTCACCAATACCCCTGACATTGGCACTCGTATACCCTGAGGCAAAAAATGCTACATCCGCACCCACCTCAGCACCCAATGCCATCATATCCTCAGCACTCAATTTTAAATCTGCCCGATCATTGAGCATTTTTAAAAATGTGGCAGCATCACTACTGCCACCTCCAAGCCCTGCACCTGAGGGGATTCTTTTGTTTACATGTAACGCCTCATGGTGCATGACATTTTGTATCTCTGTATCAAAACCGTGTTTTTGCAAAGTCTGAAAAATCTTATACACAGTGTTCTGCTCTAAAGCACAGTTAAAATCCCCCACCAACTCAAAAGGCATACGAGATGATTTCGGTACAAAACTCAACGTATCAAACAGATGAGAAACAAGCATAAAGCGTGAAAACAATTCGTGGTAATTGCCACGAATTCCTACAATTTTCAAAAAAATATTGACTTTAGCATGTGCTTCATACTGCATTATTTAAGCTTCTTACTTAAATCTAAAAGTACGTCAGGGCGAACACTTTTACTGGCTTCTATATTGGTCTCTTTAATGGCTTGAGCAAGTTCTTCACGCAAGATCATCATCTCTTTAGGAGCATCAAATCCAAGTTTAACAAGCCCTTTGGATATATCAATCACCCTCACCGTAATCGTTTCGTTTAAAACAACACCTTCGCCCACTTTTCGTGTTAATATCAACATCTTATGCCTTTAGCGATAATGAATTTAAAAGGTATTCTACTCCATCTGCACTGATTTGCACAATGCTCAAGACATCATCGTTGAGCAAATAATAGACACCTTCTTCTTGTTTTTCAAAATTTTCAACCTGCAATTTTCGCCCAAGCAACACATCACTTGCATCACCACGATAACAATTGATAGGCAAATCAAGATAGTCTAAGGGATTGAGCGCTTTTTCATGCACATAAATGAATGCACCCTCATTTAAGCGATGTAAGGCACTTAAAGAACCACTAAATCCCAATTTTTGAGCCATCAAAGCACCCATACTTCGCACATACCCACCCTCTGAAATCGTAATATCAAAGGTTAAAAAAGGATGCGCATAATGCACCAAACGACAATCATACACATGACTCGTGATAGTTTTCATCTCAAAATCTTGTTCACTGCGTGCTAAATCGTACGCCCGTTTACCCTCTATTTTTTTAGCCGAATATTTAGGCGGTAAATAGCTTATATCCCCTAGCATACTTTGAAGCATAATGGTAATGGAATCAGGATGAAAAGGCATCATCTCTTCAACATGCTCAATTTTCTCACTATCTAACGTAGGACTTGAAGCGCCAATCCATAACGTAGCACGGTAGGTTTTAGGCGCTTTTTTTAAAAAACGGAACAGTTTGGTAAACTGACCAAATGCCACAATTAAAACGCCCTGAGCAAAGGGGTCAAGCGTGCCTGAGAACCCTGCTTTTTTTACACCATAACGCCTTTTGATACGACTTAAAAAATGGTTACACACCATGTTCGCTGGCTTATATGCCACAAAAAGACGGTTTTGCACTAAATTTTCTCGACAAAGGAAGCCAAAATATCACGTTTGGTTCCACTAAAATTAATTTGTAATTTAAACTCCCTACCCACCTTACTCACTTCAGTGACACGACCAATTCCAAAGATTTTGTGTTTGACCAAATCCCCTTTTTTAAACGATGTGGTTCTCTCTAAAATCAAACTTCCCTCACACACCCCTGCTTCTTTTAAAAAACGGCTTTTTGAAAGTTCCGTTCGTCTTCCTTTGTAAAAACGACTTCCTGAAAAACTAAGGGTCAGCTCTTTTTTTGCTCTAGTAATGGCGACATACCCCAAACGACGCTCTTCTTCTATATCGCTTCCATCGCCAACCAATGGGAAAAATCCCTCTTCCAGACCAATCACAAACAGGTATTCAAACTCTAAACCTTTACTCGCATGAATACTCATAATGGAGATATTCTCACTATCGATCTGATCTTGATCGCTCTGCAATGCCAATTCATTTAAAAAATCATCCACGCCCATCTGCGGATTTTGTTTCACATAATCTCGAAAAAGTCCATAAAATTCATCAATGTTGGAGAGACGCTCTAGCGAGTCTGGTTGATTGTTATAATACTCTTTAATGGCAAACGCCTCTTCAATTGCATCAATCATATCGTAGGTGGAATGGGCTTGAATGGTTTGCATACGAGCAATATTGTGAACAAACTCTTTGAGTGCTAGCGCTGCTTTTTTACTCGCCTCTTTTTCAATCCCTTCCTCATTACATGTAATGTACTCATAAATGGATTGCGTGTTCTCGTACGCTGCTTTAAAAATGCGTTCCATCGTCACTTTTCCAAGACCCCGTTTAGGACGATTGATAATGCGCTTGATGGAAAAATCATCATGAGGATTGGCAATGACACGGAGATAACTGATGACATCTTTGACCTCAGCACGCTCATAAAACTTTACACCCCCTACCATGTTGTAAGGAATTTTCTCTTTGTTAAGTCCCTCTTCTAAAGAACGACTCAGCGCATTAATGCGGTACAACACCGCAATATCCCTAGGATTTACACCGCTTTCAATAAGCTTTCGAATTTTTCGAGCAATGCTTAACGCTTCTTGATTTTCATCATGTGATTCGAGGACTTCAATGGCTTTGCCCTCCCCTTTTGTACTCTCTAAGACTTTACCGATGCGTCCACGATTGTGGTCGATTAAATCATTTGCCGCTTTAAGAATCTGCGTGGTCGAGCGATAATTTTTTTCAAGTTTAACAATTTTTACATTTTCAAAGGATTCATGAAATTCCAAAATATTTTTAATATTTGCTCCACGCCAGCCATAAATACTTTGATCATCATCGCCCACCACGCACAAATTGCTGTGTGTATGGCAAAGCTTACGAAGCAGTTTATACTGCAGTTCATTTGTATCTTGATACTCATCGACCATAATGTATTGATAGCGTCTACTGGTCTCTTCACATAAAGTCTCATCGCTCTCTAAAATTTTATAAGGAAGCACCAAGAGGTCGTCAAAATCAACTAAATTATTGGAAAGCAGATAATCTTCATACTGTTCATATAATTTTGCAATAATTTGATAATTTTGCTGTTCTGCCTTTTCCCATGCGACTTTGGGGTCCAGCAAAGAAGTTTTATACCGTGAAATTTCACTAGCAATCATTCCTGTTGGAAGTTCACTGGATGTATTTAAATTTTTTAAAATACGTTTTTTATCATCGGTGTCAATGACCACAAAACTGTTCTTACGCCCTAATTTATCCATGTGAAATTTTAAAAACAAAAGACCAAATTTATGAAAGGTACACAACAGTGGGGGATACGAGTGTGAATTTATCATTGCCATAGCACGTTCTCGCATCTCGCTAGCAGCCTTATTCGTAAAGGTTAGCGTAAGCGTATTGGCTGCTGGAATGCCTAAAGAAAGCAAATACGAAAGCCTTGTGGTAATGGTTTTAGTTTTACCACTGCCTGCGCCTGCTAAAATAAGCACAGGGCCATCCACACATTTGATTGCATCTTGTTGTGATTCATTTAACGTCGCTAAATCTTGCATCGCTTTTCTACTTTTGTTGATATAGTCTTTATTATAGCAAAAAAAGTTTAAGCCAAACGTAGCGTTTCACTCTGCCTAAATTTATTAATTTTAGTTATAATGCTTATCATACGTTTATTTCCATAAGGATCGTTCACATGCTTAAAGATTTTTCTAAGATAGAGACATTTTTAACCGTTATTAAAGAAAAAAGCTTTTCAAAAGCCTCTAAAAAGCTAGGTATCAGTCAACCCGCTGTCACACAACAAATCAAACTTTTAGAAGAGTATTTGGATGTGCAGATTGTTGATCGTAAAAAAAATGGTATTAAGCTAACCACTGCTGGAGAAGAGCTCTATAAAGTTGCGATCAAACTTGAAAAACAAATTTTAGCAGCAGAACGTGAAATGCTAAGACTTGTCAATAAAGAGGTTATTTTTGTACTAGGGGCTTCTGCGGTGATTGGAAATTACATTCTGCCCGATTTTCTCAATGACATTCAAGATGCCATTAAAAACAATGTTATGCTTAAAGTTGAAAATACAGCAGACATTACCGAAAAGCTTTTAGATAAAAAAGTGGACCTTGCCCTTGTGGAAGCGCCCTACTTTCAAGAAGGTATTATTTACAGAGAATGGATGGAAGATGAATTGGTCATTACCAGTAAATCCCCTCTACCAAAAAACCTCACTAAAGAAGATTTACTGAGCTTCAATTGGATTTGCAGAGAAGAAGAGTCGCATACACGAAAAATCATTCATGACACATTTGAAAAAATCGATGTGGATTGCAAAAGCTTTAAGGTTAAGAGCATACTCACTAGTTCAACGGCGGTGAAACAAACTCTCTTAAAATCAAATATTCAAGAAGGTACACCCACCGTTTCCATCCTCTCAAAATATATTATTGCTGATGAAATCGAAAGAGGCGAACTTTTTACTGCTAAGATGAAAGGCTTGAAGCTCACACGAATGCTCTACTTATGCTACTTAAAAGATCGCAAACACGATGCGCTGATTGACAGTGTCATTAACTATCTTATGAGTAAACACCCTAATAAAGCAATCGTTCCTACTTTTTAATCAACTTTTGATTTTCAGGATTGGCCATCAACGCTTCCATTGAGCGTTTGATGCCATTATCCTTTGGCGCTTTTTTCAGTACCTTAGAAGGTGTGCTTAGATTGATAAACACGGGCACCTCTTCAATAACAATTTGCAAAATAGCATCCAATGGAACACTTACCAAAGAGCCAAAATTATCATTCCCAAATCCTGCCTCAAAACTGAGTATATCATTGTAAATTTGCGCACTCTCAAACGTGTACCCTGCTAGAAAAAACATCGTAATAGGTTTAAAATTATGAGTAATACTCTCAGGCAATTCAGGATTAAATCCAACATCAGAAATATTGGTTAAAATCGAAAAAGAGACCCCTTGTTTAAGCAGTAAGTCAATAATCTCTTTGGTATGCTTTTGCATTAAAGCATGAAAAGCATCATCGCCTAGCACTGTTTCAATCATCGCACAATCCTTTAAACTCCGCTAAGAGGATTTCAATTTCGCCAATACCCAATTTCCAAAAATTTTCATCTTCAATGTCAAACCCAAATTTTTTAATGAGCTCTTTGGGACTTTGACTTCCCCCTGCACTTAAAAATGCGGTATAGGTTTGCACAAAGTGGGCTTTATCGCTCTTTTTATATAAACCATATAATGCCAAAACCAACAACTGCCCATAACTGTACGCATAGCAGTAAAAAGGCGAATGAATAAAATGAGGAATGTAGCTCCACCACAATGCATAATTTTTAGAGAGGGTAATACTTGTGCCAAACATTTTTTGGCTCTCTTCCATCCAATAAGCATTCAACGTCGCAAGGTCTAACTCACCCTCATGCGCATGGACTTTTCGCTCAAAAGTTGTAAAGTTAATTTGACGGTAAAACGTTGAGAAAATATCCTCAATTTTACTTGCATATAAAGAGCGTTTCTCCGCTTTGCTTAAATCGTCTTTGATCGCATCAAACACCAACATTTCCGCAAAAACAGAGGCTGTCTCAGAAGTTGTTAAGGGTGTATCACTCCCCAAATAGCCCACACCACGAGAAAGATACTGATGAATCGCATGTCCTAATTCATGGGCTAAAGTAAACAAATCACGCCTGGTATTGGTGTGATTTAAAAGCACATAAGGATGGGTTGAGGGAGTTGCAGGGTGCGAAAACGCCCCTCCTCGTTTTTTATCTTTTGGAAAAACATCAATCCAACCATTTTCAAATGCCATAGATGCAATTTCATAAAATTTTGGATTAAACTTTTCAAAAGCTTTAAGGACAATCTCTTTAGAGGTATCAAAATCGTATCGTGCATTGGATGTCTCAAGTGGAGCGTAACGGTCGTACTCAAATAATTCTTCAAGCCCTAAAAGTTTTGCTTTTTGTGTGTAATACGCTTGCACCAAATGAAAACTATTTTCAGCACTCTTCACCAAAGCATCGACACTTTTTTGTGTAATTTTATTATCAATATGGCGAGGGTGTTCTGCACTTTTATACCCACGCAATTCACATTCATTGGCAAGATCGGCTTTAATCATATTGAAAATATACGCCAATAACGGCTGATGCTCTTTAATGCCTTTTGTAAAAACGCTCGCTGCTTTTCTTCGTACCTCACGGTTGGCATCTTGCAGCTTACTTAAAATCTCTTCTTCTGAAAGTTTTTCTCCCTCATAACTAAATTTTAAACGGCTAAAATGCTCATCAAAAAGCCTGCTAAAAGCAGACGCAGAAGTCATCTCTTTTTTGAGCAAAATGCGCTCTTCTTTTTGTGAAAGCTGGTAAGGTTTTTCCTCTATCAACGATTCCAAATAAAACTTGTACATGGGCGCAGAGGCTATTAACTCTTCTTGTTTAGGTTTTGAAAGTTTGTTAAATTCTAATTCAAAGAAGAGAAGATTCTCAGCGATCTTGCTGTATTCTTGTTGATATTTTGCATAAAATCCACCCTCTTCACTGTTCGTAGCAAAGCGTAAAAACGCATACGTCATAATGCGTCCTAGTTTTTCGTTAATTGCTTCGTATTCACGAATAGCTTCTAAAAATTCATTGACATGTAACGCTTTTAGTTTCCCTTTGCACATCGTTTCTAAGCTTTTAGCACGGCTATTGGCATCCTTTAAATCACTCTCCAAAGAGGCTTCATTTTCATATAATGCGCTAAGTTCCCAATTCAAATTTCATTCCTTAATAAGTACGTTGTGAAGGATTTTAAATCCAATAAGTGCATTCATTATAGCAAATTTCTGCGCTTTTTGAAGGCTTTGGCGTCTTAGCGGTGCTTCTTTTAAGAATCCACTTAGAAGCAACCGAGCACGTGTTGTTCCCTCTAAAAGGGGATGTGTTGGGGTGTACCATTGTCCATCGATTAATAAAGCAATGTTTGCAATGCTGGTATCTTTTAAAACATCTTTACATGTAAAGATTACATCATCAAATTTCCCTTGAAGGTCAGTTGCTAAGAGTGTTCTATCACAATATTTATACGCATACGATAGCTCATCACGTTCCATCACTAAAAAACGCTCAAACAAACGAGGCACATAGGGAAAATACTCCACCTTTTCAATACCTGACGTATACTCGACACGCACCCGATAAAGACCCTCTTTTGGAGGCGTAAGATGCTCACTTAAGCGTATGCTCTCCTTCGCACCATAGAGTGCATGGCGTGTTTTATCAAACCGTGCTTGATGAAACGCAAGATGGTATAAATATCCATCTTGCACTTTAATCGTTTCAAAACACGGGGAAATAGACTTTATCGCACACCTCATCGTACTCCTTTTTTGCCTCACTAAGCACGGTAATTCCTCCACCACTTTTAAAGACATACCCCTCATCCGTTTTCTCTAAAAAACGAATCAACACGGCACTATCAAGCATTGTGCCATCGTAAATTCCAAAAATACCTGTGTAAAAGCCTCTATCGTATCCCTCAATACGCTCAATAATCTCCACGCTGCTTCGCTTGGGTGTTCCGCTGATGGAACCTGCTGGTAAAAGGGTGGAGAGAATATCACCAATGCGTTCATGCCACTGCTCGTCCAATGTTCCTTGAATATGAGAACTCACTTGCAACAATGTTTTATCCGATGTATGCACTTTTTCAATATAACGAAATTTTTCCACACGCACTTCTTTGGCAACCATGCTGAGATCATTGCGTAACAAATCAACCACCATAACATGCTCTGCTTTTTCTTTTTCATCGCCCAATATAACCGCTTCAGCATTAGGAACACTCGCATCAATCGTCCCTTTCATGGGGTACGTATGAATCTGATTGGCTTGTATTTTAACAAATCGCTCAGGAGAAAAAGCAACAAATTGGTCTTTAAAATAGAGTTTAAACGGTGCGTGTGCTGCGTAAAAAAGTGACTTCAAATCAAAGGACACTTCCACTTTTGTTTGGGCTGTAAGATTTAGCATATAGGTGTTACCTGCTTTAATCTCTTCCATCACTGCATCAAATTTTTGAAAATATACCTCTGGAGATGGATACGTTTTTTTACATGTAACTGCTTTACATGTAAGCTTTTTTGAAGAACAAAGAGGTGTTTCAAACGCATACAAAACATCCTCATCCAACAAAGAGAGCGCTTTAGCATATACATTCTTTTGCGCATAATCAATCACAAAGAAAAAAGGCTCTCTTCTTCTTCCAAATGCATTCAAGCGTTCACACGTTTGAGCGTTCAATCACACACCCAAACTTCGTAAAATATTCGGCATATCCTCTTGAACGGAGAGCACTCTGCCAAAAGTTTTTTTCAAAAATGGCAAGCTAATAGTATCAAAATGTGTTCGTTCTGCTTTAAAATTAATACACCACTCATAATCCTCAACGCCCAAACTATCTAAAAGATGTAAATTAAGCAAAATGTCATTAATGCAGCCCAATTGGTCATGCCCAACCAATAAAGTTTTCGCTTCAAAAAGACGAATAAAATCGTACATGTAAAGGTCTTCTTCAATGGGGACTAATAAACCACCAGCTCCTTCAATAAGGACAATATCACATAAAGATGCTATTTTTTCATAAGCATGTTGCAACACGTCTACATTAATTTTCTTACGTCCTTTTGCCACAAATGGAGCCGCAGGAAGTTCAAAACAGTAAGGAACAATCTCTTTTAAAGAGAGTTTTTCCAAATCAGGATGGTAACGCTTTGCCATCTCAAACAACATCACGGCATCCAAAGGCGCATCCATCACCCCTGTTTCAATGGGTTTCATTACCCCCACTTTTAAACCTTTTGCACTCAGTGCTTCGAGAAGTTTTAGCGTCGTATAGGTCTTTCCCACATTGGTATTGGTCGCTGTAATAAAAATAGGAGAATATTTCATTCTAAGCCTTTTATTTTTTAAAAATTATACCTATTTAAAACGCACTGGCACACAAAAGTCCAAATCAAAACGTTCATCAGCGTTAATAAAATGATTTTCTCTATAAATAGCAAACGAAGGAAGGGCTACTTTTTCATACTCGCTTGCACATAACCATTCATGATAAATCACATCCATATACTTTTTTAAATCACCATACACCCCTTGAAGCGAAAAAACCGCACACAGTGTTGGAGGAATATGCATAACCCCAACATCCCCATTTCGATAAAAACGACCCGAAGAAGGAAGCTGCAAACACGCAACATAATGACACTGTGACGATTCGACAAAACGAGGGTTGCTGTGGTGTAACGCTATCATGGTTTGTTGTGAAAACGCAACGCCTTGCCTGAGTGCCCAATCTTGCAATTTAAGCCATGCCCTTTTGATACTTCTATCGTACCCCTTATGCCTTACGTATGCCACGTAAAAGGAAGGCATTGTTTGAATCTTTACATGTAAAGGTTTTTCCAAAAAACTCATATCTTTTTTTTCATTTGCCTTATCCACTTCTCGCCACTTTGTAGGAGTCACACCAAAATTCTCTTTAAAGGCTTGTGTGAAAGAAGCATTCGAGCTAAATCCAACCTCTTGCATGCTATGGCTAATGGTAGAATGGGGATTAAAAAGGAGTAAATTGGCGGCATGCTCTAACTTTACCCGTTTAATATACCCATGCACACTCTCGCCAACTCGCTCTTTAAAGACACGATTGAAATGAAAAGGAGACATCGCAACCAATGACGCCAGTTCTTCCACTCCATAGTTCTTTTGCAAATCTTTGTGAATATAAAAAAGCACCTCATTGATACGTTCAAGGTGATCGTTTTGCGTACTTTGTCTGTGTTTCATCCGCAAATTATAGCACAAATGGACAAAACAAATCCCTCATTTTATGTGGTTTAACAAAAGGTGCATTGCTATAATGAGGCTATATTTTTACAAAGGTTTATTATGCAAACCAAATTTGCAAAACGTGTTACCACCGCATCACGCTCGTTTACACGAACCATTCTCGATTTAACTGCCCAAAATAAAATTATCTCGTTTGCAGGTGGACTTCCTGATGCTGCCTTATTTCCTAGAGATGCTATAGAATCGCATGCAAAAACCCTCTTTGAAACACAAGACAATCGCCTCTTTCAATACAGCAATGCCTCAGGCGTTGAAGCCCTTAAAGTGGAGATCGCTAAGAAATACCTTCATACCACTTCCGCACAGATTATGCTTACCAACGGCTCTCAACAAGGGCTGGATTTGGTCTGTAAAACCTTTTTGGATGAAAAAGATTGCATCGTCGTTGAAGACCCAAGTTACCTAGCCGCCCTTGGTCTGTTTCATATGTACAATGTAACCATCAAAGCAGCACCTCTAAGCTCAAAAGGCGTTGATACGGAAGTTTTGGAAGTTTTATTTAAAGAACATTCACCCAAATTTTTCTATACAATTCCTATTTTTCAAAACCCAACAGGTTATTCCTATACGTTAGAGAATCGTCACGAAGTGGCACGTTTGGCTCAAAAGTACAACGTCATTTTACTTGAAGACAGCCCGTACGAGGCACTTCGTTACGATGGCATTCAAACCACTGCCTTTGCAGATTTGCTCCCAGAACTTACCATTGCACTTGGAACGTTTTCAAAAACACTCGCCCCTGATTTTCGCATCGGTTGGATGAAGGCTCCTCAAGAGATCATCAGTGCCTTAACGCTGTGCAAAGAGAGCACGGATCTTCAAAACTCAAAGTTTTTCCAACACATCTGCGCCAAAATGATGCAAAGTGGCGAGTTAGAAGAACATACCAAAATATTGATCGAATACTACCGCCCTAAACGTGATGCGATGGTAGACGCACTGCATAAATATTTTGGCGATAGCATTGAATTTGTAGTCCCTGAGGGGGGTATGTTTATTTGGGTGAATTTTAAAAAGTGTGCCGATAGTATGAAGCTGTTTGATGTAGCTATCAACAAAGGCGTTGCATTTGTCCCTGGAAGTGTTTTCTTTGCCGATAAACGTATCAGCACTTATGGAAGACTCAACTACACCAACTCAAGCTTAGAACAGATTGAAGAGGGTGTAAAAGCGCTTTATACGGCTTATCGTGAAATACAAGGCGCTTAAGAAGAGCGCTTTTCTTCACTTTTTTTTCGCTCTTTTCGTACCGAATGAATCCATAGCCAATCCACACAAAAATAGACCAAAGGGGCTAAGGTAGAAGCATAAAAAAGGGTTCCAACATATAAGGGTAAAAAAATAGAGGAAAAATGGTTCTCAAACCACGCAAGGCTAAGCTCCACAGGTTCATGCTCAATGCCTAAAATATAGCTCCCTGTGACGTACTCAACATAATACATAAACGGCATGGTTAAAGGGTTACTGAGCCAAACCATAGAGAGCGCAATGGGGACATTAAATTTTAAAAAAAACATCATCCCCATAACAGCGACCATTTGAAAAGGCATAGGAATAAGCCCAATAAAAATACCAATAAAAAGTGCACGTGTCACCATTCTTCGGTTGATTAAAAGATATTCACGAGAAATATTATATTTTTGAATCAAACTATCAAACCGACTTGAAGATGTACGGTGTTTAAACAGTTTCCTCATTGGCCCTATCCTTTGCTCTCAAGCATGTGATGCTTTACACACAATATCACCCAATGTAGCGCCCACTGCATTAGCTACAACAGAACATTTCACTTTAAATAAAAAAAACAAAGGAAAGCCTTTTGTCTCTCCCAAACATTCATAGTTTCCCATGCCTTTAGCAATAATACACCCAGCATTATCAAAAATAGCCCTTGCTTCATCGTGCATAAGCTCCAAAACAAGCCCAGGAGTTGGAACACCACTGTCTACGAGTATTGCAACATCATCCATACCAGAATCTTTAGCATCTTGATACGTGAGATCATTAATAATAGGCCGACCTCTTACAAAATAGTAGACCACTATATCAGGATAAAGCTTCTTAATCGTCTCAATATAAAGCTTATCAAAAATTTCTTCTCCTGCGTTATCGGCTAAATAAACTAATGTTTGTGCAGAAGCGAGCCTTTGCTTCAATGTCGCTACATCATCAATGGCAAAAGGGGTGTGATAAATCTTTTCTAACTCTTCTTCTAAATCATACAGCATGACAGCAGCTAAATCAATGACATTGCCAGCTACAGCAGTTTTTGTAGCAATAAGAAAAGTATCCTCTGCTTTTTCAAGGTGAGAAAGACAAAGTGGAATAAACGCTTTTGCTTTTTGAGAAGAGTCTTTTTTAAACACTTGATACAAATCCTCTACACCCAAAACGTCTGCCATCGCTTCGTAAAGAGGAGCAGCATTGTATGGGGGCGTTTGGTGCATATCAAAGTGTTCAATCATCTCTTTTGCTAGCAGATCAATCGCATGTGCTTTTTCAATGTTTACATGTAAAAGTTCACACACTCGCTTACTTTGATCATAAATACATGACAAACAGCGCTCTTCAATTTTCATAAAAAACTTCTAAAAATAGGATAAGGAAAGGGGAATGAAGAAGAAAGGAGTAACATGTTTTTCGTTACTCCTCAAAAAAGTATTATTTTCTAAGTTCTCTAATTTTTGCAGCTTTACCACGTCTGTCTCTAAGATAGAAGAGTTTTGCACGTCTTACAACACCACGTCTAAGAACAACAATCTCATCAATGCTATCAGAATAAATTGGGAAGATTCTCTCTACACCAACACTGTTCGCACCAATTTTTCTGACCATAAATGTCTCGCCAGTACCAGTTCCTCGTCTAGCAATACAAACACCCTCAAAATTTTGAACACGTTGTTTATCGCCTTCAACAATTTTTACAGCCACTCTAAGCGTATCACCTGCTCTAAAAGCTGGAACATTTTTTTGTGCAATTTGTCCTGCTTCAAAAGCGTCAATATATTTATTTCTCATCTATTATCCTTTGATCATATCTAAATTCTAATGCTTCACGCAAAAGCGTGAAAACAGATCGGGTCTGAAATATTTTGTTTTTGATTCAGACATTTGATTTTTTAAGCCTGTAATTTTAGCGTGATTTCCCTTTAAAAACTCTGAGGGCACAGATTTATTTTCATAAATCGGCGGTTTTGAAAAACACGGTGCCTCTAAAAGAGGACTTTCAAAACTCTCTACTGCTAAAGAGTCTTCATTTCCCAAAACACCTTTAATGTTACGACTAATCGCATCACTCATCACCAGACTCGGAAGCTCCCCTCCCGTTAAAACATAATCACCAATGCAAAAAAGCTCATCGGCAAACGTCTCAATAACACGTTCATCAATTCCTTCATACCGCCCACTCACAAAGACTAAATGCTCTTTATGTGAAAGCCTTTTAGCATCATTTTGTGTAAAAAGCTTTCCTGCTGGCGTTGGGAAAATAATGTATGCCTGCGGAGATTCTTTTTTAATATGCCTAAGGGCATCAAATAAAGGTTGTGCAAAAAGAACAAGTCCTGCACCACCGCTGGCTTGATAGTCATCTACCTTACCATGTTTATTTTTCGTATACATCCTAGGATTTACAAAAGAAACCTCTAAAAGCCCTTTTGCAATGGCACGTTTTAAAATAGAGTCTTCAAAATAAGAAGCAATAAGCCCCTCAAAAAGGGTAACATACGAAAACCGCATTAAGAGTTCTCCAAAATACCCAAACCATCTTTCACATACACACGTTTATTTTCTTTATCAAACGAAATAACATACCGCTCAATATAGGGTACATAAAAGAGTTTTGCCAAACCTTTTTCCAGTAAAGCAGCTTCCGTTTTTACCACAAGATAATCCGTAACCCCAATGCGTTCAATTTCATCTACAACACCCAAACATACCAAATCCTCATCTATCACAGATGCGCCGATTAAATCAAACCAGAAAAATTCGCCTTCTTTGAGAGCGCACTCTTTCATGGAATTCTCTTGCGATGTGTACAAAATGGAATTGACAAGTTTTGCGGCCACTTCTCTTTCTTGAAAGCCTACAAAAGAGATAAGCCCACGGGCATGATTGTATGAAAAAACCTCAAGAACTTCACCTTTTTGAGTGGTGAATGTCTTACCTTTTTTAAATTGTTCAGGAAAATCACATTCCAAGTAGAGCTTGAGCTCACCTTTTAAACCCACAAGTCGCCCAATTTTGGCGACTTCTATCAGGGAAGATTGATTATTCATCGTTGGCTTTAACGGTCACTCGATACGAGATGCCATCTTTTGCCTTACATCCAGAAATAAGCGTTTTAAGCGAATTAATCATTTTGCCGTCTTTTCCAATTAATTTACCCGTATCAATTTTATCGGCGTAAATAACCACTTCACAAAATGTTCCATCAACATCGCTTCTCTCGACTCTTACACCTGCTGGATTGTCCACCAAAAGTTTGGCAAACTCTTCGAGAAATTTTTCAATCATGATTATTTACCAGTGATTTTTGCAACCCTGTCACTTAGCTTTGCGCCAACACTTTTCCAATACGCAAGTCTTTCCGCATCAAATTTGATGGTTTGAGGATTGCTTAGGGGATTGTAATAACCAATTGTCTCAATTGATCCACCATCACGTTTTTTTCTGCTGTCTGTTACGACAATTCTGTAAAACGGTGCTTTATTTCTACCCATACGTGTTAATCTTACAACTGTTGCCATTCTTATGGTCTCCTAATGTTTATGTTTCGTTTTTTACAACTTATATTTACATGTAAGCTTACATGTAAATATAAATCGTCACACATTAACGAAGGTGTGCGTGTTTATTTTGAGAAAGCATGTTTTGCAAATCTTGCATTCCCTTTTTGCCTGAGAATTTTTTTGCCATTTTTGCGGCATTTCCAAATTGTTTTAAAAAGCGATTGACTTCCACTTGTGAAAGTCCTGAACCCTCAGCAATTCTTCTTTTTCGACTGTTATTTAAAAGCTCTGGATCTTCTCTCTCTTTTTTAGTCATGGAACCTATCATCGCACGGATTCGCTTCATTTCAACCGAATTTTCCATATCAACGTCTTGAAGCTTTCCCGCCATTTGAGACAATCCTGGGATCATCCCAATGAGTGATTTCATACTTCCAAGCTTTTTCATCTGCTCCATTTGTTCTAAAAAGTCATTAAAGTTAAACTGACCCTTTTTAATCTTTTGGGTCATCGCTTTGGCTTGTTTTTCACTAATGATACCACTGGTCTTTTCAGCCAAAGTCTCAAGGTCACCCTCACCCATCAAACGATTGACAATACGCTCAGGGATAAAATGCTCTAAATCCGCAACTTTTTCACCCACACCGATAAATCGAAGTGGAACACTTGTTTGCTCTGCAATACCAAGAGCAACACCACCCTTACCATCGCCATCAAATTTGCTTAAAATAACACCACTTAAGGTGATTTTTTCATGAAAGGTTACCGCACTCTTAACCGCATCTTGACCCGTCATAGCGTCTGCTACATAAAAAATCTCATCAGGTGTGACTTCTTTTTTTATAGACGCTAGCTGCTCCATCAATTCTGTATCAATAGCTAAACGACCAGCCGTATCAATTAATACAACATCATAAAGCCCTTCTTTGGCTTTTTTCATTGCATTTTTAGCAATACCTAGAGGATGGGTACTATTATCTTCAAAATACAAATCAATTTCGTTTGCTTGACACAGCTGTTTTAATTGTTCTACCGCTGCCAAACGCTGAAGATCACAGGCAACAACAAGCACTTTTTTTTGTTTTAGTGTTAAATAATTAGCTAACTTAACCGTTGTGGTTGTTTTACCACTTCCTTGTAAACCTACCATCAACACCGTTGTAGGTGGTTTTGAAGCAAAAACAAAGCCTTGCTTACCAGGAACCGTTAAAATTTCTGTTAATTGTGTCTTTAAAGAGCGTAAAAAATTGGCTTGTCCAATGCCTTTTGCTTTGGTTTCTATTTCTACTTGACGCAATAAATCTCGTACAATTTTATGGTGAACATCTGCTTTAAGAAGGGCTTTTTTTAGGTTTTCTAAGGCACTTTTTAAAGATTTTTCATCATCACTGAAACGAATTTTATTAATAGCAGATCGAAATGAATCGGTTAAAACCTCAAACACAAGTTATCCTTCTTAAAATTTCTTCATGATTCTTTTTTAAAGCGACGCATTATATAAAAGCAATGCTTTAAACTAAATAAAACCTTAAAAACACTTCAACTTTTTGAAGCCATTATATGCGATACAACATCGATAATATAGGCTCTAAACAAGATTTCTATCCGTGAATTCTATTCACTAAATTTAATAAAATCTTCAGGTTCTTTACTCTGAAAAATATAACCTAACAGCATAATTTTGGAAGCATGAAGCATTAAACGCTTAAACGGTCTACCGCCATATTCTGTATCTCCTAAGATAGAAGCGCCAATGCTTTTAAGGTGTACTCTAATTTGGTGTGTTCGCCCTGTTTCAATTTTTACTTTTACTTTAGAACGTTTGCCCTCAATCATCAAAGGCTCTATATGACTAATAGCTTCTTTCCCATCAGAACTAATTTTACTGTAAGCAGAATTACCTTTTTTAATCGTTAAAATAGGTGCATTAACCTCAACAGCTTCAACCACTTTTCCCTCAACAATCGCTATGTACTCTTTTTGAACCTCACGCTTTTTAAATGCATTGACTGCTTTTTCACGAAAGGCATCATCTTTAGTTAAAAGCAATACACCACTGGTTTCTCTATCCAATCGGTGTAAAAGTGGCAATTTTTTAATCTCTGCTACTTCTTCTGATGTCATAAAAGCAGGTTTATCCACCGCCATAATATACTCATCTTCAAATAAAACCTTAATAGGTGCAATTTTTTCTACTTTAAACTTTGTACTTGGCAGAAGCTCTCCACGGGCTACGCTTACTTTTTTCCCAGCAGCATAGACAACACCTCTATCAATCAACTCTTTAGCAGCACGGTTTGAAATTCCCTCTTGCAATGCCAATAATTTATACGCTTTTTCCATTTTCATTTCCTAATAATTTATCCACAAGTGGCGCTATGTCACCACGATGAGTAATCGCACTGTTGGGAGACTCCTCAATACGATCAAAAACATTTCCTAAATCTTCCACTTTACATGTAATGGCATTTTCTACAGATTCAAACAATACTTTTTGATTAAAAATAAACTCTCCACTGATGAGTTTAACACCAAAATAAGCAGGTTCTAGTGGGTTATGACCACCAATGCCATCTCTAAAAGAGCCTCCTAAAATCACCACATCCGCAATGGCATAAAGATTAACTAACTCTCCCATTTTATCACACAAGAGAATGTCTTTTTCCATAGAAGTATCTAATGATAATCTTGTATAACGTTTACCCTCTTTAAAAGCAAAAGTATTCAACAGCGTATCAACACGTTCAAAACGTTCAGGATGCCTTGGGACAACAATAAGCTGGTCATCAGGCTGTAGTTTAATGTGCAACAAAATCAGCTCTTCTTCACCCTCATGCGTGCTTGCCAAAATAACGATACGCCTTGTATTCATTTTAGAATAGTGCTTGGTTGGTCGATAATCTTGAAATGTTTTAATATTGCCTGAAACATAAACCTCTTTAGCGCCTAATGAGGTTAAACGTTTGCCATCCACATCGCTTTGCGCAAGCACCACATCTATATAAGAAAATATCCAACGATACACCCACGCAAAACGCTGATACGATGCGTAAGAGTGATCAGAAATACGCGCATTGAGTAAAACTGTTTTCATTCCCTTCGCCTTAGCGACACAAAAGAGCATTGGCCACAACTCTGCTTCCATAACAATAAGCGTTTTTTGCTTTTTTATCCAAAAAGAAAGAAAAATCTCAAAAGGTAAATAACGTACTTGTGCATGCGTGTACTTTTGTGCCTCTTCAAAACCTGTTTGTGTAATCACACTAATGCGAACATCTGAGGGATTAGCAACTTTTTGGATAAAAGGGCTTAACGAACGGACTTCTCCAAAAGAACATGCATGAAACCAAATGCCTTCTTTTTCGCAAAACGGTACATTATCTTTCAGAAAAAAACGAGCGGGAATAGATTTTTGATACTTTGTTTTAAAGCGAAGGTAGAGTAAAAGAGGCAACGCCAAAAGATACAACAGCGTTGCCACACTATAATAAAAAAAATGCAAGCTTACGCCTTAGCTTCCTCAATCTCTTTGTATAGAATACGTCCACAATGCGGGCACGTTACAATATCATCTTGCTTCATAACACCTGCATAGGTTTTGTCATTAATACGCATAAAACAACCATAACACGCCTGTTTTTTCACAGGAACGACGGTTGAATTTCCTGCCCATTTTCTAATTTTCTCATAAAAAGTTAAGATTTTTTGACTCATATCTGAAAGTAATTCTTCTTTAGCCTGATAGACACCCTTACGCTCTTCTTCAATGGCTTGAATTTGTGAATCAATGGATGTTTTAATAGATTCAGATTCGCTACTGGCTTCTGCAATTTTTTCTTCAAGTGTTGTGATGTTAGTCTGTTTTAATCCAATAATTTTGTCTAAACGGTTAATCTCATCGTTGGCAAAATCACATTGCTCTTTCGAAATTTCCTCTTCAAGTTGAAGCGCTTTAATCTCTTTGGCAGTCTTAACTAACGCACTTTTTTTACTAATATCTTTAAGTTTCGCAGATAATTCAGCAAGATGTGCCTCATTTTTGCCTTTTTTAAGCTTTGCATCAGCAATATCTGCAGCAAAGGTCTCAACTTGAAGCTTTAACTCTCTTTCTTTATCCAAAGAAAGTTTTAACATTTTCTCAACTTTGGCAATGCGGGGTGCAAAATCATCAATCTCTTTATCTAACTTGGAAAGCGCAATTAACTGTTCTAAATACTTATTCATATCTTTTTTGTCCTCTACCTATACTCAAACGGATTTTTCGAATTTGACATTATAGCTTGTAATGGAAAATTTTTCAAATAAAGCGCCAAACACTCTGGGAAATAGCACTCTGATTCAAAGTGCCCTATGTCAATTAATGAGAGCTTATTTTCTTTTGCCTCTAAAGCTTGATGGTATTTAAAATCTCCGCTTAAAAAACAATCCGCTTCAATTTTGGAGATTAAATCGCCTCCTGAACCTGTCGTGATTGCGCAGGTTTTAATCCATGTGCCTGATTGAGTCACCCGTATATGCTCAAGATTTAAAACCTCTTTTACATGTAAAGCAAAGTCATTAAACGCTTGATTCACTTCACAATAAATCACATACCCCTCACTCCTTAACACCTTAAAACCCAATTTAGATGCCACATAATGATTCAGATGAGAGAGGTCAAAGTTCGTATGCATCGCAATTAGTGAAATCTTCTTTTGAATCATCTTCTGAATAAGATGGGCAGGATACTTTGTAAAGTCAAGCTGTTTTAATCCACTAAAAATAAGCGGATGATGGGTAATAATAAGCGCATTTTCACCTACTTCTTCCAAAAGGGGGCTATCCACATCAAGGCTTAGATAAATACGTTCAACCTCATCGTTTCTGCTGCCTATTAAAAGGCCACTGTTATCCCACGATGCTTGGGTTTCAAAAGGGCTGAGTAAATCTAAATAGTCATAAATTTCACCTAAACGCATTAACCTACGATTTCCTTATATTTTAACGCACACCCTTTGGCAAGTTCTCTGATTTTTAAGATGTAATTTTGACGTTGTGTCACCGAAATGGCTTTTCGTGCGTCCAAAACATTAAAGGTATGCGATGCCATGAGACAATAATCATACGCAGGCAAAGGCAAATTTTCATCCAAACAACGCTTGCACTCAAGACTTGCATTTTCAAATTGAGCAAAAAGCATTGCAACATCGGCGACTTCAAAGTTATAACGGCTAAACTCGTATTCACTTTGTTTGTGTACATCCCCGTACGTTATGACGCCAAATTTGTTTTCATTCCAGACCAAATCAAAGACTGACTCTTTTTCTTGTAAATACATCGCAAGACGTTCCACACCATAGGTAATTTCAACCGATACAGGATTGCAAGGAATACCGCCTACTTGTTGAAAGTACGTAAACTGGGTTACTTCCATACCATCCAACCACACTTCCCAACCAAGTCCCCATGCACCCAGTGTTGGTGATTCCCAGTTATCTTCCACAAAACGAATATCATGTTTTTTAATATCAAGTCCCAACATCTCAAGGCTTTTTAGATAAAGCTCTTGAATATTATCAGGGCTGGGTTTAATTAAAACCTGAAATTGATAGTAGCTCCCCAAACGGTTTGGGTTTTCACCATAACGTCCATCGGTGGGTCTGCGACTTGGCGCCACATACGCTGTTGCCCATGGTTTAGAACTTAGGCTTCTTAAAAATGTTGCATTATGAAAGGTTCCTGCGCCTGAAGGCATATCGTAAGGCTGAACAATGGTACAGCCTTGTTCTTGCCAAAATGTTTGAAGATTTAAAAGCATTTGACTAAATGTTAACACACTCTTTCCTTTTTACATGTAAAGATTATTCAGCAGATGGCGTATAACTTTCCACCGCCTTATTCCACATCATTTTATATTTTCGTTTGGTAAATTCAAGTTCATCTTGCAGTAATTCAAGTTGCTTTGTCAGTGTTTCGATGGTTTTTCTATCTTCATCGTAAAGCTCTTGCATGGAAAAAAGCGCCTCTTTTAAAAAACGGTTTTCCCCTTTAAGAGCATCTAGCGTCTCTTCTTTTGCATCCAAAACTTTTTCGTGCAAATTTAAAATGGCACCCACCGTTTTTTCAACAAACTCTGAACTCATGCTAACCGATGCTCCCTCGTACGCCTCATCCACGACAATGCCTTTAGTAGCAGGGATCAAAGCGTGAGCACTACGACTTACCTCTACAAAACACTCCCCATTTGCCTCTTTTGAAAGAAGTTTACCCTCATCAATTAACGCATGAACAGCCAATATGTCTAAATTGACTAAAGCACAAAACTCTTCAATTTTCATCCAACTGTTCATCTTCACTCCTTTTAAAGAATAATTTCAATTCCCATTGAGTCCGTTTCCACTTTTTTAGCTTTTAAAATACGGTCTTCTTTTAGTTTGGCGGCAAGTTCTTCATCTTCAATGGCTAAAATTTGCATGGCTAAATACGCACTATTTACTGCTCCTGCAGAGCCAATAGCCACCGTTCCAACAGGCATACCTCCTGGCATTTGCGCTGTGCTTAAAAGAGCGTCCATTCCTTCCATCACACCACCTTTCATCGGCACGCCAATAACAGGTTTAGTCGTAAGTGATGCAACAACACCCGCTAAATGTGCTGCCATACCTGCTGCTGCAATAAAGACTTTAGCGCCTTTGGCTTCTGCATTTTTGACATATTGATGGGTTCTCTCTGGACTTCTATGTGCTGAAGAAACGACAACTTCATGTAAAACACCAAATTTTTCAAGGGTTTTTGCACACTCCTCCATCACGGAATAATCACTTTTGCTTCCCATGAGAATAGAAACGAACTTCATTCTTTATCCTTTGTTTGTAATCGTAAAAAACTAAATCCTGCCACAGGCGCAGGAAGCACAATGGCATGAATATTGCCACTATGAATTTCATCAAATTCCTTACCACTGGCAGTTTGAAGTTTTTTAAAAGAGAGTTTCCATAAACCATTCTCTTCAAAAATAGCCCCAATCTCATTTTCCATGGGCAGAATTTTTGCAGAAGATGGCATGACTAATTCATAGCTTACATGTAACTTCAAAACATCTTTGCACAAGCAACTTTTTCCATCTTCACTGACCTGCGCAACGACTTGATGGGTGCCTTCACTAATGGAATGGGCTAAATTTTGTGTATCATTTTTTTCAAAAGGACGATTCACCAAATAACCATCACTAAAGCCTCTATTTTTTGTTGAATCAAGCTCTTTGGTATATTTATCAGCATCAAATTGATTGGCATAATAGTCTTCAATGGCTTGGCGATAGGTTTTGGTGGTAATCCCTACATAGTAGGAGCTTTTCGTGCGTCCTTCAATTTTTAAAGAATCAATCACACCTGAGTCTAAAATTTCTTTGACATGGGCACTTAAATTAAGGTCTTTTGCATTCATAATGTGCGTGCCCTCTTCGCTCTCTTCGATACGAAACAGCGTTCCACTCTCTTCATTATGCGCATAAAGCGTGTAGGGAAAACGGCAATCATTGGCACAACTTCCACGATTAGAAACCCTACCACTTTGTACAGAACTAATGAGACAGCGACCACTGTAGGCAAAACACATGGAGCCATGCACAAAGACTTCTAACTCTAAATGCGGTAAATGCTTTTTAATCTGCTCTAAATCTTTCAGACTCACTTCTCGTGCAGCAATAATACGTTTTACGCCCATATCTGAGTAGACTTCCGCGTCCAAATAACTTAAAACATTGGCTTGTGTTGAGAGATGAATGGGAATATGTGGTGCAATTTTGCGTGCCAATTTAATCACACCAGGGGCTGCAACAATAAAGGCATCAGGATTCATTGCCGCCACACGCTCAATGTGCTTTTCTAAGAGAGGAATTTGCGCATTAAAAGGAAATCCATTAATGGTTGCATGCAAATGCTTTCCTTTTGCATGCGTATAAGCAATCGCCTCTTCAAAACTCTCATAGGTAAACTCTTTGCCTGAACGAATACGAAGCGAGAAGTGACTGACCCCAGCATACACTGCGTCCGCACCGTACGCAAGGGCGATTTTTAATTTTTCAAAATTTCCAGCGGGGGAGAGAAGCTCAACGTGTTCCAACTATTTTTTTCCTAAACTAGCAATTAATGCTTCAATATCTTCACTGCTAACAACATCTTCTGTAGACGTATCTCCATGAATATGCACCGCAGAACCCACACGTTTATCATCGTCTTTTTTACCTTCAAAAAGGGCATTCATATATTTTGAAAGGGCTCGCATAACATTAATAACACGTTCAATTTTTTGACGATGAATGTCTTGATATTGCATAACGTCCATAATCATCATAACTTCATCTTGCGTCATTTGCGTATTCATTAAAATATTTTCAACATGGTTTTTCATCATTTGATTGTCATCTAACGCTTTTTGAAATTGCTCAATTTTCGGAAATTTCGCAACCAACGTTTCAAACAATGCAATATTAGATGCAACTTGCTTAGCAACCATTTTTGTGTCATCTTCTGCACTCATCATAAACGTATTGATTGTTTCTAGTTTATCAAAGACCTCTGTTGCTTTTAATTCAGAATCTTTGGTAACATCGTCTAATTGATGCACCATTTTGTGATCGTCTGTTGGAGGGGGTGGTGGCCATGACATGGTTGAAGAGGGGCGATATTCATGCATCAACTGGCTTGTTGCTTTATCTTTTTCAATATCCAATGCATCACTGTCAATCAATGACTCTTCCATCGTCTCATCATCTGCATCCATCAGTAACGCATCATCCGTGGTATTCGTTGGCATATCATCTAACTCACCTGCCATCAAGGCATCAAGTTCTTCTTGCGTCATAAGCGTTCTCCTAAAAAGACAAATTATGGTCTATTATAGTGAACTTTATATATAATTTAACTTTAAAACTCTAAAGCAAAAGGAGAGAAGAATGGTCATTGATTTACACAACCATACGCCTTTGTGTAACCATGCGCATGGTAGCATTGAGATGTATGTTCAAAAAGCCATTGAGAAAAAAATAGATGTTTTTGGCTTTTCAGATCATGCTCCTATGCACTTTGATGAAGCTTACCGTATGAGCTTTTTGCAAATGGATGCGTATGAACAAGAGGTCTTACATGTAAAAGAAAAATACCACGATACGATTGATGTTCTCTTAGCCTATGAAGTGGATTTTTTAAAGGGATATATAGATGAAAGAGTCTTATCACGTCGTGTTGATTATTTCATCGGTTCGGTTCATTTTTTAGACGAATGGGGCTTTGATAATCCAACGTTTATCGGTGAGTACCAAAACAAAAATATTGATGAAATATGGGAAGGCTATTTTGAAGCCATTGAAGCAATGGCAAAACAAAATCTTTTTGATATTGTTGGACATTTGGACTTAATTAAAATTTTTAATTTTCTTCCTAAAAAAGAGATTCGTACTATTGCAACACCTGCAATCAAAGCGATTAAAAAAGCCAATATGTGCATCGAACTTAACGCAGCAGGATTTCGTAAACCTATTCAAGAACAATACCCCAGTGGTTCACTCATGGAACTGATTGCAGAACATGATATTCCCATTACCTTTGGTTCAGATGCCCATGCGTTAGAGCATATTGGGTTTTGTTATGATGAAATAAAAAGCATTGCAACACACTATGGGTATAAAAAATGTGCAATGTTTCAACAAAGAGAACGGAAAATGGTTAATTTTTAAGCAGTCGCTCTCGTATTATTTTCAGCTCTATCTGATAAAATTACTTAAATTTAAAATTGTAGGAGTTAGACATGGGTAAGTTCGTTAACAGTGTTGAAGAATTTTTCAAATACTGCACCGATAATGAAGTTGAATTTGTTGATTTTCGTTTTACCGATATGAAAGGAACATGGCATCATGTCACCTATACCATTGAGGCTATTAGTGCGGACTCTTTCCATAGCGGTATTCCTTTTGATGGTTCATCCATTGATGCTTGGCAACCAATCAATAAATCAGACATGCTCCTTAAACCAGAAGCTCAAACAGCGTTTCTAGATCCATTTACAGCTGATCCGACCGTGGTGGTTTTTTGTGACGTTTATGATATTTACAAAAACGAATTGTACGAAAAATGTCCACGTAGTATTGCCAAAAAAACATTAGCCCATTTGGAAAAAACAGGTTTAGGTGATGTGGCTTATTTTGGTCCAGAAAATGAATTTTTTGTGTTTGATGATGTCAAAATCAGAGATGACATTAACTGTTCTTACTATGAGGTTGACTCTGAAGAGGGTGGCTGGAACAGTGCAAAAGAGTATAAAGATGGTTACAACACAGGTCACCGTCCAGGTACAAAAGGTGGTTACTTCCCTGTTCCTCCAATTGACTCAATGGTTGATTTACGTGCAGAGATGGTACAAATTTTAAAACAAATTGGTCTTGAAGTTTTCGTGGTTCACCACGAAGTAGCACAAGCTCAAGGTGAAATTGGTGTTAAATTTGGAACACTTATTGAAGCAGCCGACAACGTTCAAAAATATAAATACGTTGTCAAAATGGTAGCGCACCTTAATGGGAAAACAGCAACCTTTATGCCAAAACCACTGTATGGTGACAATGGTAGTGGTATGCACGTTCACCAATCTATTTGGAAAGATGGCAAAAACTTGTTCTACAAAGCAGGCGAATACGCAAATCTAAGCGATATGGCTCGTTGGTATATTGGTGGTATTTTAAAACATGCACGCAGTGTTGCAGCATTTACAAATCCATCAACCAACTCTTATAAGCGTTTAATTCCAGGATTTGAAGCACCTTCAATTTTGACATACTCTATGCAAAATCGTTCTGCATCTTGCCGTATTCCTTATGGTGCAGGTGAAAAATCGGTTCGTGTTGAGATGCGCTTTCCTGATTCAACTTCATGCCCATACTTAGCATTCTCTGCGATGTTATTGGCAGGAATTGATGGTATTAACACCAAAACAGAGCCTATTGGACCAATGGATGAAGACTTGTTTGAATTAACACTGGATGAAATTAGAGAGAAAGGGATTAACCAAATGCCTCATACCTTAAGAGGTTCTCTTGAAGCATTAATCCGTGACAATGAGTACTTAAAACCTGTCATGACCAAAGAGTTTATTGATACGTATCAACACTACAAATTTGAAACTCAAGTTTGGCCAGATGAAGCAAGACCTACGGCGTTTGAATTTAAAACAATGTTCTCTTGCTAAGACACTAAAGGGGAGAAATCCCCTTTACATGTAAACTACAAACAAACTAAAAAATCAATCCACCCTCTTCTTTCAACTCTCTCACACTTGACTTTGGTAAAGGCGATACATCTGTAAAATATTCTGTTGTGCCATCTACTTTTCGAGCATTAACGCCCTCAGGTATTTTAAATGTACGGGTCGTTTCAGGATGTAATTCCAGGTATTTACCCATAAAATGTTTAAATGCAGGGGCTGCTGCACGACCACCTGTTTCGCCTTTGTGCATAGGTGTATTATTATCATTGCCATACCATGTCAACACTTCAATATCAGGAGAAAATCCACAAAACCAAACATCCACATTGCTATTGGTTGTGCCAGTTTTTCCTGCAATTTCAATGCCAGAAACCTGCGCATTACGGCCTGTTCCACGCTTGACAACCTCTTTTAGCATATCAATCATCAAAAAACTCTGTTTAGCAGACGTGATAGTCTGTGTTTTAGGAAGATATACCTTTTCTTCTCCCGTACGGGTTATTACTGATTTGACCAAAATAGGTTCTACTTTCACACCATAGTTGGGGAACATCGAATAAAAACCACTGTACTCAAGGGGTGAAATACCAAAGCTTCCTAAAGCAAGGGTTAAATCCATTGCAATATTTTTAAAACCATCTTTTTTAAGCTCTTTATGTACACTATCCATACCTAAAAGAGAGAGAAGATTAATGGTTGCAAGGTTGCGAGAATGTACAATTGCCTCTTTTAAAGTGATAAGCCCTTCAAAGTTATTTTCGTAATTTTTAGGTGTCCATGTTTCATCGGTCTCACTGTTAACATACGTGCGTGAAATATCAGGAATTTCGCTTAAAGGAGAATACCCCCAATCCAATGCTTTTTGATACAAAAAGGGTTTAAAACTAGAGCCTGGTTGACGTTTACTCTGGGTGGCACGATTAAAACTACTCTTAGCATAATCAATCCCTCCTACAAGTGCTAACACATTGCCTGTAGTATTTTCAACAACCACCATCGCACCATTGAGTTCTGAAAGATTTGCATTTTTCCCAGCCCGTGATACCATGCCTTGATAGCCAACATTGAGTGATTCGTGGGCTAAGTGTTGAAGTTTTAAATCAATACTGGTATAAATTTGATACCCACCACGCTTAATATCTTCATACTCTGGCAACAAGGATTTAATCACCTCATCCACCACATAGGGTGCTTTATTGCGTGTCAGGGTTTCATCGTAGACCACAGGATGCTCTAACGTTGCTTTGGTGTACTCGCTCTCACTAATCCATCCAATGGTATACATACGATTGACAACTTGATTGGCTCTGCTTAAAGACAAATCCATATGACGGGTAGGGTCATACGAACTGGGTGCCTTAGGAAGACCTACAAGCATCGCAATTTCTTTAAGGCTCAATCTATCCAGTGATTTATTAAAATAGCCAAGGGCTGCTGTTTTAATCCCATAATAACCATGACCAAAATAGACATGATTAAAATAGCGCTCCAAAATCTCTTCTTTACTCAATTCTGCTTCGATAGTATACGCAAGAACGGCTTCATTGATTTTTCGAGTCAGGGTTTTTTGGCGTGTTAAAACCGTATTTTTTACCAACTGTTGCGTGATAGTACTTGCCCCCTCCACCAATTTCATGGCTTTAATATCTTTGATTAAAGCTCTAAAAATGGCTTCAATATTAATCCCACCGTGTTCAAAAAAGGAGGTGTCTTCTGTCGCAACCAATGCCTCAATCACACGGGCTGGAATCTCCTCATATGGGACATACAAACGATGCTCTTCCTCAAATAAATTGGCAATAAGCTCCCCATTTCTATCGTAAATTTGTGTGGTTAATTTTGGATTGTATTCAATAATCTTGTGTGCATCAAAACGAATTTGTGCATATAAAAAAATTATTGCTAAAACCACTGCAAATAGAACCATCATTAAAATGCTCATTATATATTTCACGTTCGAAAACTCCTTTGTCTAAATCCTGAGCTTAAAAGTTGTTGGGTATAACTCGCTTTTGGATCATTTAAGACCTCATGCGTCATACCGTATTCCACCATACGCCCTTGCTGGATAATACCTATTTCTTCACACAGATTTTCTATGGTTGCGACATCATGCGTGACAAACAAAAGATCAAATCCGCAGCGTTCTTGCAATTGTTTAATCAAAGCAAGCACAACGGTTTTACTCTCTTCATCCAAGGCAGTAGTCGGCTCATCCAATAAAAGCAAACGTGGCGAAAGACTAAGCGCCATTGCGATAATAATACGTTGCAACTGCCCCCCACTTAGCTCTGATGGAAAGCGATCTAAAAAGTGCTCCTCTAAACCTACCATTTCCAAATAGCCACACGCCGCCTTACGTGATGCCATAAATTGTCTTTCAATCTTACTTAAAGGAGAGAGTGCCGTAAAAGGATTTTGAGGAACAAAGGCTATACTCTCCCCTCGTTGTAATGTATAGGAGGCATGATAGTCTAAGCTAACACTTAATTCACGAGGAAGCATCCCTAAGAGTGCTTTTAGGGTTAAACTTTTGCCACTACCACTCTCGCCAATGAAAGCAAATGAGCGTTCAAAGGAGAAGCTCACATTGAGTAAAACTTTCTCTTTGCTTTTAATTAAAAGCTCTTTACATGTAAAGCTCAACATTTTTCCTTTTGAATCACATTACAAAGAGATTCCAATGCTTCTGCTGATTCACCCAATCTAGGAATCAAGCGCAATATAGGCTTTAAAACCGTAGGCGGGCGAATGGCACCGACCAAAAAACCTTTCTGAATGAATCTCTCTTGCACCGCAAGAGCATCACACCCCGCATCAAGTGTATAAGCACAAATGAGCCCTTGCATGTTTATACCTAAACCCTCAGCAATAATCCTTTGACGTTTAGCAATCTCTTTTTTGATAGACTCTTTATGTCTCAAAAGGTATAAAAATCCTTGATACCCAAGCGCAATATCAAACAAAGAGGGAGCGGTTGTATAAATCATCGCTTTGGCACGGTTTTGCAGAAATTCTGCAATGTGATTAGAACATAAAATATACGCCCCATAACTGCCAAGTGCTTTTCCAAGCGTTCCCATTTTGATGTGATTTGCCTCTGGAGTGATGTTAAACAGATCAAAGACACCTCGTAAATTCTCACCCAAAACACCTACACTGTGCGCTTCATCCACAATTAAGAGCGCATTGTAACGGTTCGCCACCTCAAAAATTTCACGATTGAGTAGGTCCCCACTCATAGAATAAATACCCTCAACCGCAATAATAATGCGATTATGCGTATGGGTATTAATGAGATGTTCCAAATGGTTTGCGTCATTGTGAGTAAAAAGTAACACTTGCGCATCAATTGTTTTTGAAGCAACCATACCACTGGCATGATACTCTTCATCTAAAATCAATAGGTCTTTTTTACGAGGCAATGCTTCAATGAGTGAAAAATTGGCTAAAAAGCCACTCCCACACACCATAGCCGCTTCAAAGCCATTGGTGCGTGCTACAAACTCTTCAAATGTTTGATGAATCGGATGATACCCATTGACAACCATAGACGCTTTAGGCGCATGGCTTTTATACATGCTAACCTGTGTTACCGCACGCTCAAAAAGTTTTTTATTCTCTGCCAATCCTAAATAATCATTGGAGCTAAAATCCGCCAAAGATTCATCGTATAGATGGCGTGTTCGTATACGATTGGACTTAGCAAGTGCGCTTAATTCATTTTGATACATCATGAATGGGATAAAAAAGGTATGAGCTTTTCAATGCTAAGCCCCATAGCAGTACTTTGCAATCCTACGACCTCTTTAATATACGATTTGCAAAATCCTTCAACCATACATGCCCCTGCTTTTCCTTTCCATTCTTCCCCTTGCAAATAAGCTTCAAGGGATGCTTTATCAAACGGTCTAAAAAGGTAATGTGTTGCACTAAGATCTATAAGTTCAAAGGTTTTGGATTTATACATCATGCAGGTTAAAATACTCACGGTATTACCACTTTGAAGCGTTAAAATACGTCTAGCATCCTCTACATTTTTGGCTTTTCGTAAAATTTCTCTATTTGCAGTGACAACGGTATCGGCACATAATACAGGAAGCTCTAAATCATAATGTTCCAAGTAACTTTGCATCTTTCCCTTCGTCGCATGATAAACAAAATGGGCAGGCTCTGAGATACAAAGTTGTTCTTCATCAAAACCACACTCCCTTTGAATAAAAGCAATCCCATGCGCTTTTAATATTTCAGCACGGGTGGGTGAACTAGAGCCTAAAACAATATGTTGCATGCTTAAAACCCTCGTAAAATAACGCCAAAATAAGCAGAAATGGCTGCTAAAAGAAGATTGAGAGGGATAAGGTAACGAACAATTAAAACCACATCTTCTTCTACTTCGATATAATTTTCTTCCACTAAACCTTTTTTTGCTCTTCGGTATTTTAAATACATATAAATCATATTAAACGCAATAAATGTCCACAATGCCTCTTTGGTGTGAACCATCACATTGGTAATGGGATTGCCCCCTCGAAAACCTAAGCCTATATGCATAAAGACTGAAGTAAAAATAATGACGAGCATGATAGGTACAGAAAAAAACATATAACTACGTATAATTTTCATGCATGTTTCAAATCGCATTTTAATATCAGAGATCTTTTTTTGTACAGGATGCACCACAAAACGAATCATAAACATGCTACCAATAAGCAATGCTGAACTTATGACATGAAAAAAAATAATGACCCTGCTGTAATCACTAAAACTTTCAATAAAAAAATCTCTCATTTTAGACCTTAAAGAAGTGCTTTAGCATAGGCTAATGCAGCATTTTTAGCTTCTTCAATCCGTGAAGCATCTTTTCCACCAGCTTGTGCAAAATCATCTCTTCCTCCACCGCCACCGCCGACAATTGGAGCAATCTCTTTAATCCACGCCCCTGCTTTAATTGGCGCATTTTTAACGCCTGCTGCGATCAAGACTTTGTCATCTTTTACTTGCAATAAGAGCACAGCAACAGAGCTTTTTTCATTTTTCAAATCATCAATACGTGCTTTAATATCGCCAGCACCCAACACATCAACAATAAGTTCAACACCGTTTACATGTAAAGACTCAACAGCTTTACCTGCTTGAGAATTCAGTGATTCTACTTCAACTTTAAGGGTTTTAATTTCTTCTTTAAGGCGGTTAATACCAATCAAAGGCTCTTTGTGTTTGACACTCTCTTTAATCATTTCAAGTTCAGAGCGTAAATTTTGTGCATATGCCAATGCTGCACTTCCACAAATGGCTTCAATACGACGCACACCTGCACTGACACCGCTCTCTTTTAAAATAAAAAAACTTCCAATGTTCGCCACATTTTCCACATGTGTTCCACCACATAGCTCAATGCTGGCATCCCCAAAACTCACCACACGTACTTCAGAGCCATATTTTTCACCAAAAAGAGCCATCGCTCCACTTGTTTTAGCCTCTTCAATATTCATCAATTTGGTTTCACCTGCAACACCACTGGCAATCACACGGTTTACAAACGCTTCAATAGCAGTTATTTCTTCACTGCTAAGTGCTTTTGGATGCGAAAAGTCAAAGCGAAGGCGCTCTTTCTCTACCAAACTTCCCGCTTGTGAGACATGCTCACCTAAAACGGTGCGAAGCGCACTGTGAAGAAGGTGTGTCGCACTGTGATGCTTTTCAATTTCCAAACGAGACACATCAACCACAAGATGAACCTCATCGTTTACATGTAAAGGTTTTTCAAGTTCTACCAAAGAGAGATTGAGGTCAAAAAATTTCTTCGTATCAATGACTTTACCATATCCTTTTATCTCACCCTCATCGCCACTTTGTCCACCGCTCATCGCATAAAAAGGAGTGGTTTCAAACATCACCCAACCATTTTCGTCTAAGCTTTGAACCTCTTTGAAGTTCTCATCAAGCAGTGCTAAGACTTTTGTTTTCGCTTCTTTTTGTGTGTAACCCACAAAGGTGTTTACGCCAAATTTTTCAAGAAGGGGTTTAAACTCACCTTGGGTTGCCTTATCGCCACTGCCTTTCCATGAGGCTTTGGAACGTGCTTTTTGCTCCGCCATCAAAGCTTCAAACTCCGCTTCGTTGACGCTTAAACCTTTTTCTCTGAGCATATCCGCTGTGAGATCAAGAGGGAAACCATAGGTATCGTAAAGTTTAAACGCCACTTCGCCGCTAAACATCGTTTTGGTATTGGGGAGTTCTTTTTCAAAGAGTTCAAGTCCTGAAGCGATGGTCGTAAAGAAGCTCTCTTCTTCATTTTTGATCTGCTCTGCAATCACCTCTTTTTTAGCGACAAGGTACGGGTACTGTTTGCCCATAAGATCACATAAAGTATCTAAGAGCTTGTACATAAACGGCTCACGAAGTCCTAGCAAATAACCATGTCGAACCGCTCGGCGTAAAATTCTTCGAAGTACATACCCACGACCCACGCGACCAAAGGTGGTTCCTTGTGCGACCAAAAATGAAACCGCACGAATATGATCGGCGATCACACGGTAACTCGCACCCGTTGCATACGCATACGGCTTTCTGCACAACTCTGCCACTTTGTTTGTTAAAGGAATAAAGAGTGAAGAGTCATAGTTACTAAAAACGCCCTCTTTCACCGCTGTTACACGTTCTAATCCCATACCTGTGTCAATGGAAGGTTTTGGAAGAGGATGAAGCACACCAGAAGCATCTCGCTCGTACTGCATAAAAACAAGGTTCCAAATCTCTAAGAAACGGTCTCCGTCTCCTCCCATGTAATCCTCAGGCGTATTAAAGTTCTCAGCTCCCTGATCGATGAAGATTTCGCTGCACGGACCACATGGTCCCGTATCGCCCATTTGCCAGAAGTTGTCTTTATCGCCAAAACGCATAATGCGACTCGCATCGATGTGTTTTTTCCAAATCGCCTCAGCCTCATCATCGCTCTCATGAACGGTTACCCAAAGTTTTTCTTTAGGAAGTTTAAGCACTTCGGTCACAAATTCCCACGCATGAGAGATGGCATCTTCTTTAAAATAATCACCAAAAGAGAAGTTTCCAAGCATTTCAAAAAAGGTGTGATGGCGCGCTGTGTAGCCGACATTGTCAAGATCATTGTGTTTACCACCAGCCCTGATACATGTCTGACACGTTGTCGCACGTGGAGGGTTGGGACGAGGCACTTCGCCTGTAAAAACACTCTTAAAAGGAACCATGCCTGCGTTGGTAAATAACAAGGTTGCATCATCTGGTACCAAAGGAGAACTCTCAATCACCTTATGACCTTTTTGTTCAAAAAACTTTAAAAACTCAGCTCTAACATCCATATTTTCGTCCTATTTTATTATCAAAAATTCATCTATTTTAGCCAAAAAACCTAAAGGCTATCATTAAACGCTCTACAGTGTACACGTCTCGTTCAAACGGTATCCAACAGCCCACCATCCTAGCACAAGAATAATCGCCCCTAAAAAACCATTAAAGGTTAAAAGGCAAAAAAGCCCCATTATCATAGCAAGCATCCCTAAAATATAACTTCCAGAAAGCACACTAAAGATGGCAACCAAACTCCCAAAAAGCCCTATATAATTGAGATAAATCACCTTCCCCAACATCGCTCTAAATTGACAGATGGGAAGCATAGCATCTGCGGCACAGATTCCAATGAGAGATTCTTTGACATAAACACCCTCTTTGATTAAAACAAATAAAAGAGCACTAGCAATCAATACTAAAAAGCTTTTCGTAATTCCACATAACCGTGTTTTAGAAAGCCATAATGTTGAGCCAAACATCACCACTAAAATCACCCAATTCAGCGCAAATCCATTACGGGCACTCTCTTGCAATAAAACAGCCAAAGCAGCGACAAACAGTGCCAAGCCACTGACTTTTTCCATCAATCCATTTAATTCCAAACGCTCTGTACTCACATATGCAACGGCATACGTAATGGCAATAATGGCTAATGTACCTAATTCAAAATTTAAATACCGTCCGTCAAATGCCAAGGAAAGCGCCATTATTAGGACGATACTGACACTTAAAAGATGCAAAGCATCTTCCCAAAACGTCTCTGCTTTAGGCTCTCCTAGCGTAATAACATTCATAAAACGTGCCATAGAACCACGAAGGCTTATCTCTTCGGTGATAAGAAATTGAACCAATTTAAGCCATAAAATAAACGCCACACTCAAACAGATAATCGCCCAAACATACTCTAAGGTATTGCGAGAGACAATCCAATACATATTGGCTTGCCATATGAGTGCTACAGCGCCTCCAAACAAGCTTGCAAACCATACAGGTGCTTTTTTACATGTACACGTAGGAATTCCCCATAACCAAATCAATCCAACCAGTGAAAGCATAAAGCTTCCCGCAAACAGCCAAAGGGCATTGGGGAAATTAGAAACAAATCCATGCAAAATATGCTTATCCATACGCTCTGCATCAAAGAGACCCCAATATCCACCCACAGCACCTTCACTGATGCGTTTCCACGGCTGATCAAAGGCCTCAATAAAATTATATTTCCAGCCATTTTCCTCAGCCATTTTTACAAAACCTCTCGTAAAAATCGCTTGATTGACAGCACTTGGATAGGCTCCCTCTCGCATTCGCCCCTCGCTTGGCCATCCCGTCTCTCCAATGACAATCTCTTTATTGGATATTTTTTGACTCATTTCGTTGTAAATATTCTTTACATGTAAAAGTGCTTTATCAACGCTAATTGGCTTGTCTTCCCAATAGGGCAAAATGTGAATCGTCACACGATCTACCGAGGGAGCAATCTCAGGGTGTTTATTCCAAAATTCCCAAACATCCGCATACGTTACCACCATATCAGGCAACGCTTCTTTCACACGTTCAATATAATCTACCAGCTGCGAAGCACTCACATCCCGACGTAAAAGTGCCTCATTACCAACAATAATCGTTTCAACATCTTCTTGATACTCTTTAGCCAACGCAATGACCGTATCAATCTCTTTTTGCGTGAGGCTTGCATCACTGCTGACCCATGCCCCTAGCCACAGTTTTAAACCATTTTTACGAGCTATTGCAGGTAGCTCTTCCAAACCAACACTCGAATAGGTACGAATGCATTTGGTGAGGGTTGAAAGTTTTGCTAAATCATTCTCCATCTGCTCTTTGGAGGGACGAAAACCCTTTGGAATATCAAAAGGTGAGTCATCTTTACCAAAAGGGGCATAAGAGAGGCATTGTAATTTCACATCATCAGGTAAGGTTATCAGATCACTAGAAGGCTTTGCCATCCAAAACCAAAACAGACCTAAAGATAAAAACATTGTGAGGTAGAAAAGAACGATTTTAAAGGCATGCGTCATACAAAATGCTCCCAATATAAAATGAGGCAATTATACAAAAAAGGAGTTTAAAGCCTTTACATGTAACCGTTGTTTTCTTTTCTATGCTAGACTTTTACATGTAAAAGGAATCAACAATGGCAAAATGTAAACCACTCTGTGCACTCAAAAAAGATGACGTAAAAAGCATGATGAAAAAACTTATTAAAATCGTCTCAAAACCGACGTTTATTTGTGAAAAATGTGCTCGTGTTGCAAACGATGAAGACTATTTGTGCCATGGTATAGCACTTAAAACGAAAAAGGAGAAGAAATAAAAATGGCACAAAAAGCACTCATCCTCCTCAATATGGGAGGGCCTAATAATCTGCAAGAGGTAGAACTTTTCCTCAGCAATATGTTCAATGATAAAAATATCATCACCACAAAAAGTACCCTTCTAAGACGCTTTATTGCTTTTATGATCACTGCTTCACGCACCAAAAAAGCACAAGCCAATTATGCCAAACTTGGAGGTAAATCGCCTCTTGTAGGATACACGCAAAAGCTCGTCGCTAAAGTGCAAAAAAAACTCCCTTCTTTACATGTAAGCTTTGCCATGCGCTACACACCTCCTTTTTGTGAGGGTGTCATTCGTGAATTAATCGCAAAAGAAATAAACGAAGTGCTTTTATTGCCACTTTATCCACACTATTCAACAACAACAACAAAATCCTCTGTTGAAGATTTTATGGACGTTGCACACACACTTGGCTATCAAGGAAAGATCCGTGTGATTGAGCGTTTCTACGAGAATGCTTCTTACAATAACCTCATCGTTCATAAAATCAAAGAAGCATTAAAAGACAATGAAGCGCATCATGTAGAGCTTATCTTTTCAGCACACTCTCTGCCTCAAAAAATCGTCGACAAGGGTGATCCTTACCAAAAAGAGATTGAATTACATGTAAAGATTTTGAGTGAACTTTTGGAAAAGCAAGGGCTTCATTTTAAAGCGATTCATCTTGCGTATCAGTCTAAATTAGGACCTCTCAAATGGCTAGAACCCTCTTTAGAGCAAAAGCTCTCATCCCTTCAAAATAAAAATGCCCTCATTGTACCCCTCTCTTTTACCATTGATAATTCTGAAACAGAATTTGAGCTGAGTATGGAGTATGCAGAAGTAGCCCACCACTTAGGCTTTGAGCGCTATTTGGTGGCTAAATGCCCCAATGATGATGATGCGTTTGTGGCGTGTATTAAGGAACTTTGCTCTTAACAGGACTTACTTGAAGCTCAGAAGACGGCGTTAAATAGCCGTTTTCTACCAATTTTTCGACCACCTCTTTAAAAATAGGCACGGCACTTTGGGCTGCAAAATAAGCATGTCTTTTTTTCGCTTCTCGTACCAAAATCCCAATAGTAAAACGATTGTTTTTGTCATTAGCAAAGCCAAAAAAAGAGCCATTGTAACTGCGCACGTATTCTCCACCCTCAGCAATATGTGCAGTACCTGTTTTTCCGCCAATTTCCAAGCCTTCCATTCGTGTACCCTTTGCCGTACCCTCCTGCACAACCTTAATGAGAATTTTTTGCACCCGTTTTGCAACCGATACAGGTAAAATTTGATTTTCAGCTGCTTTTTCAGGATAAAGATCCTGTCCAGAGGGTGAGACAATCTTTTTAACCAAACGAGGCGTTGAGATACGCCCATTATTGTTAAAAACACTATACGCTTTTAGTACTTGCATAAAGGTAGCATTCATACCATACCCATACGAAACAGTTGCTTTATAAATGGGTGAGTTAAAACGGTTCATTGCAGGAATAATCCCAGGATTTTCAAAGGGTAAATCTACCCCACTTCTTACAGAAAACCCAAAATCTTTCAAACCTTGATAAAATTCAACTGCATCAAGTTTTTGAGCTAAAATTGCAGTACCCACGTTGCTTGATTCAACAATCACGTCTTCTGCTGTTAATTTATCGGCTTTATGCGTATCGGTAATAACCTTGTTGCCTATTTTGTAACTTCCTCCGTACACGTTTACAATATCATAAGGATTGACTTTATTGGCTTTAAGAAGCAGTGCGAAGGCAATAGGTTTTAAAACAGAACCAGGTTCATAAAGGTACTCAACAGCTGCAATATTTAAAGCACCATAATCCTTTTTTTCAATGAGATCAGGATTGAAACGATTACTCGTAGCCAAAATGAGTAATTCACCTGTCTCACTGTTCATAACCCCTACAATCACCTCTTTAGACTCTAATGTTTTAGAGTGTTTATCCAAAACATTTTCGATAATTTTTTGCATTTTAAGCGAAAGGGTCAGATGGACATCGTACCCATCAAACCTTCTTGAAGAAATGCTATTTCCATCCAAAATAATAGCATTGGAAATATCCCTTGCCCCAACCAACAAAGAATCTTGAGCCGCAGAAAGTTTGTCTTCATAATATCGCTCAATTCCTTTAACTCCAGCTGTTTTTGTAATATTTTTATGCTCGATCTTTTTCACATAGCCTAAAACGGGTGTGACCGAATCCATTGAAGGATAAAGCCTATCTTCACCACTTTCAATGACACTAAGCCCATGTAAAAATGACACACCCGTTTTAGGATCATCATAGCTTTTAAAAACACCTAGTTTATAAAGTTTTCGTGAAAGTTCTTGAAGGTATTTTGCTGTTTTTGAATCAATACGGTACGAGAGTACGGTACTTCCAGAATTACTTTTTAATGTTGCAGCAACTGCCTTTGGGTCATCACCGCTGTAAAGACTATAGAGTTTTACAAAAAGTTCAAATTTTTTAGGATCAATATTTCGAGTGTCCACTAAAGCTTTATAGAGTTTTTGACTTGTAGCAAGTTTAAAACCATCCGCACTAACAATATTACCTCTGAGTGCATAATTGACCTCTTTATGATCAAGCCTAGGAAGCCTTCTATCTATTGTTGCCCAATAAAAAAGGGTACCTAAAAAAATGATAAAACCTAAAAGTACAACAACAAATAAAAAAAGAATTTTGATTTTTTTTGTGTCAGAGTGTTCCATGGAAGCCAAAAATTAAATCTGAGTTTTCGAAATCTCTTTGTATGCGCTCAGTGCTTTATTACGAATTTCCAACATCAACTTCATACTTGTCTCAGCTTTATTGATGGCAATGGCTGCTTGATGTAAATCTTTCACTTCACCTGTTGCAAGATCGGCCATAGCACGATCTCCTTTAACTTGTCTGTCATTCACTTCATCAATAGACTCTTGCAATATTTTCGAAAAATCTCCCCCTGCATCGGCTGTCTTAGAAACAGGTGTCGCATTGGAGGTATTGGTCAAGGATGAAAGTTTATCAATAGTATTGTACATGACGTATCTCCTAAATTTTCTATTTTAAAATATCAATGGCGCTTTGCGCAATTGCTTTTGCACTTTGAAACGCTGAGACATTGGCTTGATAAGCCCTTGTTGCCTCAATTAAATTTGCCATTTCAATCACTGGGTTGATATTGGGATAAGCGACATATCCTTCTTCATTGGCATCGGGGTGAGATGGTTCATACTTATACGTAAATTCACTCTCATCACGCACCACTTTATCTACAATAACACTCATTATAGCAGGATTGGCATTTTCTTGCAAAAAAGAGTCATCCAATGGATTTTCATAGGCAAGCATATTATTATTTTCTGCAATTTTTTCATTCAACGTTTTACTAAAATCAACGGCCTTAAACACGACATCTTTTCGCTGATACGGTCCGCCTTCACTGGTACGTGTGGTATTTGCGTTAGCAATATTAGAGCTAATAATATCCATACGAAACCGTTGTGCAGAAAGACCATAACTGCTAATATCAAAACTGCTTAAATAGGCCATTGTTTATCCTTATAGTTTTTCAGACGCTTCTAAAACGCTTTTAAAAATCAAGCCATTTTTACGTAACCCTGAGCTCAAGGCATCAAACATCATGGCATTTTTTCCTAATTCTGATGTCTCAACATCTAAATCAACTGTATTACCATCATTTCGAGCCATATGTCCATCCCGAAGGTAAAGTGTTGCTTTTTTATCATCAAAATCTGTGATGCCATTGAGATGAGACGCATTGGTTTGTGCCATTTCTAATTTTAATGAAGCACTCTCTTGTGCATATATCTCTTTTTTCTTTTCAATCAAGGCACTCTCAAAATCAACATCCCGTGCTTTGTAAAAAGGTGTATCAATATTTGCGATGTTACTTGAAATCAAATCTTGTCGCATCGCTCTTGCATTAAGACCTGCTTCTAAGAGTTGATTTGATTTTGATGTTATAAAACCCATCGGTATACCCTTTTTAAATGATAATTTATACAAGCAAATTTTATTCCAAATCATGCCATAATAAGGTTTAATCTATTTTAATGTAAAATCTTAGAAATTATACCATCACGATTTAAGAAGCCATGCAAACAGATAAAATACTTTTTTCACTTTGTGCCTTTGCCATTTTTGTAGGGATTGTCTTTTCACTCTCTTTGCCTGTCTTTACGACCCTTTTTTTTGATTATTCAGAATACCACTTTTTTATTCGCCAATTCGCAGTAGGTATGGTGTGTGTCACGGTTATGTGGGCACTTTCACAACTTGATCCTGATAAATTTCTCAGTGCGATTGGATTTAGTATTTTCCTTAGTTGCCTTTTATTGATGGGCGTTATGCACTACTTACCAGAGTCTTTAGTCACATCAGCAGGTGGTGCTAAACGATGGATTAGACTTCCAGGTTTTTCGCTCGCTCCTGTTGAATTTTTTAAAATTGGTTTTGTCTATTTTCTGGCATGGAGTTTTGCACGCAAACTGAACAATGACAAAAAAACACTCAAAGAAGAATTTAAGCTTATTTTACCGTACCTCGCACTCTTTATCTTAGTAATTTATCTTATTGCGGTCATGCAAAATGACTTAGGGCAAGTTGTTGTTCTAGCGCTAACCCTTGCTGTGATGGCATTTTTTGCGGGAACAAGTTTACAACTCTTCATGCTTGCAATTTTAGGCTCTTTATTTGTCTTTTTAATTGCTATTTTTAGCTCAGCACACCGAATTATTCGTATTAAAACATGGTGGGCAACCATACAAAATATGGTACTTTCACTTTTCCCTGAAAGTATTGCTTCGGTCTTAAGGGTTGAAGATGCTCCTGAACCCTACCAAATTTCCCACTCACTTAATGCAATTAAGCACGGTGGAATTTTTGGAGAAGGTATTGGTAATGGGATGCTAAAACTAGGCTACTTAAGTGAAGTGCATACCGATTTTGTTCTTGCTGGTATTGCAGAAGAAATTGGAGCATTAGGTGTGCTTGGATTAACACTTATTATTATTACCATCATCTACCGCATTTTTAAAATTGCCTCTCGAAGCTCTAATAAAGTCTATTATCTTTTTTCCCTAGGGATTGGTCTTTTAATTGTTTTTTCATTTTTAATGAATGCCTATGGTATTACATCTATCACTCCCATCAAAGGTATCTCTGTGCCATTTATTAGCTATGGAGGAAGCTCTATTTTAGCACTTTCCGTAGGCATTGGTATGGTACTCATGATCAGTAAAAAGGTTAAATTATGATTGCAATTACAGGCGGAGGAACAGGTGGGCACTTGGTGATTGCAAAGGCAATTAAAGAAGAGCTCAATCAACGAGGGATTAAAGCCATTTACATTGGCTCAAACTCAGGTCAAGATAAAGCATGGTTTGAACACGATGAAGGTTTTGAGCAGAAGTACTTCCTAGAGAGCAGAGGTGTCGTCAATAAAAAGGGAATACAAAAACTTTTATCACTTATGACGATTGTGCGTTCTTCCTTTACATGTAAAGCGCTTTTTAAAAAACATAACATTCACGCTGTATTTTCAGTAGGAGGATATTCTGCTGCTCCTGCTTCTCTGGGTGCTCTATTGTCAAGATTGCCTCTTTATATTCATGAACAAAATGCGATTCAAGGAAAACTCAACACCCTTTTGCGACCCTTTTCAAAAGCTTTTTTTAGCGCATACGATACATCTGCCACCCTCACAAGCTATCCTGTGAGCGAAAGCTTTTTTAAGTACAAAAGAGAACGTACCCATTTAAAAACAATTATTTTTTTAGGGGGAAGTCAAGGGGCTACCTTTATTAATCAATTAGCGCTTAAAATGGCAAAAATACTTCATGAAAATAACATAGCCATTATGCATCAAACAGGAAATAAAGAGTTTGAGGCTATTCAAAAATTTTATGAAACAGAAAAAATCCCAGCAGATGTTTTTGCATTCACAACGAATATGGCTCAAAAATTAAAAGAAGCCGATTTTGCTATCAGTCGCTCAGGGGCAAGTACCTTGTGGGAACTTTGCGCTACAGCGCTTCCTGCCTTATTTATCCCCTATCCTCATGCTGCGGCAAACCATCAGTATTATAATGCTAAAACACTTGAAGAAAAAGGCTTAGCACTACTACTGCAACAAAATACAATAGATGAAAAAATACTTTTTGAAAAAATCAAGTATCTGGATTTGAAGAAAATGTCACACGAACTATCAACACTGATACGTGTCAATGGTAGTAAGGAAATTGTTAACCATATTTTAAAGGAATCTACATGTTAAAAGATCTTATTGTACGTATCGCCACAAGAGATGATGCAACCAGCATCGCACAATTCAATGTCCTTTTTGCTAAGGAAACCATTAATAAAAACATTTCGTTGGCATTAACGACAGAGGGTGTCCATCAAGTTTTTGCGAAATTTCATAATGGTTTCTATTTATTAGCGTCACTCGAAAATACTATTGTGGGAATGACAATGATTACTCGTGAATGGAGTGATTGGAATAATGGAGCATTTTACTGTATACAAAGTATCTTTGTAACTGACCATGCCCATGAAAAAGAAATTCATGATGCATTGCTAACAAAAGCAAAAAGTTTAGCTAAGGAACACTATGATGTCTGTGGTATTAGACTTTATGTCCATAAAGATGACAAAGAAACACACAAAAAATATGAAGATTTAGGATTACAAAAAACACCCTACAGGCTCTTTGAAGAGATGTTTTAAATGAAGTGGTGCGCTCGAAGGAATTCGAATCCCTGACCTCCGGTACCGCAAACCGATGCTCTATCCAGCTGAGCTACGAGCGCACATATTTGTTTGAGGTCGGTATTATAGCTTAGCTAATATAAATTAAGTATTAAAAAAAGAGTCAAAATGTCATTTAGCGTACAAAAATCACTTAGAACATCGTTAAAAAGTTCTTGGACGATTCTAAAACTCATTGTTCCTATTTACATTTTGGCGGATGTTCTCTTTTATTACAATCTTCTCTCACACATTACTTTCATTTTTAAACCACTTGTTTCACTCTTGGGACTCCCTCAAGAGGCAGCCCTTGCCATTGTTAGTGGTCTCTTTCTCAATCTTTATGCGGCCATTGCATTTGCAGCACCACTGGGACTGGACGCTAAAGAGTGGACGATTTTAGCCGTCTTTTTAGGCATAGCCCATGCACTTATTGTTGAAACGGAGATTATGAAACGTCTAGGACTTTCAAGAATCTACTCTATTCTTTTACGACTGAGTGTGGGTTTACTCGTTGGCGGACTTACTTCAAAGCTTCCGCAGAGTTGGTTTTCAAGCAAGATTCTCCAAGAGGCGGTAACCCCTGAACATCCTGTGTATCAATCGCTCTTTGATCTCGTGCAAAACTCGCTGTACGAATCCCTTTCGCTATCACTCAAAGTTATTGCACTCGTAACACTGCTTATCTTTTTTCTTGACTTTATCAAATCACTTACCATCATTGAAAAGCATTCACAAAAAGTGAACAGTGGTTTTTCAATTACCGTGGGTGTAATTTTGGGCATTACTTATGGTGCTGGTATTTTAATTTCCGAGTATGAAAAAGGGATTTTAAAAAAGAAGGAAATTCTTTTCATTGGGACGTATTTGATGATCGCGCATGCGATTATTGAGGATACACTTCTTTTTGTCATTTTTGGGGCAAATCCATGGCTTATCGTAGGATTACGCTTACTGTTTGCAACTTTGATTGCAACTCTTATCGTACGGTATTCTAAAGCTACTTAAACTCTTGCGTGTATACAATATCTAACAGCTCTATAAAATTTAGAGGATCACTATAGCCTGCAAATTCATCTACAATGCTAAGATCACGGGGTGATAAAATCAAATTCGTAGGAAAATACTTTACATGTAACGCTTGCGGCAATGTTGGATCTTCTCCATTAATGCTTACATGTAAATAGTTTTTAGCAATATGTTGATTAAATTTTGGTACACCAAAAACATCTTTTTGCATCTTAATGCAATAGGGACACCCCTCTTTTTCAAGCGTTAAAAGAATCAGTTTATTTTCCTTCAACGCTTTTTGGCGCTCCATTTCTAAAAATCCAGCTTGTAAAGAAAACACACTTAGCATAACCATCATTACGATTTGAACCCATTTTTTCATTGACGAATCACTCTCTTTTTTTGTTGAATCACTAAGCCCATTATAATAAAAATCAACCCAATAAAGGTAGAAAAAAGAATGGTTTCACCTACAAAGAAGGCGATAAACACTAAAGATAAAAAAGGTGAGATAAAAATAAGATTAGCAATTTTTGCGGTATTGGTACTTAACTTCATCGCTTGCAGCCACAGGATAAACGTAATACCCATTTCAAAAACCCCAATATACAGTGAGCCAAAAAAACCATAGATGTTAAAGGTTAGCGGATGCGATGTCACAAGGGCGTACAGTAAAATAGCAGGAACACCAAAGAGAAAATTGATAAAAAGCCCAATCAAAGGGTCTACATGTAATTTGGTATTGTAAATCCAATAAAGCGACCACAATACGGTCGAAAAAAGCGCTAGAAAAACACCTGTGAGGCTTGAGAAAGAGAAATTCCAAAGATCACCGTGCGTTGAAATCACTAAAACGCCGCAGTAACACATAAGCCCTGCTAGAAAATCATAGAGACTCAATTTCTGCTTTAAGATAAACACAGATAGATACGTCAATGTCAACGCCCACGTGTAATTAATAGGCTGTGCCTCTTGGGCAGGCAATAGCTCATAGGCTCGAAAAAGGATTAAATAATAGATAAATGGATTGATTAAACCCAACAAAGCAAGGTAGAAATAGGTTTTTTTTGAATAGGTCAAAAGCGTATAAAACTTTTTTTGATACACCATAGCCATAAAAAAGACGCATAATGAAAAAAATGAAGCATACAGTAAAAGTTGTAACGCATCAAAATGGGCTAATGTCAGTTTAAAAGCACTCGCAACGGTTGACCAAAGTAAAACAGCAGAAATAGCAAATAAATAAGCTTTTGATTGATTTTTTTCCAAGAAAGACCGCCTTTGTATAAGACGAAATGAAGGAGTAAAGTAAAAAGAATCACGGAACTGGCAGCGACCTACGTTTCCATCCCAGTAAGGGAGAGTATTATCGGCGATGAAGAGCTTAGCTTCCTGGTTCGAAATGGGACAGGGCGTTTCCTCTTCTCTATAGCCACCAGAATCGTGAATTAAATCTATGTCATATTATAACGAAATAGGCTTAATTCACCATTCTTTTGGTGATTTTAGTATTGTCTAGTCAACATCACGCTTTACACTTAATAAGGAAGTGAAATAGCATTATCATACGTAATAATATGTAAGCCAAACGACCTATTAGTACTGGTCAGCTAAAGGGCTCTCACCCATTACACACCCAGCCTATCAAACATGTAGTCTTCATGAGGTCTTCAGGGAAAGTTCATCTTGGAGTTGGCTTCCCGCTTAGATGCTTTCAGCGGTTATCACATCCGAACATAGCTACCGGGCGATGCTCTTGGCAGAACAACCCGTACACCAGTGGTTCGTTCAACCCGGTCCTCTCGTACTAGGGTCAACTCTCCTCAACTTTCCTACGCCCACGGCAGATAGGGACCGAACTGTCTCACGACGTTCTGAACCCAGCTCGCGTACCGCTTTAAATGGCGAACAGCCATACCCTTGGGACCTGCTCCAGCCCCAGGATGCGATGAGCCGACATCGAGGTGCCAAACCTCCCCGTCGATGTGAGCTCTTGGGGGAGATCAGCCTGTTATCCCCGGGGTACCTTTTATCCTTTGAGCGATGGCCCTTCCACACAGAACCACCGGATCACTATGACCGACTTTCGTCTCTGCTCGACGTGTATGTCTCACAGTCAAGCTGGCTTGTACCATTATACTCTACGAACGATTTCCAACCGTTCTGAGCCAACCTTTGTAAGCCTCCGTTACTTTTTAGGAGGCGACCGCCCCAGTCAAACTACCCACCAGACATTGTCCTGAACATAGATAATATGTCCCAGTTAGCTATCAGAATAAAGAAGAGTGGTATCTCAACAATGGCTCAGGTGCAACTGGCGTCACACCCTCAAAGCCTCCCACCTATCCTGCACATCTTTATCCCAACAGCAGTGTCAAGCTATAGTAAAGGTCCACGGGGTCTTTCCGTCTTGCCGCGGGTAGGAGGAATTTTCACCTCCACTACAATTTCACTGGATTTCTGGTCGAGACAGCTCCCATCTCGTTACGCCATTCATGCAGGTCGATATTTAATCGACAAGGAATTTCGCTACCTTAGGACCGTTATAGTTACGGCCGCCGTTTACTGGGGCTTCGATCAAGAGCTTCGCTTGCGCTAACACCATCAATTAACCTTCCAGCACCGGGCAGGCGTCACACCCTATACATCCTCTTACGAGTTAGCAGAGTGCTGTGTTTTTGGTAAACAGTCGGGAGGGACTCTTTGTTGCAACCTTTTCCGCTTTTTGGAGCAAGTCCATATACAGAAGGAGGCACACCTTATACCGAAGATACGGTGCTATTTTGCAGAGTTCCTTAACCAGAATTCTTCCACGCGCCTTAGAATACTCATCTCACCCACCTGTGTCGGTTTACGGTACGAGCAATTACAGATATACTTAGAAACTTTTCTTGGCTCGACGGCATCAACGATTCACCATCCACTCCGAAGAGCATCAAGTGCCTGTCAGGTCTCGAATAAAAGATGACGGATTTGCCTGTCATCTAATCTACTCCCTTCGAACAACTATTCCATCAGTTGCCTCGTTTAGCCCTAAGCGTCCTTCCATCGCGCTCTATAATTGGTGTTGGAATATTAACCAACTTTCCATCGTCTACCCCTTTCGGACTCGACTTAGGTCCCGACTAACCCTACGATGACGAACATCGCGTAGGAAACCTTGGGTTTTCGGCGAACGGGATTCTCACCCGTTTTATCGCTACTCATGCCTGCATACTCACTTCTAGCCGCTCCAGCGCTCCTTACCGGTACACCTTCAATGCTGACTAGAACGCTCTCCTACCACTCTATTAAAAATAGAATCTACAGCTTCGGTGGATAACTTTAGCCCCGTTATATTTTCCGCGCAGAATCGCTAGACCAGTGAGCTGTTACGCTATCTTTAAAGGATGGCTGCTTCTAAGCCAACCTCCTGGTTGTTTGAGCAACTCCACATCGTTTTCCACTGAGTTATCACTTTGGGACCTTAGCTGGTAGTCTGGGTTGTTCCCCTCTTGACGACGCATTTTATCACCCGCCGCCTGACTGCCATGATTACATATACGGTATTCGGAGTTTGACAGGGTTTGGTACCTTGGTATAGGCCCTAGCCCAATCAGTGCTCTACCCCCGTATACTACAACATGACGCTATACCTAAATATATTTCGGAGAGAACCAGCTATCACGAAGTTTGATTGGCCTTTCACCCCTATCCACAAGTCATCCCGAGACTTTTCAACGTCAATGAGTTCGGTCCTCCACTAGCTCTTACACCAGCTTCAACCTGCTCATGGATAGATCACTTCGCTTCGGGTCTGCAGCATCTGACTAATTCGCCCTATTAAGACTCGCTTTCGCTACGGCTCCGAGTTTTCTTAACCTCGCCAGATACCACAACTCGCAGGCTCATTATGCAAAAGGCAGTCCATCACCCTGTATAAAACATAGGGCTCTGAATGATTGTAAGCAAATGGTTTCAGGTTCTATTTCACTCCCCTCACTGGGGTTCTTTTCACCTTTCCCTCACGGTACTGGTTCACTATCGGTCTGTAAGTAGTATTTAGGGTTGGGAGGTGGTCCTCCCGGCTTCAGACAGAATATCACGTGTTCCGCCCTACTCAGGATACTGCTAAGATGATTTAAGATTTCGTATATGGGACTATCACCCGCTATGGTTAACCTTTCCAGGTTACTCTACTATCTAGCATCATTCTACAACGCAGTCCTACAACCCCTGTTGCAAGCAACAGGTTTGCCCTCTTCCAAGTTCGCTCGCCGCTACTATCGGAATCTCTATTTGATTTCTTCTCCTCTGGCTACTGAGATGTTTCACTTCACCAGGTTCGCTCCCCGCAGGGTAACTGATATTACTATCAGTTGGGTTGCCCCATTCGGATATTTGCGGATCAAAGCTTCTTGACAGCTCCCCGCAACTTTTCGCAGTCTAGTACGTCCTTCATCGCCTCTTACAGCCTAGGCATCCACCATTCGCTCTTAATAGCTTACCTATTCGTATTCTAATGCACATTTCACTCCCTTATTAAATGTAAACCATCTAACAAGTTGTAAATTGTTTTTTTTGCGTTTTGTTGACTTTGACAATAATAAATTAAATAACATCTTTATGTTCTTTCACCAGATAGCAAAGCTATCTTAAAGAACCAAACCTAAAGTACAACGCAAAGCATCGTATTCTAAATTGTAGAACATAAACTTAGACTAAAAAGTCTAATATAAAAACAACTAAAATTGTTCTTATATTAGACGTTGTGTCCTCATTTTCACTAACAATGTCTCTTAGCAATCTTTCACCATCTCTCTAAAAAATGGTGGAGAATAGCGGGATCGAACCGCTGACCTCCTGCGTGCAAAGCAGGCGCTCTCCCAGCTGAGCTAATTCCCCATGGTGGGCTTAAGAGGACTCGAACCTCTGACCTTACCCTTATCAGGGGTACGCTCTAACCACCTGAGCTATAAGCCCCTTTTTCATTCAATCTCTCAAAACTAAATAAGCTTCCCTAGACAAGTGCTCGCCGGAGCACCATTGTGAGATAGTGCCCCTATACTCTAGAAAGGAGGTGATCCAACCGCAGGTTCTCCTACGGTTACCTTGTTACGACTTCACCCCAGTCGCTGAACCCACCGTGGTCGGTAACTAGTTTAGTATTCCGGCTTCGGGTGAATTCAACTCCCATGGTGTGACGGGCGGTGAGTACAAGACCCGGGAACGTATTCACCGTAGCATATCTGATCTACGATTACTAGCGATTCCAGCTTCATGAAGTCGAGTTGCAGACTTCAATCCGAACTGAGACTAGGTTTTAAGATTTGCTCCACTTCGCAGTATCGCGTCTCTTTGTCCTAGCCATTGTAGCACGTGTGTAGCCCTGGCCATAAGGGCCATGATGACTTGACGTCGTCCTCACCTTCCTCCTCCTTACGAAGGCAGTCTGTTTAGAGTGCTCAGCCAAACTGTTAGCAACTAAACACGAGGGTTGCGCTCGTTGCGGGACTTAACCCAACATCTCACGACACGAGCTGACGACAGCCGTGCAGCACCTGTCTCTAAGTTCTAGTAAACTAGCACTCCCATATCTCTACAGGATTCTTAGGATATCAAGGCCAGGTAAGGTTCTTCGTGTATCTTCGAATTAAACCACATGCTCCACCGCTTGTGCGGGTCCCCGTCTATTCCTTTGAGTTTTAATCTTGCGACCGTACTCCCCAGGCGGCACACTTAATCTGTTAAGTGCATTACTGCAATGACTAGCATCGCAACAACTAGTGTGCATCGTTTAGGGCGTGGACTACCAGGGTATCTAATCCTGTTTGCTCCCCACGCTTTCATGCCTCAGCGTCAATAATGTTCCAGTAGATCGCCTTCGCAATCGGTATTCCTAGTGATATCTACGGATTTTACCCCTACACCACTAATTCCATCTACCTCTCCCATATTCTAGTAAAACAGTTTCAAGAGCAGTTCAACGGTTGAGCCGTTGGATTTCACTCCTGACTTATATTACAGCCTACGCATCCTTTACGCCCAGTGATTCCGAGTAACGCTTGCACCCTCCGTATTACCGCGGCTGCTGGCACGGAGTTAGCCGGTGCTTATTCATAAGGTACCGTCATTATCTTCCCTTATAAAAGGAGTTTACACACCGAAATGCGTCATCCTCCACGCGGCGTTGCTGCATCAGAGTTTCCTCCATTGTGCAATATTCCCCACTGCTGCCTCCCGTAGGAGTCTGGACCGTGTCTCAGTTCCAGTGTGCCTGATCATCCTCTCAGACCAGGTATGCGTCATAGCCTTGGTAGGCCATTACCCCACCAACTAGCTGATACAATAAAGCCCCATCCTTTAGCGATAAATCTTTCCCAACTTACCTTATAGTAAGAAGGAGTATGGGGTATTAGCAGTCGTTTCCAACTGTTGTCCCCCACTAAAGGGCAGGTTAGCTATACATTACTCACCCGTGCGCCACTAACAAAATAAGCAAGCTTATTTTATCCGTTCGACTTGCATGTGTTAAGCACGCCGCCAGCGTTCACTCTGAGCCAGGATCAAACTCTCCATAAATGTTGTTCTTTCAACAGATAGCAAAGCTATCTTAAAGAACCAAACCTAAAGCACAACGCAAAGCGTCGTAAACTTTAATGTCCTTGACATATGAAGTGTTTTCTTCAATGACTTAAAGTATCTCTTTTTTTTCAAAGAGTTGATAATCTCTTTTTTCGCGTCACTGACTAAGGTCGCTTATTTAGATTTCAAAGATTGAATTTGACATTGTTAAAATGGTAATGAACTTGAAGCAAATCCCCTACTTTGGGTACTTCTCTTTAACCCCGTTCTCTCAAACGAGGACGAAATTATATACCCATGTCCCTTAAAAGAAGATTAAAAAATGTGGGGGCTATAAAATGTGTGTATAACCTGTTTCTGGTTCAATTGCAATGACAATATTTAAAGTCCCATCTGACAAAGTGATACGGCATTGATTTATGATTAAACGAGGGAATCCCACATTAATCTCTCCAGCTGGATTGTTATTTGTGATATAACTATTGTATGGTCTTCCTATTTCATCAAATTGAATATGTGTTATTCCACCTCGACAACCGCCTGCAAATGTGATAGTTTGAATGCCAAATTGAGTTTTTAAACGCATTTCTTTCATAGATTGTTCATCTTCTACATGTAAAGTATTATTATATCCTCCACTAAGATATTGATTTTGATTAAGAGGGTTTCGTGCTAATTCTGTTAAGTTAGGAAGATGTGTATAATTTGGTCTGTCCGAATAAATAGAATAAGCCCATTCATTATCATAATTTTTTATGGGTGGTAATACATTTGTGAATGAGAGATTTTGAAAAAATCTTATTTGCCAACGTCCTTGAAACCAATTGGCATCATTACTATTGAAATGATTATCCTGCATCGCTAAATGTTGCGTATACCTTATGTGACTCACCACTTGGTCGGCAGCTTCTCGAAGGGGATTGCGTACAAAGCTTGAGGCTACCATATAAGAAAGAATGCCTACGATAACAATCACGAATACAAGCTCAATCATCGTAAATGCTTTTTTCACGCTCACCTCTTTTTTATCCTACAGGGTAAAGATAGAATGTTTTGACAGTTTTACCATAATAGGCAATATCAATCTGTTCAAACCCTTCGTCTATCTCTTTTTTACTTGTTAATTTATAATCTCCACCTTTTTTGATGGCATAAAATTCCAAACGTAACGCCAGTTTATCATCACGAAGGATAACGTTATTAATACCCCTATTTTTAAGCTCTTCTGCCAACTCTTTTGCAATATGATAATTCACCGCAAAATGTTTAGATGGATCATCCATAAGAAGATAAAGTGGTTTATGAAAAAAGCTTGCCATAGTATTGATAAAAAGAGAACACATTACAAATGTAAAAACCACGGTATGTAACTTACGAAATTCTGGCAATCGTACACGATAACTGTTAAAAAAGACTTTGACCATTAAAGGAATAGATAAGACAACAAAAGGTGCAAAATCTTCTAGCAATAAGCGTTGCCTCAAAGAAAGGAGTAAAGAGACTACCAATGAAAAAAATGAGATATACCATAAAAGATTTTTTTCTTCCTTGATCAAAATACGATACATAGAATAAACAAAATAAATGAATAGAAATGGCGAGAAAATCGCTGCATAAACACCTAATGTATCCACAAAATAGCCTTTTGGTTTTCCACCAGTATCAAATCCATACAGATACATCGAAGCTCCAAATAAGACCAATGTCAAAATAAGCAAGTCCGTTTTTTGCTTAAAGAGTGCATAACAAAAAAGTGCTACATAAAAAATTGCAAAAGAGTTATCAATAAAAAGTGTTCCTACCAACAGAAGGTGCGAAAGAACTTTGTGTTCTTGAAGATAAAGGTAGGTGAACAATAAACTCAAAAATACCACAATGATACTACTATTAACCAATAAAGCAATACTGTTGACTCCTGGCAAAAGAGCATAAATACTCAGACTCAAAAACCTGTCAATTCTTTGTTTTAAAAAGAGCTTACTGATTTTATAGAGCAAGAGCATTGAGGCTAAATAAAACAAAATAAAGGGTAAGCGCAATGCCAAATCATTTTGCCCTAAGAGTTTGGTCGATAAAACTGCCACATAGTGAACCAAAGAGTCACCGTTAAAAAAAATCTGTGCTTCATCGTAACTAATGGAAAGTACTTGCGTCTCATAGACTAAAAGCGTGCTACTAAAAAGTAGCAAAAAGAGTAAATAAAGTCTCTCTTTCATAGTTTTAAAAAATTATTTAAAATAGCATGACCGTGTTCACTCAAAATGGATTCTGGGTGAAACTGCACACCATAAATGGGTTGATCTTTGATTTGAAGTGCCATAATTTCGTGGTCATCGGTACTATATGCTGTAGGGATAACACATGCTGGAAGATTATCTTGCTCAACAATAAGTGAATGATACCGTGTGGTGGTAAAGGATTCAGGTAATCCATTAAAAAGGCAACTGTTTTGAAGCTGTTTGGTTGTAGAGGTTTTCCCATGCATCATACGTTGTGCCCGTACAACTTTTCCACCATAGGCCTGAGCGATAGCTTGATGACCTAAGCAAATACCCAAAATAGGAATTTTCCCGCCAAAATGTTTAATCACTTCCAAACTCACCCCTGCTTCATTAGGCGTCGCAGGACCTGGAGAGATAATAATTTTTTCTGGGTGTAACGCTTCTATCTCTTCAACACTCAGTTCATCATTGCGAATGACTTTTAAATCTGCACCAAGTTCCAGGCAATATTGCACGATGTTATAGGTGAAACTGTCATAATTGTCTATCATTAAAACCATAATGCTTATCCTTGCACGCTACTTTTACATGTAAAGGATGATTGTAGCAATTTTTGCGTTGTTTTTTAATTAAGTCTTCACAGAGTCTTATGTGAAAATACACCATTTAAAACCCATTAAAGAAAATAGAGATATACTTTTTTTTAACGAGAGTTCCTAATAAACTCATGATACCTTTTTTTAAGGTTTGAACACTATGCGCAAATGGCTTACATCGGTTTTTCTCCTTGCCTTTCTGCTTTTTGCAACCTTGGGTTGTATGATGCCAATACAAATACATGCTGCACTGTTCTATGGAAGCTATGAAAATAAATTGAGCTTGATTTTTTTAATCTTTGTCTTGGTATGTGGTTTTGTTTTTTATCGCTTAAAACGAGCACTTCGTAAACGAACACTGGGTGAAAAAAAAGCAAAACGCTCACATGAGCGACTCCAAAGGACAATGGAAGAGCTTAATACTGCCATTCAAAAAACAGCCGATGCCCACCAAATCAAAAGTCAATTTCTAGCCAATATGAGCCATGAGTTGAAAACACCCATGAACACCATTATTGGTATGGGGGAGCTTTTGGTGCACAAAAAACTACCTGAAAAAGAGCATCGTTGTCTTACCAAAATGGTCGAGTCTGCACACCATTTAATGAATATTATTAACGATATTCTTGATTTTTCTAAAATTGAAGCAAACAGTATGGAGCTAAAATCTGTTCCTTTCCAATTAGAAAAGTTGGTACTTTCCATCAGTGAATTTTTTCGTTTACGTGCGCAACAAAAAGGTCTAGACTTTTTAATTGACCTTAGCAATACCCATGCACAACGCTATAGAGGCGACCCCAAACGACTGAAACAAGTTCTATTTAACCTTCTCTCCAATGCCGTTAAATTTACCAATAAAGGCGAAATTCTTTTAAAAGCCAAGGCTTTACAAAAAGAAGATGGCAAACAAATTGTACGTTTTGAGATTAAAGATACAGGCATAGGCATTCAAAGTGATCAGGCAATGAACCTTTTTAATGCCTTTTCGCAAGCGGATATGTCCACAACACGTCATTACGAGGGCGTGGGGCTGGGGCTTAGTATTGCACAAGGGTTGGTGTTAATGATGGGTGGGAGTATTCAGTGTGAAAGCGTTTATGGAAAAGGAAGTACGTTTTGGTTTGAAATTCCCCTGCCTTTTGATCACTCTATCACTCTACCAAAACCATCAGCCAAACTCTCTTCTTTGCGGATCTTACTGGTTGATACCAATGAAACAGCGCTTGAGATTCTTGCTCAAATTTTAAGTGACTTAGGTGTTCTTAGCATTACATGTAAAAATGTCAAAGAGGCGTTAACCCTTTTAGAGAGTCACTTTCATGTCAATGCGGTTATTATGAGCTATTCCAGTGAAACACCAGAGACTTTAAATCTATTTCATACCATTAAACATCGATTTTGGAATAAAATTCCTTCCATTTTACTGACACATACGCATGACAAGGAAGCATTGCTCTCAAAATTAGGAACACGTAAACCTTATAAAATTCTCTCAAAACCTATTACTTCCTCTATTCTTTTAGAAACGCTACTAGAACTTAGTGAATACTCTTTTATTGAAAAATCCCTTCCCAAAACAGCTTCCACAGTTTTACATCAATTAGCTGTTTTAAAAACCATTCAAGATAACACTGTTAAAGAAAATATGGCGTATGAAATTTTTGAAGCAGAGGGTATTCATACACACTATGCACTTGAAGCACTAGGAGGTAAACGCTCCTTTTACCATGAACTCTTAAATATTTTTGCGACTGAATATACCTATTTTAAACAAGAGTACGAAGCTTTAGTTTTAGCAAAAGATACCATTGCTATCAAACGTATGTGCCATACCTTAAAAGGGATGAGTGCCACACTGGGGATGGAAGACCTTTGTACTTTAGCACAATACGCAGAGTGTTTAGAGCATCCTCTAACACATAATTCTGAGCTACTTCAAGAAATGGCTAGTACGATAGAACGCTATATTTTAATGATTCGTGCGCTACATACCGCTTTACATGTAAACCAATAAAGCCTTACTATGACAATGACTTGTGCAAGTTAAAAAGTAGAAAAAACATAGCACCAGCAAAGAGTGAAAGCAAAATAACAAAGCTATTCCACCCCAAATATTCAAAAAAGACGCCAGGGGCAAAAGTACCAATGGTTCCTCCTAAATAATAAAAGGAAAGATAAAGGCCACTGGAAATAGCACGTTTTTCCTGTGCTAGTTTACTAATAAGTCCTGAAGCAACCGAATGAATAATAAAAAATCCAGCACACACGACAAACATTCCTGCAAACATAATCGTATAGTTGTTCATATGAAACAGTTGCAAACCTAAAAGATAAATCAATAAACCAATCCCAATTGTTTTCACTTCATTACCAAAAAAACGAATAATCGACAAAATACGAATAGAAATGATAAAGCCTACAATATACCCTGCATACATCATACCAACTTTTCCATAACTGACATCAGAACTAAATGTGCGTAACTGAAAAGGGAGAAAATTTAACAACGCTTGAAAAACAAAAAAGATAAAAAACATTAAAACAAAAATGGTTAAAAAGGTTTTATTTTTGCACACATCAATGACTTGTGCTAATTTTGGCTTTACAAAATCAACCTTTATCTCCTCGCTTAAAAAGCTCAAAGCCCCATACATCACAATAAGTGCTAACCCCAAAACAATAAAAAAGGGTCGCCAACCAAAAACATCACTCATCGCCCCTGAAAATAAGCGCCCAAAAAATCCCCCTAAAATCGTCGCTCCAATATAATATCCCATGGATTGCTGAACCCTATCTTTAGGTGCCATAAAACCAATGTAGCTCATAAGGGAGGTTAAAATCGCAGGAATCAAAAGCCCTTGCAAGGCTCGAATTCCTACCAAAAGAGGATATGTATTGCTCCATCCAAATAAAAGCTCTAAAAGTCCCAAAAGTAAAACAGCATTTCTCAAAAAGCGCTTTGTCGAAAATGTCTCCAAAATATAACCGTAAAAAACAGGTGCAAAGCCTAGTGGCAACATGATTACCGTTGTAAACATAACTGCTTCAAAACGGCTTAGACTAAATTCATTTTCAAAAAGGGGTTGAATGGGTTGGGCAGCATATAAAGAGCACAGCGTCAGCATCGTGCAAACGTACACAATGAGACGCTGTTGTTTCAGAAAAAAAGCGTGAAAGTTATTTGTACTTATCAATCTGGAAATCCCAGAAAAACTCAATCCACTCTGTTGCCTCACGAGCAGCAAAATCAGGACGTACAAGTGCTTTTTCTTTATAAAAAACCGAAGCAACTTTGAGCTCAACATCAGGGTATTTTTCGCCCAACACACGTTTAATCTCAATCATCGTTTCACCACTGTCAATAATATCATCCACAATTACCACACGTTTAGCTTTACTAAGATCAGGAATATTAAAAATATTAATCGTATCAAGCTTATGCGTCTCTTCATAATGAATGGAGTTGATAGAATAAAGAGCTCTCATCTCCAACGCTTCTGAGAGGAAATGCCCTAAAGTCATACCTCCACGGGCTACCGCTAAAATAACATCAGGCGCATAAGGCTTGATTTCCTTGGCTAAATGATTTACATCAACTTTAAATTCTTCATAACTGTAATAACGCAAATTAATGTCCTTCCTGTACGATAAATACGATTAAACTAATCGCTGCTAAAAATACAATACCAATATTAATATCTTTGTACTCTTTCTTAATCAATTTTATCACCAAATAGGAGATAAGCCCAAAGGCTAAACCATTCGTAATCGAAAATGTTAAGGGCATCATCACCACAATTAAAAAGGTCGAAACGGCAATCGCTGTATCTTTAAAATTAACATGGGAAAGTTCACTAAACATCAAAACCCCTACCATAACCAATACAGGATAAATAGCATTTTCAGGAATGGCTTTAAACAGAGGCATCATAAACAGCGTTAAGATAAAAAAGAGTCCTGTTGCCACAGCCGTTAAACCAGTACGCCCACCCTCTTCTACACCGCTCGCACTTTCAACAAAAGCTGTCGTTGTTGAAAGTCCAAAAAGAGTACCAGCGACTGTTGCAGCAGCATCGACTTCTAAGGTTTTTTGCAGTTCTTTACCATCGTCTTTAAAAATACCCGCACGATACCCAACGCCTGCTAGTGTACCAATGGAATCAAACAAATCGGTAATTAAGAAGGTGATAATCACAGGTAAAAGCGCTAATGAAAAAGCAGAGACAATATCAAGTTGCATAAAAATAGGTGAGATAGAGGAAGGCATTGAGAAAAATTCTGTTGGATACGCCCCGATACCAAAAACCCATCCCACAATAGAGGTGAAAAATACCGCTAAAATAAACGCTCCTTTAAGCTTCCATGAGTACAAAGCGAAAACCAAAATAAGTCCTAAAACACCTAATAAAACATTAGGATCTTTAAAATTTCCCACCCCAACTAATACAGCAGGATTTGCTACAATCATTCCCATACTTTTTAATCCAATAAAGGCAATAAATGTTCCAATACCCGCACTAATCGCTCGTCTTAAATCTTGGGGAACACTTTTCATAATCCACACACGAAATTGTGTAAAAGAGAGAATGACAAACAAAAGACCTGAGAGAAAAACAACACCCAAAGCAGTCTGCCATGGCACTTTCATTCCCAAAACCAATCCAAAGGTAAAGTAAGCATTAAGCCCCATGCCCACACTCATAGCAATAGGCGTGTTTGCCCAAAGCCCGTTTAAAACCGTTGATAAAATTGTAATGAGCGCCGTTGCAGTAATGAGCGCATCCATAGGCATGCCTGTTTTGCTCATAATAATCGCATTTACAGGCACAATGTACATCATCGTTAAGAAGATGGTAAACCCAGCGGTTACTTCCGTTTTCACGTTGGTACCGTGTTCTTTCAGTTTAAAAAAGTCCAAGCCTTATCCTTTTAAAAGTTAATATATTTTGCGTTCATTGTAGAGGCTATCACGCTCTACAGGGGTAAAACCACTGGTTTGAATGAGCTCCAAAATACTCTGTAACCCAAGCCCTTTTGCACTCTTAGCTCCTGCTGCGGATTGGATGGATTCAACTTCAATGGTTCCATCCAAATCATCCGCACCATACTCCATGGCGACAAGGGCTAAATTGATGGTTGATGTCGCCCAATATGCTTTAATATGGTCGATATTATCCAACATCAAACGGCTAATTGCAAACGTTTTTAAAATCTCCGTGGAACTTAAAAAATCTTTTACATGTAAATAGTTATTGTCTCGTTGATACACCAATGGAATAAATGCATTAAAACCACCCGTTTTATCTTGCAAATCACGAAGCCTGAGCATATGGTCGATACGATGTTCACGTTTTTCCACATGTCCAAAAAGCATGGTAGCATTCGACTCTTTGCCTCTTTTATGCCACAATTCATGTATGTGCAACCACTCTTCTGAGCTCACTTTGCCCTTACAGATATACTCACGCACCGCTTCATCAAAAATCTCCGCACCGCCTCCTGGCATCGAATCCACACCGTGTTCTATCATCTTCTCAATGACCTCATCAAAACTCAGCCCATACTCTGTTGCTAAAAAGTTAATCTCCGCAGCGGTCAGTGCCTTTACATGTAAAAAGGGAAAACGCTCTTTAATTTTTGAGAAAACTTCCAAATACCACTCTAAACCTGTTGCAGGGTTGTGTGCTGAGACGATGTGTACCTCGGTAATAGCACTGTGTTTGAGTGAGTTTTCCAGCGCACTTAAAATCTCTTCGTGGCTCATAGTGTAAGGATTGGGATTTTTTCGATTGGCAGAAAAGGCGCAAAATTTACAGACGTCTTTGCAGATATTGGTGGGGTTAATATGTCGATTGACATTAAAAAAGACTTTGTTGCCATGAAGCGCACGTCTTCTTTTATTGGCGTACTGACCCAGTGTAAAAAGGTCTAAATCATACAGCGCAATGCCATCTTCAAGGCTCAGTCTTTCATTGTTTTCTAGTTTTTCAATCAGTGTCATGCTGTGCTTTCAATAAGAAATAAAGAAAGATTTTAGCCATTTTTTTTATAAAGAGAGGTTAAAGTAAAATGCTACTCATCTTAAATGTTCTTAGCTATAATATGCAAAAAGGCTACACCATGTTTATCGGCGCATTTTTCTCTTTTACCCTCTTTTTTGTAACCGCTTTAGGTGTTCTTATCCTGTTTCTCTTCTTGTATGCCAAAGTCACACCCTATGATGATTATGAGATGATTTTCACCCAAAACAACACCGCTTCTGCGTTAGGATTTGGTGGAGCCATTGTAGGTTTATGTATCCCTTTGTATAGCGCATTGGTCAATTCCATTTCTTACGGTGATTTTGTTATATGGGCAGGCATTGCCATGTTTGTTCAACTCCTTTTTGCACTCATTATGACACGCTTAGGTGGAAGATTTTCCGTGGAAAAGCATATGGACAATGGTGACATTTCAGTGGGGATTTTGATGGCATTTATCTCTAGTGCTATTGGACTTTTAAACGCAGGTTCGATGAGTTATTAAGCTTTACATGTACAAAGGGATTTGAGTTTCAAATCCCTTTGTAATTTTTATAAATAATCCTCAGGCTTATAATTTTCCACCACAAAATCAATATCTTTATCGCCTCGTCCGCTCAAATTCACCAAAATAGACTCGTATGGTTTTTCTTTGGCTAGCTTCATCGCAAATGCCACTGCATGGGCACTCTCTAAGGCTGGGATGATGCCCTCATAATGGCTCAAATCGTAAAAGGCTTGAATGGTCTCTTTATCATTGGCGATGCCAACTTTCGTGCGTCCTGAAGTACTCAAATAAGCGTGTTCTGGCCCAACAGAGGGGTAGTCTAGTCCACTGGCGATGGAGTGAACGGCGGCTGGTTCACCCGCTTCGTTTTTGAGCATAATGGAGTTAAACCCATGCAAAATGCCCTCGCTTCCATAGGTCAAGCTCGCCGCATGTTCGCCTAGTTTTGTGCCAGTACCTCCAGGTTCCACGCCGTACATTTCGCAGGAATCTTCGATGAAAGCGGAGAAAAGTCCCATTGCATTGCTTCCTCCACCCACACATGCCACGAGATTATCAGGTAAGTTACCCGTCATCTCCAAAAATTGCTCTCTGGCTTCAATGCCCACAACACTTTGAAAATCCCTGACCATTTTGGGAAACGGATGAGGGCCTACAACGGAGCCGATACAATAAATAGAATTTTCTGGGTCTTTCAAATACGCTTCAAACGCTGAGTCTACTGCTTCTTTAAGTGTACGTGCTCCAAAACTAACAGGCACGACTTTCGCACCCAAAACTCTCATTCGCACCACATTGGGGTGCTCTTTGGCGATGTCCACTTCACCCATATGAATCTCACACTCTAGCCCAAAATACGCCGCAGCCGTTGCCAATGCCACGCCGTGTTGCCCTGCTCCTGTTTCAGCGATGAGTTTTTTCTTACCCAAATATTTGGCTAAAAGCGCTTCACCCATACAGTGGTTAAGCTTGTGCGCTCCTGTGTGGTTTAAATCTTCACGTTTAAGATAAATGCGTGCACCTCCCACATACTCACTCAAACGCTTGGCATAATACACAGGCGTGGGTCTGCCTTGATAGTGTTTGCGGATATCACGCAGTTCACGGATAAAATTGTGCGAATTACCAATCGTCAAATACGCCTCTTCAATCTTTTTAAATTGTTCTTCTAGTTCGGGTGGCAAGAACGCTCCACCAAACTTTCCAAAATAGCCTTTACTATTGGGAAATGCTCTTAAATAGGGTTTTTGAACCATAAATATCCTTTTTACATGTAAAAGATGTTTTGTACTTCTGCTTACAACTTCATCACACAAAGGGGCAAGGCAAAAGCACTTTTGGTGTATTATAACGCACTCCAATTAAAATAGGAAAAATGATGGAAATCGAAGAAATTATTGAAGATTTAATCGAAAAAAATGCCAGTGATTTTGAAATATCTAAAGTCATCAAAGAGCATATCAAAGCCTATTTAAGCTCTTTAAATGAGATTTTTGTGGAAAATCAAGGCAAAGATTTCTTAGTCAAACATGCTAAAAAAATTGACCAATTTATTATGATTATTTACAAATACACCCTACGCAAATACTTTGGTAACTATATGCCCTTTGCCAATGCCATTCCTGTGGTTTTAGTCGGCATGGGAAGCTATGGACGTGAGGAGTTATGCGTCTACTCCGACATTGACCTTATGGTCGTTTACAAAGCACTTCCTGGCTACAACATAGAACCCCTCATCCAATCCATGCTCTATTTGGCGTGGGATGCAGGGATGAAACTGGGGCATCGCACCCATAAACTTGAAGAACTGCTAAGTGCTAGCAATCAAGACCTTACCATTAAAACTGCCATGTTAGAGTCTCGCTTTTTATGCGGTTCAAAGCTTTTATGGATGGAAACAGAGCGTGAGTTACTGAAAATTCAAAAAGGCGACAAAGGGGATAAAAAAGAGATTATCAGGCAAATTATTGCGGCGCATGAAGCACGCAGAGCAAAACATCCTATGAGTATGGAGCCCAATATTAAAGAAGGCGTAGGAGGGCTTAGAGATGCGCATACGCTCTTTTGGATGTGTAAGATTCTATTTGGAAGCATCCGCATTAAAGACCGTGTACCTGAAATTATCAATGAAGAGGAGTATAAAGAGTTTCGCAGTGCATTAGAATTTCTTTACCGTGTACGCTCTGCATTGCATTTAAGTGCGAAGAAGAAACAAGATATTTTAAACCTCGAATACATCCCTGATGTCGCAAAAAAACTAGGCTTTGAAGATAAAATATTGAAAAATGCCCATATGCAACTCTCCTCTCGTACGTTTGCCTCCATGCACACCGTGGATGTTACATGTAAAATTTTTATGCGCAAACTTACCGCCTCACTGTTTTTATATCCACCTTGTCTCAATGCGCTTAAAAAAGGGCGTATTGAAAAAGGTCTCTACCGTGTCAATAATATTGTATATGCGTCTTTGAAAAAACCCAACCCTAAACTTTCACTGGTATTAGAGCAACTTCAGAACTTTGATGATGCTGCGGTGCGTTTTGATATTAGCTATGTGCATTACATCAAAAATGCTATCTATCCAGTGCACAATACCCCAAAAACCTATAAACAAATACGCTCTCTTCTCTTTCAACCCAATGTCTACACCCTCTTTAGCCTGCTTTATGAGGCCTCTCTTTTACCACAACTCATTAAGCCTTTTCGCCATATTTTAGACCTCGCTCAATTTGATGGCTACCATAAATTGCCTGTGGATATTCACTCTTTACATACCCTCTACCATTTGGAAAATATACAAGAGCCTTTTATTAAAGCGCTTTTTGATGACCTCTGCCCAGAAGGACGTGCCATGCTAAAACTGGTTGCCTTCTTGCATGACAGTGGGAAAGGCAGAAAAGATGACCACAGTGAAATAGGCGCAAAGATTTTTAAAGCCTACGCTACCAAATTGCATTTCTCTGAAAAAGCCATTGAAATGGGCGTTTTACTGATTAAGTACCATACGCTTATGAGCAATACAGCCTATCGTGAAGATATTTACAGTGAAAAAGTGGTCCTCTCCTTTATCTCAAAATTGCAAAATCCTCAAGCGCTCAAACTGCTCTACATTCTCACCTATGCGGATATGAGTGCGGTCAATGACAATATTTATTCGGGTTTTATTGCTAAATTATTGCGAGAATTTTACCACTACAGTATGGAGATGTTTGAAAAAGAAGAGCTCATTGATGAGACAACCAAACGCTTACGCAAAGAGAATAGTCTTAAAAAAAGTCCCGAATTTTTAGCACTTTCAAAAGGTTTGCAGAAAAAAATTCTCTCCATTCAGTCTAATTTTTTCTTTCTCAAGCTCAAACTTCCTGAGATTCTTTTTATTGCCAAAGAAGCCGATGAGACATTAAGCGATTCATACCGCTATATCATCAACAATGAAGACCATTTAAGCATTCAAGTGATTCGTGCTAAAGCGTTTAATATTGGCTACCTTCTAGGAAAGCTCTCTTACTTAGACCTTGTTCAAATGGATATTTATAAACTTTTTGACAACAAAAAATACTTCCAAATTGACTTTAATGAAAAGGTGCAAGAGAGTGACATTGCTTATATTACAGAACTGCTAGAAAACTCCTTTGATATGAGTAAACGAGCCACACTCAAAAAACCTACCATTTTAAAAGGAGAAATCACCCTAGACTTTGAACACTCAAAATCTTATGCCTTAATGCAACTTAAAACGAAAAATCAGCAAGGATTGATGGCCTACATGATGAGTATTTTTGATGAATATAACATTGATATTGCGATGGCAAAGATTCAGACCATTAAAAACAGAACTCGTAACCTTCTTTTAATCGAAAAAACAGTGGGCTTATGTAACAATAAAGACAGTATTTTAGATTATTTTTATTAAAAGGCAAGTGGTATGTGTGGAATTGTTGGCTATATCGGGAAAAAAGAAAAACGTGATTTTCTCATTGATGGGCTTAAAGAGCTTGAATATCGAGGGTATGACTCAGCAGGTATTGCTGTACTAAAAGATGGCGAAATCACCTCTTTTAAAGCCACAGGTAAGCTCTCCAATTTAGACCACAAGGTTGAAAATTTTAGCTCTACAGGTTTTGGTGTTGGCATTGGGCACACACGGTGGGCAACACACGGTAAACCCACAGAAGCAAATGCGCATCCACATTGGGGGCAATTTTCTTATATTATTCACAACGGAATTATTGAAAATTACAAAGAGATTAAAGACGAACTTCTCAAAGATGGCATCACATTTTTAAGCCAAACCGATACCGAAGTTGCCGTGCATCTTTTTGAAAAAAATGTAAGAGAATTGGGAGATTGTTTTAAAGCGTTTGAAAAAACCATTGCCTCCTTGCATGGGGCATATGCCATTTTACTGATTACCAAAAAAGAGCCCGATGTTATCTTCTTTGCAAAAAATGCCGTTCCTTTACTGCTTGGAAAGAGCAGTGAGGGTGAGGTCTATTTTAGCTCTTCAGACGCACCCCTTATTGGTTTAGCAAAAGAGGTGGTTTACCTAGAAGATGCTCAGTACGGTTGGGCAAAGAATCAAGACATCACCCTTTTAAAAGAGCATGTTCAACAACAGCTTGATTTCAAACCCCTTATCCACGATAAACTCTCAGCCCAAAAAGATGGGTACCGTTATTTTATGGAAAAAGAGATTTACGAGCAGTCCGTGGTGGTTGGTGAAACTTTAATGGGGCGCATTAAAGAAAATAGAGTTATTTTGGATGAACTGTGTGGTTTTGATTTTAGCAGAATCGATGCGATTAAAATTTGTGCGTGTGGTACCAGCTACCATGCCGCTTTGAGTGCATCTTATATGTTTGAACGCCTCTCAAAAATTCGCTGTAATGTTGAAATTGCCAGTGAATTTCGCTACAAAGAGCCTTTGTTAGATCCAAAAACCCTTTTTATTGTTATCTCACAAAGTGGTGAAACCGCCGATACCCTTGAAGCCTTAAAAATGGCAAAAAAAAGCGGTATGCCAACCCTTGCGATTTGCAACGTCGATAACTCTTCTATCGTACGAACCGCTGATGCAACCATTTTAACACGTGCAGGCATTGAAAAAGGGGTGGCAAGTACGAAAGCGTTTGCCACACAAGTGGTCACCTTGTGGCTTTTAAGCCTTTTTGTAGGAACAGCTAAAAACACCCTTGATGAAGAGATTCTTAAAAGTGAAATTCGAGCCCTTTTACATATTCCTTTGGTTTTAAAAGTAAATGAAGCCAAACATGAAAAAATTCGCCGCCTCTCCAAACGCTATTTACATGGGCATGGTTTCTTCTTTATTGGCCGTGATGTTTTTTATCCTCTTGCCCTTGAAGGAGCATTGAAGCTTAAAGAGATTAGCTATTTACACGCAGAGGGCTACCCTGCAGGAGAGATGAAACACGGTCCCATTGCCCTTGCTGATAGCGAACTTTTCACTATTGCGCTCATGCCAAAAAATCTTTTATATGACAAAATGAAAAGCAATGTTGAGGAGCTAGGGGCTAGAGATTCAACACTCTTAGTGATTAGTCCAGAGCCTTTTGAATTAGCCGATGATTTTATTAAGACACAAGCGCATTCACATATGATGGGTGAATTTTTTGAGATGATGCTTATGACCCAATTACTAGCACTTGAAATTTCCATTCGTTTAGGTAACGATGTCGATATGCCACGCAATCTTGCCAAAAGCGTGACGGTAGAGTAATCTAAAATCTTTTACATGTAAGGATGTGCGCATGCAAAAAAGGCTTTCATGGGTTATTGTTGGAACGATTTTTATCTCATTTATGCTTTTATTGGTTATTTACATTCTCTCCATGCGTAGCTTTTGGATTAAGGGTGCTGAAGAAAAGGCTGCTGTCATTGCAGAGTTGGTTCAAGATGGTCTTAGTGCGCATATGCTTAGTGGAACGATGGATCAGCGGGAGTTTTTTTTAAACAAAATTGCTTCAGCAAAAGGAATTGACTCCTTATGGATTGTGCGAAGCCCCTCTGTCATTGAACAGTTTGGTAAAGGCTTTAATAATGAAACCCCTCGTGATGAAATTGATCATGAGGTGTTAAAAACAAGTACTTCTTACAAAAAAGTGATCGAGTCTTCCCAAAGCGCAAAGCTAAGAGTCAGTGCGCCTTATGTCGCCAAAGAGCATGCTACGCCAAACTGTATGGCATGTCACAATGCCAAAGAGGGTGAAGTCTTAGGGCTTGTGAGTATGGTGTTTGATATTGCTGAGATACGCACTGATGGTATTATTACTTCTTTGGTGGTGTTAGGATTTTCCCTCATCATTATGCTCTTTGTGTTTATGAGTATTAACCACTCTATGAAACCATTAATGGCGCTCTTTGATTCTATCAATTACGTTATGAATAAAGCACAAATGGGAGACTATACCCGAAGGGTTCGGGTGGAGGGGAAGAACAAAGATTGTGAAAATGTAGCGCTTTGGATCAACTCTTTATTGGCAAAACTTGAATCTTCTTTGATGGATATTGAAACAACGATTAGAAAATTTTTGTTTGTTGCCCCTTCGCATCAACACGACCCGCTTCTTGAGGCACAAACGATTGTGCATGAACTCTCGGATATTTATCAATTTAAACGCACCATCGAATTTGATGAATCCAAAGAAGATGTTTACAATCGCATGGGAACCATTTTAATGGATACCTTTGAGCTCAAAGATTTTGCACTGATTGAATCAGGCAAACACGCGATTAGCCCACGCATTGTTTTTGATGCCATGCAAACCCAAAAAAGCCCCCATGCCACATGCAGAGCTTTGCGTACCAAACAATCAGTCTATTCGGATCAGTTTAAACACATTTGCGAAACCTGTGCACACGTTGCCCCTCATTATGTCTGCATTCCTTATGTAATCAGTGATGAATTTGAACTGCTCTTAAGTGCTACGGCTTCTTCAAAAGAAGAGCTAGAGCGTATTAAAGAAAAACTGCCTTTAATTCAAAACTACATTGATGGGGCACGCCCTGAGTTGGTAAGTAAAGATTTGATGCAAATTTTAAAAATTTCCTCAACTACCGATGCACTTACAGGTCTTTATAACCGTAAATATTTGGACGAATACATCGAAAAAGCGCTTGCTCAAGCCAAACGCAATGGGATTGTTTATGGGGTTTTAATGATTGATATTGACTACTTTAAAATGGTCAATGACACCTACGGACATGATGTTGGCGATAAAGCCATTAAAGCACTCTCTAAAATTTTACAAGAGAGCATTCGAGAAGCGGACACGGCATTTCGTTTTGGAGGAGAAGAGTTTTTGGTTCTTTTGTATCAATGTGAAAAGAGTATGATTGAAAGTATTGCGCATAAGATACGCATAAAATTTGAGAAAACTCCCATTCAAGCCAACAATGGCAATAGTTTTTATAAAACGCTCAGCGTAGGTGTATCTATTTTCCCAAACCATTCAGACTCTATCTGGAAATGCATTAAATTTGCAGATATTGCGCTTTACAACGCCAAAGAGCAAGGGCGTAATTGTGTAAAGATTTTTGATGAAACAATGCTTGAGGGCAAAGAGATGAAAAGCGACTACTAAGAGCATGAAATTTTACCGTGTGTATATTGAACTCACTAATATCTGTGGGCTAAAATGCAGCTTTTGCCCACCGAAAACTTTACCAACGCACACCATGTCGCTTGCATTTTTTGAACATATTTTAACCGAGCTAAAACCTTATACCAAAGAGATTGCTTATCATATTGTGGGCGACCCACTGACGTTATCGCATCTGAAAAAGTATTTGGATAAAAGCTATGATTATGGATTTAAAGTGATGCTGACAACCAGTGGCTACTATTTAAACAACCACTCTTTAGAAACCTTATTGCATCCTGCAATTAAACAAATAAATATTTCACTCAATAGCTTTAATAAAAATACAATGCCACTCTCCTTTGATGCCTATATGGACGCAGTTGTAAACCTCTGTGATGCTAAAATAGCAAGGAATAAAGAACTTTTTATTAACCTTCGTTTATGGAATATAGACGAAGCACACAGTGAAGAAGCGTTTAATACACAGCTTTTTGCTTACCTTGAAACGCACTTTAAATGTACGTTACATGTAAACACCCTGTATGAAAAAAATATGCGCTCCATCAGACTTGCAGAAAAAATACGCTTGCACTTTGATGACTACTTTGAATGGCCTAGTTTATCTTCAGACCACGCTTCTCAGGGACGTTGTTTAGGGCTTTCTTCACACTTTGGAATTCTTGCCAATGGCAGTGTTGTACCGTGCTGTTTGGATAAAGATGCGTGTATCTCTTTGGGAAATTTACAGGAACATTCATTGCATTCTATTTTAAATGCTCCTCGAACACGAGCCATCATCGAAGGATTTAAAGAGGATAAAGCTGTTGAGATTTTGTGTCAAAAATGTACTTACAAAAACCGTTTTAAGGAGCAGTAGATGGCAAATAAACTTTACGAAAATGAGATTTTTTATATTGAGAAAGAAGAGGCTACTATTCCATGGGTCAAAATTTTTCCACACAAAGCCTATAAAGAACTCAGTGACTGTGACCCTATAACACAACAAGCCCTTCTTCATGCGATGCTCTGCGTTGAAGAGGTTATGAAAACATATTATAGTCCTAAAAAAATCAATATCGCTCTGTTTGGAAATTACGTACCTCATCTTCATATTCACATTATGGCTCGCTTTGAAGATGACTCACATTTTCCAGAATCGATGTGGGGAGTCAAACAACGAGAAGGAAGACTGTGGCTTCCTCCCTTTGAAGATTTCGTGACACTTTTATGTAAAAAACTTTCGAAGCCTTAGGAGTTTTGGTAAAATTTAATCTCCCTTTTGCTAAGCTTTAGCCTTAAAATTAAATTAAAAAGAGTGTGAATGAAAAAATGCTATCTCGCCTTGTCTTTCCTGCTTTCAACCTATGCCTTTGGTGCCAATTTACACTACTCTTTAATTCAAAAAGAGAGTGGTCAAAAAGAGGAAAGCACCTTGTTGGTTATTGGAGGAATTCATGGGGACGAGCCAGGTGGCTATTTTGCACCCATGCTCTTAGCCAAATATTACACCATTGTACGGGGTAACTTGTGGATTGTCCCTAACGTAAATTTTGACAGTATTGTTCAAAACAAACGAGGTATTTATGGTGATATGAACCGAAAATTTGCCACGATTGATGCTAAGGACAAAGATTTTGAAATCGTCACGGATATTAAAAAACTTATTCTTGACCCACGTGTTGATTTAACCCTTAACCTTCATGATGGGCATGGCTTTTACAGAACCAAAACCATTGATAAAAATTTCAATCCTAAAGCATGGGGTCAAGCCACGATTATTGATCAGCAAACCATTCCCAATGCAAAATATGGTAATTTAGCTCACATTGCTCAAAAGGTCAATCAAGAAACCAATATTGATTTAATTGAAGATGTGCATGAATTTAACGTCAAAAATACTAATACCAAAGACAAAGATAAGGCGATGCAACAAAGCCTTACCTATTTTTCAATTAAAAACAACAAACCTGCTTTTGCGATTGAAACCAGTAAGAACATTACTGAACTTTCACACAAAGTGTTTTACCAGCTCAAAACTATTGAAAAATTTATGCATGAAATGAATATTGAATTTTCACGCTCTTTTGAACTCAGCGAAGCAAATATTCAAACCCTTTTAGCAGATGTTGGAAGCTTAGAAATTCCTCCTACAAAAATTATGCTTGAGCTCTCAAACCTTAAACCATACATACGTTTTTTTCCCATAAATAAAGAAACGTTTCACTACAAAAGTGATAATCCCCTTGTAGCCGTTCTAAAAGAAAAAGATGAGTATAAAATTATGAATGGCAACAAGCTTATTTCTACGCTTAAAGCCGACATGATGGAGTTTGATGACTCTTTAGATGAAATCAACCTGCTCCTTGATGGGGAAAAAGCACGTGCCAAAATTGGCTCTCTTATTTATACCCATAAAAGTTTTGAAATAGCACCCATTCAAGGCTATCGAATCAATGTTATTGGGTATTCTAAAGAGGGGGTTATCAGTGAAGATGGCATTGAAATAGAACCAAGTGCATTGATGAAATCCTATGCCATTGATAAACAAGAGCGTACCTATATGGTTCATTTTTATAAAGATAAAAAATTTTGCGGTATGATAAACATTCAATTTAAACCATAAACCTTTTCGTGAAGGGAATCCATGCAAACCTATATTGGAAGACAGCCTATTTTTAACAAAGAGGGCGAATGCCTTGCGTATGAACTTTTATACCGTTCGTGTGAAGTCAATAACAGCGCAAAATTTACAGACAATGCCAAAGCCACAGCACGCGTTATTGTCAATCTTATTCATACAATAGGCTTTCCTTCCATTATTGGTACAAAAAAAGGTTACATTAATCTTGATGAATCCATGCTCTTTAGTGATGCCCTGCTTTTATTACCTAAAGAGCAGTTTGGCTTTGAAATTTTAGAATACACTGCTATAACACAACCGCTCATTGAACGTATAGCAGAACTTCATGCCAAAGGATACACCTTTTCATTGGATGATTTTGATTGCAGCGAAGCAATGCTTGAAGCCTATACACCTATTTTCCCTTATATTGATACTATTAAAGTGGATATTCAAGCTGTTGGTCTTCACAATCTACACAGTTCTCTTGAAAAATTAGCCCCGTATAAAATTGCCTTACTGGCTGAAAAAATTGAAACGCAAGAAGAGTTTACAGCATGTTTAAATTATGATTTTCACTTGTTTCAAGGCTACTTTTTCGAAAAACCTATTATTTTAAGTGGTCAAAAGATAGAACCTAATACCATTAGCGCTATTAACCTGATTAATTGCATGCAAGAAAATGATGATATTGCTTTTATTTCAAATAAATTTTCAACCTGCCCTGATCTTGTTTATAACCTTTTACGCCATGTCAATTCAGGGGCATACCATTTCAAGCAAAAAATTACGTCAATTACACAAATGATCACCCTTCTAGGCTCACATAAAATTCTTTCATGGCTAGGACTTTTTCTTTATGGAGCAGCACATGAACGCCCTTTTAGCGAAGAACTCTTTAATAATGCCAAATTTCGTGCCAAAGTAATGGAAGAATTGATGCTGACATGTAAAAAGCCAGAACTTGCCAATAAGGCGTTTCTAACAGGCAGTCTCTCTTTAATTGATGCATATTTGAATATTTCAATGCTAGAATTTTTAAACTACACCCAATTAGATGATGAGATTAAAACCGCACTTCTTTTTCATGAAGGATTTTTGGGTGAGCTTTTAAATATTGCAACGCATATGAACCACAATATAACCAGTAAAGCATCCTTTAAGATAGGAAATCAAGAACCTTGCTTTACCATGGAACAACTCTACGAAGCGTGCCACAAAGCCCTTCTGTTTGTCGAAGAAACCGCACACGCATAACCTTTACATGTAACTATAAAAAAGGAGCAATAAACAGGAGCGTTCCCATACATGCTAGGGTTTGTAAAGTAATAATAGAAGCCATAAGTGAAACATCGCCACCTAGCTCCCTTGCTAAAATATACGATGAAATAGCCGTTGGCATAGAGCCAAATAAAATAGCAATGCTAAGATGTATCCCACTCAATCCGCACAAAAGACCAATACCATATGCCAATAAGGGAAACAGCAATAATTTTGCAACACTTGACACCACTAACTCTTTTTTTGCCACTTTAAGATACCGAAGTTCCAAACCAACACCCACCGATAAAAGACCAATGGGAAGAGCAGCATTGCTTAAAAGAGAGAGTGTTTTAAGGGTAAAAAGAGGCAATTCCCATCCGCTTAAATTAATCATCACACCCAGAGCACAGGCACCAATCAAGGGATTTTTAATGATCGTTTTTAAAAAGGCGAGTAAAGAGAAGCGCCCATTACGGGTATAAAAAGCAAATACGCCAATACACAAAACATTGATAAAAGGAATTGCAAATGCCATCACAATTGCACTTAAAACCAAACCCTCATCTCCATATGCCGTATCCACAAATGCTAATAAAACATAGGAATTAAAACGAATACCTCCTTGCACAATGGAAGTAAATGCTTTAGCCTCAAAATGCAAAAGAGTATTTAAAAAAAGCAGTAGCACTAAAACCGCAACAATGCTTAATAACGTGGTTAAAACAAGAGGAGCGGTGTAAGCTAATTCCAATTTGGCAACAGAGAGTTTATACACTAAAAGAGCAGGCATCAGGACATAATACGTAAAGCGGTCGGCAAGAGGCCAAAAATCGGTGGAGGGAAATTTCATATGTCTAAAGGTGTACCCAATAGCAACAATCAAACAAATAGGTAATAATGAATTCAATACGTATGTCATTCTTTAAGCCTTAAAACGAAATCCCTCATTTTGTAAAATGGATTTGAGTTTTTCACGACATTCGCCTTGAAATTCCAACCACTCTTCTTTACATGTACCACCACTGCCTAATTTCTTTTTGACCAAAGAACACAGTTGCGTCAAAGCCTCTTTTGCTAGAAAAAAAGGTCCGACAATAGAGACAGGTTTACCTTGACGTTTTTCCATTTTAAGCACTAACAAATGCTTTGCAGGCTCTTTGAGTACTACGGGTCTTGAAGAGGTTTTCACCTCTTCAAACTGCCAAGCGCTATCGTTGTCTAAAGTGCTCCCTAGGCTAAAAGGGGTGTTTTTAACGGCCATACGTCTCTCTAAAAGCTTCATAATCGCCTTTAAAATCTGTCATTGTGCCATCAGGATGTAACTCGATAATGCGATTAGCAAATGCATCAATCAGCTCTCTATCGTGTGTCACACAAATAACATTACCTGAAAATTTAAATAATCCCTCACCCAAAGCAATAATCGCTTCCAAATCAAGGTGGTTATTTGGCTCATCAAGAACAAGAAAATTGCCTTTTTCTAGCATCATTTTTGAAAGTCCAATACGGTGTTTTTCACCACCGCTGAGCTGACTCACACTTTTTTTCTGCTCTTCACCAGAAAAAAGCATACGCCCTAAACACTTTCGAATTTCATCTAAATCTTTTTTTGCATCATACTGCTGTAACCATTCAAAAAGTTGTAAATCACCCGTAATCATATCGGTGGTGTTTTGAGGAAAATAACTCGGAATAATCGTTGCACCCCATTTTATGGTACCTGCATCTTTTTCCAATTGTTCCATAATAATATTACACAGTGTTGTTTTACCCACACCATTATGACCAATGAGTGCAATTTTATCGCCTTTTTCAACTTTAAAACTAATGCTATGAAGTACCTTTTGATCCCCATAACTCTTCTCAATCCCCTCGACTTCTAAGACTTCATTGCCAATATCACGCCCCGCACGAAACACAATACTCGGATCTCGTCTGGAAGAAGTTTGAATATCAGCAATATCCAATTTTTCAAGACGTTTTTGACGAGACGTTGCTTGTTTTGCTTTAGACGCATTGGCTGAAAAGCGGCGAACAAAGGCTTCAAGCTCCTCTTTCTCTTTGAGCTTCTTGTCTCTGTCCATCTCTTGTTGTTTGGCGATTAAATTCGCCGCCAAATACCACTCATCGTAGTTACCTGTAAATTCACGAATCTTTTTAAAATCCACATCAAGGATGTTGGTAACAACCGCATTTAAAAAGTGTCTATCGTGAGAGATAACCACCATGGTTCCCTCATGGCGAATGAGTTGCTCTTCTAACCATGAAATGGCTTCCAAATCAAGGTTGTTCGTAGGCTCATCCAAAAAGAGGACATCGGGTTTTGGGTAAAGCACTTGTGCTAATAAAATTTTAAACTTATCGCCACCTGTGAGTTCACTCATTAAACTCTCATGCATGGAGACGGGAAAACCTAAAGAGGCAAGGATTTTTTCAATATTTACATCCACTTCATACGTTGGGTCTTCTTCGGCACAAATAATTTCAAGTTCTGCCAAACGGTCATTGACTTTATCATCATCAAAATCGCCCGTAGCGTAAAGATGCTCTTTCTCTTTAATCGCATCATACAAACGCTTATTACCGTACATAACGGCATCTTTTAAGGTGTAATCTTCAAACGCATACTGATTTTGTCCCAAAACCCCTACTCTTAAACCATTTTCAATCGAAATATTACCGCTGGTTGCCTCTATCTGACGGGATAAAATTTTTAAAAAAGTGGTTTTACCTGCGCCATTGGCACCAATTAAACCATAACGCTTCCCTTTATCCAATTTTAAATTGATATTTTCAAACAATAATTGATGCGAAAAACGCATCGTAAGGTTGTTAACTTCTACCATTATTCTCTCTTTAATTTTTTCTAAGATTATACCTTTTTGGTGCTTTCATAAGGCTTTGCATAAAAGACAAATACCCACTTTTTTCTTTAAAAAATGTTACAATGCCTTAACCATCTTTTCTAAGCAAGGAATTGTACGTATGGCAATTATTAAGAAAAATATTTGGTTTATCTTTTATGTTTTATCTTTGATTGCTACTCTCTTATTTGCTACAGTATGTTATGCGACATGGAATAATGCTTACCTCAAACATCAAACTGCACAAGAAAATATCGTGGAACTTATGGCAAATGCAACGCATTCGCTCTTCAACACGTACGAACGCCTTACCGATATTTTGGGTATTGGGCTTTTAGAAAACAATTTACACAACATTCAAAATCATGTTCAACCACTTATTGATAATCCTGAAATGATTGCCCTTGGTATTACCACCCCAAAAGGCAAATTTATTTATGCTACTTCAGATAAAGACCCAACAAATATTCCCAATCTTCTTGAACTTCCACAAACCCGTGACTCTTTTTTACAAGCTCTGGCTTCTGATGGAATGGTTTTTGGACGTGTCTATTTTTCACCTCCTTTACAAAAATGGGGGATGCCTATTCGAAAAACGATTCGCAATGAAGCAGGTGAAGCACAGTTTGTTATTACCACCGTTCTCAAACATACCAGTACTTTTGATGCACTTTTAAGTGCCTTAAAGCATCGTCACTATCTCAACCTCTCTGTGATTCGAGACCATGACCTTTATTACCAATACCATTCAAATGGTCATCAAGATTACGAACGTGTTTATAATGCTCCCTTTTCTAAAGAAACCATGGAAAAACTCTTTACAACTGTTTTTGATACCCATGGCATCACACCTAAGGAACTAAAAAGCAATCAACTGCTTGTTTCTACGTTATATCAACAAGGTGAAAAAGGCTATTACCTCGCTTCTTTAAAATATAACAATACCTATCACCTTTGGATACTTTCGCAAACACCCCTGAGTCTTATAGTCAAAGAGTTTGTCCAAAAATCTTCTCTTTACTTACTTATTTTTTTAGGGATAGGAAGTATTTTCTTCTACCTTTTTCGTATCATCGCTAAAGCAGAAGAGGAGCGCAGAAAAGAGCTTTTTGAACAAGCCACTCACGATCAGCTCACCCTACTGCCTAATCGCTACTACCTTAAACAGTGTGTTCAACAATGGATTCATAAAGATGGCCCTGCTTTTAGCATGATTTATGTTGATATGGATCATTTTAAAACGGTGAATGATAGTTTTGGGCATCATTATGGTGATTATGTTCTGATACAAATTGCTAAACGTCTAAATGCCATTATGCCACCGCACTCTCTTATTGTTCGCTATGGCGGTGATGAGTTCGTTCTGCTTGTCTTGATTACCAAACATGAAGAACTTATGCATTTTGCCTCAAAACTTATTGAGACACTTTCTGAACCATACGTCATTACGCAACTGCATTTTAACCTTGGTGCAAGCGTGGGAATCGCTTGTTATCCTGAGCACGGTCATACGATTGACATGCTCCTTCGAGCTTCTGATATTGCAATGTATGAATCAAAAAAAATTAAGAACAGTGCGCACATTTTTGCCAGTGAAATGCAAGAGGGGTTTTTAAAAAACATTACCATTGAACAAGAATTACGAAAAGCAATTAGCAACCATGAACTTTTTATGGTTTATCAACCGCAAATTACCGCAGAGGGTTTTTATTATGGAGCTGAAGCTCTTATTCGATGGAATAGCCCGCTGCTAGGAAATGTTCCTCCCGATCATTTTATTCCTCTAGCAGAAGCTTCAGGTCTTATGCTAAAAATTGGTCGGCTTATCGTTGAAATGGTCTGCAACGATGTCAATGAATTGCATCAAAAACTCCAACACCCTTTTCATGTTTCGATTAATATCTCTGTACGCCAATTTATGGATCCTCATTTTTTAGAACATATGCTTCATGTTTTCAAGAAAACACAAACACAGTATCTCAATATCACCCTTGAGGTAACCGAGAATCTTTTTATTGAAGATTTGCACTATATTTTGCCTTTGTTGCATCAAATCCGAGATATGGGAATTGAGATTTCTATGGACGATTTTGGCACAGGCTACTCTTCGTTAAGTATGCTACGTCAATTACCGATTAATGAGCTTAAAATTGATAAAAGTTTTGTTGATACCATTGCCCATGATGTTGCCTCTGCAAAAATGATTCAAAACATCATCACGATTGGTAAAAATCTTAATATGCATCTCTTAGCAGAAGGGGTTGAGACAAAAGAACAAAAAGATATTCTTACGACCTTTGGCTGTGATCGCTTTCAAGGGTATTATTTTTCAAAGCCACTCCCAAAAGAGGAGCTTTTTCACTTTTTTTCAAAACACCCCTTTACATGTAAAGAATAAGACCTCATTTTTAAACAAACTTGTTGTAAAATTGTCACCATTTTTACAACAGTTTTATACTTAAACTCTACCATTTTTTTTTCGGAGCATCGATTGAAATATTTCAAATATGTCCTACTTTCTATGGTTATCACATCCCTTGTACACGTTTTCTTATGGACAAGAGGTGGTGATAAAATTGTCACGTCACCGCAAATTGGTGATAAAATAGAATCCCTCTCCTACACGCCTTATCGAGGATTTGAAAAAGCACCTAAAAGCGATGAAGAGATTGCTAAGGATATGAAAATTATCGAGCAAACTGCACGAAAAGTGCGAACCTACGCCATTGATGATGCGAAAAGGGTTTTAAGTAATTTAGCAGACAACAAACTCAAAGTCGATATAGGTCTTTGGCTCTCAGGCGATAAGGGTGCCAATGAGTATGAAATTGAAACTTTATTTGAACTAACCAAACTGTATTACCCTAAAATCGCTTCTATTATTGTAGGTAATGAGGTTTTGCTTCGTGCTGACTTGAGCCCTGAAGAACTCATAGCCTATATTGACCGTGTTTCAAAACGCACCCGTATTCCTGTGACAACGGCAGAAGTACAACATGTTTGGCTCACCAACAAAGAGCTAGCACGTCACGTCGATTTCATTAATGTCCATATCTTACCCTATTGGGAAAAAATTCCTATCGAACAGACCTTAGCTTTTGCCAAAGAAAAATACGATGCGATTGCAGCAATGTATCCTAAAAAGCCTATTACCATCGGAGAGTTTGGATGGCCAAGCAGTGGATACAATAATGAAAAAGCAGAAGCCACACTGACCAATCAAATTGCAGCCATCACTGGCTTTTTAGAGATGGCAAATGCTGAGAAATGGAGCTACAACATTGTTGAAGCGTTCGATCAGCCATGGAAAGGTGTGCATGAGGGAAGTGTTGGACCTTATTGGGGACTTTTTGATATTAACAAACAACCTAAATTTCATTTTATTAAGCAAACTGTTCTGAATCCTCTTTGGCGTTATCAAATGGCAGGCGCTGTCTTCTTTGGTTTACTCCTCACTTTTTTTGGTCTTCGTAATCAAAGGGTTAATTTTGCACATGCCATTACGTATAGCTTTGCGGCACAAGCTATGGGCTTTGGTATAGCTATGGCAGCAACCTATCCGTTTATTTATTACATGAACTTTGGTATGTGGGTCATGTGGACCATGGGTATTTTTCTGATGATTCCATTGGTGATTATCACCCTAGCTAAAATTAATGAGCTTTTTAAATGCACCTTAGGAATCGCACCAAAACGTCTGGCTCCTCTTAATCTTAAATCCGAACATGTTCCATTTGTTTCTATTCATGTTCCTGCCTACAAAGAACAACCCCATGTACTGATTGAAACACTTGATTCGCTTGCAAAACTTACGTACACAAACTATGAAGTATTGGTTGTTATCAATAACACAACAGAAGAGTTTTATTGGAAACCCATTGAAGAGCATTGTGCCAAATTGGGTGAAAAATTTGTCTTTTTAAACATTACATGTAAAGGATTTAAAGCAGGAGCACTCAATGAAGCCCTTAAATACACCAATGAAAAAGCAGAGATTCTAGCAGTTATTGATGCTGATTATGTGGTGGGTGAAAACTGGCTTATTGATTTAGTTCCTCTTTTTGATGACCCAAAAGTAGCCCTTGTTCAAGCACCGCAAGACCACCGTGATGGCAATGAATCGCTTATTAAACAAGCAATGAACGCAGAATATGCGGGATTCTTTGACATTGGTATGGTTGAGAGAAATGAAGAAAATGCAATTGTCGCACATGGCACGATGCTGATGGCACGCCTTTCAGCCATGCATGAAGTGGGGGATTGGACAACGTATACTATTGTGGAAGATTCAGAACTAGGACTTCGCCTTTTTGAAGCAGGCTATACCGCACATTATACCAACAGACGTTATGGATGGGGATTACTCCCTGATACGGTAGAAGCCTTTCGAACGCAGCGCCACCGATGGGCGTATGGTGCCATTCAAATTTTAAAACATCATTGGAGACGTTTTCTACCCTCTTCTAAAACATTAACGCCTTACCAAAAATACCATTTTGTAGCGGGGTGGTTCTTTTGGCTTTCCGATGCCTTTGGTGCGATGACTGCTTTTTTAAATATTTTCTGGGTTCCATTTATCATCTTTGTAGGAGTCACCATTCCTACCCTTCCATTAACACTGCCCATTGTTGTAGCCTTTTTGGTCAATATTTTACACGCTTCTATTTTGTATCGAACGCGGGTCAAAATGGGCATAAAAGAGACGGTATTAAGCGCTATTGCGTCTATGAGTCTGCAATTGGTTATTTTTAAAGCGGTGTACGATGGTTTTGTTAAAGATGGTCTTCCTTTTAAACGCACCGAAAAAGGTGGAAATACAAAAAAAACCAATACCAATCCTATCCGTCATGAGATGATTTTAGCAACCCTGCTTACTATCTCCTTTTTTGCTCTTTATTTTACAAACTATACACGCATTACTGAAATTTATGTTTTTTCCTTTACGCTTTTAATTCAAAGTATCCCTTATTACTCTGCTATTGTTCTACGCATTATCGAACTTCAATCCCTAAAACCTAAAAAGTAGTGGCTTTTGCCACCACTTTTTAGCACAAGTGTGTAAAAAAAGATATGCCTAAAAAGCATATTTTTGTTTTTCACGTTTTGTTTGACACCCTTAGAGAGTAAGCTTATAATAGATGTAGCTTTGTGCTTTAACATACGAAACTAACTATTATTTTATGAATCTAAGTGAGATGGGTTACGATGAAAATGCTACTACTCGAAGATGATATATTACTGAATACTGCCATTACACATTATCTAAGCTCTATTGGACATGCCATAACATCGGTACGTGATGGAAATGTTTGTTTAAATGTACTTCAAACCAAAACATTTGACCTTTTAATCTTTGACATTAATGTTCCCAATATTGATGGGCTTAGCATTATTGAAAAACTCCATGCTATGAAAAAAATGGTTCCTGTTATCTTTATTTCAACACTGATTGATATTGAAGATATTACAAGAGCTTTTGAACTGGGTTGTTTCGATTATTTAAAAAAACCTTTTCATCTTAAAGAGTTGGGACTTAGAATCAATAAAATCGCACAAAGTAAACCTATAACGCTCTGTCACAAAAGACTCTCAAAATGCTATAGCTATAATTCAGAGACAATGGCGCTTTATTTTAATGATACTCCTGAAGTGCTCTCTAAACGACAACTAAAAATTATTGATTTTTTAGCGCACAACAAAGGTTTTGTGTGTAGTTATGAAATGTTTATGGAACATGTATGGGATGATGTAGATGTGGATATTCCAACGATTAGAGCTGAAATAAACCGTTTAAAACACCTATTAAAGGAAGATTTTATAGTAAACATAAGGGGAATAGGTTATATGGTAAAACGCTCAGAATAGTTAGGCTATTTTGGCGCTATTTTTTTAGAATACTATTACAACATAAAACAAAACTTTAACAAAGGAGTTAATATGGCTGATCTAATTTATCGTGTCAACATGACCAATCTTAGTTTTAAAATTGAAGAGGTTCCTGCTCAGTGGTTAGGGCTTGGTGGCCGTGCGCTCACCTCAACTATTGTTGCACAAGAGGTCGATCCAGAGTGTCATCCTCTAGGCCCCAATAATAAACTTGTTTTTGCCCCTGGACTTCTTTCAGGAACATCTGCATCTAATTCAGGTCGTAACTCCTGTGGCGCTAAAAGCCCTTTGACAGGTGGTATTAAAGAATCAAACGTTGGTGGTACGAGTGCGGGTATTATGTCAAAACTTGGTGTTAAAGCATTGATTATTGAGGGTATGCCTAAAAATGAGAATGTTTTTTATCAATTACATGTAACCAAAAATAAAGTTGAGTTTATTGAAGTGCCTGAGCTTGTAGGGCTTGATAACTACGCTGTTTTAGATGCAATCGCTGCAAAATATGACAAAAAAGTAGCCGTTATGACCATTGGTCGTGTAGGTGAAATGCGTATGAACCTTGCGAATATCTCTGTTAAAGATCCTGGCGGAAAACTCAGAAGTCATGGCCGTGGCGGTCTGGGTGCTGTTATGGGTTCTAAAAAAATTAAATGTATCACGGTGGATGCTGAAAACTATAAAGAAGTCACCATTGCTGATCCTGAAAAATTCAAAGAAGCCAGTAAAGTTTTCACCAAAGCGCTTCAAGAAAATCCTATCAGTGGAGAGGGGTTACCTGCATTTGGTACCAACGTTCTAGTTAACATCCTTAACGAAGCAGGTGGTCTTCCAACCCGTAACTTTAGAGCTGGAAATTGGGAATTTGCTGAGAATATTTGTGGTGAAACCATGGCAGAAAATATTAAAGCAAGAGGTGGAAAAACAACCCATGGTTGTCACGCAGGTTGTGTTATCCAATGTTCACAAGTTTATAACGACAAAGATGGCAATTACCTCACATCAGGCTTTGAATACGAGACCATTTGGGCACTTGGTGCAAACTTTGGTATTAAAGATTTAGATTTAATCGCCAAAATGGATGGATTAATGGATGATTTGGGTGTAGATTCTATCGAAACAAGCGTCACATTAGGACTTGCAGTGGATGCGGGTATTTTAGCGTACGGTGATGGCGAAAAAGCGTATGAGCTTTTATCAAAAGATTTACCAAATGGTACAGCAATGGGTCGTATTATTGGTAGTGGCACCCATATTTTAGGAAAAATTTATGGTTTAGTGCGTGTTCCAACCGTTAAAGGTCAAGGTATTCCAGCGTATGAGCCACGTGCGGTAAAAGGTCAAGGTATCACCTATGCGACCTCAACCATGGGCGCAGATCATACTTCAGGGTACGCTGTTGCCACCAACATCCTTAACAGCGGTGGTCATGTTGATCCACTCAAAAAAGAAGGACAAGTTGATCTTGCACGAAATCTTCAAATTGCAACTGCAGCGGTTGATAGTACAGGTATGTGTATCTTTGTTGCCTTCCCAGCCCTTGATGATCCAAAATGTTTACCTGCCTTAGTTGATATGATCAATGCACGCTTTGGATGTACTCTTACAATCGATGATGTGGTCAATTTAGGTAAAACTATTCTTAAAACTGAACATGAATTTAACATCAAAGCGGGTCTTAACAGTGCGGACGATAGACTACCTGAATTTATGAAATATGAAGTACTACCTCCACACAATGTGGTTTGGGACTTCACAGGAGAAGAAATTGATGCGTTCTGGAATTTTTGATGCACGTTTTTGTTAAACTTTTTGCTCAATACCGAGAAGGTCGCTTTAAAGCAGAGCAAAAAGAATATCCCGAAGGTACAACCGCACAAACGGTCATAGATACACTTGATCTTGAGAGTGTATCGCCTTTGGGTGTGTTAATGGCAAATGGGAGACATGTTGATGTATCGTATGTGCTACAAGAGGGCGATGAAATCGCTCTCTTTCCAAAAGTGGGTGGAGGTTAATGCTCTTCTTTTAAGCCTGAGAGAAGTCTGTACGAACCAGGCGTTCCTGGAGGCAAAAGAGCTACCCTATCCCCTTCCTTTAAAAGGGTTTCTTTCGAACTAACCGTATGGTTTAAAAAGACTGCTTCAACATCACTTTGTTTCAAGCCCAATGAATCAATCAAATCAACCACGCGTGTTTTATCATCAATCATCCATTGTGCATCCAAATAAGGGATCCCTTTTTGTGCCAATTTTTCACGTAAAAAGGAAAAAGCATTGAGTATAATATACATCGTCATTCTCCGCTACTATCAAGATAAAGTCTTGTCCATATTATAGCTTAGAAAGGAAACATTATGGAGCGTTTAGATTTTTTACGTACACATTTAGAAGAAGGTTTTTTACCTTTAAAAACAAGTTTTGAAGCCATGAAACGCTTTACATGTAACTTTCGTGACATCGAAGAGGAAGCACTTAAGGCAGGTATTTTACCCCTGCGCTACAAACGCAACCAAAAGACCATTTCCACACAAGAACAATACACATTATTTCAATCGCATGTGGTAATTATTGGCTGTGGCGGCTTAGGCGGATTTGTGAGTGAGATGCTCACACGTATTGGTATTGGAAGATTAACCCTCATTGATGGTGATGTTTTTGAGGAGCATAATCTCAATCGTCAAAATTTTTCAACCACAAAAACACTTGGACGCTTTAAAGCAGAAGTTGTAAAAGAGAATCTTGAAGCCATTAATCCTGCCTTACATGTAAAGGCTATCAGCCGTTTTTTTGATCCACATAGCGATACTGTTTTACTCAAAGATGCCGATGTTGTTGTTGATGCACTGGATAATCCAGATCTAAAATGCGCCCTTGCCGACCTGACTCAAGAAGAGCATAAAGCATTTGTGCATGGAGCTATTGCAGGGTATTACAGTCAGTTTGCGAGTTGTACGCCGCTTCATCATCTCTACAAAGAGAAAGGAGATGGTGTTGAAAAAAAATCAGGCAATCCCTCCTTTACTGTTTGCTTTGCCGCTGCTATTCAAAGCACTGAAGTCATCAAACTACTCTTAGGGAAACCTCACTTACAAGCCCCTTTGATGGGAGATTTATGGGAATATGAGCTAATTTCGCTATAATCGCACAAAAACGAGGAAGTGCATGCAACGATTTAAAGAGGCTTTTTTCACCTTTCATACACTTTGCTTTGGGATGATTTTAGCGGCTGTATTGATCAGCTACTTTCATCTCTTGCCCAATTATCTCTACTACTTTGTTTGGCAAAGCACCTTTCTCTTTTTGTTTATTTCCCTTGCATTGAGTCTTTATTTTAACAAGAGTAAACTTTTCGTTTTACTGCTTTTTCCTCTTTTTTTTACACTTTGTTTGGCATTTCCCAATACCTTATTTTCAAAACTCAGTGTCTCTGCTTTTTGGCATATTGCTCCACTAATAAGCGCCTTTGGCTATTTACTGATTTATGCCTTGCAAGAGCGTGGACTTTTTAGCAGTTTTGGAGCCCTTCGCACAAGCGTGGGTGTTTTCATGCTTATCCTTGGCTATATGGGGCTCAATGCTTTTTCACCTTCACTAGAACAAGCACTGGATACGCCCATTTTACATGTAAGCCTTCAAGGATTAAGCAAAGCCAGTGATTTTATTCTTATCATGTCGTTTATTGCTCTGCTTTTTATTTTTTTAATTTCCCTTCTTTTTGAAACACAAAGCCAAAAAGCTCCTTTTTGGATGCTCCTTGCACAAATGATGCCCTACCTTTTTTTACAAGACAGTAATGCTTTTGTACTCTTCGCCCTTGTTAGTACACTCATTGCTATTACCGCACTGATTCACGATGCGTATCGCATGGCATACATTGACACACTCACAGGAATTCCTTCAAGAAGAGCTTTAGAAGAGCGTTTTTTACGTTTAGGTTCTTCGTATCTTATTGCTATGGTTGACATTGATTTTTTTAAAAAATTTAACGATACGTTTGGACATGATATTGGCGATGATGTCTTAAAATTAGTTGCAAAAGAGTTAACACACGTTAAAAATGGAGGAAAAGCCTTTCGTTATGGTGGCGAAGAATTTACTATTTTGTTTAGTGGGAAGAAAAAAGAAGAGTGTATTATGGCATTAGAAGAGGTGCGAGAAGCCATCTTCCGCAGAGGCTTTGTCATTCGTGATAAAAATCGCCCTCTAAAACCTCCAAAAACAGGACAAAAACAAGCACCGCTTAAAAAAGAGCGCCTTTCTGTCAGTATTGGTGTGGCACTTTCTCAAAAAGGAAAGACACCTTATGATAGTATTAAAGAAGCTGATGCAGCCCTTTACAAAGCAAAGGAGAGTGGAAGAAACTGCCTAATTTGTGCATAATTTATGCACAAATACACTCTCAATTGTGCTACAATGTGACGAAAAAAGTCTTCTAAGGAGCGTCACATGGACACGAACTCACTTAAATGCTCACTTATGGAATGTAAAGCACGCTTACGTGACGTTGACAAAATGAGTTTAGAAGAATTAGAAGAGTATGCAACCCGTTGTGCTACGTGTGGCAATTGGATTTTAAAAGACCATGCTATTGCTAATCAAACCTATCTTAAAATTTCAACAAAATGGGCTGAAAAATTTAATCAATCTTTATTGGACACATAACTAAACGTGAAAGGAGCTTTTACAAACTCCTTTCAAAATAAATCAGTGCAACTCACTGTTAAGTTTTATTTCTCGTTTGCTACGTGTTGCAATAATCATCCCATTAACACTGTTTTGGCGGAAATGAATGCCATGAAGACCTGAAAGTTCTAAGCCTTTAAAAAACACCATCTCTTCTTTGCCTGCTTTTTTAAGCTTTACTTTTGGATTGGCTTCGACAATTTTGGCAAGCTCACTGGCACTTACGCCAATTTTTGTTCCCTCTAAAATTGCAATACCCGCATCCACAATACAGCCATCTCCTAAAGGAATACCTGTGACTGAATTTGCACCTAAAAGCGTGTTCTCACCAATGCTCACAGGATTGCCATTGGTACCACTGAGTACGCCTAAAATACTTGCACCACCACCAACATCACTGCCCCGACCTACGACAACTGAAGAACTAATACGTCCTTCAACCATTACAGCACCTGTGGTGCCTGCATTGAAGTTCACGTAACTCGCACCTGGCATAATGGTAGTACCCGCATGTAACTGCGCACCCATTCTTACTTTGCTAGTATCTAAAATACGTGTATTATCCGCTGGAATAATATGCGATAAAAAGCGTGGAAATTTATCAACAGACTCAATCAGTGGATATTCACCCATCAGTTTCATCTCAATCTCATGCTCTCTAAGCCATGCAAGCTCAATAGGCTGACCAAAAGACCATGCCACATTTTCCAACACACCAAACGCACCCGTTAAATCAACTGTTCGAAGCGCTGCCTTACCTGTAGAGAGTGCATAGAGTTTCAAATAGACCGCCTCAGGACTTAAAGGCTTATCATCTTCAAATAAAAAGACAATGCGATACTCTTTTTTCAATTTTTCAGTCTGAGCAATCCAATCAAGTGTTTTAATCACTTGAACATTTTTATGCGCATCGCCAAAGGCAAGATTTAAGTAGGGAGTAAAGGCATTCATAGCATTTCTCACAAACTTTTTTTTCACATCATAAACAAACTCACTGCTCGTAAAATCAACATCCACACCGCTGGCTTGCAATGCTGCAATAAAAATAGCCGCACTTCCAAAATTTTCATTCCAGTTAACAACAGGAAAACTGGCTTGAAGAATCTTTTCAGGGTTTAGTTGCCCTCTATCCACCCGTGCAATACCAAATGCAATCGGTCTTCTATACCCCTCTTGTGATTCAATTTCACTTACCAATGCTGCAAAATCAGCTTCATCAATACTCACACGTACTGCCATGACCCCTCCTTTAATGACAATTTATAAACCATATGACTTATTTGCTTGAACACGCACTGGGGCTACCATTCACACCCATGGTTGGCTGAATTGCCTCGTTGCTTACCCCACCCTCTTCATTGACTTTTTCAATGCACTCCCAAAGTTTACGTGCTGATTCTTGGTAGCGCTTAGCGGTTTCACTGCTTGGATGGAAAAACGTCACAGGTTTTCCTGCATCACCACCCTCACGTACGGCTGGCTCTATTGGAATTTCACCTATAACAATTGTATTAAACTTCTCCGCCAAAGGCTTTGTGGTTCCCTTACCGAAGATATCATACTCTTTATTCGTCTCAGGGCAGATAAATCCACTCATATTTTCCATGATTCCTGCAATAGGAATGTGTAATTTTTGGAACATGTCTAAGCTTCGCTCGGTATCATCAAGCGCAACTTGCTGAGGCGTTGTTACACAAATACCCGTTGTAACAGGCACACTTTGTGCTAAAGTCAGCTGTGCATCACCTGTTCCTGGAGGCATATCGATAAAAAGAACATCCAAATCGCTCCATAAAATATCACGCAAGAGCTGCTCAATGGCTTTCATAATCATTGCTCCTCTCCAGATGAGTGACTGACCACCCTCCATTAAAGAGCCCATACTCATCATCTCAACCCCGTATGCAACAATTGGCTTTACTTTTTGACCCACAATCTCAGGATGTGTATCAACCACGCCCATCATACGAGGCACATTAGGTCCATAAATATCAGCATCCAATAAACCTACTTTTTTGCCCTGACTTGCAAGCGCAATGGCTAAGTTAACGGTGGTGGTGGTTTTACCAACACCTCCTTTTCCTGAGCTTACCATCACAAAATTTTTAATGTGTGGAGCCATATTTTTACCCGATTGTGAGTTGCTTTTTTCAACAGGAGGTTTTGGTTGTTTGACAACAACATCTATGCGCCCTGCCCCTAAATCTTTAATAGCTTTTTCAATCGAAGCTTTTAATTCCTCAGCCACTTCTTTACTTGAAGAGACAATTTCGGTCTCAACATAAACATTATTCTCTGATACTTCAATGGCTTTTACAAATCCAAAAGTCACAATATCTTTTTCAAAACCTGGGTACTTGACCCTACAAAGCGCTTCTTGAACTCTCTCTTTATTTAACATTTTTAACCTCACTTGCTTTAAGTAGTGGCGGAATTTAACACAAAAAAGATAAAAAAAAGCTTTCAAAATGTATAATATCGCAACACTTCAGAAAAAGGACAAAGTTTGCCCGAATTAACCCTTATTGTGTTGGGAGCTGGAAGTTCATCACGCTTTAACCAACGTGTTAAAAAGCAGTGGTTACGCATTGAAGAGACGCCATTGTGGCTTTTTGCAACCCAAAACCTTCAACATCTTTTCCCTTTTACTCAAGTCATTGTGACAACAAGCCCAGATGAAACCTTTTACGCACAAAAATTTAGTAATACTATTCACTTTGTAGAAGGCGGTAAAAGTAGACAAGAATCTTTACACAATGCCCTTTTACATGTAAACACACCCTACGTCTTAGTCAGCGACAGTGCACGTCCGTGTATCGATCAAGCGATGCTTGTACGCCTCTTAGCTGAAATGGAAAATGCTGACATCGTTGTGCCTTATGTCCCCGTCGTTGACACCGTGGTTTTTGAAGAGGCAACCATTGATAGAGATGCTGTAAAGCGTATTCAAACCCCTCAACTCTCCCGTACAGAATCTTTAAGAAAAGCACTAGAAACAAAGATCACATACACGGATGATAGCAGTGCCATTAAAGCATTAGGGGGCAAGGTTGCGTATGTCTTAGGCAGTGAACGAGCAAAAAAACTTACATGTAAAGAAGATCTTCACGACATGGCTTGCCTTAAAGCACCTAGCACGCATGCTTTTGTAGGTTATGGATTTGATGTTCACGCCTACGAAGAGGGCAAAGCCATGATGCTAGGAGGCATTTGCGTCCATGACACAATTGGCTTTAAGGCACACTCCGATGGTGATGTTGCCATTCATGCACTTATTGATGCGCTTTTAGGGGCAGCAGGAGCAGGCGATATTGGTGAGCTTTTCCCAGACAATGATCCACGCTATAAAAATATTGATTCTAAAACATTACTCAAGGAGGTGTGTGCCTTTATTCATAAAGTAGGCTTTGACATTAGCCATTGTGATATTGCCATCATGGCGGAATTCCCAAGGCTTAGCCCTTTTAAGGATGCCATACGTTTTTGCCTTGCTGACATTATGGAGCTCTCCCCGATTCATGTCAATGTTAAAGCAACCACGACAGAAAAATTAGGTTTTGTCGGTCGAAAAGAAGGTGTCGCCGTCAGTGCGACTGCTACATTACATTATTATGATTGGACACATGTATGAAGATTTTAATTGTCGAAAATGAAATTTATCTTGCCCAAAGTATTGCCTCCAAACTAATGGAAATCGGACATTTATGTGAAATTAGTACCAGTATTAAAGATGCCTTAAAAGATGAAAAATACGATGCCGTACTTCTTTCGACGAATATTTCAGGTCAAAATTTTTACCCTGTCATTGAAAAGCACCGTAACTCTATTATTATTTTAATGATTTCTTACATTAGCAATGACACAGTGACAAACCCTATTAAAGCAGGGGCGTGTGATTACATTCAAAAGCCTTTTATGATTGAAGAGCTTATGCGCAAACTAAGACATCTCAATGATTTTAAAAATCTTAAAAAAGAGAATGAAACCTATAAAGAGTATGTCACAAACCTCTTTGCCAGTGCCCAATTAGAACCCATTGACAAAAAAACAAAATTCCCTCTTTTAATTAAAACAAATTTTCAAAAACATGCCGATGCATTGGTCTTTCACTACGCACAAATGAGCAATGAAACCTTTACCTTTATTTCGCTTACACAAGGCAATGCCTTCGAAAAAATCACACGTGCAAACAACGATGAACTCTTATATGTGATTGATTTACAAAACTTAAAACGCAGTGAAAAAATAAAAGCATACACTGTATTAGAAGGTAAACGTGCGATTATTTGCAGTACAGACCCTAATGAAGAGAGTACATTTTCTGTCCTTGAAATCAATACTGAAAGTAAAGTTTTAGATCAAGGTGATGTGTTAAGTATTGATGAATATGTCAAATACGTTATTTATCATTTTCAAAATAAATTTCCCGATACAGAACTCTCAAAAAAATTAGGAATTTCTCGTAAAAGCTTATGGGAAAAAAGGAAAAAATATGGAATCAACAAGAAAAAATAATCAACTCTATCTTGATAATGAATTTTTAGCCACACTTGCCCTTGCCAAAGAGGGTATTTTATACCCTGTAGACAAGCTTATGAATCAAGCCGAAGCACAGGAAGTTGAAGAGAGTGGCTATTACAAAGGTAAGCCCTTTCCTTTTCCTTTTATTATTGCACCAGCGGGTGAAAAAAACAGAGAAACCCTTGAAAAGGCTCAAAAAGGGGAAACTTTAGACTTATTTGTTGATGGTAAAAACAGAGGTTTTATCATTGTAGAAGAAGTGTTTAAAATTGATAAGAAGCGACGGATTGAACAGCTTTTTGGAACGTATGACCTCTCTAACCCTGAAACGCAAATCTTTCTTAAGCGCTTGGGTGATTATGCCATATGCGGCGAATATGAAGTATGGTTTGATGATATTAAACAAATAAAAAATAAAATTGAAGCAGCAAAACAAGAGCTTGATGCTAAAAATGTTGCTGCAATTATGATCAATGCCAACCCCTTTCACCGTGCCCACGAAAGGGTTATTCGTATGACACTTGAGAAGTATGATTTATTGGTTATTTTCTTACTAAAACCTTATAAACAAGATATACTCTCTTATGATTTACGCCTTAGGACATTACAATATTTTGTAGAAAATTATCTTCCAAAAAATAGAGTAGTGATTGTTCCTTTTGAAAATACCTACCTCTTTTCAAGCTATAAAAATGCTATTTTAGACAGTATCTGTGCTTCAAATTATGGATGCAATAAGCTGATTTTAGGACAACACCACAGTGGTATTGGCGCCTATTATGACAAAAATGAGATGAAATCCTTGTTGGATCAATACAGTGACCTTGCCATTGAAATTGAAATTATTGCTGAATTTGTCTATTGCGATGAGTGTAAAACCTTGGTCAGCACAAATACCTGCCCACATGGTGCACACCATCACATTAAATACCATTCAAAATCCTTGCTAGAAATTTTAAAACTAGGCATGCTTCCTCCTGCTATTTTTATGCGAAAAGATATTTCGGCGATGCTTTTGAGTGAATTGTTTAAACACCGTTTTGACAATATCAGCAGAATTTACGATGCCATTTTCCCTAACAATGGACTTCTTGAAAACCATGATGAAAAAGATTTTTACCTTGAGCTCATGCGTTTGCACCAAACCACATCACTTACATAGGAACCGTATGCGCCCAAATATTTTTTTAACCTTTTTCTACTCTGGACTCTCTCCCAAAGCATCAGGTACAGCAGGTTCTCTACTGGCTTTGGGCATGGGTGTTGGTATTATTAATTATATTTCCATGGAAACCCTTGTCTTACTTACGATTCTCTTTAGTTTGGTTGGTATTAAAGAAATCAATACTTATGAAGCAAAAAGTGGCAATCACGATGACAAACGCATTGTAATTGATGAAGTGGTTGGAATGTGGATTGCGCTGATTTTAAGCTCGTCTACACCCATTCAAATTGCTCTAAGTTTTATATTTTTTCGTCTTTTTGATATTTGGAAACCCTCGGTTATTGGAAGAATTGATCGTAATATTCAAGGGGGACTTGGGGTCATGGGAGATGATATGGTAGCAGGTGTTCTTGCTGGAATTTGTAGTGCTGGTGTTTTTCAACTTATGGGTATCGCTCAAAACGCTCTCTTAAATTAAAAAATTACTTTTTTATCACAGATAAGCCATAAGTGATAAGAAACTATACTTTTTTATTAAAGTTCTTTCGTCAATATGCGGAAGAACTTAGATTTATTAAAAAAGGATACGCCGATGAAATCTTTTCTTAAGCTCACGCTTGCCTTCTTCCTTAGTCTCTCTTTTGCGCATGCTAAAGAGTTTGTTACCGATGTTACCCATTCGCATGTCGGCTTTTCTGTCAAACATATGATGATCTCAAATGTCAAAGGGAATTTCAACGCCTATACCAGTGAAATTGAGTTTGACGCAGAAAAAAAAGTTTTTACAAAACTCAATGCCAAAATTGATGCTTCTTCCATTGATACAGGGGTTACTAAACGCGATGAGCATCTTCGAAGTGCCGACTTTTTTGATGTTGAAAAATTTAAAACCATTGAGTTTGTTATGACAGCCATGAAAGAGAATAAAATCTATGGCAAGTTGACCATGCACGGTGTCACAAAAGATATTGTCTTAAGCTCACAAATCCACGGTCTTGTAAAAGATTTTCAAGGTAACCAAAGAATCGGCTTTAGCTTAGAAGGCAAACTAAATCGCAAAGATTTTGGTCTTACATGGAATAAAATTTTAGAAGGTGGTGGGCTTACCGTTGATGATATGGTAAACCTTTCCATAGAAATTGAAGCCATCGCTTTATAAAACGCTAAACCCCTCTCTTTCAAACAAAGAAGCGAAATCCAAAAACTCTTTTTTTTGGGCTTCGCTTATCTCAAGTTTCCACACCACTCCATCGCTTTCAAACAAACGCTCTTTTACATGTAACGTATGCTGTAATGCATAATGCTCAAAACGAGGAACCAAAGGATAAGCTGTTTTACATGTAAGGATTTCTTTAAAGACAAAAGGAGTCAGGGTTGCAGCGGCAATCACCTCTTTGGCACTGCTTCCATACGCTCTAACCAACCCACCTGTTCCTAATTTAATTCCCCCAAAATAACGCACAATCAATAAGCCCACTTCAACCAATTCAACCCCACGCATGACATTTAAAACAGGAGGACCAGAAGTGCCTTTGGGTTCACCATCATCGGAGTTGTTCTCAACAATTTGGCGAAACTCATTAAAATAGCGCTTTGCCCAGACAATATGTGCGGCTTTGGGGTGCTCATTTTTAAGCGTTACATGTAAAGATTCCATCGCATCTATAGGGCACAAAAAAGCATGAAATGTTGATTTTTTTTCCTCTATTGTTGTAAAAAAAAGCTGATGAACCGTTTGCACTCAAAATACCCCATCTCAATTAAATACAATAAACTTTACACAGAAAAATATCTTTTATCTTCACTAAAAAAATTTAATCAAGATTATAACACTTTAATGGCGATGAAAGGAATGGCTATAAAAAGTTTTTCATTTATTTTAGCCCCTAAGTGCTCCCAATTTACTTTGGAGAGTTCTGCATAGAGTCTCTTATAACGCTAAATTTTACTATCAATAATTCTACCATTTTCAATTGCTACAACTTTTTGAGCCAACATCTGGGTATCCATTATGTTATGTGTTACATAAACGATTGTCAGCTCTAGCTTTTGATGCAACATTTTTAGCTCATTCCTAATCTCTTCTGCTGTCTTAGAATCCAAACTGGAAAGTGGCTCGTCTAGTAGCAATACTTTTGGCTTTGTAATAATTGCCCGAGCAATTCCAACCCTTTGTCTCTCTCCGCCACTAAGGTTTTTAGGATACCGTGTTGCTAAATGAGAGATTTTAAGCATCTGTAGCATTTGATTCACTTCGTTATGGATATTTTCCTTACGATACTTTTTTGCCCTTAATCCAAAAGCGATATTCTCAAAAACATTCAAATTGGGGAAAAGATGAATGTCTTGATGCAAGTAACCCATCTCCCTCTTTTGAGTCGGCACACCATTAAAAAGCTTGCCATCAATGTAGAGCTTGCCATGATGTTCTATAAATCCAGCCAAAACATTTAGGATTGTACTTTTCCCAGCCCCTGAATGTCCCATGATGACAACAAATTCACCTCTTTTAATGCTAAGGTTCACATCTTTTAAACAAAAGTCTGTTTCAACATTCTCTAATTGTACATAGCCCATACTCATCTCCACTGTGCCGTTGTAACCGCTTCTATCTTGTAAATCAATCGCTCAAAACCAAAACTCATAATCGCCAATGTTATTAATCCAACCATGATAATATCAATCCGAATTAAACTCTCAGCATTAATCATCAATGCGCCTATGCCTGTTGGTATTGCAAACATTTCAGCCGCTAAAACTGTCTTCCAAACCATACCCGCCTCAAGTCGCAATCCTGTAAAAATAGAAGGAGATGCAAGAGGAAGAATGATTTTAAAAAAAATGTAAAATTTTGAAGCGCCTAAGGATTTTGCAGTATTAATGAACGCTTGTGGAGTTTCTTTAATCCCCAGTAGCGTTGCATAAGCGACGGGGAAAAAAGCACAGATAAAAATGAGCACTATGGGTAGCATTTCACTAATGCCAATCCAAAGCATCATCAAAGGCAACCATCCTAGCGTTGGTATAGGAAGCAACATACTTATAAGTGGTTTTAGGGAAATTTCAATCGTTTTATATAGCCCCATTAAAGAACCTACGATAATTCCCAACAACCCTCCGATAAAATACCCCACAACAACCCTCATGAAAGAATCCATAAGATTAGGTACCAAAATCCCACCTTTAATAAGATGGTACGCTTCCATGAGCACTTGAGAAAAGGAAGGAAGCATGGGAGAATGAGCCAATCTTCCTGCAATCTCCCAAATAATAATGCAAATAACGATAGGACTTTTTAGTAAAAGATAGTGTGCTATTTTCATCATTTATTTGTCTAAAACGAGAATCTCTTTTGCGTCAAATGATTCTCTAATAAAACCATATTGCGCCATTTTATCAATCACTTCCTGCACTGCCTCGACGGAAATATCGGAGGTGAGAATCAAATTTTCTATAGAACCTTTAGCGATTTGGGGAGTGACGCTCAAGTCAATGCTTGGAGACTTTGTTTCTGCCTTGATTCTATCTTGATACACATTCAAATTTTTAGCTACGATTTTTGAGGCTTCATTGTTATCTTGATTGATTTCATCAATCGCTTGTTGATTGATTTTTTTGATTTTTTCTATCGTTTTAGGATACTGCTTTACCATGCTATCCGAAACAACGATAACACTTCCTTGAAGATCTTTCCAAAGTTCTTGGCTCTTCACCAGCATCTTCATCCCTGGTAAACTTGCCGCAAGCGTGACAAAGTGTTCTGGAACAATGATGGCATCAACAAGACCTGCTTGGAGCGACATTATTTGCTTAGAGGCATTCATGGTTACAAAGTTTTTTTGCACCTTTGTTTTATCAAAATTCCCTTTTTCAATCAATACTTCCTGAATAAAACTTGTTACAGTGCCCTTAGGACCTACGGCTATCTTTACGCCGTCCTTTTCAAGATCTTGAAGTGTTTTGATTTTAGACGCATTGACAACCACTCCGTAACCATCTTTATGTGTGCCTGCAATAATCTTTATTGGCACGCCACCATTCGCATAGGTACTGATGGCTGGAACAAGACACATATACGCCACATCAAAATGCTCTTTGGCAAAAGCAGTAGCAACTCCAGCACCACTGACATAAACTTTGACATCTGTGATATGAATACCATTTTCCTCAAATAAACCTTTTGCCTCACCGTAATAGTATGAAGTAGCATGACTGGTATATTCTACCGCAAAGCGTAAATCTGTTTTTTCTCCCTCATTTGCCATCACCATTGACGCTATAAAAACAAGCAAAAAAAGCACTCTTTTCATTTTTTTCTTCTCCTAAGATATTAAACTTCTTGTATAACCTAATACAAATTTCACCAAAAAAAATCTCAAACCTTATGCTTACATAACACTCTTTGTATGATAAAAAACTTTAAATGCGGAAATGCTCAAAATGATACCCAAGAGAAACACCAACACCTCAGAATTGACCCATTTCAGTAAAATTGCACCCATAATGGAGCCTACCAATGATCCCAAAATCATCCATATCACAAAGGATTTATGCATTAACATTTGCCTAAATTGATCACTTTGGGAATAACGGAAAAAGGCTACAAGCATCGTTGGTAAGCTAATGCACAAAGAGAGATTACCTGCTACTTTGGCGTCCAAACCATACAAAATCATGATGGTTGGAATGATAAACTCCCCTCCTGCCACACCTAAAATGGCAGCAATCGCACCTATAAAAAATCCTGCAACACTGCCACTCACATACAATACCAAAGAAGAAGCAAAAAGAGGGGGATGAGACAAGCTTCCATGCCCCCACCTAGTAACAGCATACCCATAGCCAATGCCACCAATACAACCAAAATAATTCGATGCAACACTTTGTCGTTGATAGTGCATACATAATGCGCCCCAGCATAGGCTCCCACAAGACTTCCTGCTAAAACATTGATAATAACATCATAATGCATCACCACACTCTCTAGCCCTATCACATTAGAGCGTGCAATAAACGAACTTAGAACAACCGATAAAGAGGTTATTTTATTGATAATAATGGCAACAACGGTGCTAAAACCAAAAAAACCCACCAACAAAGGAAGTCGAAACTCAGCACCGCCTAGCCCTATCAACCCGCCTAAACTTCCAACCAAAAGTCCTCCCAAAAAGGAAAGTGATAATTTTTTTTGGGCGTACGTTTGCATGTTATCGACCTTTTTTAATGATAGGCGCAAACGCTTTGGTGCTGACACTAATCACATCGCCTACATGTAAGCCCTCTACCTCATCCTCATCAACCACCACTTCGACGATGCTATGCCCAATCCCAATCGTCGCTACATAAATCACATCGCGTTTTTCAATCAAAAGTATCTCGCCCTCAAAGGAGAATTTACTCGAGCTACTGTGGGGCATAAAAACCTCTTTAGGGCTACCTTGCGCAAAACTCTTTCCCTCTTTTATCCATAACACCTTATCGGAGAGCTTAAACACCTCACTACGGTCATGCGACACCATCAAAGAAGCAAGGTTGAAAAGTTCATGGGTTTTACGAAGCTCATCTTGCAAGCGTGAACGGGTGAGCGCATCAAGCGCAGAGAGAGGCTCATCGAGCAGTAAAACACGAGGCTCTTGTGCAATGGCACGCGCCAATGCGATGCGTTGCCGCTGCCCTCCTGAGAGCGTACTTGGCATTCTATCTTGAAGGACTAAAATACCCATCACCTCCAAGATAGACTGTGCTTTGATTTTATCTTTAGAGCTTTGGGCAAACAAAAGGTTATCCAAAACACTCATATGCTCAAACAAAGCATAGTTTTGAAACACAAATCCAACACGGCGTTTTTGAGGGGGTAGATTGATGTGTGCACTTGCATCAAACCATGTTTCTCCATCCATCACAATCGTACCACTATCTGGCACTTCAAGCCCTGCAATCATGCGAAGAAGCGTTGTTTTACCGATGCCTGATTCTCCAAAAACCGTCCAAAATTCCCCTTTTGAGACTTTACATGTAACATCAAAATCAATCACACCATAAGCGCCTTGAAGCTTTTTTTGCACCGATACTTCAAGCATTGAAACTTCCTTTGACCTCTTGTCCTAACTTTTGATACACCAGCCACAATACAAAAAAAGAAAAAGCAAATAAGATAAGCGAATAAGCGTGAGCGGCCGAATAATTAAGCGCTTCAACTTCATTGTAAATGGCAATCGAAGCCACTTTTGTCTCCCCATCAATATTACCCCCAATCATCAAAACAACCCCAAATTCACCGACTGTATGGGCAAAAGAGATAATCCCACCTGTAATAAGTGAGGGCTTCATAGCAGGTAACATCACGGCAAAAAGCGTTTGAAGTTTACTTTTTCCCATCGTGTAAGCCGCTTCGATTTGAAAGGTGTCTATGTTTTTAAAACCATTCATCAAAGGGTGCACCATAAAAGGAAAACTAAAAATAATCGAGCCAATGACCAAACCATCAAAATGAAAGGCTAATTGATGCCCGAAAATATCGTTCCAAAATGAACCTAAAAAGCCATTTTTACTAAACGCCAAAAGAAAATAAAATCCTAAAACGGAAGGCGGAAGCACCAAAGGCATGGCGATAGCCGCCTCATAAAGGGGTTTGTAACGCATTTTAGCAAAGACCAGTGCGTACGCAACAGGAATACCCACAAGAAACAGACACACCGTTGTCAAAAATGCCAACTTTAAGGTCAAGATAAAGGGTTCCCAAAAAACGGGACTTAACAGTGCTTCGATGCTCATGCAATAACCTCCAGCGAAACTTCCGTGGCTTTAATGAGGACTTCAACCTCATCCCCTACTTCAAGGGCTAATTGCGCTATGGCGTGTGTGGTAACGATGGAGGCAATGACATCACTCTCCACACCTACGAGTATGCGTGAAAGCAGTGCCCCTTTTTTCAGCTCTTTTACACACCCTTTGAAACGGTTGGAAAAACTAATTGCTCCGCAAAGATTTTTAGCAAGTCCTACCTCTGTCTCTTTAAATAAAACTCGACAGACACTTCCTACATGTAAAGAAGAGGGAAGCTCCAGCGTAATGGCGGTGAGCTTTTTTCCCTCTTTATCCAAAACGATGCGAGCGATGCCCTCAACGCTTTCAATGGATTGGATGGTTGCTTCAATGCTATTCATTGGGCAATACAAAACCGTATTTTTTAAAAATAGCGCGTGCCTGAGGTGTTGCGACAAATATTTCAAATTTTTGTGCAACAGGATTATCTTTACCTTTGTGAAGTAGAGCATAACCTTGAATGATGTCATTATGCCAATTGCCAGGCATGAGATAAAAATTACCCTCTTTGGTCATCGCATCTGCAATACCCAGTGAAAGCGGTAAAATACCAATTTCCGCTGCACCACTATGGATAAATTGCGCCGCTTGTGAAACATTTTCGCCAAGAACAAGCCTATCTTTGAACGCATCGTAATACGCTTGAGATTTAAGTGCATTGACTGCTGCTACGCCATAAGGGGCATGAGAAGGATCAGCTATTGCCACTTTTTTAACCTTAGCATCCAAAAGTGCTTGCATCCCTTTACTAACATCAATACCACTATCTTTACGAGCCCAAAGTCCTATGCGACCATAGGCGTAAGGTTTTGGTTGTGTTGCGGTTAAACCTTGAGCTTCTAGTTTTTGCACATAGCCCATGTCGGCAGCAAAATAGAGATTATAAGGCGCACCATTCACGATTTGCGTGTAAGCTTTACCCGTTGAACCAAATGCAATGGAGACTTTATCACCTGGATTTTCTTTTTCAAATAAGGCTTGCATCTCTTTAAACGCATACACCAAATTCGCCGCAGCCGTTATCTTAACTTCCCCTGCAAGCAAACTTGCAACCAAAACCACACTCGCCATCAAAATTTTCAACATCTACACTCCTTATATAGTAAAGATACATAACGCTAGCGTTTAGAAAATTGACGTCAACGCTTTTTGAAAGTATATCGTTATTACCTTAAGTGTTATATCGCTTTATGCTTCATTTTTCATCATAAACGGCAAAGTGGCTATTTTAGCCATTTTCAAAGGGAAATTTTAAGAGAATTTAACTAAAATAAGCCAAATTTATTTCAAAAGAGTCGTATGCCTAAAAAATTTTTATCACTCTTATGGGGTGCATGCTTAATCAGTAGTAGCCTAAGCGCAAATTATCTTGATAAAGAGACAGCCGATAGAATCCGCAAAAATACCGACGCTATTATTGCCAAAGATTTAAATACCAAAGAATTAATTTTTTCCAAAGATGAGCAAAAAATAAACCAACCTGCTAGCCTTACAAAAATTATGACCGCTATATTGGCGATAGAAAGTGGCAGGATGAACGATATTGTAACTATCACACGAGAGATGATTCAAGTAGAACCTACCAAAGCAGGCCTTAGAATTGGAGAAAAATTTTACTTAAGAGATTTGGTCAAAGCAGCGATGGTCATGTCAGCCAATGATGCAGCGATGAGCATTGGTGTCTATTTGGGTGATGGTAATGTTGAAAACTTTGTTGTAAAAATGAATAAAAAAGCCAAAGCCATGGGCATGAAAAACACTAATTTTACCAATCCCTGTGGCTTTGACATTGGAAACCACTACTCCACCGCACTAGACCTTTTAAAAATGAGTGAATATGCTATTAAAAATAACCAATTTAATGAAATGGCGAAACTCAAACGTCACGATTTTACTGCTATAAACACCAAACGTGCCTATGCCGCATACACACACAATAAACTTCTTAATAACTACAAATACGCTGTTGGCATCAAAACAGGCTATACCCAAAAAGCAGGTCCTTGTTTAATAGCAAGAGCTAAAAACGGTAACAAAGATGTTTTAGTCGTTATGCTAAACTCCGAACAGCGATGGAAAGATATTCGCACTATTTTTGAAGACGTCCTACCTCAAATCACAGAAAATAGAGCCGTAGCACCCACAAAAAAAATTGTAACACCTAAGCAAAAAGCCCCTAAAAAAACACAAAAAAAGAAAACACAAAACGCTTAGTCTCTTTACATGTAAAAGAGACTGGGTAGATCATTATGATACGCTGCCACAGAAAACAGATCTCAAATTTCATATTGAAATATTTTTTACATCAAAATTTTCTTTGGTTATAATGAGAGAAAATAAAATTTATACTATAAGCAAAGGGTGTTTATGACACGTATCATGCAATGCCAATCCATCTATAAAACCATTGATTTATTTTGTGGGATTGGTGGAATTAGAAAAGGGTTTGAATTAGCTCATGGCTTTAAAAATATCCTTTCTGCTGAAATTGATCCCTATGCTTGCAAGACTTATGAACATTTGTACGGTGAAAATCCAAAAAATGATGTCACAAGTGAGTCATTTAAAGAGAGAGTAAAACAATCTGCTTATGATATTTTATTAGCTGGTTTCCCCTGCCAATCCTTTTCAATCGCTGGAGATAAAAAAGGATTTCAAGATACAACCAGAGGGACACTCTTTTTTCATGTAGCAAACATCATCAAAGAAACAAAACCCAAAGCCTTTTTACTTGAAAATGTAGAAGGTCTTTATAGACATGACAAAGGCAAGACATTTAAAATAATTATTGATACTCTGGCTAAAGAGCTAAATTATAAACTTGTTGGAGTCAATGAGCTTGATAATGGCGAACTAAACTATAACTCTGAATCGTTTTTGAGAAAAACCATTGATTTTGGCTTACCTCAAAAAAGAATTAGAACGTATATTGTCGGCTTTTCTAATAAGACTATTCCTCATAACTATCAATTACAACCTTTGCCTCTAAAATCAAAAAAAGTGATTTTTAAAAACCTCTATGACGTATTAGAAAAAGATGTCTCAGCTAAATATTATTTATCTGAACAATACATTAAGACGCTTGAAAAACACAAAGAAAATCATAAATCAAAAGGAAATGGCTTTGGTTTCAAAATTGTTAACAATGGAGACAACCCAATAGCAAATACACTTCTGGCAACAGGGGGTAGTGGGAAAGAAAGAAATTTGGTCGTACAAGAAAAGCCTGAATATTACGGGCAAATGTTTGGAAGTAAACAATCCCCCATCAATAATCAAGGTATAAGAGTTATGACACCCACAGAATGGGCAAGGCTTCAAGGGTTTAAAGATTACGCTTTTATAAAAAATGGAATGGATACTTTCTCCTTTCCAAAAGAAGTAAGCGAAACCCAGCAATACAAGCAACTAGGCAACAGTGTTTCCATTCCTGTGATTGAAGAATTAGCTCGCTATATTTACCACACATTAGAGGAAGTGAAAAGTGGGCTTTAATAAAGGAGAATGGTCAGAGTTATATACATTTTTGTATTTACTAGAAAATTCTAATTTAGTTATAGTTGATGAGAACTTGCAAGTTATAAATAATAAATTATTTAAGATATTAGAAATCATTTTAGCTGATAAAAAGTATGAAATTCAACCAAATCAAATAATAAAGTTATGCAACAATCGAGAAGGAAAAAACTATACTATTAGTGATTTATCAAAGCAAAGTAAAATCCTACTATCAAAAATAGTAGCCCATAAAAGTGCAAATGGCTCTTTTGAAATTGATGAAATTTCCTCTTTTATCAATGATTTTTTTGATGGGAAAAAACCAAAAGGAGCCTCCAATGTCAAAGGAGATTTGGAAGCGAATGTGGCAGATAATCGCCTCAATGTATGTGTCAATTTGAAATATAATATCAAATCAAGTTTAGGCGCTTCAGCAACACTGCTCAATGCTTCTAACCATACAAATTTCATCTACGAACTCACCAATATTAATGATAATATTATGGATGCTAATAATGCCATTCATACACACAACAAATTATTAGACAGATGCATCTTTTTAAATCAAAATAATGTCACGATTAACTTTGTAAAAGTAGAAAGTACTACTTTGGATTATAATTTGAAATTAGTAGATTCTAATTTAGGAATCTTCTTAGCAGAAATGCTTTATTTATCCTATCTAAAAAATGAAAAAAACATTAAAAAACTAATAAATTTCATCTCAAAAAATCAAGATGAATACTCCTTTTATGAAAAGAAAGTGGGTGATTTTGCAAATGCTGTGACATTTGGTATGAGGGCAAGTGAAAAATGGAATGGTACCAATGAAGTCAATGGAGGCATAATCCTTGTTACCAAAACAGGGGATGTCTATTTGCTTGATTTAATCTATTTTAAAAACTGTGTCGATAAATATTTGATTGATAATATTAAACTAGACAGTCCAAGTTCAAGCCATTATGGTATGTTTGATATTTATAAAGAAAACGGAAGATACTTTTTCAAACTCAATCTACAAATTAGATTCAAATAATCTCTTTACATGTAAAAGCGTGCTTGCCCAAACAAGCACGCTTTTACTCTTTACTTACTCATCCCTTTTGCTCTCTCATACGAGGCTTCCATCGCTTTGATGAAGCTGTCTCGCACTTTGCCCTCTTCAAGTTTGGCATAACCTGCCGCTGTTGTACCAGCAGGGGACATCACTTTATCTTTTAAGATGGCAGGATGTTCACTTTTGAGCACTTCGCCCACACCTTCAAAGAGTGTTGCGATGTATTGGTAGGTAATCTCTCGCTTCATTCCTAGATTGACAGCACCATCGCTTAGGGCTTCAGCCACCAAAGCAATCCATGCAGGAGCGCAACTGGCAATGCCCATGGCAATGTCAAGCTCTTTTTCACTCTCTAACCAAAAACATCGTCCAATGGAGCTTAAAACGTCTATGGCTTCATCTTTTAATGCTATATCACCGCACAAAGAGGTGGCTGATTTACGTACAAGCGCTGCCATGTTGGGCATAGAGCGAATGTAGTGCTTTGCCATAATACCCGATTTGAGTTTTTCCAAACTCACCCCTGCCATAATGGAAATCACACCCTCCGCTATTCCTTTGGTTTTAAGGGTAGCAAAAGACTGAGGTTTAATCGCTAAAATCACCAAATACCCCTCCAAAGGAGGAATCTCGCTTACTATTTTAATCGTAGGATAAAGTGTTTGAAGCTCGTGTGCTCGTGTGGGATAGGCTTCAACAACGGTAATATCGTTTACATGTAAGCCTTGAAGCATCGCTCCACCCATATTGCCAGCACCAATGAGAAGTAATTTCATGAGATAATCCTTGTTTTTAAAAATTATAACCAAAGTAGCGTTACACTTTGTTAATAAAGGGCGTTGTATAATTAACACCACTTTATCTTTTGGAGAATGAATGAACCTACCCTGTAAGCTCTTAGCCTGTTGTAGTATGGCATTGCTTTTTCAAGGCTGTATTGCTCCAACGCCCCCCGTGCCACCGACACAAAAACCCTTAGAGGCGCACTTAGACCCGTGGTGGCAAGAGTTAAATGATACCCATTTAAACACTCTTGTAAACACGGTTATCACAGAAAATTTAAGCCTTCAAATGGCACAACAACGTGTGCTTCAAGCCTATGCAACCCTTGAAAACAAAAAAGCCAGTAACTTTCCTAGCGCCTCACTCTCAGGGGCAAAAGCGCATCAAGATGAACTAAAAGGCGTTGAATCCAAAAAAGAGAGTTACACAGCAACCCTCAGCGCTTCGTATGAGGTTGATTTGTTTGGCAAAAGAAGCGATGCGATTGAAGCCCAAAATGCCTCGTTTCGATCAAGTCAAGAAGCTTTACATGTAACGGGCATTAGCCTTGTGGCAGAACTGGCTAATGCCTGGTACACGCTAGGGTACAAACAAGAGAGTCTAGCCCTTTTAGAAGAGCAATTTAAGGTGGCAAACACCATTTTAACGCTCACAAAACTGAGCCGTCAAAACGGAACCAATTCCATCACCGATGTCTGGCAACAAGAACAATACATTAAAAATTTAGAAGCACAAAAAATCACACTCATGGGTGATATTGAAACGCAAAAACGTGCCATTAACCTCTTGCTAGGACGCTCCGCGCTTGATACGTTGGACGTCGCAAAAGAGGCAAAACTCATTGCGCTTCCACCGCAACCTGATGTGGGCATTCCTGCGAGCAAATTACTGGCACGTCCCGATGTAAGGCAAGCCTTTTTTACACTGGAATCCTCTAACTATTCCCTCTCAGAAGCGATTAAAAACCAATACCCTAGCCTTAATCTCTCACTCAACACGGTTGCAAGTGCCACGCATTTTGCCAACCTTTTAGATACGATTATCGCCACAGCAACGGCAACGCTTGGGGGCACACTGTTTGATGCAGGAGCGAAAGAAGATTTGGTCAAAAAAGCCCTTTTCCTCTCCAAAGAGTCCTCACTTTCTTACAAACAAACTCTGCTTGAAGCGTTTAAAGAGGTGCAAGATGCCCTTGAAAATGAAAAAACCCAAACCATTTACCTTCACCACTTAGATGAACGCATTGCCTTAGCGAAGGTTATTTTAGAACGCCAACAAGCCAAATACCGTTTTGGAATGGTAGGATACTTAAGCGTACTCAATGCGCAAGAGAGCTTACAAGAATTAGAACAAACCCGCCTTTCAAAACAACTCGACCTACTCAAATACCGCATTGCCCTGCACCGTTCTTTAGCAGGAGGCATGATGGAGTACGATGTTATCAACGAATGGAGAAATTATGATCGCTAAAAAAACCATCCTTAACCTCAGCGCTTCTGTGCTGATTATTATCATAGGGGTACTTATCACCAAATACCTTTTAAACTCTGCCCCACAAGCACAAAAACAAGCCCGCCCTCAAACGGGAACTATCGTTGAAACCGTGCAATTAACACCCACATCTAAAGCGGTGAGCATTCCGCTTATTGGTACCCTTGAGGCTGCTCAAAAAACAACACTGAGCAGTAAGGTTTCTGGCAAGATTATTCAGACGCATCCTAATTTTATGCTAGGAAGCATCGTCAAAAAAGGTGAACTTTTAGCGCAAATTGACCCCATCGATTATCAAGCCGCACTCGATCAAATCAAAGCACAGCTCCTCTCCGCCAAAGCGAGTGAAACCATAGAGATGGGACAGCAAGAGAGTGCTAAAAAAGAGTTAGAACTCTCAGGAGAAAGCCCCACCGCACTCAGTCGCTCTTTAATGCTACGAGAACCACAATTGGCACAAGTAAGAGCCTCCATTGCGCAATTAGAAGCCTCCTATATAACCGCACTTAATAACCTTAAAGAAACCACCATTAAAGCACCTTATGATGGGGTTATTGTGAGCAAATCTGCTGAACTTGGAGCCTATGTGAGTGCACAAAGCAGCATTGTGGAGCTTGTTTCTACCGATACGTTTTGGATGAGTACAACCCTTCCTTTAGCCTATTTAAAGTTTTTTGACACCCACAACACAGAAGCACTCCTAAACACCAAAGTCACACTCTTTGCAGAGAAAAAACCTTTACATGTAAAAGCACGTATCTTGAAGCTTTTACCAGAACTGGATAGCACCACCAAACAAGCCAAATTACTCATTGCCATTGATGATCCCCTAGGACTGCATACTCAAAATAAAGAAAAACGTGCACTGCTCTTAGGCGCTACCCTTGAAGCAACCCTTCAAGCCAAAGCCTATGAGAATATTATCAGCCTACCCGCTTCGATGCTACGCTCTAACAATACCGTATGGGTCATGGATAAAAATAATACTTTACAGATTAAACCTGTGAATGTTCTCTTTAAAAATCCCAATGAAGTGCTTATTTCTGAGGGGATTGAAGCACAAGATCGCATTATTTCTACCTATCTTAGTGCACCTGTTGCAGGCATGAAACTCCTTGAACTTTCAGCGCTTAAGGAAAAAGGGAAATAATGCAAAAAGAGCCCAATTCATTCATTGCTTGGCTGGTGAAAAATAAGGTCACTGCCAATATTTTAATGCTTATCTTTTTAGTCGGTGGCGTGTATATGTCACTTTATATTAAAAAAGAGGTTTTCCCCGAATTTGATCTGGACATGGTCACCATCAGTGTTGCTTATCCTGGTGCCAGTCCTGAAGAGGTGGAACAAGGCATTGTGCTCTCCATTGAAGAAGAGATTCGAAGCATTGAGGGCGTTAAAGAAGTGACGGCTACGGCAAAAGAGGGTGTCGCTTCGGTTATTGCAGAATTACACGAAAAAGGGAATAAAAACAGAACCTATCAAGACATTCAACAAGCCATCGACAGCATTACCACCTTTCCTGAAGATGCCGAAAAGCCTGTTATTTCCATGAGCTCTCGTAAGCGTCGGGTGGTTTCTTTGGCAATTATGGGTGAGGGTGAGCCATTGGTGCTTCGAGAGCTTGCAGAAATCGTGCGAGAACGTCTGCTTCAAAGCTCAGGTATTTCACAAGTGGAGCTTGTGGGTGCTCGTAATTATGAGGTTGAAATAGCACTGGATAGAGTGGTACTGGAACGCTATGGACTTTCCATGCAAAATGTTTCAGATATTATTGCCAAAGAGTCTGTTGAGCTCTCAGGTGGCAACATCAAAAGCAATGCAGGCGATATACTCCTTCGTGTCAAAACACGAAAAATAAAAGCAGCTGATTTTGAGACACTCCCTATTTTAACAACACCTCTAGGAGCAACGGTACGTTTAGGTGAAATTGCGACCATAAAAGACACCTTTGTGGATGATTCTATCTTTTTTACGTACAATAACAAGCCTGCTATTGAAATTGAGGTTTACCGCTTAGGAGATGAAACACCTAAAAGCGTCTCACAAGCGACCAAAAAGGTCGTAGAAGAGATAACGCAAGAATTACCCTCTGCTTACGCACTTCAAATCAATGATGACAACTCAGAGGTATACAACGCACGGCTTGAGCTCTTACTGAAAAATGGCATGATTGGACTGGTTTTAGTTCTACTCATTTTGGGTGCTTTTTTAGAGTTTAAACTTGCGTTTTGGGTAGCACTGGGTGTTCCAACTTCCTTTTTGGGTTCACTGCTTTTCTTAGAGTATTTTGGTGTTTCCATCAATATGATTTCCATGTTTGCGTTTATTTTAGCCTTAGGTATTGTGGTGGATGATGCGATTATTGTCGGAGAAAACATTTACGAATACAAACAACGGGGCATGAACTACATAGAAGCGGCTATTCAAGGAACCAAAGATGTTGCCATCCCTGTCACGTTTAGTATTTTAACCAATATTGTTGCTTTTCTACCGCTGATGTTTATTCCTGGTATTTTTGGAAAAACATTTTTTCCTATTGCTATTGTTGTCGCAACCGTTTTTGCTATTTCGTGGATTGAGGCCATTCTCATTTTGCCAGCACACCTTGCGTTTAAACAAACAACAAAAAAAGGCTCCATTCTTCATACCATTGAGATACAACAGCAAAAAGTAGCACGCTCTTTTGATCGTTTTGTAGAGAAGGTGTATCAGCCTTTTTTACTCTTTTGTATGCGCAATCGCTACCCCACGCTTGTGATGGGATTTGCCATCTTAATCGTTGTTTTAGCCTATGCAAAAAGTGGAAGACTCGGCTTTGAGATGATGCCACGCATTGAATCCAACCGTGCGGTTGTCTATGCCACGATGCCCATTGGAACACCCCAAAGTGTTATGCAAATGGTCAATCAACAAATAATTGCCTCAGGCTTAAAAACCATAGAGACCCTTAATGAAGAAGGGCTCAATCAAGGTTATAAAAGTAAAATCAACGAAAACGAAATTCAAGTGACTTTTTATCTGCTGGAGGGAGAAATTCGAAACATATCGACCAGTGATTTTAATGATTTGTGGCGAAAAACATTGGGAAAAATTGCGGGCATAGAATCTTTAGTCTTTAAAAAAGATATTGGAGGACCTGGTGGGGGAAAAGCAGCGTTGACCCTTGAGCTAAGTCACCGAGATACCGCTCTTTTAGAAGCGGCGGCACAAGAACTCGCCGATGTACTCAAAAGCTTTTCCATTACCAAAGATGTGGATGATGGTATTTCTACAGGAAAGCGCCAAATTGACTTTGAACTTTTACCTCTGGGGCAAAAGCTAGGGCTTACTGCTTATGAAATCGCACGTCAAGTACGCTACACGACCTATGGCAAAGAGGCTATTCGTGAACAACAAGGACGCAATGAAGTCAAAATCATGGTACGTCAAACAGAAAATGAACGTAACAGTGAAGCCATTATTGATGATATTAAAATCAAAACACCCAGCGGTGGCTTTGTAAGACTAGGTGATGTTGCCAAGCGCATTGAAGGCAATGCTTATACCAAAATTTCAAGACGTGAGGGTAAACGCATTATCAATGTCACCGCCAATGTGGAGCCTGAACGTGATACCCCTCAACTTATTAGCTCTTTAGATACTGATTTTATTCCAAAGCTTCAACAAAAATACCCCGAACTTCAAATTTCCTATCAGGGACGTCAAGCAGAAACCAAAGAGAGTAGCCGAAGTTTAATCTCAAGTTTTCTGTTGGTCTTAGCCGTTCTTTACATTATGCTTGCCATTCCTTTTGCAAGTTACACACAGCCTTTAATTATTATGATTGCTATTCCCTTTGGAATTATCGGAGCTTTTTTAGGGCATATGCTCTTAGGATATAGCCTAAGTATGGTCAGTATTTTAGGGGTGGTAGCGCTGTGTGGTGTGGTCGTTAATGATACTTTGGTCATGGTTGATTACGCTAATACCATGAGAAAAGAGGGGCATAAAGCATTTGAAGCCATTATTCTTGCAGCTACAAGACGCTTTAGGCCTATTTTTCTCACCACCGCCACCACATTTGGTGGTCTTGCACCGATGATTTATGAAACCTCTATCCAAGCTAAATTTATGATTCCTATGGCAATTTCGCTAGGATATGGTATTTTATTTTCAACACTCATTTCCTTGATTTTTGTACCCGCACTTTATATTATGTTAGAAGATATTAAAGCCTTGTTTCAGCCTTCGCATTCCAACGCATAAAGAAGAGATTCGTCTCTTCTTAACACTTTTACATGTAAAGGATATTTTATGGCATTATCATTTTCTATTATTTCAATTTCACTGCCGCAACCTTTTGCACGTCACGAGATAGAAACAAGGTTGGAGTGTGTGTTAAAAAAAGGAATTGAAAAAGCATTCTATACACAAGATCATAATCGCTACCTTGTGTATACCCAATTTAATGTCCTAAGCTTTATTCACTGGGAGAAAGCGGACATCATCAAAGCGCTGGAAAAACTAGGAATCAAAGAAGCCTCTAGTTTTGAGCAACACTGTCTTTATCAAGACTATCCCATTCTTATTGACCCCACTTTAGAGTTTACATGTAAGATCAGCAATGAACACATTCTTCTTAAAGAAGCCCTACCCTTATATCTCATCATCATTGCATTAGTTATCTCACAAAGCGTCGGTTTAGAAAAATACGAACAAGATTTAGAAGTGCATTTTGGTAAAAGTCAAGCCTTGCTTGATCTCACCAAAAGTTATACCTTTTTCAAACGCTCCAAATTGGTTGAGTTTACACGCAATCTCATCTCCATCCAACACGGCATGGTCAGTGAGCTTTTTTTACTCGACAAACCCAATATTTTATGGGACAATGAAGAGGCAGAAAAGATTTACAATACCCTCTCTTCTACCCTTGAGCTTAAAGACCGTTTTGAGATTATTGAACATAAGCTCAACCATCTCAAAGAGAATATCGCAATGGCACTGGATTTGTTTAATCATAAACACAGCGAAGTACTCGAGTGGATTATTATTATTTTAATTGGTGTTGAAATTGTTATGGGGCTGATTGAATTTTTCAACCATTAATGCGTTTTAACCAGCTTATGAACCAGCTTACGCACCATAGGAACAACCACTAAAATCGTAGGAAATGCTATAAAGTAAGTCCTCCAAAAAGCACGAAACCATAGAGTGAAAAAATTCTCCACCCATCCAACATTAATCAGTGTAATCACACACGACATTAACGTTGTCATAAATAAAGACATCAAAAATGCAAACAAAACAAACTCATACTTTTTTGGAATCACTCTTTATCCTTTGTCATTAGAATACCTTCTATTTTAATCTCTTTTTTTTAACAATTTTTTAATACATGCTTGAACATTCTTCCACGATTATACGCTAGGAAACCCTAAAAGAGAGTATAATGAAGTGTGACTTTTCTGCTAGGAAATGAAAATGATTGAGACAAGTGAAGCCCTTTTAAAAACTAAAAAAATAGATACTTTTTTCGTCCTTTTAGTTGCGCAAGATGGTTCAACATTCTTGCCCTTACTTGAAAACCTTTTTTCCAATATTTTTATTGCAAGCACTCAAGCAGAAAGTCTGGAACTTTTTGATACACATCCTATTGATTTGGTGATTATTGACACCCAAGCTAGTCGCTATCATTGGTTAACTCTGGTACATCAATTTCGTTTGAAAGTATATGATATATCCATTGCTTTAATCGTCGATATGCTTACATGTAATGATACCGATAGCTTTATATTAGCAGATGTAACATCCCATTTTTTCAAACCCCTCAACCCAAAAATTATAAATTTTGAATTGCACGATTTGATGCATAAAATTTATCTCAAAAAAGAGAGCAAAATTTTTCAAGACTTAAAAGAACGTCGAAAAATTCAAAGTTTGGCATTCTACACCATTCGAAGAATTATTGAAGAGATTCCCTCCCCCATTTTTGCCTACAATGCCAATGAAAAAATACTCTTTTACAATAAAAATATCATAGAACTTTTTGAAATAAAACAACGCACTATTCCTGAAATGATGCACGTATGGAATATTGAAGATTTATTTGAAAACCTTCAAAAAGAGGCTCATTTTGGCTCTTTAAATCATGGAAAATCGTTTCATTTACACTATGTATATGCTCATCAAGAAACACAAAAAATTTTTATTCCAACCAAATTTAGTATTGCACTTGAAAATGATGAAGAGCCATTTGATGTCATTGTCCTGACTGATATTACGCCATTACTCTTGCAAAACGAGCTTTTCTCAACACTCTATAAAGGATAAATTAACTCTTAATTTTCCATACTAGATAGTTTTTGTCTTGTTTTATTAATTAAAATAAATTATCATTCACATAAATTTTAACTATAAAAAGGACTCACATGAAAAAAACCATCTTAATGGATAAATACCCTGTTTTCAATCTTACCATTGATAAAAGTGAATGTAAATATACAACAATGCAAGCCATCATAGAAGATTTATGCGCTAAAATTGAAGCACATCCTATCGCAAAATTTATTGCTATTTTTGACCATTATGCGCATACTAAAAATATTAATGGCGAAATTGCCCCTGAAATTTTAGATGCAAAAAATATCGTTTTCTGTTTTGGCGCAGCCATTCCAAACTCAAAAATTTTAGCCGTTCGCCCTCGTTCTATTGGTTTATGTGAAACCAAAGATCAGTTCGTTATTGACTTTTTAGAAGCCCCAAAAGAAGAGCTCCATGCGCTTATGGAAACATGGGCAAAATCACTTGTAAACGCCTGCATCAAGGAATAAAAAATGCATTTTTTCCGCACGTTTTTCATCCTCTACAAAGAGGGATTTGCAAACCTTAGGTTGGGAAAAACCTTGTGGAAAATTGTTCTTTTAAAACTGCTTATTATGTTGGTCGTGTTTAAATTTTTCTTCTTTAGCACGACCCTTCATACCCACTTTTTAGACGACACCGCTCGTAGCAATTACGTTTTAGACAATCTTATTAAGGAGACACCATGAGTGAACTCTCTTCGGTCGATTGGAGCAGAGCCCAATTTGCGCTTACTGCCATCTACCATTTTTTATTTGTACCCCTAACATTAGGACTTAGTTTTATCATTGCTATTATGGAGACACTTTATCTCAAAACTGGCGATAAGCATTGGAAAAAAATCACCCAATTTTGGATGAGCCTTTTTGCGATCAATTTTGCAATTGGTGTCGCAACAGGGCTTATTATGGAGTTTGAATTTGGAACCAACTGGGCAAATTATTCGTGGTTTGTCGGCGATATTTTCGGCGCACCTTTAGCCATTGAGGGTATTTTAGCCTTTTTTATGGAATCCACCTTTTTTGCGGTCATGTTCTTTGGCTGGAATAAGGTCAGCCCCAAATTCCACCTGCTCTCTACGTGGTTGGTTGCCATTGGCTCAAACCTTTCCGCCTTTTGGATTTTAGTCGCCAATGGTTGGATGCAATACCCTGTAGGCATGCATTTCAACCCCGCCACAGCTCGTAACGAAATGGAAAATTTCTTTGATGTTGCCCTCTCCCCTGTAGCGGTTATAAAATTTTTACACACTGTTGCCAGTGGCTATGTCATTGGAGCTTTATTTGTGGTGGGTATTTCGGCATGGTTTTTGCTCAAAAAGAAAGAGCTACTTTTTGCCAAACGCAGTATGGTGGTAGGAGCAACCTTTGGGCTTATCACCTCACTTTTCTTAGCCTTCAGTGGCGATGAAAGTGCCTATCAGGTCACCCAACACCAACCCGCAAAACTCGCTGCCATGGAAGGACTCTACAAAGGAGAATCCAGAGCAGGGCTCATTGCTTTTGGTATTTTAAATCCTAACAAACAACTCGGCGATAATGAACCTGAGTTTTTAGGTGACATTGAAATTCCTTATATGCTCTCCTTATTAGGTCACCGTCATGTCGATGCCTTTGTGGCTGGACTAGAAGATTTGGTCTATGGCAATCCTTTACACAATATTCCCTCTGCTAGTGAGCGCATCGCCAATGGAAAAATTGCCTTACAAGCGCTCAGTGATTTTAGAGAGGCAAAAAAAATGGGAGATGCCCCAAAGATGAAAGAAAATGAGGCGATTTTACAAACGCATATGAAAGATTTTGGCTATGGTTATTTTGAAAAACCTGAACAAATTATCCCACCCATTGCCCTTTCCTTTTACAGTTTTCATATCATGGTCTCTTTGGGCATGTGGTTTATCGCTCTCTTTGCACTGGTTCTCTTTTTTATATTTAAACGTGATATTACACGCTATCCTTTAGTCCTTTATGCGGCATTGTGGAGCATTCCCTTAGGCTACATTGCAGCAGAAGCAGGATGGATTGTGGCAGAAGTGGGCAGACAACCGTGGGCGATTCAAGATTTGATGCCAACACACATCGCCGCAACCCATTTAGGTGGAGGCAATGTCGCCCTCTCATTTACACTCTTTGCCATTTTATTTACCGTGCTCCTCATTGCGGAGATAAAAATTATGCTCAGGCAAATTTCCAAAGGCTTTGAGGGAGGTCATTGATGTTTGAATTACTCTCTTTTTTACAACTGCAACAGTTGTGGTGGATGATAGTCAGTCTTTTAGCAGGTCTCTTTGTCTTTTTAATGTTCATTCAAGGCGGACAAACACTGCTTTTTAGTCTGCCTGAAAATGAAGTAGAAAAAAGTATGCTCATTAACTCCTTAGGACGCAAATGGGAGCTTGGCTTTACCACGCTTGTGCTCTTTGGTGGAGCGCTTTTTGCGGCATTTCCTCTTTTTTATGCGACCAGTTTTGGGGGAGCCTATTGGGTATGGCTTGCCATTTTATTTTGTTTTATCATTCAAGCGGTGAGTTATGAGTACCGCAAAAAAGAGAACAACTTTTTGGGTCAAAAAACCTATGAAATGTTCTTGTACATTAACGGCTCATTGGGTGTGATTTTACTCGGTGTTGCGCTAAGTACGCTTTTTAGTGGCGCTTCTTTTCATTTAGATGAAAATTTCTTTGTGCAATGGGATACAAATCTTCGAGGGCTTGAAGCGCTTTTTATCCCTCAAAACTACCTTTTAGCCTTCTCTCTTTTCTTTTTAGCACGTCTGAGTGCTGGGCTTTATTTTCTCAGCAACATCAACCACGCTTCTTTACATGTAAGAATTCAAAAGATGCTTTTGAAAAATACCTTGCTCTTTTTGCCGTTCTTTTTGGGCTTTTTGGCGTGGATTTTTCTCAAAGATGGCTTTGCGTACGATGCCTCAGGTGTCGTGCATATCGAAGCCTACAAATACCTAAGCAACCTTCTCGCCTTGCCTTTAGTCGCCGTGATGATTCTGCTAGGCGTGGTGTTGGTGCTTGTAGCGCTTTATCTAGGGATTTTTAGAGCCAATGTTCATGGGATTAAAGTAATGGGCGTGGGAATTGTCCTTGCGGTGATGGGTATCTTTTTGCTCTTAGGATTGAACAACACAGCATTTTACCCCTCTTTGAGTGCACTTCAAAGCTCACTCACTATCGAGAATTCAAGCGGGAGTCACTACACCCTCACCGCCATGAGTTATGTTGCCCTTATCATTCCCTTTGTCCTTGCCTATATCACCTATGCATGGTATGCGATGGATAAAAAAGATATTGATGAAGCGGAGATACGTGATGCTTCAGAGCACCACTACTAAGGAGATTTTATGGATTACACAAGCGCACTCATCTGGCTTGCATGCTGGCCCGTACTGATTTATGCAACCTATAAACTGATTGTTTTTACCGTTAAAAAATTAGAAGCATAATGCCATGAGGCAGTTTACCTGCCTCATGAATAGCAACACCAAATCACACCATCTTATTCTCTCAAATAGGCATTCCTAGCTGCTTGCATTTGAAGTTGCTTCATGCTATCAGAAATATTGGTGTCATTTTGATACGCATTTTTTGATAGCTCTAACATGCTTATCTCCAAAGTATCATGGTACATGCTTTCAAGAAAGGCTTCTTCTTCCTCTTTAGAAACAATATCAAGAGTGTCAATGCTATAGTTTTGTAACTTTGTACTGTCATTTAACTTAGAGTTTTTTTCAAGCAAGTCTTTGTGAAATTCTTCCATATCTACAATAACTTTTTGACGGTAATCTTTTCCAAAATCATCACGCAAACCTTCTTCAAGGCTAATTGTTCCATCAAGGTCTTCATCCATTTTGAGCGTATGCTCTAACTCTTTGTCCAAACTGTTTTCAAACTGAAGGTAATGCGTATCAGTCGCCGTACGGTTTGTTTGAACGTGAGATTCTGCCTCTTTATCTGCAAAAAGCGATGGGGAAGTACGTCCTAATTCTTGATAGTTTTCCCCTGTGTTAAAGTTGATTTTTACTATTTTTTGACCAATATAATCGTAGTCACTTTGTCGTTCAAACCCAATTTTCAGCGTTTTTGCTTCATCGCCCTCCACCAATCCATTGCCATCGAGGTCTGATTTGGCGTAGTTTCGATCAATGTTAATATTGTGCACCCAACCTGCAACAAAGCCTTCCACTTCACCATTAAGACGCAAAACTCCATCATCACGTTCAAAAAAGTTGTTAGCGCCATGAAATTTTTCTTTCAGTTGATTAATACGTGTTTGCGAAAGCTCCAGCGTCATATAGTTTGTACTGTTTTGGGGATCACGTATGACCACAAGGCGATTGGGCTCATTTTTTGTACCATTAGAATGGCTCACATACGTCTGCTTGGATGTGTCAGCAACAATCTTTTCGTTAATAAGTTCTTCTTGAGAAAGTTCCTTAAAGTGAATTGCCAACGAGGTATAAACATCACCGCTTGTCACTACTTTGGTTGGTTCTTTCTTGAGTGCTTCTAGTTCATTAACCGTATGATGCACTCTTGGTGTTTTATAAGCTTCTGTTTGAGACATAAAAGATGAAATGGAAGTAGCCACAAATCCCCCTCACGATAATACATATTGCTACATATCGGCTCGTAAAAGAAAAAATAAACAAGGCAGATACACTGCCTCATTGCTTAATCGAATAAACACTCTCTTTTACCCCAGCATACACCACCACAATTTCCACAGGCTCATCCCCTTCATTGACACCATAATGCCATGTGTCCACCACTTCAATAATCGCATCGCCTGCTTTTAAAATCAAGGTTTTATTCTCATCACTGACCACTTTGAGCGTACCCTTCACCATATAGCCCACATTGATAATAGGATGCTGATGCATCGGAAGTGTGGTATGCGGTGGAATCGTAATTTTTAAGACTGAAATCTCAGGCGCTTCTTTAGGATACGCAGGCAAAGGAGCACCATTCCAACTGGTGTGAGACTTTACAAGGGTTTGAGACACAACATCCTGTGCCACACTAATAGAAATGATAAAAAAACACAACAAGAACACTTTTTTCATCGTAGACCTTTTTTATGCTATTGGTAGCATGATTTTATTTTACATGTAACACGTTTTTCTACTTCCATCACAAGGTAGATAACAAAACTTGATGCCAAAACAATGCCCCACTCAAAAGCCCCCAATGGCGCACTGTTAAAAATCTGATTCATCCATGGCATATAGGTAAAAAGAAGCTGTAAAAAGCTCATCAGCAATACACCATAAATCGCATACAGATTGCTAAAAACACCGATTTCAAACATCGAATAGCGCAATGAACGGCAGTTGAAAAGATAAAACATTTCTCCAAAAACAAATATATTAACCACCACCGTACGGGCTACCGTTTCGCCCAAACTCTCGACCAAATAGAAAAAAGCACCAAAAGCATGCACAACCAATAAAAAAGCAACCATCACCACTTTGCGCAGCAAATCATTCGTTAAAATGGGCTCTTTTGGATTTCGAGGTGCTCTTTGCATTAAAAAGTGCTCTTTATGCTCATACGCCAATGTAATACCAAGAAAAATGGCAGTGGACATATTAATCCACAAAATCTGAACAGGTAAGATGGGCAGTAAAACCCCTGCAAAAATTGTACATAAAATAATCAACCCCTCACCAACACTGGTCGGAAGCGTCCATGTAATAAATTTAATAATATTGTCAAAAACACCCCGTCCCTCTTCGATGGCGTCTTTGATGGTTAAAAAATTATCATCCGTTAAAATCATATCCGCAGACTCTTTGGCAACCTCTGTTCCTGTGATGCCCATCGCAATGCCAATGTTGGCTTGCCTAAGAGCAGGTGCGTCATTGACTCCATCGCCTGTCATCGCAACAATATGCCCATTGGCTTGTAGCGCCCTCACCAAACGAAGCTTTTGCTCAGGTGCAATACGTGCAAAAACATTCACATACCCCAACATCTCCCGCAACGTATGTTCATCTAAGGTCTCTATCTCCTTGCCCGTTAAAACAGCTTTTTTTTCATCCAACACAATGCCAATTTCATGCGCAATGGCTTTTGCGGTCATAGCATGGTCACCCGTAATCATCTTAACACCAATACCTGCCTCGTAACAACTCTTAATCGACTCTTTAACGCCAATGCGAGGGGGATCCATCATGCCCTGAAGACCTAAGAAAATCAATCCCTTTTCAAAATGGTGGTGCCCAAGTGAGTCTATTTTCTCCTCAAAAAAACACTTTGCAAAGGCTAAAATACGAAGCCCTTGCGATGCCATAGCATCGGCATGCATGACAATCGTCTCTTTATCAATGGGAACAATCTGTGCATGCGCATCCATCATGCTCTCACAACGCTCCAATATCTTCTCCACAGAGCCTTTAGCATAGGCAAAATGAAGATTTTTCTCCTGCAACGATTGATAGGAAATTGCCATATATTGGTATTCTGATTCAAAAGCAAGGGTATCCACACGTTCAAACTCACGCATTAAGCCCTCATCATGAATGCCACCCTTTTTAGCCGAAACAATCAACGCCCCCTCCGTAGGGTCTCCTTCAATGATATAGCTATGCGCTACTTTCACATGACGTGCCGTGCTGCATAAAACTCCTGAAACAAGCATCTCATAAAGTGCACTTTCTTTTTGAGGAACAAAAGGAATTCCCTCCGCTAAAATCTCCCCTTTTGGCTCATACCCACTGCCACTAAGGGCATAAAAAGAACCTCCTGCGTACATTTGAGTCACGCTCATGGCATTTTGTGTTAAGGTACCTGTTTTATCGGAGCAAATGACCGTAATACTGCCTAATGTCTCCACCGCTGGGAGTTTTCGAATAATGGCATTTTTGAGTGCCATTTGTGCTACACCTATGGCTAAAATAATGGTCATCGCCGCAGGCAATCCCTCAGGAATTGCCCCCACAGCCAATGCCACCGATGCCATAAACATCGCCTCACTCTCCTCTCCTCGCAACACACCCACCAAAAAAGTAATGATGGCCATCACGACAATGGCATACAAAACCTGTAAGGAAAAAGAGGCGATTTTTTGCGTTAAAGGCGTTTGAAGTACCTCCGCAGACGAGATAAGCGCATTGATTTTACCTATTTGTGTCGCATCCCCTACTTCAACCACCACCCCAATGCCATGCCCATATGTCACCAGCGTTGAAGCAAAAAGCATCGTCGTACGATCGGCTAAAAGTGTCTCTTGTGGTAAAATGCCAACTTGCTTTTCAACAGAAATTGACTCTCCCGTCAATAAAGCTTCATCCACCTGCAATGTTTTAGCATACAGCAGTTTTAAATCAGCAGGAACTTTATCGCCTGAATAGAGGATAACCACATCGCCAACCACCAACTCTTGCGCATCGACAAGCACTTTTTGTCCCTCACGCAACACCGTAATGCTATTTTTGCTCATTTTAGAGAGTGCTTCAATGGCTTTGAGCGCCTTCGCTTCTTGAATGTACCCAATCAATGCGTTCACAAAGACAACCGCAAAAATAACCCCACAATCCACCCACTCTTCAAGCAATGCCGTTATCACACACGCTAGGAGTAAAATGTAAATGAGCGGTTGATGAAATTGAAGCAGAAAAAGCCTCCATGCAGGAAGATTCTTCTGTTGGGTCAAGTTATTTACCCCGTACGTCTCACGCCTTTTTTCAATCTCATCAAAGCGTAAACCAACAGCTTCTTCCACATCCAATTGCGCTAAAACGTCTTTTGAGCTTAGCGTATGCCAGAATCTTTTTTCTGCTTCCATGAACGCTCCTAATACCACCTTTGATTTGCTTTTACAATCTCTGCATTTTTGCACCCACTTACCTCACCTAATTCGCATGCGTTTTTAAATGCTTCAAAGGCTTTTTTTTCATTTTGGCTTACCCCTTGCCCATAATAATACATCTCACCTAAACGTGAACATGCATGCGCCACACCCACATCACACGCCCTTTGATAGTAAATTGCTGCGTCCACAAAATTTTCATCCTGTTCGTAGCGTAAGGCTAAATAATCACAACTACTGCCCACACCATAGTTACACGCCCTATCGTGATAATCCACTGCTTGTTGCAAATCTTCTCCTACCCCTGCGCCATTTTCGTACATCAACGCCACACTCGCACACCCTTCCCCGTCGCCTAGGATACACGCTCGCTCATACCACTGAAGTGCTAAAGAGAGATTTTTCCCAGCATGTCCGCTTTCATACATATACCCCACATTGGCACACCCAAGTCCTAGTCCTAGCTCACAAGCTCGTGTGTATAACGCTTTGGCACGTGAAAAACTCTGCAAAACCCCATCGCCTGAGTGGTACATGGCGCCTAAGGCGACACACGCTTTAGCATCACCCCTATCGCATGCATTTTGCAGTGCACTTTCTCGCTCAAAATCAAGCCCATACACCAGTGTTGTCATAACAATTGCTATCATAAAAAAGTATTTTTTCATGTGCATTCCTTGTCATTATTTGACTGATTATATTACAATATGGCTATGAAACCAACAAAAACAACCATCATCGCTTATGAAAAAGCTCCCTTTGTGCAGATTCGCCAAACCCTTCAAAGTGAGAGAGCATACGAAACCCATGCCCACACGACGCTTTCCATTGGTTTCATGGTAGAAGGAGAAACCTCGTTTCAAACACCATCTGGCGCATTTCTTTTACAACAAGGCGCATTAGCGGTGATTCCACCTTTGATGCAGCACGCCTGCAATCCCCTAGCACATCAAGCTCGAAGTTACGTGATGGTCTATTTTGAGCCTGCATTTTGCGCACGCCTTCAATCACACTTGTTTCATCAGCCTACTACCGAGCTCTTAGCTCTTAAAAATCCTCTTATCTATCACCAAGAACTCTATGAGGAATTTGTCACCCTTATAGATGCGCTCATTTGTGGCTATGAGCCTTTACATGTAAAGGCACTCGAACAATGGTTAGAGCGCTTTTTATGGCTCTACACACAAAATGTTTTGCCCACAACACCCGCTCCTACCTTGCAATCCATAGCGCATTTTTTAACACAACGTCTGGATGAAACACCCAGCCTTCAAGACTTAGCAAAGCGCTTTTCCTACAACCCTTATGTGCTCTTACGTCATTTTAAAAAAGCCTATGGCACAACCCCAAAACGCTACGCTTTACAGCTTAAAATAGAACTTGCTAAAAAATTGCTCCAAGAAGGAATGCCCGCTTCTTTGTGTGCGCATTATTGTGGATTTGTGGATCAAAGCCATTTTCAGCGCTTCTTCAAACGCCACACCGCACTCACCCCAAAAGAGTACCACGTCAATTTTGTACAATAATTTTTTTCATCTTTTCCCTATGCTTACATGTAAAAAAGGTAGGCAATGTTTGGCAGTGAATTTTTAACGCTTACGAGTATCTATTTTCTTGCACTTCTAAGCCCAGGGCAAGATTTTTTTCTGATTATGAAACATGCGCTCACGCATGGGTATCAAAAAGCATGGTGGGTCTGTTTGGGAGTGGCAAGCGGTAATGCATTCTACATCACCCTTGCGTATATGGGGCATCATGCCCTAACGCAGTTTCCTATCGTGATGGTGGTCATTGAAGCAGGTGGAGCGTGTTTTTTACTCTATTTGGGTATTTTGCTTTTATTATCCAAAAAACAACACGTAGAAACATCCTTACATGTAAAAACAAGGCTCGCCTCAAAACTCTTCTTTCAAGGCTTGTTCTCAGCACTGTTAAACCCTAAAAATATTCTCTTTTATTTTTCACTGCTTTTTACCATTATTAAACCTGAACAGCTTTTACATGTAAAGATTTTTTACGCTTTTTGGATGATTGGACTTTTGCTTCTTTGGGATGGTTTTGTGGCATTTTTATTTGGCAATACCAAAGCTTTGAAGCTTCTGCCTTATGTGCATTATATTCAAAAAATGATTGGTGTTTTTTTCATTCTCTTCGCACTTCATCTCTTTGTAACGGGGTTCGCCAAATAATCTTTTCTGTATCAAACCCCAAATAATTGGCATAAGAGAGCAAACGGCTAAGGACATCTTCGTCTATCGTTGGGGTACGTGAGAGAATCCAAAAATAGCGTTTGCTCGGCTCACTCACCATCGCATACGAATAATCCTCCGCCACATCCACAATCCAATAATCCCCATAAAAAGGCCAAAAGAAGGTGACTTTAAGCTTAGCCCTACTCACCTCATCCACCACTTTTGCCCGACCGTATGCCACGTTCTTTTTCTGTGTCGCACGCTTGAAACAGCTATTTTCAACCCCTATCATCCCATCGTCTCGTAGCGTATAAAAGGCTTCTACCTCATCACATCCTCGCTCAAAGGAGTGGTCAAACCGTGCGATTTCATACCACCTGCCAAGGTAACGCTCCATGTCTACGGAAGGAACCGTAGGCAATTCATATGCAAAAGCATTCAAAAAAACAAGCGCCATAAGCCATAATTTATGCATTTATACCTCTTTTTTTGTATACCCAAAAGGTTTAAAAAGCAACACCAAAAGCGGTGAAAAAAGCAAATCTGAGATGATAGCTATCATCAACACAATCACCGTTAAAAGCCCAAAAATCAGCGTTGGAATAAAGTTGGATGTCACCATGACCAAAAAGCCTACAATGGTGGCAAGTGAGTAGTAAAACATCCCAAACGCAATACTTCCATGGGCTCTGTGCATGGATGCGACGTAGTTGCCATCAAGGGCGAGTTCTTCTCTAAAGCGGTAGTAGTAGTGAATAGTATTGTCCACCGTAATGCCAAGCGCAATGGAGGCTATGGTAATGCTCATCATATCCAGCGGAATATTAAACACCCCCATAATGCCAAAAATGACACTCACAGGCACCATATTAACCGTCATCGCCAACAACGCTACTTTGAGGGAACGGAATAAAAACAAAAACATCGAACCCAAACTTAATACCGCTAAACCAAGGGTGGAAATTTGAGACGAAAAGAGCGATTGGAGCATGTTGTTGTAAAGTACCATCATTCCTACCAGTTTGTAATCCTCTTGTGGCAGGCCTACGGTTGTTTGTAATTCGTTTTGAATTTTCTCCAAAAGTTCTGAGCGTCTTAAATTCGGATTAGAATCCACCATGCGCACCACAAAACGTGCCTCATCGTGCTCGATGTTCACATAAGGCGTTAAAATGACTTTTTTATAGACCTCAGGAAGCTCATTGTAAAGCAGTGCCAACTCAAAGGTGTCAAAATCTTTCCCCTCTTTTAAAATGCGCCCTACTTTAGAGAGTGTACCCAAAGAGGAAACATTTCCCACTTCTGGCAAAGACTCCAAATAATCATGCACCTTTAAAATGGTCTGCATTTTTTGCGCAGTAAACCAGTACTGAGCTTCAGCATTTTTCTCTTCAAATTCGGCTTCAAACTCATCAAGCACACCCTTGTCTTTGCCTTGTGCAACATCCACTTTAGGCAGACGTACGACAATTTCAAGCGGCGTGGTTCCGCCTAGTTCATTGTCGATTTTTTGCATCCCTTTGTAAATTTCCGTGCTCTCTTTAAAATAGTTAATAAAACTGTTCTCCACCACCAAACGGCTCACCCCAAAAAGGCTAAACAGCGCAATAAGTACCACCACACTTAAAATAACCCCACGGCGTTTTTCAACAATACGTGCAAAGGTGGCATTTAAGGTAAAGGCATTATCAAAAATCATCACAGGCGCCTTTTTCTCCAACAGCATCAGCATCGAAGGAAACAGTAAATAGGTCACAATTAAAGAGACACTCACCCCAATGTTCATCATATTTCCAAGGTCGATGATAGGCACAATATCACAGGTCATTAAAGAGCCAAATCCCGCCACAGAGGTTAAAATAACAAAAACAGAGGGAACACTCATGCGTTTTAAAGTCACACCAATCAGCTCTTGTTGCGTAAAGTGTGGATAAACCTGATACTCTTCTCTGTAACACACAATTAAATGAATCACCAAAGAGAGCGTGGTAATGAGTTGCATCGCAATGTAATTGGACGAAATCACCGTAATCTCTAAGCCCAAAAGAGCATTGATGCCCACGGTGATGACCACCGCACTAAAGGAAGCAACAATAGGCAAAACCACAAAGCGCACTTGCCTAAAAATAACCCATAAGATAAGAATCATAATAAGTAAAATAGCAATGCCATAATTGGCAATATCGCTTTTGACAAAGCTAATCATGTCATCAGCAATCATCATCACGCCACCTAAAAAGAGTTCACCCTCACTTTTAAAGGGAGCCATGACCGCTCGAACCCGCTCAATCATCTCATGCGTTTGGTCACGCGTACTATCCCTATAGGCTTTAAAGGCTTGCTTCGCTTCTTCGTACTGCACCTTTTCTTCTGAGTTCAAAGCTCGCTCTTGCGCTAAAATCATGTACTGATTGCGTTTACTTAAAAGCTCTGTGTACCTGACATCATCTTTGAGATTGAGTAAAATCGCTGTCGTTTTAAAATCAGCACTGACAAGATTGTTAGCATACAAAGGGCTGGTGGTGAGCTCTTTTTGGACTAAAGCTTTATCAACACCACTAGACTCAAGGGTTTGAACATTGCCCACCACATCTTTAATGGGGCGAATAGGACTTTCAAGCAAAGGGACATCCAGAATGGATGTAATACTCTCAACCCCTTCTATGGTTAAAAGGGCTTCTTTTAACTGAGAAATGCTCGCTAGGGTCGTGTCGCTTAAAAGAGGCTCTTTAGGCGTAAAAGCAATCACCAAATAATCAGGACTCACATAACGCCCATGCACTTCACGGGTGAGTTTTAAGTCTTTATCGTTTTCAAGTAAAAGCGTTTCAGCGGAGGCATCAATGCTTAAATACTGTGCGTAATAGCCAAAGATACCTGTTAAAAGCGCAACAAACAGAAGGGTTGCTTTAAAATAAGTGGTCACAAAACGGGTGTAAAATGTTATTAACATAGCGCAACTTTCGTACTAAAATTCATAAGGATTGCGCGTATTTTAGCCTAATTTCGCTTATAGCACCTTACACCCTTTTCTACGTTGATAAAGGGCTTAATTCCACTTCCAAACAAGGTTCATTCCACCTGTTTTTTCATTGGAAGAGCGTCCCCCTTTATAGTCAATATCAACAGATTTTAGGTAAAAAGAGAGTTGTATTTCATCGTAAAAGAAATCAAGTGAGACTTTTTCACCGACAATGGCATTCATTTTCTTCAAGCGGTACCCCTTATCAATCGCCTCATCAATGAGATAATAACTCTCTACACCATTGTAAAAAGCACCCAAAGAGAGCGCCCATTGAAAACTCTTAGGTGCTTCATGATGGAGCAGTAAACTCTCATTTGCCCCAATATAATTTCCCATCGTAACAAAACTTTTCATAGGAACACTGCTAAGACGTAACGCTCCACCAACCAATGCCCCCGTATAAAAAGTACCTACATCCCCACGGACATTTGTACTCACATCAAAGCTCATATCGCCCAGCGATACAGGCGCTGTTTTATAACCCACCTGATAAGAAGCCCCGTACATCACTTCATCATTCAACTGATATTCCCACCCTTTAGGCTTACTGTGCCCAATCAAGGAGTGAAACCCTTTTTGTATGCCCTCTGCTTGCGTTGAAGGGCCTACCATTCCCACATTCACACCCGCTTCATGGAAAAAATGCTCTGAAGATTTATACGCCAAAAGGTTAATACCCATATAACCAGCATAAGGCAAATCATCTAAATTTTTCGTTTTTCGTTTTTTATCCTCAGGGGTGAAAATGGCATGCGAGAAAGAAAGAGCAACATTTTTTTGTGGTAAATCAATAAAGGGTAGCACATCAAAAGATGTGGTATCATTCTCCCCCATCCACGTAAAATAAACCCCATTGGTGTAGTGATGATCTTTGCCTACTAAAGCATCATTTTCCAATACAAGCGATGTGGTATCCGCATACACAAGTGTTACACACGCCAACAACATACTTTTTTTTAGCCCATTTATCATTCGTTTACTCCACAACAACAATTTTGCGCAAAAGTATAACAAAAATAGCACAAAATGTTCGCTAAGCTCTTGTAAAACATATGGGGGAAATGCTAACGCAAAGTATCGCAGGGGCGTTTACATGTAAAAGGTTTTAGGTATCAAACAGTATTTCATAATTTTTCAGACGAAAATGTGGCACTATCCCGCTGTTTTCAATAAACATATCAACCTTTTGCTCTGCAAAAAAACCATACCCTTCCACTAAAAGCGTTTGCACCCCTGCCGCACATCCACCTAAAATATCCGTGTGCAAGGTATCTCCCACCATAACAATACGCTCTTTATCAATACCCCACTCCCGTTTTGCACGTGAAAGAGCATACTCAAAAATCTCAGAAAAAGGCTTACCAATAAAGTGCATATGTGTAAAGAGTGCCTCTTCGCTTAAAAGCGTGTAAAATCCAGGTTCTTTTGAATAGACACCCTGACCTCTGGGTGCACTAATATCAGGATTGGCAATCCAAATGGGTTTAGGCTTTACATGTAAAGAGTCTATCCAGCGTTTTTGAAACGATTCACTCCATGAAGCACTCCCCAAAAACAGAAATCCATCACTTTCCCAAAATGCCTCTTGGGTATGAAACGTATGCAAAAAAGAATGCTCTAAGGTATGCAGATGTGGGGCAATAACACCCCATGACGTTTGAGATTCGGGCTTAAAATAGTGCCACAACACCTCACGGCTTGTGATAATTTCAGATGGCTCAAAAATAAAGCCTATCTGTTTAAAAAAGAGCATTAACTCACTCTTAGGCAAAGAAGCGGAATTTGAGAGAATAAAAAAAGGCTTTTTAGCTTCTCTAAGAGCAGCAATAAACATTTTAGCCCCCTCAATCGCTCCATTTCCTACATTTAAAACGCCAAAGGCATCTAAAAAAAAGCCATCAGCCTCTTCAAAAAGGGTTTCAAGTCGCTCCACATTCAAACTCGTTTTTTGGAAATCTGCTTGCAAAAAACGGTGACGCATACGCTCATACGCCTCAAAGGCTGTGTGTGTATCAAGGGTAGGCATTATAAAATCGCTTTTCGAATTTTTGCAGAGAGCGCTTCTGAAAAAATAACCGTTGAGAAAATCAATAAAACAATTAAAATAACCTGTGGCCATGCCAACACACTTAAAGAAGCTTGCAACTCTAAACCTATCCCTCCAGCACCCACTAAACCTAAGATGGTTGACTCACGAATGTTAATATCCCAACGAAACAGTGAAATCCCAATAAATCCTGGCAATATCTGTGGGACAATGGCATAATCAATCACTTGAAGCCTGCTAGCCCCTGTGGCACTTAAAGCTTCAATGGGTGTTTTATCCACCTCTTCAATGGCTTCATACAACAATTTTGCCACAAAACCAATGGAACGCAAGGCAATGGCAATAATACCCGCCAAAAGACCAGGTCCTAAAATAGCCACCAAAAGCAACGCCCAAATTAAAGAGTTAATAGAACGTGAAGCCACAATAATAAATAAAGCAATAGGACGTACAAACAGAAGCGATGGTGTTGTGGTACGAGCGGCTAAAAACGCCACAGGAAAAGCCAATACAATGCCTAAAAGTGTTCCTAGTGTTGCAATATTTAAGGTATCCCACAAAGGCTTAAGCAAGCTTGGAAGATAACTCCAACGAGGAGGAAACATACGATCTAGTAAATCATAGGCTTGCGTGGGTGCATCGTACACAAAAACCCACATCGTATCTTTAGTCATTTCCTGCCAACACAGTAGAAAAAAACTAAGACTAAAAAGCCATGAAAACCACCACACCCATGCTTTAAAACGCATACGTTTCTGCCAGAGTTTCTCTGATGTTTCTTTTAAATAAACCATTTTCTTACATACCCCGATACATATTCACATAAAAAAACAATCACAATAATGAGCAATAAAATTGCTGCGGCTGAATCATATTCATAACGATCAATCGCCGTATTCAGTGTTGCGCCAATACCGCCAGCGCCTACAATACCAATCACCGCTGATTCTCTAAAATTAATATCAAATCGATACAACCACAACCCAATCAAACGAGGCATAATCTGTGGGACAATCGCATAATGTAGCGTTTGAAACCATGATGCCCCTGTGGCTCGAATTGCTTCCAGTGGCGCTTTATGAACCCCTTCAATCTCTTCTGCTAACAACTTTGCTAAAAAGCCAATGGTAGCAAAGCAGAGCGTTAAAAATCCAGCAAATGCTCCAAAACCAAAAAGGGCAACCAAAAAAATAGCAACAATCACTTCTTGCATCGAGCGTGAAATACTGATAAAAAAACGACACACCGCATAAATACTTTTAGGGCTAATGTTAGAAGCCGCACCAATCCCCACAGGAATAGACAGTAAAATACCTGCAAGTGTGGATGTGACACTCATCGTAAGGCTTTCAATAATCCCTATCTTAATATCCACCCAGCGTGTTGTAAAATCAGGATGCATAAAGGCATTAAAAAAACGCCATCCTCTCTGCATCCCTTCTGCCATACGACTCCAATTCACATCAATGCTCAAACTTGCAAGGATTACATAAACAAGAAAGGAAGTCCCCAATATCCAACGCCATTTAGCCGTTGGAATAAGATAATGCGGTCTACTCCATTGACGACTCATACGGCAAGCTCTAGTTTCATTTCGATACTTTCACTGCTACCTTTGGTGTGTATCTGTTCTTCTTTTTCTGCAGGTGTATGCCACTCTTCTTCCCCATAAATCGTTGTTAAAACCGTTTCACTCAGCGCATCAGGGGAACCATCAAAAACGATTTTTCCGCCATTGAGTCCAATAATACGATCTGCAAAATTTTGAGCAAGGGGAACATCATGAATATTAATAATGGCAGGCAATTGCTGCTCTTTACAAATCTCACGAATCAGGCGCATAATTTGTCTGGATGTTTTAGGATCTAAACTAGCCGTTGGCTCATCAATAAGAAGCAATTCTGGATTTTGCGCCAATGCACGAGCAATGCCCACACGTTGCTTTTGTCCACCGCTTAGCTCATCAGCACGCTTATTGGTATGCTCTAAAAGCCCTACACGTTCCAAATAGGCAAAAGCCTTATCAATCTTTTCTTGTGGAAATTGACGAAAAAAAGAGCGCCAAAAAGGGACATACCCTAAGGTTCCTGAGAGCACATTTTCCATCACACTTAAACGCTCAACTAAGGCATACTCTTGAAAAATCATACCAATAAGACGACGCTGTTCACGTAGCTTCGAAGAAGAGAGGCCGCTTAAGACCACACCATTTAACACGATAGAGCCTTGTGTAGGCTCTATCAAACGATTAACGCAACGAATCAGGGTTGATTTTCCAGCCCCTGATGGACCAATGAGACCGAGGATTTCTCCTTTTTGAACATTAAAACTTATATCGTCTAAAATGAGACGAGAATTTTTATACGACTTACTGAGATGTTGAATTGAAAGCATTATTTCCCTTATTTACATGTATACGCTACGCCCATAGCATCATCGACTTTACGGACCACATCCCAGTGTTGTTTGAACGTGATAGGAATAAATTTGGTTTGATTGGCACTCTCAAATTCCTTAAGAAGTTTGCTTCCTTCCCAGTTGTAACTAAAAAAGGCTTCTTTGATTTTTTCTTGAAGTTCTGGTTTAAGGTTATACGCCATACCATAGCCTGTGGTAGGGAAAGTTTGTGATTTGTAAATGCTTACTAACTGCTCTTTTTTCACCACACCACGCTCCAACATACGTACTAAAACGGAATTGGCAATAGACGCAGCAGGGTAGTCTTTATTGGCAACACCTAAAATAGAGTTATCATGTTTGCCTGAAAAAACAGGTTCAAAATCTTTTTCTGCTTCCATTTTAAACTCTGCTTTTAAAATAGCAGAGGGTGCTTTATAGCCAGAATTTGACGTTTGTGAGGTGAAGGCTAGTTTTTTACCCTTAATATCTTCCACTTTGCTAATGCCAGAATTTGGATACGTGATAATCTCCATCTCATAGCCATAAGAGTTGTCATTGCCCGCCATCATTGCAAAAGGCTTAAAGCCTGCACATGCTACGGCAATAGGGTTTGAACCTGTGTTAAATCCTGCTACATGTAAACGACCTGCGCGCATCGCTTCAATTTGTGCAGCATTAGATTGTACGGGGAAGAATTGCACTTTTTTTCCAGTCACTTTTTCCATGTGTACTAGAAAATCAGCCCACACTTCTGCATAAACAGAAGGGTCTTCAACAGGAGTATACGCAAAAATAAGGGTTGAGGGGTCTATGAGTTTACGAGCATCTTTAGGTGTATCTGCCACCATATCGCCATCTTTATCTTCATAGCGAGCATCCAATTTAAATTCTGCCCATGCAAAATTTGAACACAAAAGCGAGACCAAAAATAGATATATAAAACGTTTCATAGTACGTTAACTCCTCTTTAAAAATTTCGTTAACTGTACTACCACGACATTACAAAATGATTACATGTAAACAACAATTGAGAAAACAATGATTAGAAACGCTTATCTGTCGTAGAAAGTATTGAAGAAAAGTTAAAAGAAGGATTGAAAATAAAACGGTGGCGGACAGAGAGAGATTTGAACTCTCGGTCAGGTTACCCCGACGCACCCTTAGCAGGGGTGTGGTTTCAGCCACTCACCCATCTGTCCATTAAAAAGTAGAGTGAAAGTATATCAAAAGTATATAATAAACGGCTTAAGAGAAATCTCTCAAGCCGTTTATCTTTAAATACAAAGAGAATCTCTTGATTTTAAAAACTTTTCAAGCAGTTTTTGAAGCTTTTGAGCACTGTCTTGATCTGTCTTTTTTGCCTCTTCAATCTTATCTTTAAGCATCACAACAAGCTTTACGCCTTCAATTAAATGCATGAATACTCCTTTTAGATTAAGCTATATCTCTAAAAAAAGCAAAATTCATTCCTACATTAAGGATGCTTCACAACGCCTTCGTAAAAAATAACACAGTTTTCGGCCGTATGGCTATTTTCTTGCTTTGACCCTTTGCTCTTATTTAACAAAGAAAGGGCAACGTTACTTAGCGTTTTTATAGCAACGTCCTCAAGTTTAACAACAGGTTTTTGAAAGGTTCCTTCAATTTTTTGTTCAAAGCGAGCACACCCTTTTGCATCCAAAAGCGCTACTCTGAAATTTTTAAATTTTTCTTCTACAATATTCAGGGTACCCTTTAACGCAATACGATGCTTTGAGGTACTAAGCGCCACATCACTGAGTTGAATTTCAGAATAACCAATATCCACTTTGGCATTGATCACTTTTAAGAGACTTTGTGAGTTTTGTGTAGATGTTAATCCGCCCACAAAGATGTTTGGCAATCCTTTTGTGCTACTCAATGTATTTGCCACCGTATCAATATCGTAGCCTTTTAAAACGACATTTTCCCCATACAACTGCACAAAACCATTCACCGTGCTTTTAAACGTTAGGGTATCTCCTAGAAAAAAGGAGAGCTTTACATCGCCATTTGCTTTTCCACCCAATAACTCTTTTTGAAAAAGCTCTTTGGAAAGTTCTTCTAATTTTAAACCCTCTATTTTACTTTTCAATGAAATTTTAGGTTGTTTCCCACTCAAGTCAATTTTGACACTCCCCTCAGAAGGTGTTGAAAAAAGCGTATATTTTACATTTTCACTGGTAAGTATTGCCTCTTTCATCTCTAACGCCATACTAATATCACGAAGGGCGTATTGTGCATACTGTAATTTATCCATCGTGGTATTCGCTACAAAAGAGAGCCCCTGAAGCCTATGTTTTGATGCATCATAGCGAATATCATTGACCTCAAAATTAATATTTTCAAGTAGAAGTTTTGTATTTTCTTTAACCTCAGAATACTGAATATTTGCATTGATAAATTTAACTTTTTTCACATTGACCAAGGGGAAAGCAATTTCTTCTTCAAGACTACTGTGTGGCTCAGCAACTTTTTTTTCACTCACTCCCGTGTCTACCAAAGGCAACTCAAAGTTATACTGGTCATTTTTCATTTTTTCAATGCTTAAAACTAAGGTATCAAAAGCCACATGACGAATTTTAATCTCTTTTTTAAGCAATGGAGCGATTTCTACAGCAACATCAAAACTTTTTAGTTTTGCAAAAGCGCCCTTTTCTTTATCATGAGGGTTGAGCACTTCAATATCAAAAACACTAATGCCCACAGGTGATAACGAAAGGGTAATATCGCCTTTTATCATCAACTCATAGCCTGTATTTTCTTTAATAAGCTTTTGAAGACGTGGCTTATATTCATTAAAATCAATCACTTTAATCAATAAGAAAAAAGCGACAATACTAAAAGCAAAAAACAACACGATACTAAGTACTATCTTTTGAAGCATCATTTCCCTCTTATTTTTTAAATTGTTTCAATAATTTTTCGAACAACACTCAGTGGGTCACTACTTTGATAAATAGGACGCCCCACTACAATAAAATCGGAAAGTTCGGCTTTTGCCATTGCAAGATCTGCCACGCGTTCTTGATCATCACGCGTCTCACCAAAGGGTCGAATACCTGGGGTTAAACTCAAAAATGATTCTGAAGTACAGGCTTTAATAGCACGGCTCTCAAACACAGAGCATACCACACCATGAATGCCTGCAAGATGCGCATCTTGAGCAAAATCAAGGGCTTTTTTAGCAATAGGAGCATGGTAGATCGCTTCAAATGAGGCATTGTCAAAACTTGTGAGAGCCGTCACAGCTAAAACAAGGGGTGGATTGGCAAATGTATTGACACGTTCCATAACCATTTTCATGGCTTTAACACCACTTGAGGCATGCACATTAAACATATCAACACCCAATCCGACCATAGATTCCGCAGCATCCGCCATGGTATTTGGGATATCATGAATTTTAAGATCTAAAAAAATTTTAAACCTTGGATTAATCGTTTTAATCTCTTCCAAAAGTGCTTGACCGTCTCTAATAAACGACCTCAAGCCTACTTTTAGCCACACGTTTTCACTTTTAAGCTTTGAAGTGAGTGCTAGATTTTCTTCTTTGGTGGACAAATCCAACGCAACACAAAGCTCCATTATTTAACTTCTCCCTCTTTACTAATAGCATCTAAAACGCCATTAATAAATTTAGGACTGGTTTCGTTACACAATTTTTTTGAAAGTTCAATCGCTTCATTAATGACCACAGCATTATCCAATTCTGAATACAAAACTTCATAGGCACCTAAGCGTAAAATAGCACGCTCTAACATACCAATTTCACTTAAATTCCACTCTTTAAGATGCCCATTAATGGCTTCATCAATCGTGCCTAAATGCGCTTTAACACCTTGATAAAGTCCCAAAGCAAACTCTTTTTGCTGATTACGAATCTTTTTCTCTTCAAAAAGCTCATCTATAAATTTGTCAATTCCAGAATTTCCAATATCTTCTGCATACAAAAGGGTAATAATACTCTCTCGTGCTTGATGTCGTGTTGCCAATGCGTTTCCTTATAGGTTTTTATAGAGGCTAATCAGTTCAATTAAACCTGTCATGGCTTCAAAACCTTTATTACCTGCTTTACTGCCTGCACGCTCAATCGCCTGCTCAATCGTATCGGTGGTTAAAACACCATACGTAACTGGCTTTTGGTATTTAAGCGCTGTATTGGCAACACCTTTAGTCGCTTCAGCTGCAACGTAGTCAAAATGAGGTGTACTCCCACGAATAACGGCTCCCACACAACACACTGCATCGTATTTACCAGAACTTAAAATTTTGTCAAGTGCTAAGGGAATTTCGTACGCACCAGGAACCAAAATAAGGTCTAAATTCTTTTCATCGCCACCATGACGAATAAACGCATCTTTTGCACCTTCAACCAAACGATCGGTAATAATGTGATTAAATCTACTGTTAATAATAGCAACTTTCTCATTGCCACCAAGGGCGAGTTTTCCTTCAATAATTTTCATTACAATCCTTCTATCAAATGTTGTTCAATGATACACTATTTTTCGTTACAATTTGATTAGGGGTACTATTTTAAACTTTTAAAAACCCCTAAAGGTTGCCCCACAGGCAAAAATAAAGTTCCAAAATGCTTATTGAGTAAAATAGCACCTGCCCCATAAAAAGAGAACAATGCAATCCCTAATTCTGAATACGCTGCTAAAGTATGTGCACCTGCAAAAAGAGCAAAAACATCCCCTATCAAACCTATAAACAACAAATCAATCAGAATAAAAATCGCCAATAAAACTTTATTGGTTTCAATGGCGCCAATCGTCATAAAAAGTGTAAAAATAAGATACCCTACAAAGGCAATTCCTAGCTGTTTCGCATCGGCTTGTGCACTTAAAATATCACCAAATACGCCCATCTTCACCAACCATGAGAAGGCAACACCAAACCAAAAAAAGGCATACGCACCAAAAGCCGTTGCTCCAAAGATGTTATTGTGTTTAAAGTCAAAAAGAGAGGCAATCAATTGAACAAATGCCCCTAAAAAAATCGCCCAGGGCAATACCAAAGACAAACCCGATGTAAATCCTAATTTTTGAGAAGAAGCAACAAGTGTAACCATGGCTAAGCCAAAAAGTCCCAGTGGTGTTGGGTCTGCAACAATGTTTTTGATGTATTGAATTTCATGAGGCATGAGAGATGCTCCCTTTAGTGTTAAAATAAAGGGAGTATTATAATCTAATTTTTTAAGAATTTTATTACAAAGCCTTTTTCTTCCACACACTTACATGTAAAGATTTCACAACCTCTTTTCGCTCACTTTCATGAACGCCCAAACGCATTTCCACAGGCTTTACATGTAAAGCAAAATAAGGCGATAAATGTTCACTCAACGCATCAAATGTAGCGTATTTTTCGCCATTTTTCTTGAAGCCTCCCAACCATTTTTCACGAGGTGTTTTGGACTCATCCCAGTCATAGCTACTGGCAATGACCAAAAATCCGTTTACATGTAAACGCTCTTTGATGTTTGTCAAAAACAGCGCTGGGTCATACAAGGTATCCAGCACATCGTTGGCTAAAATGAGGTCATACCCATCAAAATAAGGCTTCATATTGTGCGGATCGGCTTGCCAAAACTCCACTTTTTGAAGCACAGGGTCGATGCCAAAATCACTTAAATTTCGCTCAACAAAAGAGGCAAGTTCTCCCTCTTCTTTTAATGCATATTTGAGTTTACCGCTCTCTTTAAAGTTGGTCGCAAGCCTGACCACACGTGCGGTAAATTCAACGCCGTGAACCATCGCAAAGTGGCGTGCAAGGGCAAATGAACCCCTGCCTGCTCCACAACCAATCTCAAGGGCTTTGCCTTTGTTTCCACCCAAAGCTATGCAAAATTGCGCCATTGCTTCGTAATAATTGGACTCTTTTTGTCCAAAATGAGCATCACAGATTTGAGAGAGCGCAAAATCCGTTTCATAAAAAACGGAGCTTGTTTCCACCGCTTCACTAGATTCGATATAGCGAAAACCCGCATGTTGGTAAAAATGACGACGAAAGGCGTAACGAGACGCCCTTATAATTTCATTTCCCGTGCTGATCCACGAACCGCCTTTGATGATGTTGTGTCTGTCATCAAACGTCGGAACGGAGAAATCATCGTAAAGAGGATGCACAGCAAAGCCATCAAAGCCATTCATCGGCGTTTCGCTCCACTGCCATACATTGCCGATGACATCGTAAAACTCGCCAAAGGCAAAGGTATCCACAGGCACGCTTGAGGCAAAATATTCTAGGTTGATATTGGCAGGTGCTTTGTCCCAAAACGGCTCATCTACCTTTACATGTAAGTCTCGAAGAACGTACCACTCTTCCTCGCTTGGGAGGCGAATAGACTTACCTTCTTTCGCACTTTTCCAATTGCAAAACGCTTTGGCTTCAAGGTAGTTAATCTCCACGGGCCAACTCCACGGCATCGGGATTTCTTCCGCCATTAAACGTAAACGATAGCCTTTTTCATCTTTGCGCCAGAACAGAGGCATGGTCGCATTTTTATACTGTTTCCACTTCCAGCCCTCTTCATTCCAAAAACGCTCATTTTCATACCCACCTTCTTCCATAAAGCCCAAAAACTCGGCATTACTCACAAGGTATTTGGACGCTTTAAAGTCCTTGACTTCTTTTACATGTAAACCGTATTCGTTATCCCAACCGTACAGCGCATCGTCTCTTTTTTTCTCCAAACGAAGTGTGCTACCTTTTACGCTTATCAGTTCATTTTCCACAACAGGCGTATCGAGTGGACATGTTTTCCAAAAATCGCTCGGCTTCACACGCTCAAGCGGCAATTGACGAATCAACACCGATGACGTCTCTAAATGAATACGCTCATGCTCAATGCCCATCATAATCGCCCAAAACGGGCTCTCCCACGAAATGGGCATGGAAAGTGGCAACGTGTCAATGAGTTCTAAAATTTTAGCTTTGACCTGCTCTCGATACGCACGAATTTCAGCAATGCGAGGCCATTTGTAATGCGATTGGTTCAAATCATCCCAACTCATCTCATCCACACCAATCGCAAAAATCGACTCGAATATTGGATTGATACGCTTATCAATCAGCTTAGCAAGCACCAATTTATTGATAAAAAAGGTCGCCGTATGACCAAAGTAAAACACCAAGGGGTGACGCAGAGGATCGGCGGTGAGGTAGTAACTCTCATCATCGCTCAAAAGTTCAAAAAGCCTCTCATACACCGTGTAGGTTTTGAGAAAATAGTCTCTAATTTCCGCTCGTTTTTGTTCAGCACTTCCTTCATTGAGAAGAATATTGCGTGTGGGAATAAGTTGCATCTTATGCCTTTAAACTCTCTTGAATTGCTTTAATGTCTTTAATCGCCAAAGCCAAATCATCAAGATCTAGCATATTAGGACCATCACACAGCGCTTCGCACGGGCTAAAATGGGTTTCAAAGAAAAAGCCATCGACCCCAACCGCCGCTGCTGCTCGTGAAAGCGGACGGACAAATTCACGTTTTCCACCACTTTTTCCCCCTTCCGCTCCTGGCATTTGCACCGAATGGGTTGCATCAAAAACCACAGGAGCAAATTCTCTCATAATGCCAAAACTGCGCATATCCACCACCAAATTGCCATAGCCAAACGTACTGCCACGCTCGGTCAGCCAAATGCCTGCTTTTTTAGCGGCTTCATAACCCTCTTCCTTGACCCCTCTGGTATCTAAGATTTTTTTAACCGAATAGCGCATATCCGCAGGATTTAGAAACTGCCCTTTTTTAACATTGACCACGCATTTGGTCTGTGCGGCGGCGACTAAAAGGTCGGTCTGGCGACACAAAAACGCTGGGATTTGAAGCACATCAACGACTTCGCCCACAGGCTTTGCTTGAGTATAGTCGTGAATATCGGTTAAAAGTTTGTAGCCAAACTGAGCTCTCACCTCATCTAAAAGTTTCAATCCTTCATCCATTCCTGGACCCCTGAAACTATCGATACTCGTACGATTGGCTTTATCAAAACTGCTTTTAAAATAAAAATCTATGGTTGGATCTTCGTGATACCCTACTAATTTTTCAGCAACCCTAAACAGGTTGTCTCTGCTTTCAATAACACACGGTCCTGCAATTAAAATCACTCTTTCTCCTTTGCTACAATTATTCCGCTTAAAACGACTAAGAGTATACCAAATAGTCCTATAAAATCAGGTAGAGGATCCCCTAAAACCATGCCAATCAGCAAGGAAAAAAAGATAATCGAATACCCAGCAGCCCCCACCACTCCTGCACGGGTTGTGGCAAATGCTTTGGTCATATACACCTGTCCAATCGCCCCTGAAAATCCCATCAACAAGATATAAACCCACGCTATGCCCTGAGGCATCACAAATTGCCCCATCATAAAATCAAACATCGGTGCATGATAGACTTCAGAGATAAGCATAAAGAGTGCAGGAAATATCGTCCCTGTTGAAACAAAGGCTAAGACAATCACACGGGTATCGTACACTTTATTGAGTTCTCTCACACTGGTATACGCCAATGCTGCTCCTAGACCACTAAAAAGCCCAAATAAATCGGTTTTTGAGAGCATCAAACCATTGGGTTTCATCACCAAAACAATGCCTAAAAAACCAATAAAAACAGCCAACCATGCTTTCCATCCCATTTTTTCTCTAAGAAAAAAGAATGCCAAAATAGCAGTAAAAATAGGGGCGGTTCGTGAAAATGTAATAGCATCCGCAAGAGGAATATGAGCAATATTGTAGAAAAAAACCAACATGGATGCAAAACCGATTAAGGCTCTAAAGAGCAACAACCACGGCTTTCCACCCACTTGTTTTAGCGGTAATTTAAAAATGCTTAACGCCACAATGCACATCGTAATACCATTACGAAAAAAGACCACTTCGACTGAGTCCATACTTTGGCTAAGCACCTTGGCAAAAGCACCATCAAACGCAAAACTAAACGAAGAGATCAGCATAAATAAAACACCTTTATTTATCCGACCAATAAATACTCTCACAACGACTCCCATACCTTACAAATAGCGCATCATAATCAATTCTGTGTTAAAATTGGTTGATTGAATTTATTTATTTTACAGGAGAAAGCATGAATCTTGAATTCTTTTTAAACTACACCTTTTTAAAACTTCCCCTTCTTTATCTTGGGCTTTCTCTTCTGTTCTTTTTGAGCGTTGTATGGCTTCGGAATTTTATTGCCAGCGTACTCTTAAAGCCCTTTAAGCTTATAGCACGTCGTAGCAAAGGTACATGGGATGATAAAGTTATTCATGTTCTTGAAGGACCTCTAAAAGTGACGCTTGTCTTTTTTAGCGCATACGGTGCAAGCTCATGGTTACCCTACCCTGCTTTACAACGCTTCATTGATTTAAGCTTTAAAACGTTTCTGACCTTTTTAATTTTTTGGATTTTATACCGACTTGTCAACCGTTTTTCACACCTTTTTATGTTCGTCTCTTCTAAATTTGGTACCGAATTGGACAATGGTATTCAAAACTTCACCATTAAAGCTTTGAGAGTTTTAATTATTGCCCTAGGACTCATGGCAATTTTACAAAAATGGGGCATTAATGTCAGTGCATTTGTTGCTTCTTTGGGGCTGGGAGGATTAGCCTTTGCATTAGCTGCCAAAGATACTGTTGCAAACCTTTTTGGCTCTTTGGTGATCTTTAGTGACAAACCTTTTCAAGTAGGAGATTGGATTGAAATGAGCGGTGTGGAGGGAACCATTGAGGAAATTGGCATTCGCTCCACCAAAATTCGTAACCATGCACAAGCCTTAGTCAGTGTCCCAAATGCAGAAATGGCAAACACCACCATTACCAACTGGTCACGTATGGGAAAACGGCGCATACGCATGCGCATTGGACTCACCTACGCAACAAGTGTTGAACAAATGCAAACCATTGTGCGTGAAATTAAAGCCATGCTTCAAAACCATCCTGAGGTACACCCTGAGGTTATTGTCGTTAATTTTGATGAATTTGAAGCCAGTGCTCTGAGCATTTTACTCAATTTTTTTACCAACACCATTGTCACCGCAGAGTATTTACATGTAAAGCAAGATATTAATTTTAAAATTATGGAGATTGTCGCACACAATGGTGCACAATTTGCCTTCCCGTCTCAGTCGCTTTACGTAGAGAGTTTACCAAAATAACAGCAAACACACGCTATAATCGAATCAATTATATACCAAAGGTTACTATGAAAAAAATTGCTATTATTGGGCTACCCAATGTGGGTAAGAGCTCTCTTTTTAATCGCATTGCAAAACAACGCATCGCCATCACCTCTGATTTTAGCGGAACCACACGTGATATTAAAACGCATAAGGTTTACATTACCGATAAACCCTGCCTTATTTTAGACACAGGGGGGCTTGACAAATCTTCTGAGCTTTTTTTAAATGTTCATAACATGTCGATGGAAGCTTCCAAAAAAGCTGATGTTATCGTCATGGTTGTGGATGGTAAACTTCTGCCGAGTGAAGAAGAAAAAAAGATTTTTTATGCGCTTCAAGGATTAGGTAAACCTATTGCACTCATTATCAACAAAATTGATAATGACAAGGAAATGGAAAGAGCATGGGAATTTGACGAATTTGGAGCGGATCATGTTTTTCCTATCTCCGTATCACATAACCGAGGAGTCAGTGCGCTCTTAGAGTGGATTGGTGAATTTTTACCCGCACCTGAGGGGAGCCCTGCTTCTGAAAGTGAAGAGTCTTTGTGTGATGAAGACGAAGCATGGGAAGAGGATAGTGCTGAAGAAGAGGAAGAGGAGATAGCCAATATCGTTGAGATGGTTGAAGACGTTGGAAATCAGCAGATTAATGTAGCGATTATTGGTCGGGTGAATGTGGGTAAAAGTTCTCTACTCAACGCACTGGTTGGAAAACAAAGAGCCGTCGTTAGCAGCGTGGCTGGAACCACCATTGACCCCGTGGATGAAAGCATTGAGTACAATGAAAAAGTGATTAACTTTGTTGACACCGCTGGACTTCGTCGCCGTGGCAAAATAGAAGGCATCGAAAAATTTGCCCTCATGCGTACCAAAGAGATGCTTGAGCGTGCAAATATTGCCTTGCTTGTCCTAGATTCTAGTGAGCCTTTCTTAGAACTTGATGAACGCATTGCAGGGCTTGTGGAAGAGAACAACCTTGCGTGTATTATCGTTTTAAATAAATGGGATGAAGCGATGGATGACTTCGAAAAAGTCACCGCAGAGGTGCGCCACCGTTTTAAATTTCTCTCTTATGCACCGCTTATTACAGTCTCTGCTAAAAGCAAACAGCGGGTCTCAAAAATCAAAGATATGATTTTAAGCGTGTATGAAAACTATTCTCAACACATACCAACACGACAACTCAATGAAGTCATTCGTGAAGCAACCATCAGGCATCAAATTCCAAGCGACCACTCTAAAGTCGTAAAAATTTACTTTGCAACCCAGTACCAAACCAAACCGCCTCGTATTGCGCTTGTCATGAATAAACCCCGCTCTTTGCACTTTAGCTACAAACGCTACCTTGCCAATAAACTACGTGATGTCTTCAATTTAGAAGGCTCACCTATTTTACTCTACCCTCGTGCAAAGGGAGAGAGAGATAACGAACAGGAAAACAGCGGTGAAGAATCTTAAAAACAAAAATATTGTTCTTATAGGTTTTATGGGTGTTGGCAAAGGAACCATTGCACGAGCACTCATTCAAAAAACAAAACGTATGGGACTTGATACCGATGATGTCATAGAGAGTATGGAAAATCGTAAAATAAAAACCATTTTTGAACAAGAGGGCGAAAGTTATTTTCGAGAATGTGAGAAAAAAACAGCCAAATGGTTGGAAAAAAGTGTTCAAAATACTATTATTTCCACAGGTGGCGGTTTTTTTAAAGTCAGCAATTTAGATAAAATTGGCACCATTATCTATTTACAATCTTCCTTTGATGGGATTATAAAACGTCTTAAAGAACACGAAAATGCTGAACTTAAATTTGCCAAACGCCCTCTTTTAAGCGATGAGGAAAAAGCAAAGGCTCTTTTTCATGAACGTACCGCTTTGTACGAGAAAAAAGCCGATGTTATTATTGATGTTGAAAATAGAAGCGTTAAAGAAATTGTTAAAGAAATAATCAAACACTTACAGTAACAGGATGATGTAGATGAGAGTATTAACAGGAATTCAACCCTCAGGTGCACTGCATATAGGCAACTATTTTGGTGCCATCAAACAGATGATAGACCTTCAAGAAAAAAGTGATTTATTTATTTTTATTGCCAATTATCATGCCCTGACCTCTTTAAAAGATGGTGAGGCCCTTAAAAATAACACCCTAGATGCAGCGATTAATTTTCTCTCTTTGGGCATAGACCCTTCAAAAGTCACCTTTTGGGCACAATCCGATGTCAAAGAGGTGTTGGAGCTTTACTGGATACTCTCAGGCTACACACCAATGGGACTTTTAGAGCGAGCACATAGCTACAAAGATAAAGTCGCAAAAGGTATTGCCGCAAATCACTCCTTATTTTCCTATCCTGTCTTAATGGCAGCAGATATTTTGCTCTACGATTCAGAGGTCATTCCCGTGGGGAAAGACCAAATTCAGCACGTCGAAATTACCCGAGATATTGCCATTAAGTTTAACAATGATTTTGGGGATATTTTCAAAGTACCCGAATTTAAAGTCGATGAAGAGGTCGCCACTGTCCCAGGGCTTGATGGGGCTAAAATGAGTAAAAGCTATGGCAATACCATCGATATCTTCTGCACCGAAAAAGAGCTCAAAAAAGCAACCTCACGCATCGTAACTGACTCAACTCCGATGGAAGAGCCTAAAGATTATCTTACATGTAATGTCTTTGCTTTAGCAAAGCTCTTTTTAGAAAATGACGAAGTAGAAGCGCTCAAAGCACGTTATCAAAAAGGGGGTGAGGGGTATGGCCACTTTAAAGCCTATCTTAACACCCTCATTTGGGACTATTTTGCGCCTGCTCGTGAAAAAAGGGCTTACTATTTGGAAAACAAACAAGAAGTCTTTGCTATTTTAGATGAAGGTGCGAATAAAGCTCGTACGATTGCTCGTGAAAAAATGGCTTCTATTCGTGATTTAGTTGGAATTTACCGTTAAGGAAACGTATGTTAGATATTAAACTGATTCAAAATGATTTTGACGCTGTGGCAACAGCATTACGTAAAAAGAAAGTGGATGAAAGCCTCTTAGAAGAAGTGCGAGCCATCTCTTTGGAGCTTAAATCCGCACGTCTGGTCTTAGAACCCCTCCAAGCCGAGCAAAATGCCAAAAGCAAACTTTTTGGTGTGTATGCCAAAGAAGGAAAAGACGTCAATGCCCTTAAAGCCGAACTCTCAGAGAATAAAGAAAAAATTGCTGAAGCAACCGAGGTTGTAAGAGCGTTAGAAGAAAAGCTTGAAGCACTTGCCACCATCATTCCCAATATGCCCTCCCCTTTAGTACCTGATGGCGAAGATGAAAACGATAATGTGGAACTCAAGCGCGTTCTTGTGCCTAAAACCTTCTCCTTCACACCTAAAGAGCATTGGGACATCGACAGCAAACAAAACTGGATTGACTTTGAGCGTGGCGTGAAGCTTTCCAAAAGCCGTTTTTCCGTCCTCAAAAATGAAGCCGCACGATTGGAGCGTGCTTTAATTAATTACATGCTTGATTTTAACCGAAGTCGAGGTTTTGCTGAAGTAGCGGTTCCTTACATTGTAAACCGTGAAACCTTAATGGGCACAGGTCAACTGCCTAAATTTGAAGATGATTTATTTAAAATTGAGGGCGAAGAGCTTTTTTTGATTCCCACCGCCGAAGTACCCGTGACCAATCTTTTCAGAGATGAGATTTTAAGCAAAGAAGAGCTTCCTCTTAAAATGACCGCCTATTCAGCATGTTTTCGTAAAGAAGCTGGCAGTGCGGGTAAAGACACACGAGGTATGATTCGCCAACACCAATTTGACAAAGTAGAGCTCGTCTGTATCACCACACCTGAGCAAAGTGAAGCGGTGTTTGACGAGATGCTCTCCTGCGCTTCTGATTTGCTGACTTCCCTAGGACTCCCTCACCGTCACTTGATGCTTTGTGGTGGCGACTTAGGGTTTAGTGCGGCAAAAACCGTGGATTTGGAAGTGTGGCTCCCTGGGCAAAACCGCTACCGTGAAATCAGTTCTGTGTCCAACACCTTTGATTTTCAAGCCAGACGTGCGAAAATAAGATTCAAAGATGAGGGTAAAAACCGCTTGGTTCACACCCTTAATGGCTCTTCTCTTGCCGTTGGAAGAACACTCATTGCCATTATGGAAAACTACCAAAATGAAGATGGCACCGTGTCCATCCCTGACGTTTTGAAAAAGTACATGTAAGATGGCAGAAGAAGAAGTTATCATCCTTGAAGCAGATGATGCTTCATCAAAGGATGAAGAATCATTTGCACCCATTGAAGAAGAACATGAAGATGGTGAAATCACCCCTTCATACGTTGTGCCCATCAACAATGAAGCGTCTACACATGAAAAAACAAAAAAAAAGTTACTGTTCTTACTCATCGCAGGGGTCGTGATTCTTCTTGGAATCAGTGTCGCACTTCTTCTTATCTTTAGTACAAAGAAAAATCCTCCTATTGCTCCTGTTATTACCCAGAAGACAGAAGAAAAACCCATACAAAAAGAACAATTCTCTCCCTCAAAAATTGATACCATGATTAAAAAAGCGCACCTTCTCTACGAACAAGGCAATAAAGAAGAAGCACTAAAAATTTATGAAAAAATTGCAACCTTTAACGAATCTATCTCTTACTATAACATCGGTGTAGCAAAATTAAAAGAACAGAATTTTCCTGAGGCTCTTGATGCCTTTAAAAAAGCGATTCAAAATAAAGAACATCGCTGTATCAGCGCAATCAATGCAGCCGTATGCGCTTTGGAGATGAAAGATGATGCGCTTTTTACGTATTACATTGATTTAGCCTTTGCCTATCTCCCCGAAGAGAGCAATGCTCCTTTATATTCGTATTATGTAGGCTTAGTGCATTATTATAAAAACTTTTACTACGAAGCTTTAAGTGCTCTTCGCCACCCAGAAATGGAATTTTATAAGGAAGACCAAACCTATCTCGCATCAAAAATTCTAGGCTCACTGCAATACAATAGCCTTTCTCTTTCAACGCTTGAGTCCATTAAACAAGAAAGTGATCATTTTACATTGGGTCTTTTATACGCTAAAACGGGCGATTATCAAACCGCACGAACGTATTTACTCAAAGCTTCGCAGTACAATCCAACACAAACAAAAATAAAAATTGCCTTGGCATTGGTCGAAAATAAACTAGGCAATTTAGGCAACAGCGCCACACTTATTCGGGATGTTTACAATGTCAACTCAACAGATACAAAACCCATTTACGGCATTCATACGATTTTAAAACCTTCACTGTTTGATATTCAAAGTGCACAAGCCGAATTTGAGAAAGAACTTTTTTTTAACAATGAAAACACCTATAATCTTCTGTTCTATTATGCACCGTATAAAGTGTTTGATGCCAAACAAACCATTGATTATATCCGCAAAGGGAGTATGAATATTTTTATTGATGAGATAGGGCCTGCCCTTTCGTATTTAAAAGCAAGCTCAACCATTTCAAAAGTAAACATTGCCATCAGTCAAGGGATTAAAAAAGCTCTTGATTTTCACGTTTATGAAGCCAATGCTATTTTTGTTCAAATGGTAGAGACCTATCCAAATCACTCTATTTTACACTACAATCTTGCCCTCACCTATGCACAAATGGGTGATTACGCCAACGCCTATAAAAACTTTTCAAAAAGTTATCATCTGGATAATAGCAACTATCTTGCAGGTGTTTTTGCACTCATGAGTGGAAAATTGATTGGAAGAGATATTACAAAACTTTCAGAAGATGTAAAAGATAGCCTCAATAAAAATACAAACCTCGAGAAAGAAAACCTCTATATTTCATTGATTTATCTTACGGATGGGAATCATTTTTCACTCACACGTTGGCTTGAATTAGAAAAAGATGACACTCCCCTTAGCCTTGTGTTAAATATTATTGCTGCACAAAAACTCCACAATGAACGCATGTATCATCTTGGTTCGCAAAAATTGCAAACGCTCTTGCCTAAAGATATTATGGCAAATATCATTGCCTTTAATGTGAAACACAATAAAAAAGCAATCAAAACCTATGCAAAAGAGATTCAAATGGAGTTTAACCAACTTCCCCTGGATTATGATGCCTTTTATTATGGACCTAATATTGTTAAAGAGCAGTATGTTAAATTGCTTCAAATTGGAGGTTTGGTGCATCAAAAACGTGATGGGGTTCGGGCTAAAATGGAAGAAGAACAAGAGGATATTCCTTCCATCATGCAAACACTCGCATTTATGGAAATTTATGCGAATCGTTTTGAAGAGGCTTTTACACTTTACAATAAACTCATAGATGATTATCAAAAAAGAGATACCCATACCATTTTTTTAGCCTCTGTTGCAGCTATTGGTGCAGGGCACAGTGAAAATGCTATCGCATTGCTTGAGCTCTCAAAACTAACCGATCCGAGCAATGCTGAAAGTCGCTACGCACTAGGACTTTTGTATCAAGAAATTGGAAACTTTGAAGCAGCAAGTGTGCAATACCGAAGTATTGGTAATAGCGGATTTAGTTCACGTTATTTTAGTTTTAATATCATGAAATCAGCTTACATGTAAAGAGAAAACGCCTCTTTACATGTAAAGCAATCAATTAGATGCCTTCTTGCTCTATCTTTTGAACATTTCTAAGACGCTCTTTCATTGACATGTAGCTATTAAGCGCACCAATGTACGCTTTTGCCGTTGCTAACATGGTATCAACGCTGAGTCCATGCCCCATAATAGCAGGCTTGCTCTCATCAAAGACCACCTTAACCAAAACACGTGCCATCGCATCTTTACCTTGCGAAACGGCGTCTACTTTATAATCTTTAAGCTCGCCGCTCACACCACACACCCGATCAATGACTTTAAAGATCGCATCCATTGTGCCATTGCCAATGGCGGCATCGGTGATCTCTTTACCATCATGCAAAATAGTCACCGCAGCACTTGGGACACCGCCCGGTGCACAATCAGAAAGTTGTAAACGTAACAAATCAAATACTTGAGGAATCTTGGTAATCTCCTCAGCCACTAACGCACGTAAATCATCATCAAAAATCTCTTTTTTCTGATCGGCTAGAATTTTAAAACGATCAAACGCCTCATTAATCTCTTCATCTTTAAGCTCATATCCAAGCGTACATAATTTATCTTTAAACGCATGGCGGCCTGAGTGTTTTCCAAGTACAATTGAGTTTTTATCCAAACCAATGTCTTTGGCGCTCATAATTTCATAGGTTTGGGTGTGTTTTAACACACCATCTTGATGGATACCACTCTCATGCGAGAAGGCATTTTTACCCACAATCGCCTTGTTCGGTTGAGGCTCAATACCCGTAATCGATGAAACGAGCTTACTCGTTGGATAAATCTCTTTAATGTTAATGTTTGTCTCGTAGCCACTGAAATGATCTTTACGGGTACGAAGCGCCATCACGATCTCTTCTAACGCCGCATTCCCAGCACGCTCACCCAAGCCATTGATCGTACACTCCACTTGACGTGCACCATTTTCAATACATGCCAAAGAGTTTGCCACAGCAAGACCTAAGTCGTTATGATTGTGCACGGAGATAATCGCTCTCTCACCCACAAAATCAGACAACGATTTGATGATAGCCCCCATCTCTGTGGGTAAGCGGTATCCAACCGTATCAGGGATATTCAGCGTTGTAGCACCCGCATTAATTACCGCATCTAAAATCTCTTTCATAAAACTCACATCGCTTCGTCCTGCATCTTCACAGCTAAACTCAACATCCTCACAAAATGTCTTAGCATACTGCACGGCTTCCACTGCTTTTTTGATCACTTGTTCGGGCGTCATTTTAAGTTTGTATTCCATATGAATCGAACTGGTTGCGATAAACGTATGAATGCGGTTCATCTTCGCTTTGGCAACCGCCTCACCTGCTGCTTTAATATCTTTTTCCAACGCACGAGCAAGCGAACACACACGACTCTTACTAACTGCCTCAGCAATACGAGAAATCGCATCAAAATCCCCAGGGCTCGCCGCAGCAAATCCCGCTTCAATGACATCAACGCCTAGCTTTTGTAATTGTAAAGCAATCTGAATTTTCTCTTCCGTGTTCATGGAAGCACCAGGACTTTGCTCACCATCTCGTAATGTCGTATCAAAAATTATAATTTTATTGTTCTTCATTGTTGTTCCTTAGGTATATTTTCGTTAAGTAATGTTAAAAAAATGAAAAAAGAATTAGAGGCAGAGGAGGTGTTGCAGGAGAGCGTTTTTAATCTCTATTTTGGGTAAAATTTTGATTGATTTGATAATGCCTATATCAACGCTATTCATCGCTTCTCCTTTCAAATGCTTGAGGCAAAGGAAACACCTTCGCCTCAAAGTTGCTATATTATACTAAATTTTTATGGAATTTGGCAACGCAAAAAGTATACACCCCTCGCACTAATCCATACCCTAAGTATAGGGTAATCAATGCTGTACCCGCTTCAATAGGATAGACATACAAGAAAGAAAAAAGGATAACAAGGTAGACTAAACTTTTAGTCAAATGAGCCTTTTTTAAATCAATTTTCTTAAAACTAGGATAACGAATATTACTGACCATTAAAAATGAAAGCAACCCAATACCCACTAACAATACCCATTCAATTCCTTTGAGCACACTGTATTCGCCATAGAACAATATCCACATAGCAAGAACAACCGCTGCGGTAGGAATAGGTACACCAATAAATACTGAAGGCTCATTGACCCCAATCATCACATTAAAACGTGCCAATCGAATAGCCCCAAAAACCACATACATCGCACATAATAAAAAGCCGATTTTGCCGTACATATGCCCAACACTAAAATAAAAAAGCATCGCAGGAGCAACCCCAAAAGCAACAATATCAGCCAAAGAATCAAACTCCGCTCCAAATTGGCTTGTCGTATTCGTTAATCGAGCAACCCTTCCATCAAGCCCATCAAAAATCAAAGAAAGTAAAATATAAATAGCAGCCTTTTCAAATTGTCCACTTGCCGAACACAAAATACTAATAACTCCCAAAAAGGCACTAGCTGCAGTAAAAAGATTGGGGAAGATATAGATTAACTGAAATTTGTTACCACTATTTGGCATGAGTATCCTTATGGGAGAGATAACCTAAAACACTTTGACCGCTTATAACTTTATGATTCAACGAGACTTTAATGCGTACATCTAATGGTAATAACAATGCAACTTCACCCTCTCTTAAAAATCCAAAACGCTCGTTGGCTTTAACCAATCCATCTTTTTTAAAATAAATAATTTTTTGACTAAAACGCCCTGCACTTACAACTATTTTAAAGGAGCTAAATTGACTTTTACATGTAAAAGTTTTTCGCTCACACAATGATGAAAAGAGAGATGAAGAACTCGACATAAAAAGACCAAAACGATTTTTAACCTCTTGAATTTCCATACCTACAGGTGCACGAAGAAGACCTACATCAAAAAGTGATTTTCGAATGACCACACATAAAGCTTCACTACCGTCTTTTAAATCGACTTTTGAAATCTTGGTTACCGTCCCATCAATAGGAGCTAATAAACACCGCTCATCACTCTCTTCTGCAATACGTTCTGGATTTCGATAGACAAAAGCTGTAGCAAGAAAAAAAACAAAAAAAAGCCACGGTAAAAAAGACAGAGCATACGAAAGAAGGAAAACCATAAACGCAAAAACAATCTGGTTCCATCCCTCTTTCGCAATAAAATGCGTACGTGTATAATTAGTTTGCATCATTATTAGTTAAGCTCTCATTTAAAGAAACGACTTTTTCTGTGTTTGGATCAATATTAAACTCTTGTTCATACGCTTTAATAATCTCTCTTAATTGCTCACCATCCATGCTTTCAACCTCAGTTAGTTTAACAACAATTCGTTCAATACATTCACGGTACTCTTCTAAACGTGCCTTTACAATTTCATAACGTTCTTGCAATGCTTTTTTAATATGTTCATCCAGCTTTTCAGCCATTTTATCACTGTAATCTTTGGTTGTTCCACCGTTTAAGAAAGTATTACGCTGTTTTTCAAGAACCATTAACCCAGCCACATCGCTCATACCATAAATACTAACCATCGCTTTAATAATATCTGTTGCACGCTCTAAATCATTGCCAGCACCGGTTGAAATTTCACCTAAAAAGACATCTTCAGCAGCTCGCCCACCTAAGAGAACATCTACTTCAGCGATGAGCTCGTGTTTTTGCATCAAAAATTTATTCTCTTCAGGTGTGTTAAGTGTATATCCAAGAGCTGCAAGACCTCTAGGAATAATAGAGACTTTTGAGACTTTTTTGGCACCTTTTGTTGTTTCTGCTATCAGAGCATGACCACTCTCATGATACGCAACAATACGTTTTTCTTTAGGATTAATACGACGACTTTTCTTCTCAAGTCCAGCAATAGCTCTCTCCACTGCTTCTACAAGATCAATCTGTTCTACATGTGATTTATTTTTACGTCCACCTAAAAGTGCAGCTTCATTAATAATATTCGCTAAATCAGCCCCTGCTAGGCCTGCTGTTAAACGAGCAATCTCTTCAAGGTCAATATTTTTATCTAATTTGATATCCGCACTATGTACTTTTAAAATATCTTTTCTACCTTGAAAATCAGGTTTATCAACCAAAACTTGTCTATCAAAACGGCCTGGTCTTAAAAGCGCAGCATCCAAGACTTCGGGACGGTTCGTTGCAGCTAAAACAATAACAGGTGATTTATCAGAGCTAAAACCGTCCATCTCCGCAAGCAGTTGATTGAGGGTTTGTTCTCTCTCATCATTCCCACCCATCATACCGTTTGCGGCTCTGCTTTTACCAATCGCATCAATCTCATCAATAAAGACAATCGCAGGCGCTTCTTTTTTAGCATTTTCGAATAAATCTCTTACACGACTTGCACCCACACCTACAAACATTTCAATGAAGCTTGAGCCTGAAACCGAGAAAAATGGTACACTTGCCTCACCTGCCACCGCTTTGGCAAGCAAAGTTTTACCCGTACCAGGAGGGCCCACCAATAGAACGCCTTTCGGAATTTTTGCACCCAAACTCATATAGCGATCAGGGAATTTAAGAAAATCAACAATCTCTTTGACCTCTTCTTTTGCCTCTTCAACGCCAGCAACATCTTCAAATTTCACCTTTGGTTTTTCTGAGTTAACCAGTTTCTTACTACTCCCCATTCCAAGGATACCGCCACCCATATTTTTTTGCATTTTGTTTGCTAAAAACATCCAAATACCAAAAAAGACAAAAACAGGGAGTACCCATGAAAAAAGTATCTCTGTTAAAATATTGGTCTCGTTATAGCCACCATATCCCACTTTTTTCTCATCCATTAGAGGAATAAAGGTACTATCCTCACCCACTTTTTTAACCATATAAACAGTTTTTTGTGTACCTGCGGTTGAAAACGCTTTAATGGTTGTTTGACCAATCGCTACATAATTAATTTGACCATTTTTAATCAACTCTTTTAGTTCATAATAACTGATATTTTTCGTTGCACTGTTTTGTGTTCCAAAATTTGCATCCATACTGTTCTCTGACATAGATGTAAAATTTTTAAACACTAAAATAACAATGATGGAAAAAATTGCAAACATTAAAAGCGGATTTTGATTAAAAAAATTGTTTTTCTTTTCGTTTTTGTTATCTCTATTTTGGTTATTCTGAGCCATCTAATTCCTTTTTAATACGAGTGTAAACCACTCCTCTTTTTGAAATCTTTCAACCAATGTCATGGATGAAAACTTATTTTCTACCTTATCAACATACTTATCTAAAATACCAGAGAGAATGAGATAGCCTCCCTCTTTAACTGCTTGTTTTAAATCACTCGATAACATAATTAGTACATCAGCAATAATATTGGCGATAACAACGTCGTATTCACCCGTGCGTTTTTGAACAGAGCCTGTCCATAATGTTTCATACACTTCATCATTGAGTTCAAAATTTTCTTTAGCACTGTGTGTTGCTTGTTCATCGGTGTCACACAAATCAACTATGGCACCACATTTACGTGCAGCAATACTCAAAATACCGCTACCACACCCCACATCTAAGAGCCTTGTTCCCTCTTTAACATACTTTTGTAGCAACAATAAACAACCATAGGTAGTTTCATGATGTCCAGAACCAAAAGCAAGTGCTGGGTCAATAATAATATTTTTTTTATTGTTTTCTTGCGGAATCCAGCTAGGGCGAATATAAAAATCGCCTACATGTAAAGGTTGAATAGAATTTCGATAATTAGCGATCCAATCTTCATTCTCTTTAACATACTGTGCAATATCAACATGAATCGTCTTACGAAGAAGCTTTGAGAGTTCTTCTGCAAATGTCTCTATCCCAAAACGGAGCATAGACAAATCCTCTTCGCTTCGCACAATTAAAGTTCCATTTAACTCTTCAACAGCCTCATCATTAAGACTCATTATCATATCAAGAAAAAGTGGGTACTCTCCACTTGGGGTTATATGAAGTTCATTATAGGTTTTATTCATCTTAACCTAAAACATCCTCAAGTTTTTCTTTAAGTACCTGTGGTGTAAAAGGCTTCACAATGTAGTTATTAACACCTGCTTTAAGTGCTGTGATTACTTCCGCTTTGCCACCCTCTGTTGTTACCATAATAATAGGCATACTTTCATATTTTTTCTCGGCTCTTACCTTACGGACCAAATCCAATCCATTCATTTCAGGCATGTTCCAATCGGTGATTAAAACATTGATATCAGGTGTACGCTCCATAATTTGCCAGGCTTCAACACCATGTTCTGCTTCCAAAACATCGTCATATCCTAGTCTCTGTAAGGTATTTTTTATTATACGGCGCATTGTTGAGCTATCGTCTACTACAAGCAGCTTCAATGTCACTCCTTTATTTTTAAGTTATGGCTTTACTCTTAATTCTAACTAACTTTAGTTTGAACTTAGATTAAAACATGTTTTTAGCGAGAAAAGCGAATGCTTCAGGCAAATCTAACGTCCCCTCATAAAAGGCTTTTCCAACAATGACTCCTGAGATTTTTTGACTCTCTTTCAGCGCTATTATATCGTCTAAATTTTTTAATCCTCCACTTGCTATGGTGGCAATGCCTGAAGCTTCTGCAATTGAGAGTGTAAAGTCTACATTTACCCCACTGAGCATCCCATCTCGTCCCACATCCGTACAGATGATCGCTTCCACGCCTGCATCGGCAAAAGCACGGGCCAAATCGGTTGCTTTCATTGTCGATTTTTCTGCCCACCCTTCAACAGCGACATACCCATCAATCGCATCAATACCCACGACAATACGATATTTTTGTGCCATCTCTTTTACAAAAGAAGGATTTTTCAACGCAATAGAGCCTAAGATAATTCTATCAATTCCTAAATCAACATACCTTCGAATGGTTTCTTCATCCCGAATACCCCCACCTAATTCTAGCTTTAAGTGGCAATTTTGACGAATTTTTTCTATCTGTTCAAGGTTTTTTGGCTCGCCTGCAAAAGCACCGTTTAAATCGACTAAATGCACCCAAGATGAGCCCATTTCTTCAAACTTTTTGGCAACTTCCCATGGTTCATCCGAGTAAATTTTAGCACTTTGCATTAAACCTTTTGTTAATCTAACAGCTTGCCCATCTTTTAAATCAATTGCTGGTAAAATTTCCATCATAACTCCACAAAATTCTTTAAAATTTTCAAGCCATTTTCATGTGATTTTTCAGGGTGTGGCTGAAACCCATACACGTTATCTTTCTGTACAGCACTAGGAAATTCATACCCGTACATGGTCTTGCCAATCCTATATTTTTCATCACAGTGCGTATGAAAACTATGCACAAAATAGAGATAAAATGACTCTGGCATACCTTTAAACAAATCAGATTTTTGTGTCACATACAAGGTATTCCACCCCATATGTGGAATCTTAAGACGTTTATGAAATAAAGACGTATCAAAAGCAACAATCTCACCTTCAATAAGACCTAGTCCTTTACTTTTCCCAAACTCCACGCTACTCTCAAAAAGGAGTTGCATCCCAAGGCAAATACCCAAAAGAGGTTTTCCAGAAGAAGCAAAGGCACCAATTGCTTCGTCCATGCCTCGCTCTTTCAAGCAGTGCATAGCATCTTTAAAAGCACCCACTCCTGGCAAAATAATCTTATCGCATTGAGCAATATCCTCTGCAGTTCTAATAACACTCACTTCCGTGCCTAGCTTTTCAAAAGCATTACTTACACTGCGAAGGTTCCCCATATTGTAATCAATTAAACCAATCATTCATCTCTCTTTTGTGAAATTGCTTTCAAATAAAATGCCAATCCAAATAATAACAAGGTAACACCCCCAATAAGATAAACAGCATTTAAAATATGCGCAGAATCTATAATGGCGTATTTAAAAACTAACATTAAGGCTTCAATAGCAAGAGCAATAATAATCGAGCCCAAAAAGCGTACCATCGTTTTATGGATACCCGAACTTTCATCACGTTCATGACGCCCTAATACTTCTTCTTCAAAAATGGTTTTCACTAAATCAAAAATAGCTAAAGAGAGCGTAATGAGAATGGTCGATTGAAACATTGCCTCAATATCCAAAAGATTAAAGGCAAGACCATGGGTGAAAAGACTGCGCAAACCATTGAACAAAAGTAACATGGCTATGGCTAACAAAGAGAGCGAAAAAATCGAGTAAATCAATTGAGAACTTTTACCAAAATAAGATTGTAGTGATGAGGGGTGTGCAATTTTTAAAATATGTTCTAAAGAGACGTCAATACAGGCAATGTAGTGTAAACTTCCTTCATTATCATAAATAGGATACGAAGCAGTCACCGTCAAATCATTTGTCAATGTTGAGGGATACGGATCACTTAAAACACAACGCTTTTCACGTACCGCACGATAATAATATGACTTAGCACTACGATTTTGCCCTAAACCGCCTTTTTTTCGAGGATCATCGGTAATATTGTTAATCACCTGTTCACCTCGATGATCGAGCAAATAAAGTGCTTCAAACTCTTCCACTTCATGCACAATCTTGTCTAAGCTTGCACTAATCACATCAATGTTTGGCTCAGGCATACGATTAGGAATATTACGGGTAAAAAGATAACACAAATATGCCCGTGCTCGTGTTCGTACTTCAGAAAACTGTTGAATTTCACGAATAATCATCTTTACACACCTTTTCTTTTTGCCTATTTTAGCTAAATTTTTAGCTTATACACTTTAGCATAAGCTTCTAAACTGATTGGCTCGAAAAAGCGCTCATCGTAATTTTCCAAAACAAACATTTGGATATACAATGAATTTAGCATGGCTTCGTCCACAATTAAAAATGTGTTATACGCTTGCATGTAAATAATTGAGAATACTCCGTTTACATGTAAAGTGTTGTGCACTTTAGAAAACTTCATCTCAGGAGTATACGATGTTTGAATAAACTGTTTAACCATAACCTCTTGTGCACCTATTTTTAGGGTACCCTTTGCTTTATCAAATACAATTCCATTGCCAAAATGCAGCAGTGCCCCCTCATCTTTAAAGCGACTACTCTCAAAAAAGAAAGGCTCTTTAGCTGTTTTACCACTCATGACATCAATATTGCTAAATTGTGCCACTGTTGGAAAAATATGTATCATTCGATACGGCAAATAAAAATAAATATCCCGTGTTTTTTCGGGTAAAACAAGAGGTGTTTGTAAAGCATCTAAAAAATCATTGGCATCCCTAAAGCCATAATCTAAAGTCATTTTGGCGGTATTATTGACAAGTTTTACTTTCTCTTTTTTAGATTTTTTCGTGTTAGACTCTTCTAAACTAAATGCTTTTTCCGTATATTCCACTTCTAAACGTGCCAATCGAGCGGCTGATTCCATAGAATTTGTGAGCATAAAACTGACAGGAAAATTGACCTCTCCGCTGTGCTTTCCCCCATCAATCAGTGTTTTAACATCGCTGTAATAACGAAGGGGGTACCCATAATCCCACCATGTCACGATATAATCTTCTCGTTGCACCTGAGATTTTAACATATCTAGTTGCGCGACTTCTGTTTGATTAAAAACAGTAGGAACACGATAATTCATTACATGTAAAAGATTGGGATACAAAATACCTAAACTAGCAAGAATCACAAAGCTCGATTTTACAATGCTCCCTACCCGATCATTCACAAAAGAAGTCATGATAAATTCACTACATGTAAAGAGTAAATACGCCACACCCAACGCACACACAGGAACCGCATAAATGGTAAATCGAAGACCACCCCAAAGCGCTAAAAAACCCAGTCCTAAAAGAGGTAAGGCTAAAAACATCACAGGGTAACGCTTCAGAAGCAATCCATACCCAACAAGAGATAAAATAAATGTCACCGTATGTCCACTGATACGCTCCGCAAAAACACTAAAAGGAATCTGCCCTGCTTCACGAATGGTTTGCATGACCGAAAAGAAATGAAGAGAGAGTTCTGCATCGGCTACTTCAATAGCATCTTTAAACACATAGCCTTTGAGTTGTACCCAAATAGGCTCAAACCCTCCACTTAGAAAAAAAAGTGCAATAGCAACTGCCAAAATACCATAGGTATACTTTTGAAATTTTTCTTGCTTAAAGAGCCAATACACACCCATGACAATACCACTACGAATCAGAGCATCCAATCCCATCATTGCAAAAAGCATTATGGCTAAAAGCTGGTAATAAAAAATATTTTTGCGCTGAAAAATAAGCATATAAAGCAAAATTAACCCAAAAAAAGCAAACTCTAACGAATAACTTTGCGGATACCACCAACGATACGCAATAATTTCTATAGCTGTAATAATAAGATATTTTTCTTCTTGCGTGCGAAAAGCCAAAATCAATGACCACACTAAAAATGTTGGGAACACAATCGTCAGCATATCCGTATCGTAATATCCCACCATAGTACGATTGTAATAACTCACGGCAATAGAGCCTAAAAGAGCAGCTAAGAATCCCACTTCTATCATTTTAAGATTGTGAGCGATGAGAATGAGAGGAATGACAATGAGCGAGCCCAAAATAGCAGGCATATAAAAAATAATACTCTCAAACGAAAAAGGCAAAAGCTTAACAGCCACATACGTCAACCACGCAGGTGCTGAGTCAATGGGAGAGAGGTCGTACTTTTGAGAAATGCTACTGAGCAAGTCTCTAGCCCCTTCCGCCCAATAGTATCCATCGTTGGTATTGATCATAAACTGACCTGCAAATGTAAACGCTTCATAGTCATTAAATTGATAGACCCAAATAAGACGGACCACAAAGCTAAATAAAAACGCAATACTACTAAAAATAAAAAGATTTAAATATGAAAAACGTGACATTTTATGCATACACTTCCTTAAGGATGATGATGAAATTCAGGGACTATCTTTTTGAGTTGTGCTAATTTATCCCTACATGTAAAAAGTTCTTCTATATCTGCTACTAATTTTTCTACAGGATATTCGGTCTTATGCGCTACCATGATAGAGGCATATTGTGTCTTTTTATCGCTCTCATTCATAAGAAGCTCTTCATAGAGTTTTTCACCTGCTCTTAGTCCTATAAATTCGATAGCAATATCATTTTTTCCTGAAAGTTCTATCATTTTTTGCGCTAAATCAACAATTTTGACAGGTTCACCCATATCCAAAATAAACAGCTCACCACTCTTTCCAATCGCTCCTGTTTGAAGTACTAATTCACACGCTTCAGGAATCAACATAAAATAGCGTGTAATATCAGGATGAGTCACCGTAATAGGACCTCCCTTTTCAATTTGCGCTTTGAATTTAGGAATAACAGACCCGCTACTACCCAAAACATTACCAAACCGAACGGCAACTATTTGTGTTTTGGGAGAGCTAACATTTTGCGCATAGAGTTCACACACGCGTTTTGTTGCACCCATAACATTCGTAGGACGAACGGCTTTATCGGTTGAAATTAATATAAACGTACCTACTGCATATTGAATTGCCAAATCAATACAAATTTTTGTTCCCAAAATATTATTTAAAATACCTTCTTTTGGATTTGCCTCCACCAATGGTACATGTTTATAGGCAGCAGCATGAACAACAATATTGGGTCTATACTGAGCAAAAACGTTTTTAAAGAGTTCTTCATTTAGAACACTTTGCATAATGGGCACAAGTTTATCGCTTTGCGACTCTTCCATAATCTGATACAGGTTAAACTCACTGTGATCAACTAAAATCAACTTTTTGGCATTGTACTTTAAACATTGTCGCACTATTTCACTACCGATGCTGCCACCAGCTCCTGTTATCAATACAACTTTGTCGTGAATAAATGCTGAAATCTTCGCTTTATCTAGATCTTGAGGATGTCTTGCTAAAAGGTCTTCAACCGTAATATTTTTAAGTTGATTTGATAAAAAGGTATCGGAAAGAATATCTTCTAGTGCAGGTAAAATTTTAATTTCATTGAAAAAAGGCTTTAACTCTTCATAAATCGCATTCCTTTTTTTAGCAGATGCAGAAGGAATTGCAATTAACAACAAGTCATACGTACTAGTTTGCATTTTTTGTTTTAAAATATCTTTCGAAATAATTCTAACTGCATCAATACTTCGTTTTTGAAGTTTTTTATTATCATCAACAAAATAACGTATTTTATACACACTGTCTCGAAACTCTTCTGCAAGTTTTAGTCCTGCTTTTCCTGCACCATAAATCACAAGCTTTTTCTCTTTTGTAACATGACTTCTGTTTGCTAACATATAGTACGTATACATTAAAAAATTAATCAGAAACAGATACAAGAAAAGTTCTGAAAGCATAAAAGAAAGACGCAATTTTCCATAATAAAAAGGTGCATAGACACAAAAAGCAGCCATGTAAACAAGGCTTTTCATTAAGAAAGTTTTTTGCGTTACCTTGGACCATGAAAGTGAAAAATCTTTAAAAATAGCAATAGAAGCAATGATGCGTACGCTAGCAACACTAGCAATCGTAAACCACTGAATTGGCAAATGAAAAATCCAAAATGTCCATACAAAACTCATACAAGTTAAAACAACAATAACAAGAAGGTTTAAAATACGTTTATCAATACTGTGCATTACTCAAACTTCTTGTGACAATCAACCCATTTTACGATTGCATATAAAAAAACCAATGCAAGTATAAAAAAAGCCATTGTGAATTCTTGAAAGTAAAAAGCACTATACCCTAGAATCAATAAAACAAGATTGATACCCATGCCTAAAAGTACGACTTTATCATGCCTTAAGCCACTTTGGACTGCTCTTTGGTAGGCATGTTTTCGATGGGCTTTGCTTAAACGCTCTTTGTTTTTATAACGTCTTAAAAGGGTCAGTGTTGCATCAAACCAAAAGAGCCCAAAAAGAATAAGCCACACAAAAATAGAAACTCCATTATTTTGATCATAAAGAGCAAAAATAGAAACGGTGTACCCTAAAAGCGTACTTCCGACGTCGCCCATAAAAATTTTTGCTTTATGCCAATTCCATACTAAAAAACCAGCCACAGAAACCATTAAAATCAAAAAATGTTCTCCACCAAATATTAACCATCCTGCAAACGTTAAAAAAATGGCTTCACTTCCAGCATAACCATCAATGCCATCTAAAAAATTATAGAGATTGATACACCACATAATTCCCAAAAAAGCCACTATATTGCAAAACAATGAATTATCAAGTACCAAAAATCCAAAATCAATATGATTGAGCCCACCTAATGTATAAAGCCCTGCAATACTAACCAAAGCCTGAACAACAAGCCTTACTTTGGGTGATAATTCATATACATCATCTATATAACTTACAAAAGAGAGCACACTACCACACATAAGTGCATAAAATAAAGAGGGTTCTATCTCTTTACATGTAAAAAAATAAAGAAGTCCCAAAAACCATGTTAAAGCTATTGCAATACCACCGCCATGCGGTGTTGGTACCGTGTGCGAGCTACGCTCAGTTACCTCAGCCAAGAGAGATTTTTTTAATGCAACAAAACGAATACCATACGTCAAAAGAAATGAAACAAAAAACGCAAGAACATATATCATCATTCTTTTTCACCTTCAATCATAAGCCTAATCCCTTCTTCAACTCTGTATGGATTTTTAAAATCTAATGTCGCTTTTGTTTGAGAATTATCCACGACCAAATCACAAAATAACCGCTGATACAGTGAGGGCTTTAACCATCGAAGCATGTACTCAAAAAGCTTTACATGTAAAAGGTATTTTTTTTTATTTTTAGCCCTTGCAATGTGTTCAATCAACTGCGTTGTAGAAAGTGGTGCATCATCACTCGCCAAAAAAATACCACTTTGTCGCTGCTTCATAATGCAATCTATCATGGCACACAAATTGCCCACATACACAAAACTGCGTTGATTCATAATGCCACCAAAAGGCAATATAGGTACTTTATCGATGAGTTTCATTAAGCTCTTAATATTACCAGGTGCATTTGCACCATAGACCATAGGTGGACGAATAATAGAAACCTTAAAGTGTTCATCTTCCAAAGCCAATAACTGTTTCTCAGCTTCCAATTTACTTTGACCGTAAAATGTTGCAGGGTTAAGGAGTGAATCTTCGTTTAAAAATGTCAAAGAGGTATCATAAACAGCAATCGTACTCATAAAAACGAACTGTTTGACACCTGCTTCTTTTGCTTTTAATGCAAGATTTACTGTTTTAGAGACATTGAATTCATTGCATAAAGCTTGTGTTGCATTGGGTTGATGCACAATTGCAGAAAGATGAAGAATAGTACTAATCCCACCTAATGCTAATGCATCCAAATTTTCTTGGTGAAAGGAACAAAAAGATATATTGTAAGTAGCGCTATAATGCGTTGTAAAGTAGCCACCTATAAATTCTGATGCCCCCGTTACTAATACGTGATGCTTCATAATCGCTTCTGCAAGAATTTACTCATGATATTCACACCCACATAGTAAAATGATTTAAAAATTGAAAGCTTTTCATGCTCTCTAAAAAGTATATAATGATACTTGACTAACGCTAATTTATTACTTGAAACTGAATTCTTACGAATACGATAAACTGCTAAGGGCTCAAGTAGTCCCTGTGTTGTCCCAATTATTTTGAAAATTTTTAACCATAAGCCATAGTCTTGCCGTTTTAAAATATCAGGCATATAGATTTTTCCCAGTTTTTTGGTATCGTATATAGCAGTGAGACAGCCAATTTTATTTGAAGAAAGCATAGCTGTATAGTTAAGCTTTTCTGGTGCTAGAGTTTGGCCACAATGATTACCTATCTCATCAATCAGCACATAAGAACAATAGGTAAAATCAAGATGCTTCTCTTGCATAAAGGCTATTTGCTTTTGTAACTTTTCAGGCAACCATACATCATCGGCATCCAAAAAAGCAATGTACCTTCCTTGTGCTGTTTCTATCGCCGTGTTTCGAGCAATAGCTGGACCACTGTTTTTTTCTAATCTTATAAGCTTTATGCGACTATCTCTTTGAGAATATTCTTCTACAATATCATTTGATTTATCAGGTGAAACATCATCAACTATAATCATTTCCCAATTTTGATAGGTTTGAGACAATACTGACTCAATCGTTTGAGATATAAAAAGTTCTGAATTATAAGATGGGGTTATTATTGAAACAAGTTCCATTACGATTGTCTCCATATTTGAACATATTTCTTCATCAAGTCTTCTACATCAAAATTTTCTAAGATAAATTTTTTTGCTTCTTCTCTCATTTGCTCTTTCTTCGTTTGAGTTAATGACATCACTAATTGGGGAATACTATCGTATTGACCATTCTTTATAATAAATCCTGTTTTGCCATCTTCAATTAACTCATGAATTCCTGGGGTATCTGAGACAATGCATATACACCCTACCAACATTGCTTCTTTCACAACATTTGGTAATCGTTCTCGACTTGACAGCAAAAGTAAAACATCTGATTTTGCCATATACTGTAAAAGAAGATGCTGTGAAATATGCCCTTTAAATTCAACACGATTTTCAAGTCGCATCATGGTAACTTGTGTTTTCAACACCTCTTTAAGCTCACCATCTCCACACACTAACATTTTTGAATTATCAATATTTTTGGAAAAATCACCAAAAATATCAATCGCCATCTCAAATCTTTTTAATGGTATCAACCTTCCAGCGACGATCCAGAGATGATTCTCTTTTTTGATACCCTCAAGAATCTTTAAATGTTCTTTGGCGCATGTTCCTCTATGTACAACATGAATTTTATCTTCCTCTATACCTAAGTGTCTTAAAGACTTTTCATTAGCATAGGCATGTGTAAATATCCAATCGGCTTTTTGCGCTAAACTTCGACTGACTCCCAAAGCATATTCTAAGTCATATGCCCCTAAAAACATTGAAAGTTTAACGTGAGGAAGTCTTTTTTTTAATAAAAATCCAACAACACTAGGATAATGACCCCAAAAAAGATGTACAACGTCTGGTTGGAGTTTTTTTAATTGTTTTAAAATATAAAAACTAATGGGCATAAGAGCAATCAGGCGTATGCAATGTTGTGGCTTCTTTATATCGTTTAAAAGTATCCATTTGAGTGTACTTAAAAAGAGACAAGAGGATTTAAAAATTTCAATAACCCCTGCCAATACTTTTTTACTATTGCTAGCGCAAAGAGGTATATCCTCTAATGCTCTTTCTTTTAGCATTTTATCGTGTAAAACATGTTGCGATCTCATTGAAAAAACGGATATATCCATCCCAATTTTTTTTAATGCAACCACATCATGTGATGCGAAAGTTTCACTGGGTGAGGGAAATTGCATGGTAATATAGGCTATTTTCAAACTAGAAGACCTTCAAGAACAGCTTTTGCTCTTTTTTCCCAAGTATATTTTGTTAATAAGCAATTATAAGCATTTTCGCCTAGCTCCATTCTCAGCGAAATATTAGATGCTAAATTTTCTATAGCACTTCTCCACGCCAAAAAATCATCAGGATTAACTAAAATAGCATTACTTTTATTGAGTACTTCTTCAAGCACCTCAAACTTTGAAACAACCATAGCTTTTCTTGATGCCATATATTCAAAAATTTTTAATGGGGACATCCATCTTGCAGTATCTCTTCCGCTGGATGTCTTAGGACCTACTTGATAGGGTGCTAATAAAATATCACATTCATGTAAAAATGCACCAACTTCTTTAGGCTCCCGTTTCCCATACCAATTGATATTATTGCTTCTCTGTAAAGTTTTCCACTGTTCAATATCATTAATATCTCCACCTACAATATGAAACTGCAAAAGAGGTAGTTCGTTTGCTAAATCCATCATTAAACGTAAACCATTCCCTTCTCGTAATCCCCCTGCATAACCTATGTTTATCTCTTTTTTATTTTCTAACAAAAATTTTTCGGAGTGATAAGAAAGGGTTGCCCCATCATGTGCGACTATAATGTTGCTTATCTCAAACTCTTTTACCAAATCTAACTTTAGTCCTTCGGAGATCACAACAACTCTTAATAAATTTTTATTTCTTAATAATGAGCGATAAAGCCATTTTAAAAATTTTGAATGCGGCATCTCATGAAATTCGACAATTGATTTTAAGCCTAAGTTCATAGTAAAAAAAGCACTCAATAGACACCGACTATAACACAAATCTGGCTTTATACATAATCTTGCTTTAAACGCTTGAATTAATCCATATAAAATAGGACCTAAAAATTTAATATTTTTAGATTGAACACAAATAAGCTTAAAATCATTTTTAATACCATAATCATCAAATAAAAAATCTCTATTTTGAGCATTACACTTTGCATGTAAATAAATTTGATGCCCATTTTTAGCAAAAGAAGAAGCCATATTCATTACATGTATAGCATTGGCAACTTTTTTTTCTAAAGGGCTATTTGATAGATACGCTATTTTCATATTACTGTCCTTACTCTTTTCACATTATGAGTTTATTTAGATTATTTTTTTAAATGAATATTTAATATAGATAATACTACTCAAACATCTATTTGATCACATTTCTTTTCTAGGAGACTATTCAAATTTTTCTCTATCCTACAAGATCTACTTGTTTTAAGTCTAACCAATTTTTTTTATCATATTTTGTAAATATTTCTAGGTCTAATTTTTTCATTAAAATCAAAATAATTAATATAATATTTATGAAAATTTATCAAAACTAGATTTCTTAAGTATTATTCTATTACTTTAAAGAATAGTATAGCTTTAAAAAACTGCTTAACTTTTTTAGACTTATTTTTTTTCTGAATAAAGTAATCAAATAAGATGTTAGGAATTAATAAAATAAATATTATTTTTAAATGATTAATAAAAGTAAATTTATTTGTACACAAGATTTTCAGTATATTTTTTCCATTTTTATTTTTTTTATTTTTAATTACTTTATTTAAAAGATGCTTGTCTATATATAGACTAAGCCACTTTTTAATATCTTCGTTGTGTGCTAAATTCTTATAATTCATTAAGTTTATTTTAGTAGGTAGTGGCATTTCAAGTCTATCTGTTATAAAGGCTGTATTATTCTCTGTTTCACTAAGATATATAGCACATTCTTTGGTGTTATATACGATTCTTTTTTCAAGAGCAACTCTAGCCCACACATATTGGTCCTCTCCATATTTTTCATCTTCAGGAAACCATATATTATTTTCTACAAATACTTTTTTAGGAATACATGTTGCGGATGTCCAAACTAAATTACTACCTTTTACAATGGATTCAAAATAATTTGGGATTAATCCTATATAATCTTTTGAAGGTAACCCTTGTATATCAATTCCACTTTCTTCGCCATTTGCTTTTCTCTTTTTATATGCTGTAGCATAAAGTCCAGCATCTGGAAAGTTTTGTCTTAGTTCATAAATAGTTTGCAAGAACTCAGGCAGCCACAAATCATCAGCATCTAAAAAAGCTATATATTCTGCTTTTGCTTCTTTTATGCCATTATTTCTTGCTACTGATACCCCAGCGTTTTCTTGGTTAATGAGCCTTATTCTTTCATCTCGCATCGCTTCAACCATCTTCGCACTATCGTCTTTTGAGCCATCATTTACCACCACTATTTCAAAGTCTTGAAAAGTTTGAGCTAAAACTGTTTCTATAGTTTCTTTTACATGATTTTGTTTATTATAAAGCGGTATCACCACACTAAAAAATGGTTTATCTTCGCCCATTATTCAATGCTCTCATTAAAAACTCCAAAGACTTCTTCTTTTGCATGCCTAAAATCTCGTTCACTTTATTGTAGTTTATCTTTCCCAGCTCTCCACCTTCAAAGTTTTTCACATTAAAAACAAGCCTCTCTTTCAGTCCTAGCGCATCAAGCAAAGATATAAACCTATCAAGCCCTCTGCTCTCATTTCCTATAACTACAAACTCTTTTTCAAAGATGATAGAAAAAACCATCCCATGAAATGAGTCCGTCACCACAAAGTCAGCACCAGCAAATGCCGCTAACCATTGGGGCGCAGAGTACGTTACATGTAGCGTGTCAAAACCTTTTAAATGGAGTACATTTTCAAACTTGTAGATATTTTTTGTAAACTCTATAATCTCTTTTTTCTCTTCCGCCTCATCGAGGACATAGGTAAGAAGTCCCCCTTTACCCACGCCCGTCACGTTGTGTTTTTTTATAATTTCTTCTTGGTAAAAATCTTTACTCATAAGCATTGTCGGGTCTAGTACATGTACAGCTTTTTCATAGCCAAATGCTTCTTTACATGTAAGAACTCCCGAAGCTTCTCGCATAGATACAGCCGTAAAATCTTGAAGTAATTTTGCTATCTCCGCATGGTCATTCTCACCCTCCCAGTGGTCTTTTCCAAAAGAAGCTGCATAGGCTATTTTTTTCGTCCTGCTTCCATCCACAAAGTCTAAAAAATAATTTTTGTAGTATTTCTCATCTATGTATTTCTTTCTCCAAACTTGGTCGCTTCCTACTATCACAACATCTAGCTTTTGTTCTCTTGCAAACTCTTCTAGGTCTTGCCTTGTGTGCAAATCTTTACTCATTTCAGATATCTCTTTTTCGATAAATCCTCTATGAAACGCTTTTCTCTTAAGCCTCTCTTTATTGTTTTTATAATTACTTTTTAGACCTCTAAAATCTTGAAAAGGTATTTTTACGATCAATGCAATAATAAGCCGCTTCCAAAATACTTGTTTTTTTTGTTTGTATATCAAAACCACATCATGACCTTGAGAACTTAAAAATCTATACAATGCTACAGCTTGTAAAATTCCACCATAATTTTCTGCTATTGGTAGGGTTAATATTCCTATTTTCATATTGTAATACACATACTTTTCTATAACTTTGTAAAATCGCAATTATCTGGGTCATATCTTAACCTCATATTTTCATCAATATCATCTATTCTCATAATCTCACTTTTATCTAGTTCAAAATTAAATATATCAATATTTTTTTCTATATTAGTTTTATTCATAGATCGTGGAATTGCAGGAATTCCTTTTTGGGTATGCCATCTTAAAACTATCTGTGGCACAGATTTATTATACTTTTTGGCAATTGCTATTAAATCCTGATTTTTAACAATTTTAGGATGCACTCTACCTATTGGAGTATATGCCATTGGCACTATATCTTTTGATTTACAAAACTGTACTAGTTTTTTTTGCGTCATCAAAGGATGTATTTCAAACTCATTGACAGATGGTATCACCGTAGCAATTTTTAAAATATCCTCAAGATGGTGCTCGTGACAGTTTGCCACACCAATTGACTTAACTAAACCTTCTTTGTAAACTTCTTCCATCTGCTTCCAAGTGTCTAAAAACTGGTCAGAAACTGGCCAATGAAACATAAAAAGGTCTATATAGTCTATGTTTAATTCACGCAAAGATTTATCTACAGATTCTCTAACTGAGCTATTCCATTGCTCTTTATTGCTAATTCGTGTAATGATAAATAAGTCTTCTCTTTTTATCTTACTCATTTTGATACCAAGACTGATATAAAAACCATTTCTATAAGTAGAAGATGTATCTATCATACGATATCCAGACTTTATAGCATTTTTTATTAAAAAAGCCATTTTAAAGCCTCTCATTATCCATAAAAATCTAAAAAGTGTCCTATGATACAGTGCATTGGTCCATCTTCCTTTTACCCATTTGGGGGGCTTTACATCATGCATAGGGTCAGCTGTTCCTAGTCCAAAAATAGGCATTGTATTTCCACTAGTTAATAATATATCTTGCATAATTAAACTTTCCACTCTATATTTTTTTGTATAGGCATCGCTGGGTTACCTGCTACAAGTGTTTTTTCGGGAATATTTCTTATTACCCAAGACCTAGCACCTACTATTGAACCATCGCCTATTGTTACACCCTTTGAAATCAATACACCTTCCGTAATCCAGCAGTGATCCCCTATTACAATTGGCTCTTTAATTTTAAAATTATCATCAATTATATAGTGAGCATCATAATCTCGGATAACTACATTTCTACCTATCAAAGTACTTTTACCAATAGTAATTTTATCTGCACAAACAATTTGACAGTGTATGTTACATCCAGCGGCTGGACCACCTTTAAAAATTAAACATCCACCCTCAAAAACTTGCATATCTGCACCTGCATACATTGTAAATTTATCGTTTATCGCAAAAAGTGTATTTTTTTCTAGTCTAATTCGTGTTTCAAGTTTAGAGCCTTTTACTTTTGAATACCCTACTGTAACCAAGCCACAAACTTCAATTTTGGCTTCTGGATGTATATCAAAAACGCAATATTTTGTAGGTATAATTAGATTGCTTTTTTTAAAGTTTGTAAAGCTATTTTTTCTAAAAAAATTAATCCAAAAAAACTTATACCATGTCGTTATTGAAAACCCCATGTTTTTATAGAGCAACTTTAAACCTTTTAAAAATTTGATCATTTTATCCCAAATCATACTTACTGGCTCCTGGCTTTACAATATTTCTTGCTATCTTTCTAATTTTTTGCTTTAAACTCAGCTTTTTCTTTGGAAAGTATTTGTTTGTAACATAGTCAAAGTCATATCTGTCCAAATCTTCAAAAAAATATTCTCTGTTTTCTGTAGATTCACTTACTGACTGATATAAGCTTCTATTGCCTGGAATTATGTCTTCTATGGTTACTTTCTTAAAGTCAATATTATCAAGTGCTTGAAAATAATTCATTCCTTGATCTGTATTACACATTATTAGTGAAGTTCCCAAGTTATCATCTAGTTCAGGTGCAACTTTTTCTACACCCCAAAAATCTCCCATCGTAATATCTGCTATTCGTGGATTTTTTTTGAATTTACAATCAAAACATGATACTCGTGTGATATTGCCCGTTTGAAGATATCCTCTTGTATAGTTGTCATCTCTACCTTTTGCATAATAGGCTTCACCATTTTCAAAAGTTGCTTTAAAAGTTAAGCTTCTCCATCCTAATTCTTTGTTTTTCGCTTTTAAATAATTGATTTTTGATCCAAACTTTTTTTCTAAACTATTTAAGTGTTTTTGATAAACTTTTGGAGAGTTGATGCCTCTACAAATAAAATCTAAAATAAGTAAGTTTTCATATGGCTTTCGTAAAAACATTCTAAGTCCTGCCATTTGGCAAGGGGTACCACACACAAGAACTTTTTCACCTTTTCTTAAAAGTGCTTTGACAGATGCATGAAAACCTGTTAAATCACTTTGTGCATATTTTGAGCTTCTTAGTTTTGGTAAATCATTGACGTCATTTGTAACAATATGTTTGATATTAAAATCATTATCATATACTGCTCCCCCAACATACCCTCCCATTTGATAAAATAATTCAGCAAATGCTGTAAAGACACCTCCGCTTGTACTATCTTTAATAACTTCTTTGTCTTTGTGTCTTGCGGCATATACTATAGGCTCTTTCCCAACTTTTAGCTTAGGAGAATCAGCATTCAGCTCTGGACAAACTTTTTCACAAACCCCACAATCAGTACACTTATCTAAATCAACTTTGGGATACCAAAAACCCTCTTTATCTATCTCAAATCGAATCGCCTGAGCATCACTGCATGCATCAAAACAAGCATTACATCCATTGCACTCTTTTTTATCGATAATATTTATTGGCATATTGCAACCTCTCTGAAATCTTAGACTTTATTATTGACATTCCAATACACAACCAGCCCACGAATAGCCAACACCAAATCCTGCTAGTAAGACCTTATCTTTTTTATTAACTTTATTTTCTTTTATAGCTCTATTTAAAGCAATCGGAATAGTCGAGGACACTGTATTACCTACATCATCTATACTATATATAAATTTCTCATTTGAAATTTTTGATATTGTTTTTAGTGTGTCTAGCATAAACTTATTTGCTTGATGAAAAATAAACTGATCGATGTCATCTTTTGATAAAGCATTTTTTTCAAGAGTATCTTTTACAAGCTTAGGAACAGTGTCCATACTAAACTTAAAAACTTCCGCACCATTCATATATAAATTATTTGGAAAATGATCTTTTTCTATAGCTTCATTCTCATCAAAATCCATCATATCATGAAATTTAAATGCACCTGTCTTAACTATTAGATTTTCTGAACCTCGTCCATCTGTTCCAAAACTAAAATTTCCAATTTTTAAGTTTCCAGTTGTAGAAACTATTGTTGCAGTTGCTGCATCTCCGAAAATAGTTCTATTTTTTTTATCTTTACTGTGCATATGCTTACTATAGGCTTCAGAAGTTATAAGTAGAACATTTTTAGCCATATTCCCGTTTATTAAACCTTTAGCTAATGATAATCCATAAACATACCCAGAACAACCTAAATTAAAGTCTAATGCCCCACAACTTGTTGATAGTCCCAATCTTGATTGCAATGTACATGCTGTTGTAGGTAAAAAATAATCTGGTGTTTGAGTACATAGCAGAATAAAATCGATTTCTGACTTATCAATATTATTTTCTGAGAAAAGCTTTTCACTTGCTTGATATGCCATATCTCCTACTGTTTCATTTTTATCAGCAATATGCCGAGAATTTATACCAACTTTTTTTGAAACTTTTTCAACTGTCCATTTTGGAAACTCTTTTATCAATTCTTCATTTGTTAATACTTTTTTAGGAAGATAATAGCTTTGAGCTTTTATAAAAACATCTATCATTTATAAACCTTTTTGTACCAAATCAAATACTTCACCAATAGTTTCACATTCATTTATATCTAACCCAGATAGGTTGACACCGTATTCAATATTGATAGCTGCTGACATAGATAAAGTAGCCAAGGAATCAAAACCTTCTAAATCGTCTAAGTTTGTTTCCATACTAATACTTTCTACTGATATATCTTCTAAACAACCTGCTATTAACTCTATAAATTTTTGATTATTTTCCATTTTATTTCCTTTTAATTTTATTTACCAACATAATTAGTAATATAAATAAGAATTTTATTTCGCATAGATTTACTCATGTCAAAGTAATATATACTCAATAAAACACCTATTATACTAAGTATAATTATAACAAAAGGGTTCATTACTGTTAGCACAATAATATCACTCAATACCATTACAATACTCATAACTTTTAATACAGGTAATAAAAAATCATGCCAATATTCATCAAATGAAATATCCGTAAGCTTGTTAAGTAAATATACTTTTACAACAAAAGCCACTACTATAACTGCAACTATTTGAATATAGAGAATAGCAGTTGGTTCTAAATCATAAAATTTGTAACTTATATATCCCATTGGTAAGACTAGTAAATATGTAACACCTCCTAATATCTGGTTTTCTTTTATGTTGCCAAGTGCTTTAAATATTGTTCCGAATGACATATCAAAAGTTTGTATAAGTGAAAATATCAACATCAATTTACAAAACTCCACAGTCCATTCTGGCACCTCTACAAGCCAAATATTTAAGATTGTTTCTATCTCTAAATACAAAGGAAGGATCAGCAGTAAAGCTAAATAAAATGTATATCTTGCACTCAATAGTGAGAGATGCTTCATTCCCTCACTATTTTCACCACTATGCATTTTCACTATCTGTGGATCTACTGCCATTCTAAAACTATTTATTAGTGAGCCAATAGCCATATTTACTTGCATGGAGATACCCCTAGCGGAATTCACTGCTGGACCAAAAAAAATATTTAGCATGATATTTATGCCATGATTCATAAGCATCCAGGCTAGACTTCCAAACAAACTCCATCCGCTAAAAGAAAGCATCTCTTTTGCAAGTGGCTTGTCCCATGTGAGACTAAAAGTTGTTTCTGCCTTGTAATACTTTTTATTATAGAAATAGTAAAATCCTAAAATCATCAATACCACAAACGCTGTAAAAGCTGCATAAGCAACCAGCTTATCAAAAACAATTATTACCAAAAGATAGACTGCTGCAAGTCTCAAAAGTGCTTCTAGTATGCTCATATATGCAAAAAAGCTCATCTTTTCATGAGCAATCACCATTGCATGATAAGGCACTTTTATGATATTTACCATAGTGCTTAATACTGCAAATTGAAACACCCAAAAAGCTGCCTCTATTCTATCGACTGGAATATTGAGCTTGTTGTTTAAAAACCAAAGACCTATAATCTCGGCTAAAATAAAAACAACTAATGCTAGCCCAATATGAATAATCATGGAAATAGAAAATACTTTTTGTAACTCTTGGGCTCCAAGCTTACCTAATTCAAAAGTTATAAATCTTTGTGTGGCGGAGGTAAGAGCAGAATTTAAAAATGCGAGCATAACTACAAAACTAGCTACTACATTATATATACCAAAATCAGTAACCCCTAGAGTAATCAGAACTATTCTAGTGGTGTATAAACTCACCGCCATGATAATTATCATGCGGAAGTAAAGGAACATTGTATTTCTAGCTATTCGTTTGTAGTTCTGGGTCATTTATTTAAAACCTAATACTTCTATAATCTTTTTTGGAAAAATTTTTCTTGAAATTAAAATGATTAAAACACAAAAGCTTAAGACGGATGAAGCTAATAGGGATTGATAAACTAGTTGATTTTCTATTAGAGATGGTACAATTTTTACGATAAGGGGGGGGATAATTTTTAATAATAAAACATGTATTAAATATATTCCAAAAGATATTTTTCCTAGATATTCTAGTGTTCTAGATTTAAAAAAATCAATATTTTTAAAAAGTAAGATAATCAAAAAAAATGAAAACATAAAAGACGAAGGTTTCATAGCCGTAGCAGCAAGTCCTCCATTTCTAAAAAGTGAAAATAAAAAGTATGATTCAAGGCAAGATAATATATAAAAAGTTACCACTAAAGTAATAAGTAGTTTATTGCTTATAGAAATTTTTTTTATTGACCCAAGATATAAACCAAGAACAAAAAATACTAATAAAACAGGAAAATTTCCTGCATAAAGTATTAGTGGTAGTTTTATGCCCATATAATTTCTAATATAAAATGTAATACCTACTACAGCAAAACTTATAAGTAAGCTAATAATCAATCCTCTAAAGTTTGCAAGCTTTTTTAGTATTGGCAATAAAATATAGTATTGAATAATTAGAGCTATGAAATAATAAGGTCCGGACGATTGAAAAACCACTAATTTAAATAGTTCACTTGCAATTGATTGATTAAAAATCAAAACTTCTAATATTAAAAATACACTAGACCAAAATAAAAAAGGGATGTATATTTTTGGAATTTGCTTTTTGATAAAACTAAAGTATTCACCCCATCTGGATATATTTTTTTGAACTAAAAAATAACCTGAAATTGCAAGGAATAAAGGAACAGCTATATTTATTAATTGTCTAGTTAATACTGTGAAGTTAAAATTAAAGCTATCACTTGAAAATTGAAATCCCTTATTTGATGAGTGTATTATCACAACGAAAATAATTGCAGTTCCTCTTAACATATCAAAATATTTAATTCTTTCATAACTTAACTTCATATAGATGCCACCCCAATAATTTCCGCAAAAGACATAAAGATGACTAAAAGTTGTAAACGATAAAATTGTTTGCGCTGAGCAAATGTCAGTAAAAAAAACAACTCTTTAATAAGCTTATACATTCTCTTTATAGCCCTTATCTGATATTGTCAAAAGCGAATAGACCAAAACAAAAACGAGCGCATACAATACAAAAATAAAAATATCATCTCTTACTTTAAATCCTAACCCAATATACGAAAACAAAATTTGTAATAAACCTAAAATAAAAACTGTTCTAGGAATACTTTTGTGGTAGTTTAAAATAAGATGATGCATATGCGTTTTATCAGCCTTAAAGGGATGTACTCCTTGTAAAAAACGACGGAGCATCACGATTAATGTGTCTAAAATAGGAACCCCTGCTAAGAAGAGTGCTGAAATAGCTGTGATGTACTCTTTTTTAATAGCATAAACAACAATGATTGCGATCATAAAACCTAAAAACATACTACCGCTATCACCCATAAAAATTTTTGAAGGATGCCAATTAAGCAGCAAAAATCCGAAAATACTGCTCATAAGCATCAATGTTATTGAAAATAAAAATAAATCGGTGTATTTATATCCCATATAAGCAAAGGGTAATAAAATTGCTAAAGAAACAACTGATGCTAATCCATCAAGACCATCAATCAAATTCAATGAACTTACAAAACCTGATATTGCAAATGAAAAAAACAGCAAAGCAAAGCCATAACTTAAAACAATCTCTTTGCCAAAAAATGTGCCAAAGTGTTCCAAACTAAAACCCATGTGAAAAAGACCTACCGCGGGAAGTGCCGTTAAAAAAAGTTTGAGTTTAGAAGAAAGTGGTCGCATGTCATCGTACAATCCAACAAAAAACACAAAACTCACAGGAATCAAAAAAAGCAAAGAATCAATATAACCTGAGCAAAAGATGCCTACCAGAAAAGATGCAAATAAAGCAATGCCACCACTTCGTGGTGTTATTTTTGTATGAGAGCTTCGTTCATTTGGAATGTCCAATAGCGGTAAACGATTTTGAAAGCGAATAAGAATAAGATTGAGGGTAAAGGAGAGTAGTAAAACACAGCAAAGCATAACACTTAAAGGTATATCGATAAGAGCCATTGCTATCCTTTTATTTTACAACAGACTTAATTATAAAATAAAAGCTCTTTAATAGCCTTTAAATAGCACTTAATCACAATAACCTCATCATACTCTTTTTTTATTTTTTCGTGTCCCATTTTCCCCATATGGATTCTTTGTTCATTAGATAAAGAAGCCATTTGTGCCATTTTTTTCATCAAGTCGTCGCTATCATTGCGCTGACATAAAAACCCTGTGATGCCATCCTCAACAACGTCTTTACATCCAACAGCATCGGTAGTGATAATAGGCTTTGCCATAGCAGCGGCTTCCAATAAACTGCGAGGCGTTCCCTCACGATAACTAGGCAATACCACACAATCTGCTTTTCCAATGACCGCTTCAACGGAATCACTCGTCCCCAAATAGCGTAAAGGAACCCTAGCACACAAGGTTTCTATCTCTTCTTTAGAAATTGCTGTTTTGTTATGAACATCACACGCACCTAGCAACCAACACTCAATAGCGGAGTTTAAAAGATAAAGCTTTTGACTCGCCTCAATAAATTCATAAATACCTTTGTCTTTTAACATACGAGCGACCAATAAAAAAATAATTTTTTCATGCTGCTTATGTGCAAGCTGTGGATAAAAACGTTTCAAATCAACGCCACTTCCAGAGATAACCTCTGCACGTAAAGGATTGACAAGTTTTTCAGAACAAAACAGAGTGAAATCATCTTTATTTTGAAAAAAAACTTTACATGTAACGTGCAATGTGAACCGATACAGTAATTTCACAAGAGATGTAAGCAAAGAACGATGAATAAAAACCGTTCCAAGTCCTGAAATGTTATTAATACTTTTAGCTCCAACCAAAGATGCGACCCACGTACCATAAAGGTTGGGTTTAATCGTGTAATTTAAAACCACATCTGGCTTTAGTTTTCGAAATAACCGATACAAAAGCCACATGGTTTTCAAATCAGCAAAAGGGTTTATTCCTTTGGCGTCAAAAGGAATGGCATAAAAAGGAAACTCTTTTTCTATTTGTGGTGTATACAAAGCATCATAGGGTGCTACACACACCACCTTATAGCCCTCATTTTTTAGAGCACGTGCAAGATTGAGTCTAAAATTGTACATGTTCCATGCCGTGTTTAAAACGATTGCAACCGTTTTCACTGTGCATCCAACCATGCTTGAAACATCAAAATATCCCACAAATGGTACGCCCAATTTTGCTTACATGTAAGATGTTCATGCCACCGTTTTCGAACTAAAGGAACATTAAAAAATCCTTCCTCCCTCAAACGGCGCTCATCAAGTAACTCCTCTGCCCACTCTTTTAATTCATTACGTAACCAATGCTCTAAAGGAATACCAAAACCCATTTTAGGTCTATCGATTAATTTTTTTGGCACATAGTCATAGAGTAACTCTTTTAAAATATATTTTCCCTCCCCTTGATGAAACTTCATGCCAAAAGGTAAAGACCATGCAAATTCAACCACATTGTGATTTAAAAAAGGTACCCTCGTCTCCAAGGAAACAGCCATAGCCGCACGATCCACCTTAACTAAAATATCATCAGGCAAATAGCTTATTGCATCGTATGCCATCATTGTTTCAATACGTCCTAATGTATGAAAATGTGTTTGCTTCGAATTTAAGACTGTTTTTGGTTCTTGCACATTGAGAAGCATCTTCTCAGGAAATAATTCATGCGATACAAGCTTTAAATAGAGCTCTTCCATCGTTTTACATGTAAGAAGTTGTGTTCCCTTACGCATTTTATCTCCCAAATGTGCATACGATTTCAAGGAAACAGCATTTAGCAACTCAAGAGGCAAAACATCTAAACCTTTTGCAACAATTTTACGAGTAAACAAAGGCATTTTAATGATTTTATTCCAAAGATTATGCGTCATGGTATAGCGATTGTATCCACCAAAGAGCTCATCCGCTCCATCACCAGAAAGGGCAACACTGACTTTCGTTTTGGCTAACTGAGCAACCAAAAAGGTAGGGATTTGAGAAGAATCAGCAAAAGGTTCATCGTATAATGTTGTTAAGGTTGGTATTACATTAAGAGCATCCTTGCTAGACACATACAACTCTGTATGGTCTGTACCTAAATGCTCTGCAATGGCTTTAGCAAAAGGCGCTTCATTAAAGCGCTCCTCTTCAAATCCAATGGAAAACGTTTTAATCTTTTGCATAGATTGGGCTTGCATCAACGACACAACTATACTCGAATCCACACCTCCTGATAGAAAAGCGCCCAAAGGAACATCAGAAAGCATCTCAGAACCAATACTTTTTTTTAACACAAAGTCTAAACTCTCTTTGGCTTCTAAAAAACTCCCTTGAAAAGGTTTTTGTTTTGCAGTAGAAATGCTCTCTTGTAAAGACCAGTACGTTTTTTTAATTTCACCACCATCTTTAAAAATAGTTAAATAACAACCTTGTTCTAATTTATTTACATGCTCATAAATAGAATAAGGGGTTGGAATATAGTTGTGACGTAATAAAAGAGCGATAGCTCCTTTATTGAGTGTTGCATTGAAATTTGGATGAGGCTTGAGCCCTTTTAACTCTGAGGCGAAGAGAAAACACTTTCCACTCCACCCATAATAAAGTGGCTTTTCACCCATACGGTCTCGTGCTAAGGTAAGAGTTTGTGTATGCTTATCCCACAATGCCAAGGCAAACATTCCTTCTGTTTTTTGCAAGGTTTTCTCAATTCCCCATACCTCAAAACATTCCAAAAGTGTTTGGGTATCACTGTGCCCATTCCATTCAATGCTAACCTTTTGATTCAGCTCATCTCTCAATACAAGATGATTATAAATCTCTCCGTTAAAGACTAAAATATACCGATTTGAGCGAGAGTGCATGGGTTGATGCCCTGCCAAAGAGAGATCAAGAATCGAAAGCCTACGGTGCCCTAAACCAATTTGTGAATGTGCATCAAACCAAACCCCAGCATCATCAGGTCCTCGATGACGTAATTGAGATGCCATTGCCTGCAAGAGAACGTGTGCATCACTCTGTGTGAAATCTCCACCCCAAAAACCCACTATTCCGCACATGGCATTTTTCCCTCTAAAATATTACACCACTGTTTGGCAATGGACTCTATGGCAAAATCTTGGGCTCTTTTGAAAGCTTGAGAACAATAATGAGCATATAAGACCTCATCATCAATAAGACATTGCATCGCTTTTTGCATCGCTTGTGCATCATTGATAGGCACTAAAATCCCAAATTCTGCCACTTCAATATCCTTTGTCATCTGATACATGTAATCTGTTTGTGGTGCTAAAATCTCCCTAGGACCCGATAAACAATCCGTAGAAATCACAGGAAGTCCACACGATAAAGCTTCTAATAAGACATTAGGAAATCCCTCATATAAAGAACTAAACACAAAAGCATTAGCTTGCAATAACCATTGAGCAGGGTTTGCTTGATACCCTAAAAGTTTCACTTTATGCTTAAGGTTGAGTTTTTCTATCTGGTATTCCAGTTTGCTTCGTAACACACCCTCTCCAATAATCCACAACTGCGCATTAACATGCACCATTGCTTCAAGAAGACTGCAATGATTTTTCCCCTCATCCAAACGCCCTATTGTGATAAACGTAAAAGGAATCTTTTGTTTTTGAACGCTATCCGCTTGAAGCGTCGTGGGATTAACAATAGTCTTGACATTTTTTAAGCCAAAAGCATTGTGAAGTACCCATGCATTTCTTTTAGAGTTTACAATAATACACTCCGCTTTAGGATACAACCATCGCATCAATAAACGATTTACAAACCCTTTCAGACCGTATTGATGTTGCAATAAGGGCATGGCTCTTTCAGAAATAATCATCTTTACATGTAAGCCCATACATTGCGCTAAAACAGCACAATAATTAGGTCGATTTAAAAAAGAGAGGGAAATCTCAATACCCAATGATTGACACCTCTTTTTATAGTGCCATGCCAAAAAAGGTAAAGCCAAAAAGCGCCCTAAAAATTTTGCTCTCTGGTCTAAAATAATGATGCGAACATCAGGAGGAAGGGGATAGTTTATTGTATTATTAAATAGAATAAGCGTCACATCATAATGCAAAAGTAACTCTGGTATCAGTAAAGACACCACACGTTCTGCCCCTCCTGCTTCCAAGGAAGAGATAAAAAATGCTACTTTTAGCCTATCACGCATTATCAAGCACCTGCAATAAAACATTTTCTGTTCTCATAGCCATTTCAGAAAGACTAAAATAATTCTCAACTCTTTTTCTGCTCTCTTTTGCCATTTGCGCCCTCTCCATAGAAGCCATTTGTAGTATAGCATCATACAATGCCTCTTCATCATTAGGAGGAATTACGATACCCCATTCCCCTACAATCATTTTACTATCCCCAACATCGGTGACAATACATGGAACTTCACAACCCATCGCTTCAGCAATAACATTGGAAAATCCCTCACCAAATAAAGAGGTTGAACAACATATATCCAATCCCACATAATAATCTTCAATATTTTCCACAGCATCTAACCAAATAAAGCGTGCTTGATGGTCTTGACCTAAGATAGATTGGCATGCTTGTTTTATAGCTTCATCTCCACTTCCTATTGCAACAAAACAAAAACGCTCATTTTCCTCTAAGAGTTTTTTCGCAACTCTTACAAAAATTTCATGACCTTTCATTACATCAATGCGAGCAACTAAACCAACAATAATCTGCCCATGCCCAACCCCATATTGCTTTTTACATGTCACTGTTTTTAATGCATTGGGACAAAAACGTTGGGTATCAATACCATTGGGAATAACACATGATTGTTCCATCATAAAGCCCTCTTGCGTATGAAATCTTTGTGATGCATAGGAGTTTGTAATAATACAATTAACCCTTTTAGAGAGAATTTTTTGGAGAAAAAAGAGCCATTTTGCCATTAAGCCATACTGTTTAAAATCCATATTTGAAGCCCTAAAACCCCAGATAATTTTTGTATGCAAGGGTTTACATGTAAAAGAAAAAAGATTCATCTCTGGCAAAAAAGAATAAATCACATCTGGATGAATCGAAGCTAAATAAGCACGATACCTTATAAAAAAAGACAATACATCATACCGTCCTTTTTTTTCTAAATTGATATACGTAATAGCAGGGATTTTTTTGACTTCATCTTCTAAAATACCACCATACATTGTACAAACATAAATATCAAATTTTGTTTTATCTATCTGCTTAACAAGCTCTATAAATTGACGCTCCGCACCTCCTAAATTTAAAGAGCGAATGGATAAAACAAGCTTTATCATTTTGAATAAACTCTTTGAATAATTTCTTCCCATTGTTGAATGATAGACTCTATCGCATATTTCTTTGTTACTTTTAGAGCTTTTTGAGATACATCTTGACGCATAGAATCATTCTCCATAAGTACCTGCATCCACTCTGCTAGCTGCTCTATATTTTGATTTTCAACCAATATACCATTTACCCCATGCTCAATGATTTCAGCAGGCCCACAAGGACAATCAAAACTAATACAAGCGCAACCACAAGACATTGCTTCTAACAAAGCATTAGGAAAGCCTTCTTTTTCAGAGGATAAAACAAAGATAGAAGCCTTAGCATAATAATCAAAAATATTCTTTTGAATTCCTAGTAATTTAATATTTTGTATATTGGATTCGCTTATTTGCTTTTCCAACGCATCTCGCTCACATCCTTCTCCAACAATCCATAATTCCCAATCATCCTTAGAAGAGAGTAGTTTATATGCCATGATGAGTTTATCAAACCCCTTTTGTTTATCTAATCGTCCCACAGCTAAAATAATCTTTTCTTTTTGATGGCTCAAAGAATCAGAAGATACAACAATAGGATTATAAATAATCATAACATTTTTAACAAAACTATACTTTTTCGCATCTTCGTGTGTTTGAGTTATCAGATAATCACATAAGGGATACGTCAACTTTCTTATTAAATTAAGAGTCCATGAAGAATAAAAAACATAGGTGATTCTCTCAGAAATAATAATTTTACGTTTTGTCCATTTAGCAGCCAATAATGCGATGATGTTAGTATGTGTCATAAAACTAATGATTATATCTGGATCAAGGGTTTCTATCACTCTTGATAAAATAAAGAATCGCCTCAAACTGTTATAAAGTGTCTCAACAATAGTATGAGATGGTTTTAGCAAATCTAAACACATATGTTGAATCTTTTCATCGAGTGGATAAAAAGAGTCTGTATTAGAAAAAGTAGCAATGCTTACTTTATGTTTTAAACATAAAGTATTTGCAATATTCACCAGCACCCTTTCCGCACCTCCGTGAGATAAAGATGAGATAACAAACAGAATTTTCAATCGTTACTCTTTAATGATAAAAGCTTGACCTGTTGGTAAAAAAATGATATTTTCAGATTTTGTCTGCATCACTTCATCAAAAGCTTTTTTAGCTCCAGGGCAACTTTTAAAACCGTAATCATCACAGATTAAAAGGCCACCTTTCACCAACCGATCGTAAAAAAATTCTATGCTATCTTTCGTGGGTTGATACAAATCAACATCAACATGAACAAATTTGAAACGGGTCTCTTCATTTTCTTTAAATCTTATAGGAATCAATCCTTGCTTATACTCTATAGTTTTAAATTGCTTTAAACGAGTTTTTACAAAATCTATCCCTGCACTCAAATCACCTTTACTCCAGTATATTCCATCTTCTTGCGAAGGTTCACTGAGTCCTTCAAATGTATCGTATAAAAAGAGCTTTTCATTATTTTGCATAGCGTTCGCAATCAAATAAGCAGTAGCACCTTGGAAAACACCACATTCCGCATAATTTCCTGACAAATGAGTTACAATTTTAAGTAAATTCATGAGTGTAAATTTTCTATCATAACTGTGAAAATTATCTCCTACAAAATCTCTGTAATACGTTTGAAATTCCATATCTTCATAATAAATATTACCAAATTCTGATATTTTTATTTTTGGATAAATAACGTTAAATAACTTTTCTGCTAAATAATATCGACTCCACTCATCCTTTAAGAGTAACCCCTTAGAGAGTAACTTTATAAATGTTAATAATTTCATTTTTGACCTTCAAAATATAAATTCAAACCACTTTTCTTTACGTTCAACATGAAAAACAGATACTTCAAAATAGCTTCTACTTTTCCTTTCCAATTCAGTGTCTTCCATGAGATAAACATTTTTGGTTTTACATGTAAAGATAAAAATTTACGTTCTAATAGCTTTTTAAGACCTCTCTCATTGAAACTCTGCAAGTGTCCCCATCGATGAAATTTTTTACCACAATCTGGACAAACGACTATTTGTTCTAAAAGATTTTCACAATAAGGTACCGTTCCTATAAATCTGCCGTTTACTTTTAACACTCTGTAAACTTCACTGATCGTTGTATGCAAGACTTCATCGCTTAAATGTTCTAGCACTTCAGACATGACAACACCATCAAAAAAATCATTTTCAAAAGGAATAGATTGAGAATAGCCAACTTTAGCTTTTGAGTTTCCTACAAGTTGCTGAAGAACATTTATTGCTTTTTCATTAGGGTCTAGAGAATAAACATCTATTTTTTTTTCTAAAGCGATTCTCTCAAAGAAACATCCTCCAACGCCTATATTTAAAATTTTATCACAAGGGTTAAACTGTTTTACTAAAAAAGCCAGTCTACTTTTACTGCCTTCAAAACTATGAACACCTTCATTTTGAAAATAATCCCAAATCTTATTTTGATTCATCCTTAATCCTCTTTGATACTTTTCATCAAAAGATCAATTCTTTTTGATGATTATTGCACCCAAACAATAAATACTTGTAAAACAATAAACAAAAGTCGTTGAGTAAGCTAATAGCTCTAAACCTGAAATATGATTCATAAAAATTACGATAAAGAATAGCTTACAACAAAAAGCAAAAAAACCACTCCATGCAATTACCCAATAACGCCTCTGACTAATAATAGAATAGGAAAGAACAATACTCGATAAAAAAAAAGGGATTTGATAAGAAGATAGTTTTAAAAAAGAGGCAACTTTCATAACATCCATAAAAGTAAATGCACCCCGCTCAAAAATTATTTTTACTATATCCGTAGCATAAAGTGAGATAAAAACTGAGAGTATTATTCCAACCAAAAATAATCCAGAAGAAATTTTTAAAACTAACAACTTTAAGATATCCGTATTATGCACATGAATCTTCGAAAAAATAGGCAAAATGGACCGACCTATAACAATAGTCGCTAAACTTAAAAAAAGTCCTAATATTTTATCACTATAGCTTAAAATGGACAGGCTACCAGATGCCAATGTAGCAGCAAAGTATTGATCGATCAAAGTAATACCACTCATAAAAAATTGTCCAAGAAGGACAATTCCGCTTGCTGTAAAAAACAGCTTCCAGTAAGGTGATGTACAAGAGATTTGAGGTAAAAAGAGTTCCTTTTTAAAATACAAAAAAACCCCCAATACTGAAGCCTGTATAAAACTCCCAACTAAAATGCCATAAACTAAAGACATATACGTATCGAAACATCCTAACAATAAGATAACTCCCAAGGATGGGCACAATTCTAATAAGGTATTAATATGTTTTTGATTTGCCATTGTGATAACAGAGAATAAAGCAATTAAAAAACCCAAGGGTATGTAAAAAATTAAATACTTTAAAAATACTATTTGAAATAATGAGTGTTGAAAAACATTATAATGTATCAAAAAATGAAATGTAAAATAGATAACTATCAAAATAAAAATACTAAAAAGAATCGTTAAAGCAAAAACTTCTTTATAAAAGAGTTCTTTTTCACTGGTAGTTTCACGCGCTATTTTATGAATGATTGGAATTAAGACAGCAGTCATAATAGAAGTAAAAATGGTAATCGGCCACTGAACGATAGCAAAAACAAAAGAAAATGCATCAACAACAGGACCAACACCAAATTTGTAAGCTATAACTATTTCTTTAAATGCCCCAAAGATTTTTACCAAAAATATAAATAAGAATATGACAGAAGACGCTTTTAAAATATCTTTGATTTCCAATGAAAATTTCATTTCAATGGGCTATTTTAGAGACAAATGATAAAACTCCACATACCAATCCACAAATGTATCAATGCCCTCTTGAATCGGTGTTGCGGGCTTATATCCCAAATCCTCTACCAAATCGCTCACATCCGCAAAGGTCGCAGGGACATCGCCTGCTTGCAGTGGCAAAAAGTTTTTTTCTATTTTTTTTCCTAATTTTTTCTCAATCGCCTCAATAAAATCCATCAGTTTCACAGGATTGTTATTACCAATATTATAGACTTTATACGGGGCAGACGAAGTGGAAGCTCGTCCATCTTTTCCATTCCATAAGGCATCACTTTTTGCAGGATTGTCAATCACACGTATGACACCTTCAACAATATCATCAATATAGGTAAAATCACGCTGCATCTCTCCGTTATTAAACACATCAATACTTTTTCCCTCAAGTGCTGCTTTGGTAAATAAAAAAAGTGCCATATCAGGACGTCCCCATGGACCATACACCGTAAAGAAACGAAGTCCTGTTGTTGCTATGCCAAAAAGGTGACTATACGTGTGTGCCATCAGTTCATTTGATTTTTTACTGGCCGCATACAAGCTAATGGGATGATCAACATTATCGTCCGTTGAAAACGGTAATGTTTCATTGAGTCCATAGACCGATGAGCTACTGGCATAACTGAGATTTTTCACACCATAATGCCTACAACACTCCAAAATATTGATAAATCCAATAATATTGCTATCGATGTAGGCTTGAGGATTACTAAGACTATAACGAACCCCCGCTTGTGCGGCAAGATTACACACCGCATCAAATTTTTCAGAAGCAAAAAGCGTTTCAAGAGATGCTTTATCTTCAAGGTTAAGTTTAATAAAACGATAATTTACATGTAAAGAGGATGGTACTATTTTGTTATACTCAATTACATCTTGTGCAATTCCTGCTCTTTCTAACCTACCGTATTTGACACGTTGGTCATAGTAGTCATTGATGTTATCAAGTCCTATGACCTCATCACCTCGTTCCAACAATCTCTTGGCTAAATGACTACCAATAAATCCTGCCGTTCCTGTCACTAAAATCTTCATTTTATTCCTTAACTATCACTATTGAAAATATCACGGGTATAAACTTTCTTTTGAACATCTTCAAGTTCATGACTCATACGATTGGCAATAATCACATCGCACGTTGCCTTAAATTCATCCAAATTCTTTATTACAGCAGAGTGGTAAAAGCTCTCTTCTTTGATGCTTGGCTCATACACAACAACCTCAACACCCTTTGCTTTGATGCGTTTCATAATACCTTGAATGGCAGAACTTCTAAAGTTATCACTGCCCTCTTTCATCACCAAACGATAAATCCCCACACGAGTTGGATTTCTTTTCAAAATGGCATCGGCAATAAAATCTTTACGGGTTGAATTGGATTTGACAATCGCCTCAATCAAATTAGAAGGCACACTCGCATAATTGGCTAAAAGCTGTTTGGTATCTTTGGGTAGACAATACCCACCATAACCAAAACTGGGGTTATTGTAGTGAAGCCCAATACGAGGGTCTAAGCCCACACCTTCAATAATCTGCTTGGTATCTAAACCATGAATCGCAGCGTAAGAATCCAACTCGTTAAAATATGCCACACGCATTGCTAGATAGGTATTGGCAAAAAGTTTAATCGCTTCAGCTTCGGTGCTATCAGTAAAGAGTTTTGGAATATCCTTCTTAATCGCCCCCTCTTCAAGCAGTGAAGCAAAAAGCTGGGCTCGCTCACTCTTTTCACCGACAATAATACGACTCGGATGCAAATTATCAAACAAGGCTTTTCCCTCACGTAAAAATTCAGGGGAGAAGATGATGTTATCGGTGTTAAAACGCTCACGCAAGCTTTTAGTATAGCCTACGGGAATGGTTGATTTAATCACCATCGTTGATTGAGGATTACATGTAAGAATATCTTTAATAACACTTTCAATGGATTTGGTGTTAAAATAGTTACTCTCAGGATCATAATCTGTGGGTGTTGCAATGATGATAAACGAAGCATCCCTGTACGCCTCTTCTTTATCTAAAGTGCCTTTGAAATTTAACGCTTTTGTTTTTAAATATTCTTCGATTTCTTTATCCTCAATCGGAGAGATTTTAGCGTTAATCATCTCAATTTTTTCAGGCACAATATCAAGAGCTACAACCTCATGATGCTGTGCCAGTAAAATCCCATTTGAAAGTCCTACATACCCTGTTCCAACGATGGCTATTTTCACTATAATCTCCCATCAACAATAGATTTTGGTAAGCACGATTTTATATCATAAATCACTTGATGCGTTTGTTTTTGTAAATCAATCGCCATAAATTCTTGATGTGCTACTGCTAAAATAATCGCTCCATAGGCACTAAAATCGGGCAGAGAAGAAAGCAAATCTTTTTCATATTCATGTGCGACCTCTTTAGCATCTGCCCAAGGATCATACACATCAATCATGACACCAAACTCTTCTAATTCTTTAATCACATCAATCACACGAGAATTACGAATATCAGGACAATTTTCTTTGAAAGTAATCCCTAATACCAACGCTTTTGACCCCTCAATTGTGTGCCCTTTTTTGATCATCAGCTTGATAATTTGACTAGCAACATAGGTTCCCATATTATCATTCAAACGTCTTCCTGCTAAAATAATCTCTGAGTTATAGCCAACCTCTTGCGCTTTATGGGTTAAGTAATAAGGATCAACCCCAATGCAATGTCCCCCAACAAGACCAGGACGAAATGGCAAAAAGTTCCATTTGGTACCAGCAGCTTCTAAAACCTCTTGGGTATCAATACCTAAACGATTAAATATGATAGAAAGTTCATTGACAAAAGCAATATTAATATCACGCTGTGAATTTTCAATGACTTTTGCAGCTTCTGCTACCTTAATGGATGATGCTTTATGCGTTCCAGCACTAATAATACTGCGATACAATGCATCTACTTTTTCTGCTATTTGAGGTGTTGAACCAGAAGTGACTTTCAAGATTTTTGTCACCGTATGTGTTTTATCTCCAGGATTAATACGCTCAGGAGAATACCCACAGAAAAAATCTTTGTTAAATTTAAGATTTGAAAATTTTTCCAAAACGGGAACACACTCTTCTTCTGTTGCGCCAGGATAAACGGTACTTTCATAAATCACAATATCATCTTTTTTTAAAACCTTACCAAGCGTTTCACTGGCTTTGATCAAAGGCGTTAAATCAGGACGTTTATGCTTATCAATTGGAGTAGGTACCGTGACAATAAAAATATTACACGATTTTAAACTCTCAACACGTGTTGTAAATTCTATTCCAGATGCAATAGATGCTTTAACATCAACTTCTAAGAGCTCCAAAGTTCTATCATAGCCTCTTTTTAGCTCATCAATACGTATTTGAAAAATATCAAATCCAACAACAGAGTATTTTTTAGAGAACTCAACAGCCAAAGGAAGTCCCACATAACCTAGCCCAATAATTGCAATTTTATCCATATCTATACCTTTTATAATTCTTCTTTCATGCGCAAAAATACTGGAAAACGAGGTTTTCCATTTTTCGTTAATTCTTTATATTTATAAGTGATTTTTGTTCCAATGGCAGGTGGATTGTGCCTTTGTTCATCACTAAAACCAGAACCGATTTTAAACATTGCTCCTTCATCGTTTTTACATGTAAGCGCACCTAAAACGCTTTTGTATTTACCCTCACCTTTGTGGTGAGCAAGCACAGTACATTCTGCATCGTGAAAGGTTTTAACTTTCAGCGAATACGCATCTCTTCCCTCAGCATACAAGCCATCAGGATGGCGAATCACCACGCCCTCACCTCCTGCTTTTTCAACTTCGCTCAAAAAGCGTTTAAGATCATTTGCATCTTTACATGTAAACTGCGGAGCAATTTTTAAATAATCCACATAATCTGATTTTAAATAATAATCTAACTTTGATAAGCGCTTGGTTAACCCTCCCACTTCTTTGGGAACATCAAAGGCATAAAAAGCAAGTTCCCTCCATCCTTCATGTGCCTCTTTTTGCATCACAATGGACTGAATATGCTCAAAATCACCCCGCTTACTCCACAACTCTCCATCCACCGCAAAATAAGGAAAGCCTTTGGTAAACCATGAAGGTGTGGCAAAGAGGGTTCCACCTCTTGAGAGGAGCTTCTCACCATCCCAGTAAGCTCTCACCCCATCCATCTTTTCACTCATCAGCCACCCTGAGATAGTTTGGTCTTTGTAGCTCTCAAGCAGTAAAAGGGAAGGCTTATCTGCCCACAGCAAACATAAAAACGTCAAGCAAAGCCAAAAAAATTTCATTATGCCTCGTATTTTCTCAAATACCACTCAATCGTTTTGACGATACCACTCTCAAAATTCTCCTCAGCGACCCAGCCCAACTTCGTCTCAATTTTTGTCGCATCAATGGCGTAACGTCTATCGTGCCCTGCTCTATCTTCTACAAAACTGATTTGCTCTTTATAGAAAGTTGCTTTGGGTTTTAAGGTATCTAAGATTTCACAGATTTTATGAGCGATGTAGAGGTTGTCCCGCTCGTTACGCCCTCCAATATTATAGGTCTCTCCTGAAGTGCCCTCATGAAAAACGAGGTCTATCCCTTTGCAGTGGTCTAATACATAGAGCCAATCACGAATGTTTTTACCATCCCCGTAAATGGGAATGTTTTGATTGGAAAGTGCTTTTCGTATGATGGTAGGAATCAGTTTTTCATCGTGTTGTTTAGGCCCGTAATTGTTCGAACAGTTTGTAATCACCGTATTCATTCCATAGGTGTGATGATAGGCACGTACTATCATATCGGAGCTGGCTTTACTCGCCGAATAGGGAGAATTAGGCGCATAAGGTGTACTCTCTGTAAACAAACCCATCTCTCCCAATGTGCCATAAACCTCATCGGTGGAGATATGATGAAACCTGCACGTTTCAAACCCCTCTTTTAAAACAAAAGGCTTTTGCATCCACGCTTTGTACGCCACGTCAAGAAGTGTAAAGGTGCCATTGACATTAGTTTCCACAAAAACACCTGGATTTTTAATGGAATTGTCCACATGTGACTCTGCTGCAAAGTGAATCACCCCTTGAATAGTGTATTGCTCAAACAAAGACTCCACAAGGTCTCTATCACGAATGTCTCCTTGCACAAAGGTATGACGAGGATGGTTTTGCACTTCGCTAAGATTTTCCATAGTGCCTGCATAGGTTAAAAGGTCTAAATTAATAAGATGATACTCTGGATGCTCCGCCAAAAAGTAGGGAACAAAATTGGAGCCAATGAAACCTGCACAGCCTGTTACTAAAATTGTTTTTTGATTCATTTGACCAAATCCTTGAGGTATTCACCATACCCGTTTTTGCTCAGAGGCTTGGCAATTTCTAAGACACGCTCTTTATCAATCCAGCCATAATTATAAGCAATCTCTTCCAAACAGGCGATTTTGTAGCCTTGGCGTTTCTCAATGGTTTGCACAAACATTCCCGCCTCTATCAAACTATCATGTGTTCCTGTATCTAGCCACGCAAACCCACGTCCGAGCACTTCTACATGTAAATCCCCACGCTTCAAGTACGCCTCATTCACACTGGTGATTTCAAGTTCACCTCGCTCACTGGGTTTGACATTTTTAGCGATTTCAATCACATCGTTATCGTAAAAATAAAGCCCCGTCACCGCAAAATTTGATTTTGGATTTTTTGGTTTTTCTTCGATGCTGATGGCTTTTTGATGCTCATCAAATTCCACCACACCAAAACGTTGTGGGTCTTTCACCTGATAGCCAAAGACCACCGCTCCTTTTTCAAGTTTGGCTGAGCTTTGAAGCAAAGGGGTAAAGCCTTGTCCGTAGAAGATATTATCGCCCAGAATGAGACACACGCTATCATTACCTATAAATGCTTCACCCAAAAGAAACGCTTGTGCAAGTCCATCGGGGCTGGGTTGAATTTTATAGACAAGCTCTATGCCCCATTGGCTTCCATCGCCCAGAAGCTCCTCAAATTTTCCAATATCACTCGGTGTAGAGATAATGAGTATCTCACGAATCCCCGCTAACATCAAAACCGAGAGCGGATAATAAATCATCGGCTTATCATAGATAGGTAAAAGCTGTTTAGAAATAGACTTTGTCACAGGATAAAGCCTCGTTCCACTGCCTCCTGCTAAGATAATCCCTTTCATGGTTAATGAAGCTCCGCTTTAGCCATAGCTATAATTTCATTTAACTTTTGCTCGTACAGTTTTGCATTACTCTCATTGGTCGATTCAAAACGGGTGACTAAAACAGGCGTGGTGTTACTCGCCCTTACAAGTCCCCAACCATCACTAAAAATAACTCGTACACCATCCACATCCACAATCTCTTTAATGGCTGGAAAATCTGCTGGAGGATTTTTAAGAAGCTCTTTGACTTTATCGACTAAAGGAAATTTATCGTTTTCATTGGTTTCAACTTTAAGCTCTTCGGTAGAATACACCACAGGCAATTTGGCGATTTCGCCGTCCACATCCAACCCATTTTTAACAAGCTCTATCATACGAAGGGTCGCATAAATGGCATCGTCATACCCAAAATATCTATCGTTAAAGAAAAGATGACCGCTCACCTCTGCCGCAAAGTCTGCATTCGTTTTTGCTATCATGACTTTGAGGTTACTGTGCCCCGTTTTGTACATAATCGCCTTACCACGGGCGTTGATGTCATCGTACATAATTTGAGAGCATTTCACCTCACCAATCACCGTTGGGTTTTTCATGGCACGGGAGAATAAAATCGCCATAATGTCGCCTTTGACATTGTTTTTCTTCGTTAAAAAGGCAATTCTATCCGCATCACCATCGTAGGCAAAACCCAGTTCAAATTCCCCTTCTAGCTCTTTTTTAATATCTTTAAGATTTTTCTCCACCGTTGGGTCGGGATGGTGATTTGGAAACGTGCCATCAGGATCAACAAACAACCCTTTACATGTAAAGTTCAAAGCTTTGAAAATATCTTGTACAACAACCCCAGCAACGCCATTTCCACAGTCATACACAAACGGTTTATCAAAACCTTTAAGGTGGTCAAACTCTTGAATCATATAAGCAATGTAACGCTCTTTCGCATCAATAAACGAGGCGCTAAAATCATCCTCAATTTCCATGGCATAGTTTTGCATAATCTCACGACCCAATGCGTAAATATCTTCGCCAAAAAAAGGCTTTTTATCAATGGTAATTTTAAAACCGTTGTACTCACTAGGATTGTGTGAGCCTGTTATCATAATAGAAGCATTTGGGGTTGTCCCATTGAAAGTTTGAAAATTGCTAAAGTAATTCACAGGGGTTGCCACAAGTCCCATATTGAGGACTTTACAGCCTGCTTTGTTCAGCCCACTTGTGAGGTATTCGCACAAAATAGGAGAGTGCGAACGGGCATCATAACCAATAGAAACCACCTTTCCTACCTTTACAATTTGCTTTCCTAAAAAATATCCAATGAGTTTTACCATCTGCTCATTGAGCTCTTTTTCGTAAATGCCCCGAATATCATACTCTCTAAAAATTGTTTTCATTACCCTTCCTTATATAATTCTTCTTCAATCGCAATGCCAAACACGTCTGTGTAGGATTTGTCATGCTTCAAATTTTCCTGCATTGTAGCCAAAGCTCGCTGATAATCCTCTATAATAAGGTTGCCTTTAAGCAGTTCGTATTTCAAAAAAAGCCAGTAGGTATTGAGCACATCGCTCTCGCAATACTCCTTAATTTTCTCAATCTCACCTGCGTAAAAAAGCTCCATTACCTGATCGCCATGCACGTCATATTTTCCAGGAAGTCCCACCATCGCACAGACATGGTCTAACTTTAAGCCACGCACCGCTCCAAATTCACACAGATGGTCCATCACATCCACATGAAAACGGTCTGAATAACGTGAGCGGTAATTTTCCCATTTATTTTTACTGAGCTCCTTGTTTTCCACTTCAAAATAAGCGTTACATGTAAGGTTGTATTGCATGGCTCGAAGCATGAGAAGAGGCATATCAAAACTGCGTCCGTTAAAGCTTACTAGCTTAGGATTGTGTTTGTTGATAAAACCTAAAAAGTTTTTCACCATCTCAAACTCATTCTTTCCCTCAATGCTGCTCACTTTACGAAAGATACCAAAATCATCGGCAATCACCGCAGAAATCGCCACAACTTTATGAAAAGGTAGAGGCAAAAACGAACTTCCACTCTTCTCTTCTTGCTCCTTAATAGCGAAGCGTGAAACCTCCTCATCACTCCCCTCGTGCCCCAAAATCTTGCGAATCAGCTCACAATCGGGAATGGTTTCGATGTCAAATACACAAATCATAAAGTACCTTTTTAGATTTTTTAAAGTAAAATGAAGCAATTATATAGAAATTTTACACGGAACACATTGAATGCACACCCATGCGTATACCCTTTCGCCAAACTTTCAAAAACATGATGCTTTTTTGCAAAACATCAAAACACACTTTAATGCTAGCAACGAGAGTATTCATCGTGCCAGAAATGAATTAAAAGTCTTACATGTAAACGAAATTGATGAAGCGTTAGTGGTCAAATCCTTTAAAATTCCCCGTGGCATTCAAAAATATTTTTACAGTTTTCTACGCCCTAGCAAAGCCAAAACCTCTTACAAAAATGCCTGCATTCTTCAAGAAAGTGGCATTGAAACACCCTCACCTGTAGGCTACATCGAGTTTTTTGAAAAGGGCATCTTAAAAGAGAGTTTTTATGTAAGCGTGGAATGGAAGTATGATTTTACGATTAGAGAGCCCCTCTTAAACAAAACCTTCCCCAATCGAGAAGCCCTTTTTAAAGCCTTTGCGCAGTTTGTCTATGCCTTGCATGAGGCACACATCACGCACAAAGACCTCTCTCCTGGCAATATTTTGATTCAAAAAGAGGGATTGAAATGCTGTGTGGTGGACATTAACCGTATGGGATTTCAACCCTTAAGCATGAAGCAAAGAGCCCAAAACTTCGCAAAGCTTTGGGCAAGCGATGAGGATTTAACACTGATGCTTGGTCACTATGCTACGATTGCCTCACTTGATGTCGCCACTTTTGTCAAAGAGGGGCTCAAAGCCTCTCATGCCCACAAAGCCAAAATCAACTTCAAAAAACGTCTGCGAGGGGTGAATGTTGTTGATTAATATGATGTACCATCACGCCAATAAAGATGTTTTTAGCAACAGCGTGGAGATGCTAGAAGCGCATTTTTCCTACATCAAAGAACATTATGCCTGCGTGCTTCCAGGAGAGAGTATCACCCAAACCTCAGTCTGTCTTACTTTTGATGATGGCTACTGTGATTTTTATTTTTTGGTTTATCCCCTTTTAAAAAAATATCACCTCAAAGCACTTTTAGCCTTTTCCAGTGCCTACCTCATTCCAAACAGCGCTCTTTTACCAGAAGAGCGCATGGCATTTTCTCACAAAGAGGCTCACGCCAACTACAAAAAAGGAACCTTTTGTACCATTGAAGAGCTAAAAGAAATGGTAGACTCAGGGCACATTATGATAGCCTCACATGCTCATTCCCACACCAATCTTTGCTTGCCTAACACCGATTTGGAACTTGAAATTAAAACCTCTAAAACCCTTTTGGAAGAAGCTTTAGGCATTGAAGTATTCAGTTTTGTTTTCCCTTTTGGCAAGTACAATGCCACCGTTTTAAAAGAGACCCAAAAGCACTACCGCTTTATTTTTCGCATTGGCAATGCAGTGCAGAGCGATTTTTCAGGCATTAGAGGGCTAAATTATCGCATCAACGGCGATGGCATGCCCACACCTCATGCGCTCTTTGCTCCTAAAAATCTCATGCGCTTTTGGTTCAAAGGGTTCTTAAAAAAGGTGCTAGGATGAATGCTATTTCCATTGTGATGATTGTGAAAAACGGTGCTAAAACCATTGAACGCTCTCTTCAAAGTCTCTATGCGTTTGATGATGTGGTGGTCTACGATAATGGCTCCAGCGATGAGACGAAAGCTATTGCCAAAACCTTTCATAATGTCACACTGATTGAGGGTGATTTTATCGGTTTTGGGCCAACGAAAAATCAAGCTGCTTCCTTTGCTAAACATGAGTGGGTGCTGATTTTAGATGCCGATGAAGTCATCGATGCTTCTTTGGCACAAGCGCTTTTAAGCACACCTTTGGAAGATAAAACCGTTTACTTACTCAACTTTTTAGCCTTTTACAAAGAATACCCCATTTATCATTGCGGTTGGAACAATCAAAAAATCAAACGCCTCTACAACAAAACCATCACCCGTTTTAACGACAATTATGTGCATGAAAATATCATCGATGAGGGTTTACATGTAAAGAGTTTTGAGGGAGGGAACATTGAGCATTACAGCTATCTTAGTATCAGCGATTTTATCATCAAAGCCGATCGCTACTCGAGCCTTTTTGCCAATGATTTTGTGGGTAAAAAATCCTCCTCACCCGCCAAAGCTTTTTTCAATGGACTCTACTCCTTTTTTAGAAGCTACATCTTAAAACGTGGCTTTTTAGATGGCTATCCAGGACTTATCATCTCCTTTTCGCACATGGTCACTAACTTTTACAAATACATGAAACTCTACGAAGCCAACCGCGAAAAAGAGGCGAAGTGAAACCACCATTTTTTTGGGATGCCTACTCCGACCAGCCTCATGTGTTAAAAGATAAAGCTTACAAAAAGCGTATGCGTGCCCTGCAATGGATGGAATACTTAAAAACATTCTTGAGCGCACTGTTTATCTTGCCTGTGGCAGTTTTAGGCATGAAATTTTTCAAACCCAAAACACCCAAACCCTTTGAACTTGGGCTCTGCGTAAACCTCGATAAAGGCGAAGAGCAAATAGCGCTGGTGGAGGAGTTAGGGGTTAAACACCTGCTCTGTCGCTTTCCTTTGTGGGATATGCAAAACATTGAAGCCTATGTCACTTTTTTAAAGCGTTTTGGCGACGATAAACATATTGTGCTCTGCATTATGCAAGATAGAGAACACATCGAAGATTTAGCGCTCACTGCTTTACATGTAACAAAAGTTTTTGAGCTTTTTTCTCCTTTTGTGCGTGAGTTTCAAATTGGCAATGCGATTAATCGTGCCAAATGGGGCTTTTTTAGTGTGGGAGAATATTTGCGTTTTTATGCCTGCGTGCAAAAACTTAGAGATGAATCTTTCCCCAAACTACTTCTCTTAGGCCCTTCTATCATCGACTTTGAGTACCACTACACGGCACGTGCCCTTTTTAATGGCTTTAAAATACGTTTTGATAAACACACCTCGCTTTTATATGTGGACAGAAGAGGGGCACCAGAAAACGCACAGCTTGGCTTTAACACCTTAGGGAAAATCAATCTCCTCTACGCTTTGTGTGCCATGAGTTCCAAAAGCAGCGATGATATTTACATTACCGAGGTGAACTGGCCGCTTTCTAACACCGCACCTTACGCTCCAACGAGTGAGAAAGAGTGTGTGAGTGAAACAGACTACGCCACCTTTTTAAAAGCGTACATTCGCACCGCCAAAGAGAGTGGCAAAGTGCGTAAACTCTTCTGGCACCAACTGATTGCCCCTGGATACGGGCTGGTGGATAACCGTGAGGGCATTCGAAAAATGGAAGGCTTTTATGCCTTCAAAGAGGTTTTGCATGAAACTATTCATTGAAACGCCTGTATGGCTCGGTGATGCCATTATGGCAAGTGTTGCGATTAAAAATATCATAGAGCATTTTAAGGGAGCCCAGATTATTCTCTTTGGTTCCTTTGCTGCTATGGAAGTTTACAAAGAGTATGAGGGTGTCAGCAGGGTGATTGTGGATGAGAGTAAAAAAAGCTCTAACCGTTGGGCATGGCTCTACACAATGAGTAAAGAGGTTGGCAAATGCGATATTGCCCTCTCCTTTCGCAGACAATGGAGTACGAAGTTTTTACTGCTGTGCCTAAGCGCCACCCAAAAAATGCACTACAAACGACTCTCAAAAGAGTCTATCCATCAAGTCAAACGCTACAACGATTTTGCTTCGCATGCGTTACATGTAAACTTCCCGCTGGGTGACTTGTATCTGCCTTTTAAGGCACATTCCTATGAAAGACCCACCCTAGGACTCAATCCTGGCGCAACCTATGGCAGTGCAAAACGCTGGTATCCTGAAGAGTTTGCCAAAGTGGCTATCGCCTTGCATGAACGCTATAACATTGTCATCTTTGGAGGGCCTAGCGAGGTTGACATTGCCCGTGAAATTGAAGAGCTTATACGAGCTCAGGGCATTGAAAATGTTGAAAATATCGCAGGAAAAACCTCCATCCAAAGCTTATGTGAACACATCGGTGGACTTGAGCTCTTCATCACCAATGATAGTGGTCCCTTGCACATCGCAGCCGCTTACAAAGTGAAAACCATTGCCATTTTTGGTCCAACCATTAGCACCGAAACGCACGGATGGAATAACCCTTATGAAAAAATTATCAAACTCAATCTCCCCTGTCAGCCTTGCATGAAACGCACCTGCCCTCTAGGACACCATGCGTGCATGAAGGGCATTGACGCTACCATGATACTAAAGGAAATCCAATGAATCAAAGCGCATTTACCTATAAAGAGCACGAAATTATCAGTACCCTGCCCAAAGAGGAGGCGATAAAACTTTTTGATAGCCTTATGGAGAAACGCTATACCATCACAGATAATTTTAAAGATAATCGCAAATGCCTTGTTCAAAAAATAAAAATAGATGGCTTTGATGAGATGGTTTTTAAAATTCCTCGTTCCAGAAGCAGACGTACGTGGGAGCGAATGTTAACCCTTTTTCGAGAGAGCGAAGCGTTTCGCAACCATGAAAGTATGCTCACACTTGAAGCATTGGGACTAAAAGGAGCTATACCTATTTTAGCGGCACAAAAGCGTTTTCGAGGCATTGTTTTGGAAAGTTTTTTTACCTACTCCTTTGTAGAAGGCAAAGCGCCAAAAGAAGAAGAGACTCTAAAAGTGATTGAAGCGATGAATACGCTTCATGAGAAAGGCTATACTAGAAGCGATCCTAAACTTCAAAATTTTATTATGCAGGAAGGAGAGGTTTATTTTATTGATTTTAGGCTCAAAAAACCTCGCTTTTTTTCAAAGATGGAATGTACGCTGAATCTGTGTAAATTTTTTCAAACCCTGCCTAACGATAAAGACTATATGAGTGCAAACCAGAAGAACTCGCTTTTGTTTAAAACGATGTATCAATGGCATAGAGTCTTGATGTATTGGCGAAGTACACGACAGAAAATCAAGAAGTTTTATTATAATCGCTTAAAATTTTTTTATAAAACTTAATCGTATGATCTTGATTAAACATTTCCAAAGTATTTTCATCTTTCTTGTTTTTATCTTTCAAAAGTTCAATTATTTTATTGCTAAATGTACCTTTAAGTACAATAGCTCGCTCACTAATACCAAAATAGTCATAAAGATATTTAACTCTATCAAGTACAACTAAACCAATAGTATATTTACCCATTGCTAAACTACAAACATTGGCATGAAACCTAGTACCTATTACAAATTCACTTTGCTTGTATATAGAAAAAAGACGCTTCGTACCATTATCACCTTGAATACAAGGCGCAATTGTTATATGCTTTCTTATAATACTATCATTTATTATTTCCAACAACTCTGATATTGCCTTTAAATCACTATAAATATGAGGAACAAATACAATGTCACATTTTAAATAATTAATACAATAATCAATTACTTTTTTTAGTTCCTCTAAATAAAATGCTTTATCAACAATCTCCTTAAACTCACTGCACATAGACATTTGATCGCTAGTTATATTTATTGCTACGTATTTTGCATCAATAATTTTTGAATATTTTTTTTCATCAGTATAAAAAAAGCCATGATCAAGTATCTCACATATATTTTCTAAATATTTCTCACCAATATCTCGCTTGATAGATTCTATTGATCCATCATTTCTTAAAGCTATTTTTAGATTTTTATTCTTATTTACTTCATTCAAAAAATTTCTAAACTTTTCTATATTCCCTTTAGGAATTTTTTTATGCGGATTAGATCCTATTCTCGTAAAATAAGTTGGCTTCATCACTTTTCCCAGTAAATTTAGCTCAATATCTATAGTTGTACCCGTTTGGCTGTCTGGAACCCAGTAATCCAAAAAACCTCCACCACCTATAAAACACATATCAAAGGTATTTAAATAATCAATAAATTTTGAATCAAAACATTGCCTATCTTTTTCATAATAATTTTTATAAAATTTTCTAATTTCTACCTGTTCAATTTCATAGTTTTTTAATATTTTTTCAAGGATACTATAAAATCCTATATGACTTGCATTGTCTCCAATATTACCTTTAAAAGATGCAATATGTAAAATTTTCATAAAAATAAACCTTTTTGTATTAAATATTCTGCATAATCCCAATCTTCTTGTGTATCTATATCTAAATTTGCCATTCCAAACATTTCAAAAGGTACTGCTTTTAAATGATTATATGTTTTATTTTCTCTCATATAGGTCACTGTTGAAAAATAAATCGCACCATTATGTTCATATGTCTCAGGCATATCTTGTCTACGTAATTGTTTATTGGTATCAATATAAGGTACTAATACATTATTTTCAATTTTATACAAATAGGAAGGATGCTTTTTAAACTTAACAACAGATATCATCAATTCAATACCTTTGTCGATAGCTTGTTCGATTACTTTATCAATATCATCGACCCTTCGAAAAGGTGAGGTAGGCTGCAACAACATCAAATAATCAAAATCTTCATTAATCGTATTAATAGCATGAAGAATTGCATCAATACTTGAACTCGTATCACTCGCTAATTCGCGAGGACGAACAAATGGAACACTACATCCATAACTTTTTGCAATCTGCATAATTTCTTCACTATCACTCGACAAAATTAATCGGTCAATATACGAACTCTTCTTTGCTTCATCAATTGTCCAAGCAATAAGAGGTTTACCTCCAAGGGACTTAATATTTTTATTGGGAATCCCCTTAGAACCACCCCGTGCAGTAATCAATGCAAGAATTTTTTTATTTTTATACATTTCTAAACAAGCTCCCGAAACTGCTTTTGATGATTTATTTTCCATAAGTTATCAGAATCTAATAACTCTAAAAACATTTTATCACTCTTCCCATCCCCAAAATAATTTTGTACAACATCATTACTTTGTGTGAAGCTATTTGTTACTTTTTCTATGCTTTTACAAATTTCATTTTTATCATAATTACAATGTATAATCGTTTTTAAGTGTGCTCGATTTAATTGTCTTGTGCCTATATCGATCGTTGGAACATTATAGTAAGGTGCTTCTCTTATCCCCGCACTTGAGTTTCCAATAATAAACTCTGCATTTTGCAACAAGGTTAAAAAATATTCAAATCGTAAAGAGGGATAAATTCTAAATTTTTCATTCAATTTTAATCGTGTATATTCAGCCAATATCTCATTACTCCCTAAATCATTATTGGGATAAATTACTATATAATTAAGTTGGCTTTCAATCAGTGCATCAACAAAGTTTTTTGCGTACAAAGAAATGTATTCATACTCTGTTGTTACAGGGTGGAACATCGCAATAGCATATTTGTTAAACTTAATACCATAATACTCCAGAGCTTCTACCTCAGGAGGTAAATGAGCTGGGTTCATTAAATCTAAATCAGGAGAGCCTATAACCTGTATAGATTCTTCAATCTCTCCAAGTTGTAATAATCTTTTTTTAGCCTCTTCATTCGCTACCAAATGCACATGAGACATTTTACTCACTGCATGCCGTATAAGCTCATCAATTGTTCCAGAAATCTCACCACCTTCTATATGCGTCACCAGTATATTGTTTAAACTTCCAACAATAGCCCCTGCTAGAGCTTCCACTCTATCTCCATGCACAACAATCAAGTCTGGTTTAATTTCGGCTATATAATGTGAAAAACCATCAATCGTTTTAGCAAGTGTTCTATCCATATGCTCAACTGTATCATGATTAATGAAGCTATAAATGTTTTCAAATCCTGACTTTACAATTTCTTGAACAGTAGCTCCATACTTTGAGTTCATATGCATGCCTGTTACAAAAAGGTGCACCTCATAATTATGAGATTTTTGAGTGATTTTTATTAAAGATTTAAGCTTTCCAAAATCGGCTCTGGTTCCTGTAAGAAAAACAATTTTTTTCTTACTCATTTATATCACTCCAATCGATATGCTCATCACTTTTTATATCTCGTTTTGCAACTTTACCCAATACATCATTATAAAACTCTGCCCGTATTTTCCCAGTCCCAGGTCGTTTTACCCAAAGATTTTCTTTCGTAAAGTGTTCACCTTGCTTTATTGGCTTAATGGTAACAACTGTAGCAAAAGCAAAATCGATTGTCACTTGTTCCTCTTTAGTAGCCTCTTTTTTTCCACCTCTCATCAGTGCTATTTCATTACTTCCAATAATGAGTTCTTTTAGCGCTATTGGGTCCATTGAATTAATAATATCAGGTCCTGGTCTTTCCATTTTATCTGTAAAATGTCTCTCTAAAATTGAAGCACCAAGTGCCGTTGCTGCAAAACAAGCTCTATTTGAAGTCGTATGATCAGACAGCCCTACTACAGCATTTGGAAACGCTTTTTGGAGCTCTTGCATAGCGCCAAGCCTTACCAAATGAACAGGTGTAGGGTAAAGGTTTGTAGTATGCAATAAAGCATAAGGCACTTTATATTTTTCAAGTATATTGACAGTCTTTCTAACAGATTCAATATCATTCATACCAGTACTTACTATCATAGGCTTTCCAAAAGATGCAATATGTTCAATCAAAGGATAATTATTGCACTCACCTGAGCCAATTTTATAAGAACTTACTCCTATACGCTCTAGTCTATCAGCAGCAGCACGAGAAAAAGGGGTACTCATAAACATCATCCCTTTAGATTCAACATACTCTTTTAATTTTATCTCATCTTCTTCATTAAGTGCACATCTCGCCATAATCTCATAAATGGAAACAGAAGCATTCCCTGGAATAACGTTTTTAGCTTCTTGACTCATTTCATCTTCAACAACATGGGTCTGATGCTTAATAACTTCTGCTCCAGCCTTCCATGCAGCATCTACCATCTCAAATGCCGTTTGTAAATTGCCCTCATGATTAATCCCAATTTCTACGATTACCAATGGCGGATGGTTTAACCCTATCACTCTTCTCTCTATGGTTATTATTCTAGACATTTTCAATCTCCTTCTTTTAGAAAATTTGACATTAATAAAACTTAATCTTATCTAAGCAATTAGAAGTTGCATGCATAAAATCCAAAAACTCATCTTCTTGACATCCAATATTCTCTGGTAAAAAAGACCCATATAATTTTACTTTATGCTTTATTGAAAGTCTTTGTGCCACGTTTTCTATTTCCTGCATATGTTGTGTTGTCTTTGTAGGACCATTTTTAAAAACACTAGGATGATAAGGTGTTATTAAAAAATTAATCTCTATTTCATTTCTTTGATACAAAAGAATAAGTTTTTCAAAAAGTTCTAGAGCATAATCATCATAAATATTTCCATTTATTTTATAGTCTCCACCACCATTTTTTATACTTTTTATAGTTTTTTTTGCCTTCGCAATATGATGAGAATCATACACATGGCTTCCATCTTGCAAAGTTACCGCTTTAGTGTATCCATTTTCATACAAAAACTTTTCTTTGGGTTCTTCAATGGAGGCTTGATGAAATAATGATTTATAATTTTTTAAACTTATCATAAAATACTCTAAATTAAAAAGGTTTTTGAGTAAATCAAACTCATAGTGACTATTGCTTGTAAGCAGTGTTTGGTCATTTAATTTTCTTAAAAATGAATCATACTGCACCTGATTCATTTTATAGCGTGAGTCCATGTTAAATTTGAATAACCAAGGGTTAATCTCTATAAAAACTCTTTTAGGTTTTCCTTTATTTTCTAAAATAATATTTGAGAAGATCAACAAATCCTCAAAACTTGAACCACTCACTCCTAGATTCAATAATACTGGACACAGTTTCGAAATATTACCAGTATTTCGAAGAGAAGATATTTGCATAATATGACTTGAACCTACAATAATACAATCAATTTCAGTATTCACCTTCGCTAATGAAGTTTTAACAGCCCTTTCATTCCATTCTTCTGTTACAAGACCTTTTTCTGATGTCAATAATTTCTGAACATAAACATCAGGGCTTATACCCGATTTTTTTTTAAAATATACATATCCTGGGTCTATCAAATAATTGACTCCAGCGACAAAAATCATACCAACAACTATTATTGTACATACTATTCTTAACCATTGAGTACTTCGCATCATTAGCCTTCAAAAGTTGAAATATAAAAATTCTGAAATTTTACCAAGTGATAAAATCCCCACTAAAAAATAAAATGAAGCTTGCAACGCTGTATTATAATTGAGTGAAAATTCTTCTATTTTTTCCATAGAATTTTTAGAAAAAATTATTATTATGAATGCAAATGCAATCCAAATAAAACTTTTATTTCCATCCCCAATGTGTTGATATACTTCATCAAACACAACACCGTAATGGCGCAAAAAAGATAATTTTTTAGAAAATGTATCAGCTAAAATAATATCTGAAAATCCAAACATTCCCTTTAAAATTTTTAGTGCATCTTCCAACTCTTTGGCTCTAAAAAACACCCACGTTATATTAATAAAATTAAAAGTAATAAACCACGCTAAAAATCTATTAAGCCTAAATCCACATTCAACCCACATACGATGTATAACGATTGCTATACCATGTAAAGCACCCCATACTACAAACATCCAACTTGCCCCATGCCATAATCCACCAATGAGAAAAACAGAAAAAAGATTGATATAATTTCTACCTCTCCCCACACGATTTCCACCTAAGGGAATGTAAATATAATCCCTTAAAAATCGGCTCAATGTTATATGCCATCGCCTCCAAAAATCTTGAATATCTAAAGCCTTATAAGGGGAATTAAAATTAATAGGAAGTGTGATATTAAATAAAAGTGCTGCACCTATAGCCATATCCGTATAGCCACTAAAATCAAAATAGAGCTGAAAAGTGTAGGACAAACTTGTCGCCCATGCTTCTATAAGATTAAGACTTTGCGCTACGTCAAATCCTTTGGTTGCCCAAATAGCAAAAGTATCCGCAATAACTACTTTTTTAAAGAGCCCTATTGAAAAAATAAAGATACCAATAGCAATATTTTTATAATTTTTAACATAATTATGAGTACGAAAAAACTGAGGCATCATCTCTTTGTGATGCACAATAGGTCCTGCAATAAGCTGTGGAAAAAAAGTAACAAAAAGTGCGTAATTTAAAAGGTCATACTCTTTCGTCTCATTGCGATAACTATCTACCAAATAAGCAATTTGTTGGAACGTAAAAAATGAAATGGCTAAAGGAAGTGCTACGTGTAAAAGGGATACATCTTTTTCACTTAATAAATTAAAATTTGCAATAAAAAAATCACTGTATTTAAAGTACCCCAAAAGAGTAAGATTTAAAATAACACCAAACATTAGAATTGTTTTTTTAGATATTTTAAGACGTACCTTATTATTACCTAAAGAACTTCCAATACCAAAATTCATCAGCATCGAAAAAAGAATAAGCGGCAAATATGCAATATTCCACCATGCGTAGAAAAAGAGGCTGCCTAAAACTAACCAAACTTTCGAAACTATAACTAATCGTTTTGAAGTAAGAAAGAAATAGCCAAAAAAGACAACAGGTAAAAAAACAAAGACGAATTCATAAGAATTAAAAAGCATTATTATCTATTTTCCCATTAAAAATTTTAATTAATATCATGAAAACAAATTTCCTTTTTTTCAATGCCTGCATGCAAAATAAATTTTTCAATAAATGAAGCACGCATTTTTTTCTTCATTTTTATATTTTCTAGACAAATTCCATAGGATATAACTAATGTTTTATCAAAAATTTTTGCAAGCGTAAAAAGTGATGTTGAATAAAAAGATAAAATCTTTTTTGGCTTTATTTTTTGTTGCATAAAATATAACTCTATGGGCATAGTATTTTCGAAGATTATAAAATTTTCATCCTCTATTCTTCGCAATTTTGAATCAATCATTTCCGCACGATGAGGAATATAAATAATTTTTTCATTTTTAAAATAATTTTTAATTGTTTTAATATAATAAACGTATGCTTCTTCAGACACCCAACCAGACTTAACAAGATTTTGTCCTAAAAAGTATATTTCGTTAGTTAATAAAAATTTTTGACAAAACCTCAGTTTTAAATATTCAAAACTATGCTGAACAATCTCTTCTTTACCCTTGCGTTCTAAATCAAAAATCGTAAAGTAGTCAACAGGTTTTTTACGTTTAATATGAAGCCCTGCTAATAAAAACCGTATATCTCGCCACGAAACATGCTGTTTCTCTTCTGAAAGTTCCTTATGAAATACCAAAGTCGATGTGCCATCTTCAAGTAAATACGATTTTTCGTACTCTAAATTCGCTAACAACAACTTTTGAAAACTTCCCAAATTGCCAAAAAAGATAAAGTTATAACGCTGTTTTTTAAGTTTTAGTGTCAAAGCAACATAACGAAAGTAATTTGACTTACTAGGAGGCATTTCTATGAGTTCTTCGTACTCGCACATAGAGAGCATCTCTCTCATCTGTACATTATTTTTTTCTAGATGATTTTGCACAATCAAAAAAATATTATGTTTCAACTCAAAATGCGCAATTGCTTCATAGGCATTTAAAATTTGCAGGGGTGACCTGATAATAAATAAATTTTTCATTGTTTTATAGTCCTTTAATATGGTGTGATGCAAGCTCTCTTAGTGCTATTTTTAATCTCTCAAGCCCTTCTCCTTCCATACTACCACCTATTTTTTCTAACCACAAAGGATGAATATGTGACACTAAAACAGGCATCGTTTTGATTCCAACAATACGTGCAACCACAAAACGGTGACGCCCACTTTTAGACTTAATAATTTCTCCATTACGCCCAATGCTTACTTCTGGCATATCCTGCTCAATATCCGTACGATAGCCATTGATATTTAAGCTATAAAAAAGTCCTAAAAGATACTTGTCAAAAAAAGTATCTAACTCCTTGAATGTTTTAATGGAACGTTTTTTATAACGCACTCCTTGCCCAAAATAACGCCCTAAAATAAGCTGAAGCGTAGCAAGTTTATACCATATACTTTTACGAAAATTATTTCTGTGCTTCCAAAGATTTTCCATTCTTTTGTAACGACCAATTTTTTCAATTTTGATAACATTACAGTCCCAATTTCCGCTTGGAGAAAAAAGATGATCCAAATTTTTGAAAAATTTTTCGCTTCGTTTCTTTCCAATAAAAAATCCTAAAACTCTTACAAAAGAACGACTCATTAAAGAGGGATACCCATATGTATCTACTTTTTGAGGATCAACACTGAGCACAAGCATCTCACCCAATAGTGCTTGTACCTCTTTTGTTGTTACATGTAAAGATTTCATCGGCTTTTTTTACTCCAAAAAGAAAGCACCTTACCCCAAAAAGGTGTGTAGTGTTTTCCAAAGTAGTGCTTCAAAAAAAGCACTACTTCACGTTCATTAACTTCAATTCTTCGAATACAATGCATATCAAAAAAGGTTTTGGTAAGGTAAGACATGCGACTAAGCCCTGCATAATGCACTTTATCGGTATCGATAAGATACAATTTTTGTGCGCCACACTCTTCTTTCACTAAAAAATTATGCAATACAATATCTGTATGGCGAATATTTGCATCGTGCATTTTTTTAGTACACTCTGCCATAGACATAAACAGTTCTTCAAAAAAGCTCTCGTGGTTTACATAGAGTTCTTTCAACTCTTTGGCATCCTCAATCGCTTCAAAAATTGCAACACTTTTTTTATTCCATGGCAATGAAGCCATTGAAAAATACCCAATCGGCCTAGCCGTTGGAATGCCATTGCGATAGAGCATGGCGGAGCCTTCAAAACAGCGTTTAGCCCCTGAGGAGAAAATATCTTTTAAACCAAGTTCGACTCTTCTTGCCCATTTTGCATGCTTAGATGCGTGAAAAATTTTGACAAAATAGCGTTTAGAATGGTGAGAAACAATAAAAAGCTGGTGATTTTTTCTGCCAGTTGCAATAGATTTTTCAGCAATCTGTAAGAGCATATCCTTTGAAACAGCATCAAAGACATATTCTAAAAGGGCATATTCTTCAGGGCTCACTGTTTCAAATGGAATAATTTTTGGCAAACAAACTCTTTTCTAGGGAGATTAAAAATGCCTGATTATACTGCGTTTTCGTATAAAAGCCCCTGAAAAAGAGTTAAGATAAGAGTGTACGAGCCACCTTAATAATCTCTTCTGAGGCAATCTCTTGAATGGAAAAATCATGCTTGTTAAGTTTCAAAGGATTGACACTGCTCTTAGATTTCACCACTTTGTTGATAGGTGTAATGTACACACGATTAATGGGAGTGGGACCAAAAATGGTGATAGAGGGAACATTAAGAGCCCATGCCATATGCGTGGGACCCGTATCATTGCCAATGAGCAGAGTACATTTTGAAATAACCTGTTTTAGGGCATCCAAAGAACCTCTTGGCAACACTTCTATAAAGGCACTTTTCTCTTGCATCCAAAGAGCCTTGCGATGCTCCTCTTCGCTTCCCCATACCACTAATGTCTTCATCTCTAAAGCTTGGGCAATTTCCACAAACTTCTCTTTGGGATAATTGCGACTCTTCCATGTTGAGCCAATGACAAACACTAAAAACCTTTCGGGTAGGTCTGCAACAACACTTTTACTAAACAAAAAAGGTTTTTTAGCCACAATTGCTTCACGAGGCACTTCAATTCCCAAAGGTTCACACAGCACTCGTACATTTCGATCAATCGTATTTTCACTATACGCAATCGAGACTTTTTTGGTGTAAAAAAAGGAAGCAATACCTTCTCGAATGGAGTCTTTATCAAAACCAGCAATTTCTTTTGCTCCAATAATCTTTGCAACCAATGCCGATTTTAAAAGCCCTTGCGCATCAATAATAAGGTCATAGTGATTTTTGGAATAGCTTTTTAAGAGACGATACTGAGAAAAGAGAGCACGCTTCTTTTTTCTCAGGGATTTCAGATTGACACATAAAACATTCTCTATATCAAGATTATTCTCCAATACACCCCTAAATGCTTCTTCTACGACCCAGTCTATCTTCGCATGCGGTAGGGCTTTTTTAATAAACTGTAGTGCCACCATCGCATGAATAATATCCCCCATTGCGGAGAGTTTGACAATGCAAATTCTCATCCTAAGACCTCAGCATACAATGCCGCATAGCGCTCAGCCATCTTTTCAGGTGAAAATAAATCCACATCCTGAAATGCACTCTCTATGAGTTGCTCTCGCAAGGTTTTATCCAAATAGAGTCTCTCAATAGCCTCTGCCAATGCGCTCACATCTTTAGGCGCAACCAAAAGACCATTTTTTTCATGGCAAATGACATCAGGAATGCCTCCCGCATTAGAAGCAACGATGGGAACCTTTGCCTGCATGACATCCAGTAAAATAGAGCCTAAACCCTCACGCAAAGAAGGAAAGACAAAAAGATCAAACGTGGCAATATAATCCCCTACATTGCTCACAAACCCCTCAAATGTGACATTTTTCAAAGAGGATGCTTGGGCTTTATACGCCTCTTCATCCTTGCCCTTTCCTAAAAAAAGAAGGTGCATATTCGCATAACGAGGCAAAAGTTCTTTCATTGCCTCGATAAGATAGTATTGCCCTTTGTGGTCATTGTCCAACTCACCAATATTGCCAATTACAAACTGACCACTAAAGCGTTCTTTTATTTTTTCGACTTCATGCGGTGAAACACTAAGCTTACTAAAAGCACTGGGGATAATACTCAAGTTTGCACGAGGCTCTATCTTTTTGACCTCTTCTAAAATAGCACGTGAAAGCACTACGGTTTTATGCGCATAACGGTACATTGCACGGGTAAAACCATTATTTTTAATCGCATTATCCACGCGTCTTGTAATGATATAAGGTGTTTTAAAAAAAAGATGCCCTAAAAAAGCAAATTGCGCTGCTTTGGTCTCATGCGCATGGACTAAATCAGCCTTTTTAAGAAGGCTAAGCGAAAGCAGATAGGGTTTTTTTACCTCAATGATCACGACATTCTCAAGGGCAAGTGCGCTCACTTTTTTTGCCAATTCGGCATGGCGCCTTGTTAAAAGTGTTTGTGTGTAGCCTTTATGTGAGAGCTCTTGAAGCAAAAGCAATGTCTGCCTCTCTCCACCTCTAAAGCCTTTGGCAAAGTTTACATGTAAAACGGTTTTAGACATCTCTTTTTCGCCTCTTTCGAATGCCATACGCACTTTTATGTTCACCCTTCCAACGCCTGTGAAACCAAAACCACTCCTCAGGTTTTGCACGAATGACCGCTTCCATCACATTTGCTTGGGCTTGTGTGGCTTCTAAAATATCGTGTTCCATATTTTCTGTATTTGCCACTTCTATGGGGTCATAAAAAGTGAGTGTATAGACTTTATGATCATCCGTGGAGATAAAAACTGGAACAATTAAACCACTGACACGCCGTGCCATAATGCTAGCAGCTGGGGTGTGTCGTACGTCTTTACCAAAAAACTTCACAATAATCCCTGCACGTCGAGAGGTATTTTGATCCACCAAAAGACCAATATTGCGCCCCTCTTTGACGGCTTTGAGCATGGGACGCATCGCCCCTTTTTTATCAATCAGTTCAATATCAAGCTGTTCTCTGTTTTGACGCACAATGTGATTCATCATTGGTGAATCAAGCGGTCTGCCAATACCACTAAGAGCCCCATAGCGTGCAGCAAGTGCCAATGAAACTAATTCCCAATTGCCATAATGCCCCGTTTGGAAAACAATGGGACGTTTGCTTTCAAGTGCTTGTTGCATAATATCTTCATTTTCAAAACGCACTTTCTTTAAAATCGCCTCTTTGGTGGTAGGATAATTACGCACAAAATCCGCTCCATTAAATGCAAGATTGCGATAGACCTCTTTGATAATCGCTTTTTTTTGCGCTAAAGAGAGCGTATCTTCATAGGCAAGGTTAAGGTTTGTCATCATAATAAAGCGATGCTTGCTATCACACAGACGTACAATGTCTGCAATAAAAACTAACAAAGGGTCTAAAAGAGCTCTGGGTATAAATGTGACCAAAAATCTAAAGATATGAAACAATACAAAATAAATTTTATCCATCATTCAACTTTTTTCAATAAACTACGGTACTCTTTTGGTTGAGTAGCAACCACACTAAATCCTACCACTAAAGCAAAGACAGTTAAAGGGTTCTGTAAAATCAATAAAGGTTCTGTTAAGCATCCAACCGCATAAACACTTAATAATAAAATACTCAAATGCCTATATACAGGAGTTTCAATACTAAGACGATACAATGATGCAAAGACATTTAGTAAAAGTATCAATCCAATTAAACCTCCTTGGACGACCGCCATTAAGTACTGGTTATGAAAATGCCTACTGACAACAAATGCTTTTACAGCTTCATCCATTCCAAAATCTTTTTTTTCTAATACCTCTTTAGCCCCTAACTTGTAATCCCCAAAACCGACACCAAAAAGAGGGTAGTCTAAAACAATTTCTTTGGCTAATAACCAATATGCAATACGACGGCCAACCGATGTATCAAATGAACCATTTTCTAATGTTGTTAGATTTCTAACTACTGCATTCACTCTTGATTCAAAGCGAGGTATCAGTGTGTAAAGACTATAAAGAGATAAAACAAATAAAATAGTCACACTTAAAAACAATTTCATATTATTTCTAAATAGCATGACAATTAGCAAACACACTGCTACTAAAAACGAAAGCTGACCTGTTCGACCATCCGATAAAAACAATGTCACAGTAAAAAGTAAAAAAAGAGCTAAAAACAAGCTTTTTTTCAACCAATCTATTTTTAACATTATCAAAAAATATAAAGAGCTTATTGCGCCTACTGCCATAAACATACTGTAATGAATAGAATTCATAAAAGGAGAAGTATTAACTTGCGTTTTATCTTTAATCTGCCACCACTCCAAATAGTGTCCCATGGAAAGAACACTGCTAACACACAAAGCACATAAAAATGCTAACACTAAAGGCTTAAGCCATTCTCTTTTGACCAAAAAGCCAATAGAAGGGACTAAGGAGAGTAAAAAATAGAGTTTTAAAATACCATCAGCATCGTCAAAATGCTCTGTCCATAAAAGTGTTAGAGTCATATAGCCAACAAAAAGAGCCAGAGAGAGCACAACAGGCGTTTGCCTTAGCCTTTCCAATACTCCTTTTACACCAAAATTTAAAAAAAGTAAAACAGGAAAATAAAAAACACAAAAACTGACAAACGCTCTTGAAAAAGGAACGAGTAACATAAATAAAAAAAGAGAATAAAAAGTAACTTTTTCTAGTTTCGTTTCAAAAGGATAAGAGAACATGGGAAAGGATAGACTCATATGCGCCTACTTCCACGAATCATCAATAGCTTGACAGATAATATGCCCTATCATAATATGCATCTCTTGAATGCGTGGGGTATCGTCACTTGGAACAACTATGTTAATGTCACAAAATTCATCCATCACGCCACCATCACGTCCACTTAAACCTATTGTTTTACACCCCATATTGCGTGCTAAACTCAAGGCTCGAATGACGTTTTTACTGTGTCCGCTGGTTGAAAAGCCGATTAAAAGGTCTCCCTCACGAGCGAGTGCTTCAACTTGTCTATCAAAAATGCGCTCAAATCCAAAGTCATTCCCCACAGCGGTGAGCACAGAGGTGTCTGTGGTTAAAGCAATCCCTGCAAGCCCTTTTCGCTCGGTTTTGTAGCGACCACTAAGCTCCGCTGCAATGTGTTGCGCATCTGCGGCACTGCCACCATTGCCACAGAGTAAAATTTTATTGCCATTTTTCAATGTTTCAGTAGCAATAATACATGCCGTATAAATATGATTTTGAAGACTCTGTATGGTTTTTTCAATTACGTTTTGATGCGAGAGCATCTCATTGTGTATCATGGTCATCATTGAGTTTGAACCTTTTTAATAATATTCGTAGTGCTCTTTCCTTCAACAAACCTGACTAAGCGCACCTCTTTGGCAATCTGGCTTCCCACAACCTCTTTGCCTTCGTAATCCGCCCCTTTCACCAACACATCGGGCATAATCGCTTCGATGAGATTTAAGGGCGTATCTTCCTCAAAAGGCACCACATAACTCACCGATTCAAGTCCTGCTAAAATGTAAGCTCTATCCTCTAAGGTATTAATGGGACGACTCTGCCCTTTTAAACGCTGAATCGACGCATCCGAATTCAGCCCCACAATCAGCATATCACCAAAGCTTTTAGCCACTTCTAGGTATTTCACATGCCCTACATGTAAAATATCAAAACAGCCATTGGTAAAGACAATTTTTTGCCCTTTTTTAGCTTTAAGGAGTCTTATCATCTGCTCTTTGGTTTTGATTTTACTCTCCGAAGTCGCCGTGCGCAAACTGTGTTCATACGCATCGACTTCATCAAGACTCACCGTTGCACTGCCTATTTTTCCCACAACCACCGCAGCAGCGGCGTTGGCAAACGAAGCCGCCTCTTGCATGCAAAGCCCACACGTAAGTGCATACGCCAAAGAAGCCAACACTGTATCGCCCGCACCCGTAACATCGTACACTTCACGAGCAACGGTAGGCATTTTATGAAAGGTATCACCAAAAATTGCCATACCATCTTCAGAGAGCGTGATAATGGCATACTCCAAATCCAAGCTCTCCTTGAGGAAGTTTCCTGCTTTTCTCAAACTTTCATCATCTTTGATGGTAATTTTTGAAGCAATACTTGCCTCTTTTTTATTAGGAGTAATGAGCGTTGCCCCACGGTATTTACTGTAATCATCCCCTTTAGGGTCGACCAAAAGTGGTTTATGATGCTTTTTAGCTAGCTCAATCACCTTACATGTAAAGGCTGTTGTGAGCACGCCTTTTCCATAATCTGAGAGCAAAATAGCATCGACATGCGGCAAATACATTTCACACGCACGCAAAAGCGCTAAAGAAGAAGCCTCGCTTATCTCATCTTTGGATTCGCTATCAAAACGCACCACTTGTTGATGGGAGGCTATCACACGGCTTTTTTTACTCGTCTTTCGCCCCTCTTCTCGTACAATGCCCTTAGCATCTGCACCTAAAGCTTCAAGCATTCCTAAAAGTTCATGTCCGTTGTCATCATCACCCACAACACTAAGCACGCTCACGTTTGCACCTAAACTTAAAAGGTTATTGACCACATTGCCAGCACCACCTAAAAGCACACTCTCTTTTTGCACATCCACCACCTGAACGGGTGCTTCAGGAGAAATGCGCTCACATTTTCCCCACAAATAGTGATCCAACATCACATCGCCAATCACCAATAAAGAAGGCTGATACGCTCGTAATCTATCCACGGTTCACTTCACTTTCAAAAATACGTCTAATCTCTGGTACATACGCCCTTATGCCCTCTTCCAAACTCACTTCTGGCACGTAGCCTAACGCTTTACATGTAAGGCTAATATCCGCCTGCGTATGCATCTGATACGCCCCAATGTAGGGATTTTCAAAATACTCTGTTTGAAAATGTGTGCCTAATTCTTTTTGCAAAATATCGGCAATATCTTGAAAACTACGAGGCAATGCTGTTCCCACATTGAAAACACCTGAAATGCCTGAAAGTGCGGCTTTTATGTTCGCTTGAATCACATCGTCAATGTAAATAAAATCTCTTAAAATCTTATCGGAGTTGTAAAAAAGGCGAGGTGCTTTGCCACTTAAGAGCTGTAATCCTAGTTGCAAGACCATCGAGGCAGTTTTATTTTTGAAGTATTCACGAGGGCCATACACATTAAAATAACGAAGCCCCACCACAGACATGTTAGGATGTTCTGCGCTAAATTTTCGTGCCAAATAGTCCATAGAGAGTTTACTAAAGCCATAGACATTTTGGGG